>JAZQYP010000026.1:0-37192 GCA_045633625.1 Eubacteriales bacterium
ATTATAGATCGCGAAACTTTTGAAATTGTGCAGAGTTATATTTCAAAGACGAGACGTCGTGCTCCAAAGAAAGAGAACGGGGAAAAGAATATGTTCGCTGATTTGCTTTATTGCGCTGATTGCGGAAGTAAGCTTTGGTACAACATTAATCATCCCAATTCTGAAATTAAATATTTCAACTGTTCCAATTATAAGGGGGCAAGAGGTACTTGTGAGAAAACGCACTATATCCGTGTGGATTCTATTGAGCAGGTAGTGATGGCTGAACTCCAATGTGTAGCACAATATCTTATTGATGAGGAAGAAGAATTTGCAGCAATTCTTGAAGAAAAGACAAATAATGATATTGCCTCAGAACAGAAGAGATTAAAAGCCTCGATTGCTGCCTCGGATGCAAGGTTAAAAGAGATTGAGAGATTGTACGAACGTGTTTATGAGGATAACGTGAACGGAAAGGTTACGGATGATTGGTTTATGAAGCTGACACACAAGTATGAAGCCGAAACCGAACAAACACAGAAGAACATCATCTCGATGCAAAACGAACTTGCAAATCTTGAAGAGAAGCGAGGACAGAAGGACAGTTTTCTCCGAGCGGTAAGACGATTTATGGAAATGAAAACCTTGAATCCGGTAATACTCAAAGAACTTATCGAAAAGATAGAAGTTTATCACGTTGAGGGCTCTGGTAAAAACAAGACGCAGCGAATTGTAATCCACTATCGCTTTGTTGGTTGCTTGACAATTCCCGAATGGTATAGAAAACGTCGAGTAAGTCTTGAAAGCAGAAGCGGTGTGGAAGTTAACTTTTTGACTACCGCAGTATAAAACAAAAAAGAGCAGAAAAATCTGCTCAACACAAGTTATTTTAGGCAAAAAAATAGCGAGTGTTCATTTTTGAAGTTATGAACACTCGCTATGGTGCGGGTAACAGGACTTGAACCTGCACGAAGTCGCCCCCACTAGAACCTGAATCTAGCGCGTCTGCCAATTCCGCCATACCCGCATATTAAGTTTTGCTTGGGGCAGCCGCGCCCCGCGAGACAGCTTAAAACATAGTCGCCTTTTTCGCGTTCGCTCAAAATTCTCCTTGTTTCTACGCCTTCTCGAACTCGCTTCATCACCCGATTGGGTGCGCTCGTTCTCGAAGCTGCCAATTCCGCCATACCCGCATATTAAGTTTTTACTTCGGCAGAACGCGCGCGCTGTCTGCACAAAGCTCGCAGGCTCGCTTTGATACGCGAACATACGTTCGCGCTTCGCTGACAATGTCAGCTCGTTCCGCCATACCTGCATATTTAATTTCGTACTCCAATATAATACCATAATTCAATTGTTTTGTCAATAATAAAAAGAGGTTTTAGAGAAATAAGTCATTAACAAGTTTTGTTGTATTTTCTTATCAAGATTTTTTTGATGCATTTTATATAAAAAGTCTTTTGAGAGTAGAATTATCCTCACAAAATAGTCTTATCTACTCATATTAGACAATTCCTACTACGAGTAGAACAAAACTCAAATAAAACGAGGTTGATTTTTGTATAAATTTGTGATATAATTTCCACATAACTACTTGAAAAACTAGAAAGGCTATATCATGGAAAACAACATAGGAAAAAGAATAGCATCACTTAGAAAACAAAACGGGTGGTCGCAGGCGGAGCTTGCCGCAATGTTAAATGTTAGTGATAAATCCGTAAGCAAATGGGAAAACGGTGGTATGCCCGGTATCGATCTTCTTCCTAAGCTTTCTAAAATATTTAACGTAAGTATTGACTATTTGTTAATGGGAGAAGGAGATGACACAATAGAGATTCCTGAAGAACCCGTAAAAAAGAATAATGAAGTGAATTCAATAGTAAAAAGTTTTTCAGTAGATGAAGAATTAAAAATACTTCAAGGTCGTTATAATGAAGAGAAATACGAAAAAGGCGAGAAAAAAGGTGGCTATGACGGTTATAAGTATGACAATTATAAGAAAGAAGATAATTCTGATAACGTGGGTTGTTGGGCGTACATTCTTGCATTTCTTTTTCCGTTAGTTGGCTTTATTATCGGTTTGGTTTATAAATCAAGAGGCCTTATTATTCTATCGGTTTTGTTGATGCTTCTAGAGCCTACACTTATCATGATTATATTTGGTACTAGCGTTTTTAGTGCTCTAAGTGGTAGCATTTTAAGCGTTCTATAAAAAAGGAGAAGCATTGCTTCTCCTTTTTATTTTATTTACTGCGGAAGAGATACTCTGTTAAATTCAACGTCAGAGCAGTTCTCAAGCTTGAGAACGTCGTCCCAAAGTGCTCTTATCTCGGGTGTTGCCTTTATCTTGAAGTTATCAAGCTTAAGTCCAACGATATCCTTTGCTTCAAACATATATCTTCCGCGCTGCTCGATCTCGCCGTCATTTCTTGCGGTGATGTAATCGGTCATTGTAAGCTCTATGTTGCGGAAGCAGATATTCTCAACACAGCCCTTATTGGTTGCCTTGAGGAAGGTATGAGCGCACGCCTCAGCTCTTACGTTCTCGATATTAATGTTCTTGATGTAAGCGCCGCTGTGCTCAAAGAACTCGCAGAAGTATGCAAGATTTATTGCAGATACGTTTCTGAAGTTAACATCCTCCATAGAAACGTGACCGCGTCCGAGGTAGTCAGCCATAAATGTGAAGAGGGAGCTTCCTCTTGTAACTACGATGTTATCAACGTTTACGTGGCGGATAACAGTTGAGCCAACTCCTATACGGAATACGCTCGATGCCGAGCCGAGAACACAATTGCTGATCGTAACGAACTCACAAGCCTTCTCGTTCTGCTTGAGTTGAACTGCATTTCCTCTGATTGCGATAGCATCGTCACCCGTCTCAATGATACAGTTAGTAACTGTAACGTGGCTCGAGGAGTCGATGTCAATTCCGTCGGTATTAGCGTAAGTAATGTTATTATAGATCTTGATTCCGTTGATAACTGCAAAATCGCATCCGTGGAGGAAGAGTCCCCAGCAGGTCATGTTCTGAAGTGTTACGTTCTCAACGTGGATGTTCTGACACTCGATAATGCAGATAAGCTGACCGGGGCGGTAGTTTACAAGGTCCTTTGCCCAAGAAAGTCCCTCTGTCCAGCAAAATCTTGCGTGGTGAATGGGATCTGCGTAGAAAAGGTCACCGCTTCCGTCGATAACGCCTGTACCTGTGAGCGCGATGTTCTTGCACTCAAGAGCGATCATAAGATGACGACCTACCCACTTCTCACCCTTGGGGTTAGAGCCGTTCTGAGGATATGCATCAACCTCATTGTAATCGTCCATATTGCCGCTTGCCTTAATGGTTGCGCCGTGCTCAAGGTGAAGGTCTACGTTGTCGCGGAACCAGATCGTACCCGAAACGTAGGTGCCTGCGGGAACCGTAACGCGTCCGCCGCCTGTAGCCGAGCACTCGTCGATTGCTGCCTGAATAGCCGCACTACACAGAGTTTTGCCGTCGCCGATAGCGCCGAAATCAAGAATATTCTTATTCATAGATGAAATCCTTTCATGATGTTAATTTACTGATTTTAGTATATCAAATATGCATTTTTTTGTCAATAATTAAATAGTAAAACGAAAAAGTTTCGGTGCATAAAAAAGTGTGCAATATCCCTTGTGTGACTTGACAATTAACGTAAAAAGTTGTATAATAAAAATCTCAATTATGGTATTAGGAGATGCGTATGTTCAGGATAGTCAGAAAAAAGGTTCTTAATCCAACTGTAACGCAAATGGAAATAGATGCGCCCCTCGTTGCAAAGAAGGCTCAGCCAGGACAGTTTATTATTTTAAGGGTTGACGGTGAAGGTGAAAGAATACCTCTTACCGTTGCAGGCTGTGATGCCAAAGAGGGAACGGTAAAGATAATTTTTCAGGTAGTTGGAGCGACGACTGCAAAGCTTGGCGCAAAGGATGAGGGTGAATATATAAGCGATTTTGTCGGCCCTCTCGGTGTTGCGACGCATACCGACGGAATAAAGAAGGTATGCATCGTTGGTGGTGGCGTAGGTTGTGCTATCGCTATGCCTATTGCCGAGAAATTCCACGAGCTTGGCGCTGAAGTTACAAGCATTATTGGCTTTAGAAATAAGGATCTTCTTATTCTTGAAGACGAATTTAAGGCTTGCTCGGATAAGCTTATCGTTATGACCGACGACGGCTCGTACGGACGTCACGGAAACGTTACCCTTCCTCTTGGCGAGATGCTTGAGTCGGGCGAGAAGTTTGATATGATAATCACTATCGGTCCTCTCATTATGATGAAATTCGTGGTTGCGACAGCAAAGCCCTACGGTGTGCCTGTAACTGTGTCTATGAATCCCGTTATGATAGACGGCACGGGAATGTGCGGCGGTTGTAGACTTACGCTTCATCAGAACGGCGGACGTGTAACAAAATTTGCGTGTGTTGACGGTCCTGATTTTAACGGCTATGAGATCGATTTTGACGAGGCTATGTCAAGAGGTAAAATGTACGCCGATTTTGAGCGTCACGCATACGAAGAGAGCTGTAATTTGTTTAAGAAGGCTTAAGGAGGGAGTATGGCTATTATACGGAAAAAACACGAAATGCCGGCACAAGCTCCCGACGTAAGATCAAGAAATTTTGACGAGGTAGCTCTTGGTTATACGACAGAAACGGCTGTCCTTGAGGCAGAGAGATGTCTTAATTGCAAGAATATGCCTTGCGTTGCGGGGTGCCCCGTGAGCGTAAATATACCGAGCTTTATCTCTCGTATCAAGGAGAAGGATTTTGAGGGCGCGTACAGTGTGATTGCCGAGACCTCCTCTCTCCCCGCAGTGTGCGGCAGAGTTTGTCCTCAGGAAAGACAGTGTGAGAGCAGATGCACGCTTGGAATAAAATATGAGCCTGTTGCAATTGGCAGACTTGAGCGATTTGCGGCAGACTATCATAATGAAAATTCGACAGGAGCGCCTGCAAGACCTGCAACAAACGGGCACAAGGTCGCAATAGTCGGTTCTGGTCCCTCGGGACTTACCTGTGCGGGCGATCTTGCTAAAAAGGGGTATGAGGTCACAGTATTTGAGGCACTTCATACTGCCGGCGGTGTGCTTGTTTACGGAATTCCCGAATTCAGACTCCCCAAGGCAATAGTTGCAAAGGAAGTTGCGTCTCTTGAGGCTCTTGGCGTAAAGATAGAAACGAACGTTGTTATAGGAAAAACTCTTACTATCGACGAGCTTTTCGAGGATGGCTTTGAGGCGGTATTTATCGGTACGGGAGCAGGTCTTCCCAAGTTTATGAATATCGAGGGTGAATCACTCAAGGGCGTTTATTCCGCAAACGAATATCTCACGAGAATAAATCTTATGAAGGCATACAAGTCCGACAGTGCAACGCCCATTCAGCACGGAAGCAAGGTTTGTGTTGTAGGTGGCGGAAACGTTGCTATGGACGCCGCGCGCTGTGCAAAGCGTATGGGTGCTGACGTATCTGTCGTTTATAGACGTACTGAAAATGAGCTTCCCGCACGTCGCGAGGAGGTCGAGCACGCTATGGAGGAGGGAATAGACTTTAATTTCCTCACCAACCCCGTAAGGATTATTGGCGATGATAACGGATTTGTGAGCGGTATGATCTGTCAGAGAATGGAGCTTTCCGAGCCCGACGAACGAGGCAGAGCCAAGCCGATTGCAATTGAAGGGAGCGAATTTGAGCTTTCTTGCGACTGCGTTATCATGGCTCTTGGAACGTCACCTAATCCTCTTATCAAGAACACCACCGAAGGACTTGAAACTGAGAAATGGGGCGGAATTATCGTAAATGAGGAGACGGGACTTACCTCTCGTAAGGCTGTTTACGCAGGCGGAGATGCCGTTACGGGTGCCGCTACAGTAATTCTTGCTATGGGTGCTGGTAAGACTGCCGCAACTGCAATAGACAAGTATATTATGAATAAATAAAATGACGCTCATCACAGGTGTGATGAGCGTTTTTTATCCTATCCAATCGGGCGAGGAATTAAATGTAAGGTGTTCGAAAGATGAAGGGGAGATGAACGAGAGAAAAGCAGAGTAAAGGCGTATTGGCTTTACCGAGTGTCTTGAGCCATATTTCTTGTCACCGAGTACCGGGTGCTTGCGTGAGGCAAACTGCACGCGTATCTGATGCGTGCGTCCGGTGATAAGCTCTATTTTTACAGTTGAGACATCGTCGGTCTCGTTGTAATCTGTAAGCTCGTATTTAAGCTCTGCACGTTTTACGCCGTGTCGGTCACGGTCAACTACGTAAGATTTGTTTTTCTTTCTGTCAAAGTATAAGAGATCGGTAAGGGTGCCGCGTGTCTCGGTTTTGCCTTCAAGAGCTGCTACGTATTCTTTTTTGAATATTCCATCGGTTATCTGCTTTGAGAGTATCGCCGCGCATGCTGAGGTCTTTGCGTAAACAATAAGTCCGCTTACGTCCTTGTCAAGTCTATGTACCGTATAAAGCTCCTTGTATCCATACTCCGCCATAAGAATATGAGGAAGGGATATTGATGATCCCTCCACCATCTCACTTATAGTGCCTTGCGGCTTTATGCACACGAGAAGATCCTTGTCCTCGTAAATAATTTCTATCATCGTAATTTCTCCTAAGAGCGTGCCGTCGGCAAACGCCGACGGCATTCGAAAATGATTATTTCAAGAGTAGTATACCACTAATAGGGTGAAATTACAAGACCTTTGACTTAAATTGTTCCCGTTATGACAAGCGTGCTTACACCGGGGCTTGTTACGATAACGCCGTCCTCTCTGCGCTCAAACGTTGCCGCAGGAACGGTTATAGTGCCCTCGTTGGTAGTAAATACGCCTGTTGCTTCACTATAACTGTAAGACTCAAAGCTCTCGCCGTTAAGTGTTACGGAAATATTCGAGAGGGCAGGATCAAAGACGTCTGTAAGAACGATATCACTGCCTGCCTCAACTGCAGTGTTGCCGAGATTCTGTATAACGAAGGTATAGGTTATCTGTGAATTGTCGGTAACGTTTGTAGGTGTGACCGACTTGGTTATTGAAAGCTGTGCCTCGTCCCTTACCGTAATAGTCTCGCTTGCCTCGACAGCTGTGATACAGTCACCCGTAACCGTTATAGAATTTACGATCTGCGATCCACTCGCAAGGGGTGCGTAGCTGTTAGCAACAGTTTGATATACGAGAGTAGTGTTGCCGTTTGTAGGAATACTAACGCCACTTATAACAAGAGAAGTTCCTACCGTTACTGTGGGAGGTGTGTTCTGAAGAACTCCGTTTATAAAATAGCGCAGAGAACCCTCAGTGTAGTTAAGCGGAACGTAGGCTGTGTCACCGTCAAGATAAACGCCGAGATCATCGGTTACCGAAAGATTTGTAAGAGATCTATTGCCAGAGTTAACAAGGCTTATCACATAGGTTACGTCGTCTCCGTCGGTGTAGCTGTCAGAGACTGCCGTTTTGGTTGCTGAGAGGGATTCGTTGATGGTGCCTGTTACAATGTTTGAATTAGTTACGTTTCCGTTATAGGAAAGCGTTGCCATATTAGTAAATGTCGCCATTTATTTTCTCCTTTGTTGTTTTTGGCCGTGTCGACCTATAGCAGTATATGAATTTTCCTAAGAGCTTGTCAAAAAAAGAGATGACAAGAAGGTATATATCGAAAAATATTGAATTAGGAATGCTTAATTTTATTGACAAAAAAAGGATTTTGTAATATAATAACCTTGTTATTTTGAAACCTTGTTTTTGGAGATAAATATATGAAGATTGCAATTTTAGGATACGGAAATCTCGGCCGCGGCGTAGAATGTGCTATACGTCAGAACTCTGATATGGAGCTTTGCGGCGTTTTCACAAGACGCGCCCCCGAGAGTGTTAAGATACTCACCGAAGGTGTGCGTGTATATGGCGTTGACGATCTTGAGAATATGAAGGAAGAGATTGACGTGCTTATAATCTGCGGAGGCAGCGCGAAGGATCTTCCCGTACAGACACCGCAGTATGCAAAACACTTTAACGTCGTTGACAGCTTTGACACACACGCGAAGATCCCAGAGCATTTTGCGGCAGTCGATGCGGCGGCAAAAGAGGGTGGAAATGTTGCTATGATATCTGTAGGATGGGACCCCGGTATGTTCTCGTTCAATAGACTTCTTGCGGGTGCAATTCTTCCTGAGGGAAAGGACTATACCTTCTGGGGAAAGGGAGTAAGTCAGGGACATTCTGACGCAATCAGAAGAATAGAGGGGGTCATTGATGCAAGACAGTATACAATACCCGTGCCTGAGGCGCTTGAGGCGGTAAGAAGAGGTGATAATCCTGAGCTTACCACACGCCAGAAGCACACACGTGAGTGCTTCGTTGTAGCAGAGGAGGGTGCCGATCTTGAGCGGATCGAAAATGAAATCAAAACGATGCCCAACTATTTTGCCGATTACGATACAACCGTTCATTTTATTTGTGCCGAGGAGCTCGCAAAAGATCACTCGGGAATTCCTCACGGCGGAGTTGTGATAAGAAGCGGCAAGACGGGATGGAATGGCGAGAATACTCACATAGTTGAATATAAGCTCACACTTGACTCAAACCCTGAATTTACTTCGTCAGTTCTTGTAGCATATGCAAGAGCCGCCTACAGAATGAAAAAAGAGGGAATGTCGGGATGTAAAACAGTCTTTGACGTACCTCCCGCATATCTTTCTGCAAAGAGCGGCGACGAGCTTCGCAAGGAGCTTCTTTGATAAATATTTTGAGGTATCCCGAGCATGCTCGGAATACCTCATTTTTTTGTTAAATTATTATCGAAACATTTGAAAATAATACCAAAATAGGTTGACTTTTGTAAGCTTAAGTGATAAAATAGTAAACGACAAAGAATTTTCTATTGAAAGGAATGAATCAAATGGCAACAGTAGTAATTATGCCGCGTCAGGGACAGAGCGTTGAGAGCTGTATCATCACATCTTGGAACAAAAAGGTTGGCGATACGGTAGAGAAGGGCGATATACTTTTCTCCTACGAGACCGATAAATCCTCGTTCGACGAGCCCGCACCCGAGGCTGGCAAGATTTTGGCAATATTCAGCGAAGAGGGAGACGACGTCCCCTGTCTTCAGAACGTTTGCGTTATTGGAGCTGATGGCGAGGATTTCGCTCAGTTCGCACCCGCAGGCGAGGATGCTCCCGTAGCGACGGCCCCCGCGGCTGAAGAGACCAAGGCTGAGGTAGCAGCTCCTACAGCAGCTCCCGCAACAGAAGCAGTAGCTGTTGAGGCAAACGGAGCTATTTCTCCCAGAGCAAAGAATCTCGCTGAGAGAACCGGTGCTGATCTCCTTAAGGCTGAGCCCACAGGCCCCAACGGAAGAATTATCGAGCGCGACGTTCAGGCTCTTCTCGATAAGGGACTCACAGTTTCCGGCGCAGCTTCGGCTACATATACCTCGGCGGTTGAGGGAACAGGTGCTAACGGCAGAGTTGTTCTTGCTGATCTTAATAAGCCCGCAGAGGCTCCCGTTGCAGCATCGGCTGTAACTGCAGCACCCGTAGCTGAGTATGAGGACGTTAAGATCCCCAACATCAGAAAGATCATCGCAAAGCAGATGTGTGCTTCGCTTACCTCTATGGCACAGCTCACCTTTAACTCCTCCTTCGATGCAACAAAGATCCTTGAGCTTCGTAAGTCTCTCAAGGCAGGCGCTGAGAAGATGGGCCTTGCAAATATCACCATAAACGATATCATTCTTTATGCAGTATCCCGTGTAGCTCTCAAGCATAAGGGACTTAATGCTCACTATCTTGACGATACTATGAGATACTTCAATACAGTAAATATCGGTATTGCAGTTGATACTCCTCGTGGACTTATGGTTCCCACCGTATTCCACGCAGAAAAGCTCTCTCTTAACGAGATCGCAATTCAGTCTAAGGAAGTTATCACCGCGGCTCAGGCAGGAACGATCAATCCCGATTACCTCAAGGGCGCAACCTTTACAGTATCCAATCTCGGATCTATGGGAATCGAGTCCTTCACACCTATCGTTAATCCTCCTCAGACAGGTATTCTTGGTGTTGACTGCGTAACCAAGAGAATCAAGGAAGTTAACGGCGAGGACGTTATCTACCCCGCAATGGGTCTTTCTCTTACAGTTGACCATAGAGCGCTTGACGGTGCTGATGCTGCAAGAATCCTTAAGGATCTCGCATTTGCACTTGAGAATATCGATATTCTCATGGCAAAATAATCTCGAAAGAAGGACATAAAAATGTATGATCTTATAGTTTTGGGCGGAGGTCCCGCAGGCTATAACGCCGCAGAGCGCGCAGGCCATGCAGGTCTTAAGACCCTTGTAATTGAAGAAAGAGCACTCGGCGGTGTCTGCCTTAATGAAGGTTGCATTCCTACAAAGACTCTTCTTTATTCGGCAAAAATCTACGATTACGCAAAGCATTCGAAGGATTACGGTGTAACCTTCGGCTCTGCTGATATCGACCACGCATTTGTTGTAAACCGCAAAAACGGTGTTGTAAAGCAGCTCGTTTCGGGTATCGGCGCTAAGCTCAAGAAGTGCGGCGTTGAAGTAGTTAAGGCAAGTGCAGTTATCAAGGAAAGAAATGCTGAGGGCTTCGTTGTCACTGCAGGTGATAAGGAGTACGTTGGTAAGCAGCTTCTTATCGCTACCGGTTCTTCTCCCGCGCTTCCTCCTATCGACGGACTTGCTGACTCTCTTAAGGAGGGCTTCGCTCTTACTAACCGCGAGATACTTGACCTTACCGATATCCCCAAGACAATAGTTGTTGTCGGAGGCGGTGTAATTGGACTTGAGATGGCATCATACTTCAACTCTGTAGGCTCAAAGGTCTACGTTGTTGAGATGCTCGATCATATCGCGGGTGCCGTTGACAGAGAGATGTCGACCCTTCTTCAGAAGGACTATGCTTCCCGCGGTGTTGAGTTCATTCTCGGTGCAAGAGTAACGTCTATAAAGAACAAGACCGTTACCTACGAGAAGGATGGCAAGGTTGTTGAGATCCCCGCAGATTACGCACTCGTTTCTATTGGACGTCGTGCAAGAACTGCAGGTATCGGTTGCGAGAATATAGGCCTCAAGCTTGAGCGTGGCGCTATCGTTACAAACGAGATGGGTAAGACAAACGTTCCCGGTGTATGGGCTGCAGGCGACGTAAACGGCAAGTCTATGCTCGCTCACACAGCATACAGAGAGGGCGAAGTTTGTATAAACAACATTCTCGGCAAGAAGGACAGAATTAATTACAACTCTATTCCTTCGGTTATATACACAAATCCCGAGGTTGCGTCTGTTGGTGAGACAACCGAAAGCGCAAAGGAGAAGGGACTTGACGTTGACGTTAAGACCGTTACACTTAAGTACAGCGGAAGATACGTTGCAGAGAACGAGCACGGATACGGAATACTCAAGGTTATCACCGATAAGAAGCATAAGAATATCGTAGGACTCCATATGCTCGGTTCCTATGCGTCCGAGATAATCTACGGTGCAGCTATAATGGTCGAGACCGAGATGAGAGTTGAGGATATTCAGAAGATGGTATTCCCGCACCCCACAGTATGTGAGGTTATCCGCGAGTCTATGTTTATGTAATAATTTATAAAGGAGATATATAAAATGCCTAAGAGTCAATATGTAGATCCCGGTAAAGCATTTGACGCCGGTTACATTCATTTTGAGGACATCCCCGTATGTCAGTACAATAAGACCCTCAAGGAAGAGCTCAAGATCTATTCCAAAGAGGATATGATGAGAATCTATCGCGATATGGCAATCATTCGCGAGTTCGAGACAATGCTTAACGAGGTTAAGGTTAAGAGCAACTACAACGGTGTTGAGTATAACAACCCCGGTCCTGCTCACCTTTCTATCGGTCAGGAGGCATCTGCAGTTGGTGAGGCTTACTGCCTTGACATCAACGACCTTTCCTTCGGTTCTCACCGTAGCCACGGCGAGATTCTTGCAAAGGGACTTTCCTCTATCGAGAAGCTTACCGACGAGGAAGTTTACGACATAATGAAGGAGTTCCTTGGCGGTTCCGTACTCGCAGTTGTTGAGAAGCATATGAAGTCCGATAACATCAAGGACCTCGCTATCAACTTCCTTCTTTACGGTGCACTTGCAGAGGTATTCGCTCGTAAGACCGGTTTCAATCGTGGTCTTGGCGGATCGATGCACGCATTCTTCATTCCTTTCGGACTTATGCCCAACAACGCTATCGTTGGTGCATCTGCTCCCATAGCACTCGGTGCAGCTCTTTATAAGAGATCTAACCACAAGCCCGGTATCGTTATCTCTAACTGCGGAGACGGTGCTACAGGCCGTGGACCCGTTCTTGAGGCACTCAACTTCGCTTCTATGGACCAGATCACAAAGCTCTGGGGTATGGACGGCAAGTGGAGCGATGGCGGTATGCCTATCCTCTTCAACGTATTCAACAACCACTACGGTATGGGTGGTCAGACCCGCGGCGAGACAATGGGCTTTGATATGGTTGCTCGTCTTGGTGCAGGCTTCAATCCCAGCCAGATGCACGCAGAGCGCGTAAACGGATACGATCCTCTCGCAGTTATCGATGCTGTAACTCGTAAGAAGGCTCTCCTTCTCGAGGGTAAGGGTCCCGCGCTTCTCGACGTTGTTACCTACCGTGTTTCCGGTCACTCTCCCTCCGACTCGTCTACCTACAGAACAGCTGAGGAGATCGAGGCTTGGAAGGCAGCAGATCCTATCGTTGCGTTCAAGACCAAGCTCATTCTTGGCGGCGTAGCGAAGGAAGAGGATTTCGCAGCAATGCACGAGTCCATCACCGCTCGTATGACAGAGATCATGAAGCTCGCTATCAACGACGAGATCTCGCCTCGTATGGACCTTAACAAGGAGCCCGACGCAATATCCTCTATCATGTTCTCTAACGAGAAGGTTGTTAGTATGGATCCCGGTCGTGAGCCCGACGTTATGATGCCTAAGGAGGAGTGCCCCAGAGTCAAGGAGATCGCAGGCAAGATCCGTACAGCTAAGGATAAGAACGGCAAGCCCGTATCCAAGATGAAGATGTACAACGTATGCGACGGTCTCTTTGAGCCGATCATTGACAAGTTCTATGAGGATCCCACTCTCATCGCTTACGGTGAGGATAACCGTGACTGGGGTGGAGCATTCGGTGTTTATAAGAAGATGACCGAGGCTATTCCTTACCACCGCTTCTTCAACTCTCCTATTTCTGAGTCCGCTATCGTTGGCTCGGCAGTTGGTTACGCAATGTGCGGCGGTCGTGCTATCGTTGAGCTTATGTACGCTGACTTTATCGGTTGTGCAGGCGACGAGATCTTCAACCAGATGGCTAAGTGGCAGGCAATGTCTGCAGGTATTCTTAAGATGCCTATAGTTCTCCGTGTTTCGGTTGGTTCGAAGTACGGTGCACAGCACTCTCAGGACTGGACAGCACTTTGTGCTCACATTCCCGGACTTAAGGTTGTATTCCCCTCGACTCCTACAGATGCAAAGGGTCTTATGACAAGTGCTCTTAACGGCACTGACCCCGTTGTATTCTTCGAGTCTCAGAGAGTTTACGGCTTCGGCGAGGAGTTTGTTGAGGACGGAGTACCGGTTGGTCACTTCGAGATCCCCTTCGGCGAGCCCGATATCAAGAGAGCAGGTAAGGACGTTACTATCGTTACTATCGGTGCTTCTCTCTACCGCGCACTTGAGGCTGCAAAGATCCTTGAGGAGCAGTACGGTATTTCTGCCGAGATCATCGACACTCGTTCTATCGTTCCTTTCAACTATGAGAAGGTTCTTGAGTCTGTTAAGAAGACAGGTAAGATCCTCTTCGTTGGAGATGCTTGCGAGCGTAACTCCGTAATGAGAGATATGGCTTCCAATATCACTGAGATGGCATTCGATTACCTCGATGGACCTCCTGTTGTTGTTGGTTCTCGTAACTGGATCACACCTTCCTTCGAGCTTGAGAAGAGCTTCTTCCCGCAGGCAAGCTGGATAATCGATGCACTCGCTGAGAAGATCATGCCCATTCCGGGATACGTTCCTCAGCAGAACTTCACAGACATCGAGAAGATCGAGCGCGCTAAGAAGGGTATATAAAATATTAGGACATTTAATTTCGGGCATAGCAATATGCCCGAAATTTGTTAAAAATATGAAATTTATAAGACTTTACACAAACGATCCGTATTATAACCTCGCGGTTGAGGAATATTTACTTAAAAATTCAGAGGACGATATTTTTATGCTTTGGCAGAATGGCCCATCGGTCATAATAGGCAAAAATCAGAATGCCTATGCTGAGGTTGAACTTGAATATGCAAGGGAGCAGGGCATAAATATTGTACGAAGAATAACGGGCGGCGGTGCGGTTTATCACGACCTCGGCAACGTCAATTATACTTTTATTACGTCAACTGAAAAGGCGCGTGCTCTTGACTACGAATATTTTACAAAGCCTATTATTGATGCACTTGCTCATTTTGGCGTTGAATGCAAGCTTTCGGGTAGAAATGACCTTGAATGTGATGGTAAGAAGGTGTCGGGAAATGCGCAGCACACCGAAAACGGTAGGATTCTTCACCATGGAACGCTTTTGTTCGATGCTGATGTTGGTACAATGTCAAAGGTCCTTCGTGCTAATAAGGAAAAGCTTGAGCATAATGCGGTAAAATCGCACAGTAGTCGTGTCACAAACATTAAAAAGCTTCTCTCCGATGATATATCTGTTGATACCTTTATTGATAGCATCGAAAATTTCGTTATGGAGCGTTATTCTGCGCAAAAGGGAGCAATTCCCGAGGATGAGGCGATAAACCGTCTCAGAGAGCGAAATTCGGGCGATGAGTGGATATATTCTACCAAGAGATACCTTACGAATTACAAGGTGATAAGACACAAAAAGTATCCCTTCGGTATTGTAAACATTGAAATGGTGCTGAATAAGGATATTATTGACGATATCGTTATTTCGGGTGATTTTTTTGGAGTATTACCCATAGAAGAGCTTGAAGACCAGATCAAGGGTCAAGGACTTGATAAAATTTCTAACTTAAACGTGTCAAAATATATTGATAAAATGACTTTTGATGAATTTATCGAGTTAATAAAAGGATAAAATTAAAGCGCTGTATGCTTAAGCATACAGCTCTTTTTATGTTTTAATTATTTTTTCTTGATAATTGCCGTAATTGCTGTTCCAAGAGTCATGAGAATGACGAAGGGAAGAAGAGCAATACTCGATGAGCAGCCTCCATCGGCAGAGGGCTCTATCTCGCTTTCGGGCTGGTCGATCTTTTCGTCAGTTTCCGACTGTACAGGCTCGGTGTCAGCGGGATCAGTATCTGCGGGCTCTGTTACAGGAGGCTCGGTTTCTGCGGGCTTCTCACCAAGGAAAACGACGTGTGCATGAACGGGAACTCTATCTCTTGTGGTCATATACATCGGATATTTATAGGATACCTGTTCTGCGTCAAATCCGATATAGAGTACATCCATATCTCGTGGTGTGGCATCAGATGTTGTGATCTTTACTCCAAAGAATATCTTGTCAAAGTCTTCTGTAGAGAATGCTTCCTTTTTGAGCACGATCTCATAAGTAACCACACCGTTTTGATCGCGCGTTTTCTTAGACTCAACATAGTTAGCACTAGCTTTCTCCGCCTGAGGAGCTATGCTTTGTGTCATATCAAACATATTTTCCCAACCAAAAGGAAAGCACTCAACTCCGCCGTTAACTGTTCTGGGTATATAGAAAGATGTGAGCTCGTTTATATTATCGGATGTGCCGATATAGAAGTTAACAGAATCCTTGTAGTTGTTAGGCGCTTTGTCGGTTACTTCTGCCGCAAGGTAAATGAAGCTTTCATCGTGGCTTACGTACAGGTTAACGTTTTCGATATCGGTTTTTGTCTGGCTTGCATTGAGGTAATAGAATCCGGGATCTTTTTCATCATCCTCAATATTAATATTCTTTATCTCAACTGCATATTCACCTGCATTTACAACACCGTCAGCAACGGGAGAAGTAGTAGGTGTGCCTGTGTAATAATGCTCCTGACCAAATGCTCCAAGATCAAACTGATTGTCGGAAATAACAACAGGGATCTTCTCATCGTCAATATGGAGATCAATAGTGAACTGGTTGTTGTCACCGTAATACATATCCTGATAAGGAGAGTACCATTCAACCTGCATCTTGTTTCCGTCCTCGGAGAAGTAAAGCATAGCGATCATTCCTGTAGGACGGTCAACCTTGTCAATGCGCTGCGGGTCGCAAAGTATTTGCGTTACAATATTTCCGTTTTTACCCTTAAGCTGTGTAGCTACAAGCTCATCGGGGTCAATGTGTCCGGAAAGTACAAGGAAGATGTTCTCGTATTGAGAGGCAAGCTCGTTCCAGATATCGATACCGTTATTTGAGTCGGGTCCTCCGCTTACAGACTCTGAGTCTGCGGTAGCCTGAAGGCTCTCTCCGGGCTTTCCGGGTCTACCTGTTGAGTAAAGATAAGAGTGTGTTGCAATAATAACGCGGTGATTGGGATGTGCTTCGATGATCTCACTTGCCCACTCAAGAACGTCGTCATCAGGACCGTAATCAAGCGTTATGACCAAAAAGTCGATGCCCGAAGCAGAGAAGGTGGTGTATGCATTTTCAACTGCACCTTTTTTATATAAGCCTTCGAGCTGTTTCATATACGTGTCATTTGCCATATACTTATTGTACTGGGCAATTGAATCGTGATTTCCTTGAATTGCTACGTAGGGAAGAACGCCATCCTGCTTGAATATCTCTTTTGTTGCATGTTTCCATTCAACGTCAAGATCAAACTCAGTAATATCTCCAAGACCTATAGAGAAGGCGATCTTTCTTTCGTCTTTATTATCAATTATCCATCCGTACGTATGCTCCAAAATATTTTCCTGCGGATTGTTGGGATTTACGTGATGCCAGGTCACCATCTGAGTGTCTCCGATAACAGCAATAGAGAAGTCGTAGTCCTCAAGAGGGGTTACTCTTTCGTCTTTCCAAGGACTGTTTTCTTCCTTCTCTGTGTCTGATACGTTGTCCTCTACACTGGTAGAAGGCGCGTTCGAGAGCTCAAAGGAATGGAAGCCTGCAGTGTTGAAGCCATAATCATCACGGTAGGGAACTACAGATGATCCAGGAGCGGTTCCCCATACCCATTCGCCATAGCCACCATCAGGTGCGTGAGTCTGCTCAGGTCTTGAAAGAATGCTTATGCCAATTTTGTCGTACGCATCTGCCTTAAGGGCTGAGCGCTTTATCTTTATTTCAATTGTGTTTTCATTGAGCTTATTGTCATCATAAGTGCCTATAGCACAGTTTGTGACATAGTCACTCCAATTACCTGCTGTAGATACGTTATCAGCGGTGTAAATCTGGACATCTGAGGCCATAATTCCGTTGTTTCTCCAGCCTGCACGGAGGTAGAGGCGGACAGTATCTCTTACTCCCGACGAAATGCTGGGATTAAGATATATGTAAAGATCCGAGAACATTTCTCCGTATCCACAATATGCAATGTAGATGTAGTCTGCATCAGAGCTTATAAGATACTCAAGCTTACGGTTAGGGACCTTGACAGATTCCTCAATAATGTAAAGAGTGTTTGCTATATCTTGATCTGCGCAAGCAAGCTCTCCGGAGGTATAGGAATATTCTCCTGTACCTACTACGCCGTCGACAACGGGGGATACGACGGTCTCGTCAGTAGCGGCGATAAGTGTCGGAAGTGCACTGAAGAGCATTACGACACAAATAAATAAAGAAATAATTTTTTTCATAGCGTATATCCTTTCACTACTATTTTACAGATTAATCATATCATTTTTTGGATTATTTTACAATAGAGTATATTTATAAAAAGTGTGATATATTTACAACATTGTTCTAATAAGCTTATATATGAGAATATAGTAGTTTCAAGATAAAACTTGACAAAAAAGGTAATTTGTAGTATTCTATTATAGAAAAAACTAACATGGAGTTATAATGAATAAAATTAAACACGTTCTTAAACTATTTTGCATAATGTTCAAAATAGGATTATTTACCTTTGGCGGCGGATATGCAATGCTCGCCTTGCTTGAAAATGAATTTGTTGAAAAAAGAAAATGGCTTGAAAAAGAGGAATTCCTCGATATGGTAGCGATTGCCGAGTCAACTCCCGGACCTATCGCTATAAACTCGGCAACCTATATAGGATATAAAAGGGCAGGTATACTTGGCTCAGCGGGTGCAACACTCGGTGTCGTTATGCCGTCATTTATAATAATTTACACGATCTCTCTCTTTTTTGACGCTTTTTTGTCCCTTTCCTACGTTGCTTACGCATTCCGCGGTATTCAGGCTTGTGTGGTGTATCTTATACTTTCCGCAGGACTTAAAATGTTCAAGGGACTCAAGAAAAATACCTTTAGCATAGTTGCATTTTGCTTAACGGTAGGTCTTCTTGTCGCTTTTTCCTTGTTATCGGTAAAGTTTTCAGCAATATTTTATATTCTTATCGGCGGTGTCGCGGGACTTGTAATATATTTCATAGGCAAGCTTCGCGCTAAAGAGGAGGTGGAGAAATGATCCTTTTTGAGCTTTTCATAACCTTCTTTTATATAGGTATCACGACGTTTGGCGGCGGATATGCTATGATACCGCTTGTTCGTGAGCAGGTCCTCTCTCACGGTTGGCTCACAGAAGCTGAATTTCTCAATATGATAGCAGTATCTGAATCGACCCCAGGTCCCGTTGCGATAAATATGGCGACCTTTATAGGTTCAAATGAGGCGGGAATACTCGGTTCAGCACTTGCAACACTTGGTGTTGTTCTGCCATCTTTTATAATTATTCTCCTTATCTCGTCGGTCATAAAAAATTTCCTTAAATATAAGACTGTAAATGCTTTCCTCGAGGGAGTGAGACCTGTCGTTGTTGGATTAATAACTGCAACGGCTATTACGATGTTCTGTTCAAATTTATTGGGGATTACCACTATAAAAAGTGAGTTTGTGCCTGATATCGCAGGACTTATCATTTTCGCAATTATAGTTGGAGTTGCTCTTGTGTGGAAGAAGATAAAAAACAAAAAGCCCTCGCCGATAGTAATGATACTAATTTCGGCAGCACTCGGCATGATAATCTATCCTATGTTTTCATAAGTACTGATACCCGAACAAATTTTAGTTCGGGTATCTTTTTATTGCTTTATAATAATTGACAAAATCTATTATGTGTGGTATAATTTTTATGTATTGAATTTTGTAAAATAAATACCGCCAAGAGCGGTACGGAGGAAGATAAAAATGTGTGCACAACTGCTTTCAACACAGCCTTATAAGGGAACAAGAGACTTCTATCCCGCAGATATGAAGCTCAGAAACTGGTTTTTTGGAAAGATCCGCGCAGCGCTTGAGCTTGCGGCTTTCGAGGAATATAACGGACCTATGCTTGAGTCGCTCGATATTTACATTGCAAAGAGCGGCGAGGAGATAGCTAATGAGCAGACCTACAACTTTACCGACAGAGGCGGCAGACGTCTTGCAGTCCGCCCCGAGATGACTCCTACAGTCGCGCGACTTGTCGCGGCAAAGGTTGGTGAGCTTAATTTCCCGCTTAAGTGGTTCTCGATCCCGAATCTTTATAGATACGAGCGTCCCCAGAGAGGTAGGCTTCGTGAGCATTGGCAGGTAAACGTAGATATTTTTGGAACAGATACCTACGAGGCCGATCTTGAGGTTATTTCGACTGCGGTATCGCTTCTCAAGGCGTTTGATGCCGATGAGACGATGTTCAAGGTTCACATAAATAACCGCCGTTTCTTCAACGACGTTATCGCGTCTATTGCAGGAACAGATGCCGAGGGTAGCCGTAAGGTCTCAAAGGTGGTTGATAGAAAGAATAAGGTTACAAGAGAGGCGTATGAGAAGGATATGCACGAGCTTGGCCTTGACGATAAGAAGATCGCGGCTATCGACGCACTCTATACTATGGACGTTGAGTCCGCTTGCGCGCTTTGCCCCGATTCAAAGGGATCTGCAGAGCTTACAGAGCTTTTTGCGGCACTTCGTGCACTTGGTCTTGATAAATACTGCGTGTTTGATTTTGGAATAATCCGCGGACTTGACTATTATACGGGTACAGTTTTTGAGGTGTTCGACGAAGCTCCTGAGAACAATCGTGCTATGTTCGGTGGCGGAAGATACGATAATCTTGTGGGACTTTTCGTGAAGAACACAAATATTTCGGGTGTTGGATTTGGCTTTGGTGACGTAACGCTTGAGAACTTCCTTGTGACTCACAAGCTCGTTCCCGATATATATAAGTGTGGCACAAAGGTTCTCGTTACAAGATTTGACGACGTTCCTTACAGTAAGTATTCTGAGATCGTGGCTCTTCTTCGCGACAACGGAATTGTGAGCTCCTCGTATATTGGATCTAAGAAATTCGGTAAGCAGATAGACTATGCCGTAAAGGATAATTACAGTCATTGTCTTATAATGGGAGCATCCGAGCTTGAATCGGGTGTTGTCAAGATCAAGGATCTTGAAACGCGTGAGGAAACAACGGTTGTCTTTGCTGATCTCGTAGCATTTTTTAATAAATAACTTTTGTAGGCTTGCCTTCGGGCAAGCCTAATTCGGATAAATTGGAGGTTTTGATTATGGTATATTTGTTTTTAGCAGATGGATTTGAAGAGATCGAGGCACTCTCACCTCTTGATCTTCTGCGCCGCGCCGGTGTTGACGTAGCTACTGTTGGCATTGGTAATAAGACGATATGCGGAGCTCACGGTATCAAGGTTGAGGCAGATATTACTGATAGCGAGCTTGTCTTAGACCGAGATACGCTTGAGATGATAATCCTCCCCGGCGGAATGCCCGGAACACTAAATCTTGACGCATCAGCAGTTGTTCACAAAGCAATAGACGTAGCAACTGAGAATGACGTTTACGTTGCCGCGATATGCGCCGCGCCGTCAATTCTTGGCAGTATAGGTTTGCTTTGCGGCAAGGAAGCTATATGTTATCCCGGATTTGAGCAAAAGCTTGTGGGCGCAAAAATATCCGACAAAAGGGTAGTTGTTGACGGCAAGATAATTACAGCTGCGGGAATGGGCGTTGCCACAGAGTTTGGTCTTGTGCTTGTAGGTCTTCTTTGTGGTGAAGACAGATCTCTTGCGCTTCGAAAGGCAGTTATTGCCGACTGATATGGAAGAAAAAAAGAAGATAAGACTCGAATACCTCAAAAAGAGAAGTGAGCTGTCCTCAGAATACAGAAATAAGGCTGACGCCTTGTTGTTTGAAAAAACGGTAAATTCAGCGGGATTCAAAAGCTCTAAAATAATACTTGCATATTATCCCATAAAAAACGAGCCCGATATTTTGCCTATAGTTCGTCACGCCCTTGCTTGCGGTAAAAGGGTAGCGTTTCCCGTCTGCCATACCGATACCTACGATTTGACGTTTAAGTTCATTGAGGAGCTATCGTGGCTTGATGCGGGTGCTTACTCTATACCTGAACCGAAGGATGATTGTGAGATATATTACAAAGAGGAAAAGGCATTTTGCATTGTTCCGGCTCTTGTTTTTGACCGAAACGGATATAGAATTGGCTACGGCAAGGGATTTTATGATAGATTCCTATCTGATTTTTGCGGTATCTCTGCAGGTCTTTGCTATGATGATTTCTTGTGCGATGTCTTACCCAAAGAGTCCACTGACAAAAATGTCGATATGATAATAACCGATAAGGAGGTGCTTTATGTCTGATAAAGATAATAAAAAAAATATTTTAAGTAATATAAAAAGCTTTATTAAGAATAAACCTCCTGTGTATAATATAAGTGAGGATGGAGAAAACAATAAAAAAGTAAGTATTTTTCTCTCACCTATGACGGTAGTGCTCGCAACGTATATACTTTTGCTTATCTCGAAGTTTATTGATTTGACGTTGCTCAACCGAGATAACGAGTATATGAGCGTCATAATTCTTCAGCTTATGATATTTATTTTGCCGGGCGCGCTTTGGTGTAAATTCAACGGCGAAAAATATATGAGACGCTTGAGACTTAAGATATTCTCACCTGATGCAATCCCCGCTATTATCTGTGCGTCATTTTTGATGATATCGGGCGGAGTTTTGATCAGTATACTCTTTGGTGGCGCAAAAAGTCTTTCAGATAGCTTTACGTTATACGATACCTTTGTTTCAAGGCATAACGGGACTGTTGGAAATACACTCTATTTGGTGCTTGCATATGCCGCGCTTCCCGCAATTTGCGAGGAGTTTATATACAGAGGAATTCTTTGTAACGAATACGAGCGAGGCGGGGTTTTACGTGCTGGAGTAGTGAGCTCACTGTTTTTTGCGCTTCTTCATTTCAGTGTCAAGAATTTTCCTGTATACCTTTTCTGCGGCGCAGTGCTTTGTCTTGTTATGTATGCTACTCGCTCGCTTTATGCTACAATAATAGCGCATTTCTTGTATAACGTCTTTGGCCTTTTTGGCGAGCCTTATCTTGGTAGGTTATATATTTTATCGGGAGACGCTAGGCTTCTTGTGATCGTTATGATCGCGGTATTTCTTCTTTCTACGGCACTGTTTTGTATGGAAGCCTCAAGGCTTTATCGTAAACATCTCAGAAGCGGAGCTTCATCGGCGTACAGAAAGCCTGAATTTAGAACGAATGAGGAAAGAAAAAATGCGTATTTGTCAGTTCTTAAGGATCCGTACACTATAGCATCTGTAGCGGTTTACATAATAGCGATTATAATATCGCTTTTTCTCAAATAAAACCGTTATCAAAGGAGCTGATTTTCTGAAAACTGAGACTAAGCACGTATTGAGTATCATTTTGCCTATTCTTTTTCTTGCAGTACTTTTATCCTGTGCCATCATTACCGTCACAAACGATATGTACGCATTCGTTAAGCCCGAAAGGGAAGTCACGTTAGTGATAAATAAAGGACAGACTGTTGATGAAATTTCACAGCAGCTTGCTCAAAATGGTATTGTAAGCAATCCGTTTGTCTTTTCTTCTTATGTAAAAAGTAAGGGTAAAATAGTTGAGCTTGAGAAATATCAAGGTGAAATAACACTTAATTCGGCTATGAGTTACCGAGAAATTTTAGCAGTTTTCATCTAATTGAATAAGCAACTCCTTTTTGGCAAATGATGAATACATCACTTTCAAAAAGGAGTTTTTTATGAATAAAATTATTTCAGTAATCACCGTTTTTTGTATTGCTGCGCTATTTCTTTTTCTTTTGCCTACACACGGCGAGGCAGAGGTTTATGATAACGTGATTCGTCTGCACGTGATTGCAAACTCGGACAGTGACGAGGATCAAAGCCTGAAGTTTAAAGTTCGTGATGCAGTTCTTGCGACATCAAATGACTTTTTGACACAAACACTCAACATAAATGATGCAAAAGAAAAATTCAGTGCAAATCTTGATACAATTGAGGCGGCTGCACAAAAATGTGTAATAGATGAAGGGTATTTTTATGATGTGAGTGTTTGTCTCACAGAGGAAAACTATCCCACCAAAAATTATGAATCCTTGTGTTTTCCCGCAGGAAAATATCTGTCGTTGCAGGTTAAGATTGGTGATGCGTCAGGCAAGAATTGGTGGTGTGTACTTTTTCCGCCCCTTTGTATGTCTGCTGCGAGTGTAACCTCGGATGCTGACGCACTTATTGAAGTAGGATTTACAAGTGAGCAGTATAAAATAATCACCGATACTTCAAATGCGTCTTATACCGTGCGATTTAAGATACTCGAAACCTTTGAGAAGGCACTCAAATAATGAAAAGAACTATGCCGCGCATAGTTCTTTTTTTATTAAACAGATTGACGAAATTGTTTTTTTTTGATATTATATTAGTAGGTAAATATAAGGGGGAGAATTATGAACGGATTTAACGAAATATCGCCTATTGAAACCGAAAACGCCATAAAGCTTATCGGATCTGATTGGATGCTCATAACAGCATCTGACGGTGAGAAGGTAAACACTATGACTGCCAGCTGGGGGTGCCTTGGAGTGCTTTGGAACAAGAACGTTTGCGTGGCATTTATCAGACCGCAGAGATATACCTATGAGTTTGCAGAAAAGGCATCACATCTCTCCTTTTCATTTTTTGATGAAGAATATAGAAAGGCTCTCAGCCTTTGTGGAACAAAAAGCGGAAGAGATATTGATAAGTTTAAGGAAACAGGTCTTAGTGTCTCATATGATAACGGCGTGCCGATAATCGATCAGGCAAAGCTTGTTCTTGAGTGTAAAAAGCTTTATGCAGACGATATAAGAGAGGAAAAATTTATCATACCTGAGCTCTTGAAAAATTATGACAAAAAGGATTATCATAGATTTTATATATGCGAGATAGAAAAGGTTCTCGCAAAATAATGGAGTGACTTATGACAATAAGGGAAGAAGTAGAATTTTTGTGCAAGACTGCCAAGGAAGCCTCACGAACGATGGCTCTTGCAACAACTGAAGAAAAAAATATTATACTCAAAAAAATTGCAGAGCTGCTTGCTGAGAACGTAGGGGCTATAATAGATGAAAATAATAAGGACCTTGCGGCGGCTGAGGAAAACGGAGTTGCTAAGACGATGCTTGATCGACTTATGCTTGATGAAAAGCGCATAAGCTCTATGATCGCATCGATAAATGAGCTCGTTATGCTTGATGATCCCGTAGGCAAAAGCGAGAGCTGGTCTCGTCCGTCGGGAATCGATATTACACGCATTAAGGTGCCGCTCGGTGTTGTTGCCATCATTTATGAGGCAAGACCCAACGTTACGGTAGATTCTGCGGCTATTTGTCTTAAGACGGGTAATACTGTAGTGCTTCGAGGCGGTAAAGAAGCAATAAATACAAATAAAATACTTGTAAAAATAATGAAAAACGCACTTGATTCGTGCGGATTCGATCCTCACTCTGTCGAGCTTATTGAATCGACCGATAGAGAAAGTGCTATTCACCTTATGTCTATGAGGGGATATGTTGACGCGCTTATCCCGCGAGGTGGCAAGGGACTTATCAGAAGTGTGGTTGACAATGCAAAGGTTCCCGTTATTGAAACGGGTGCGGGAAACTGTCATATATACGTCGATGATAGTGCCGATTTTGATATGGCTATGAAGGTCATAATCAACGCAAAATGCTCTCGCCCTTCGGTTTGTAACGCTGTTGAGACCCTGCTCGTAAACGTTAGTATAGCACCGAGTTTTCTTACAAAATTTGTTGAGGAAGCCTCAAAATATCAGGTGGAGCTTCGTGGTTGTCCCAAGACACGAGTTCTTATTCCTACGGCTATCGAAGCAACAGAGGAGGATTATTATACCGAATACAATGATTATATACTCACTGTGAAGGTGGTTGACAGTCTTTCTGATGCAATATCTCACGTTAACAAGTACAGCACAGGACACAGCGAGGCGATCATTACCTCTACTCCTGAGAACGCAGATAGATTCCTTAAGGAGATCGATTCGGCGGCGGTTTATGTTAACGCATCAACAAGATTTACCGATGGCGGTGAATTTGGCTTTGGTGCAGAGATAGGAATATCTACACAAAAGCTTCACGTAAGAGGACCGATGGGACTCTTTGCGCTTACAACCGATAAATATTTGATAAAAGGAAACGGAAATATCAGGTAACTTAATATGAAACTTATGATTGCATCCGACATTCACGGTGACGCCGAATGTCTTATAAAGCTTCTTGATAAGTACAAAAAATCAGGAGCGCAAAAGCTGATACTTCTCGGTGATCTTCTATATCATGGCCCGAGAAACGATCTGCCCGAAGGATATGCTCCAAAGAAGTGTATAGAGCTACTAAATTCGGTCAAGGAAGAGCTTTTATGTGTTCGAGGAAACTGCGATACCGAGGTTGACCAAATGGTCCTCAACTTCCCGATCCTATCCGAGCATTCACTTATTTTGCTTGACGGTATCGAAATATTCGTTACTCACGGACATAACTTTAATATGAATAATGCCTCGAATCTTAAAAAGGGAAGCGTTCTTCTTCACGGCCATACTCACGTGCCTGCCGCCATTACGTTTGGAGATGAAAACGTATATATAAACCCCGGTTCGACTTCGATACCTAAGGAAAGCTCTCCTAAAAGCTATATAATTTATGAAAATAAATCTTTTTCATTCAGAAGACTTGATAATGGCGAGGAATATAAAAATTATACAGTGAAATAAAAAATACGGTGTGTATTACACACCGTATTTTTTATGTTAGTGAATCCAAATCTTTATATTCAAATGTATTAACGATTGTAGTGTTTTCGTCAATCAGTATCTCATGTGCAGCATCGATAGGCTCTGAAGCGGCGTATATATTATATGTGCCACCTGTTGCGACCACGTTGCCTTTTTGGTTTCCTTTTTTAGATATATGAGTGTTGGACGTTTTTATTCCGTCGCCGCCCGATGCTATAAGACAAGCATTGGCTGAGATTAATTCAACCTCATCGTTTCCTTTTAAGGCATTATCAACACATGCAACTAAAAGCGTAAGATTTTTAACCTGAAGGTCATCTTTAGTATGTATGCCGTTATTCCTTTCGGAAATAACGGTTAAAGAGCCTTTTCCTGAAATTTCAAGATTTGTCTCTGAAAAAACAGCAGCGTTATTCGAAAATATATCGTTTGGATTTATCGCGGGTCTCGTATCATATATAAAATTCTCGTAGCCCTTTTTAGCGGTTAGCGAAACCTCGTCTCCGCTTAGGACTGATACGGGATTTGTATCATCACAGATAAGTGAAAAGCCATGCATTTCAAGATCAAATTTATAGTCATCTCCAACGTCTATTATAATATTTCCCTTGAGCTTTCCCGATATGGCATAAACAGTTTCTTCTGTAATTTTATTGAATCTTAAAACGTTTCCTTCGAGTGTGTAGCAATCTTTGGTACCGGATATCCAATGAACCTCGATATCAACAGCGTCCTCTTCAAAATAACCTTTGTACGCTTCAAATTTACTAAGCTTTTCTCTGAATAAAGGGTCATTATCAACAAGGCTTTCACTTACAGGCGCAGAGCTCTCGTGCGTGTTATCTGGTCCGGATTGCGAATCATTGCATGAAACAAAAGTAAGCAGAAAAGAAAATATCAAAACAAAAGCGATGATTTTTGTTATTTTCATAAATCCTCCTTAAAGTTCATTTTCTCCCATACCCTCAAGAGTAAACATTATTTCAAGATTTCCGTTTCGCTCACGAAGCTTGTCTGCAAACTCCTTTTGCTTTGAAGGATCCTTCAGCTTGGCGCGATATGTAAGGCGGAACATACTTCCAAGATTGATAAGCTTTGTTTTCTGAAGCTCTGTGCCGTTAGTGTATTCTTCAAAAAGATCATCAAATGCATCGATATAATTGAGGTCCTCAGGGACGGTGATTCTGATAAGCACGTTACGTGTGTTGCTGTTTCTTTCACCAAAGCTCGAGACGTTGAGAACGATGAAAAAGACAGAGCATATAACGGTAAAAATAAACGCATAAGCGACGTATCCCATTCCAAGCGCAAGACCCGCAGCGGTTGCAAGGAAGATAACTGTAATTTCCTTAGCACTGCCGGGAACAGATCTGAATCTGATCAAGCTAAAAGCACCTGCAACTGCAATTCCCGCACCAAGATTGCCGTTTACCATTGAGATAACGAGAGCTATAATAGCAGGAAGAATAGCGATAGTTACCTTGAAGCTTTTGCTTGACGTATTTCTTATTGACGTAAGAAGTGAAAGTATAGCTCCAATAACAAACGAAGAAACGATACAGATCAAAAAAGTAAGGGGAGTCATTCCATTTGTAAATATACTACCAAATAATTTATCCATTATGATTATCCTCCAATGATTTCATTTTTCTTTGCAAAATTATTGAGTATGCTGTTCCGTATTTTGAAAACGAGCGTTTATATACTTTAAGCTCACTCAGAAGATGCACGAGCTGAAGTGGCATAGCCGAGGATGATTTTATTTCCATAAGAATGCCATCCTTGGCTATTTGTTCTCCGTGATAGCCACTAGAAAGATCAAGATCGTAATCTCTGAAGCGCACGTTTGTATCAAAGGTGATTCGCAGATCGGAATATTTCTCCGAGTAAAATGCTTCGCGGTCATAGATCAAAAGCATTGCGGGTCTGAGAGAGGGATATACCTTTGTGAAATAATTGATCTCGTTTGCAATCTGTCCGCTTACGTGCTTTTTCTCGTTAATAAACTCCTTAACATACTTGTAAGGAAGGGAAATTCTTCTCTTAAAAACAACTTTATCAGCTTTTTTCTTAAGCTCAACGAAAACAGTGCTCTCAGCATTTGCAATGCCGTAGCTTCTGACTCGCATTTTTTCTTTATAATCAGGCTTTTCTATGGAGCGACGTATGAGTCTTGAGTCAGGGGTGTCATAGTATAGGCTTTGGATGGTGCTTCTGCCATATGGGTCGGGAAGCATATAATCTGCCGTATCCTTTTTTATTCGCTCATATTGTTCTGGTGTTATGAGGTACTTAAATTCATATCTCTTAAAAACGCTTTTCATACGTACCTCCTTTCATAGTTGTCACAATTTTAATTAGAGCCCGAAAGTGTTTTACTTTCGGGCTTTTTGTTAAAGAAGATAGTAGGGGAGGTTTTGCCCAAGCTCTACTTTATTGAATTTTTCATTTTCCTTGTGTCCGACAACTGCTTCTACGGTCTCAGGAGCAATATTTGCAATAACTGCCGTTGAGGGCTTTTTTGTTGTAGTCTTTGAAGCAGGCTTCTTTGTGTTTGAAGACGTTGTGGATTTCTTTGCGGGAGCTTTGGGTGTTGTCGCAGGCTTTTCAGTATCGACTACCGTAGTATCAACCTTTGCAACTCTTTTTGTGATGCTATCCTTACCTATCGGCATATTTCATTATCTCCTTTGCCATTTCCATATATTCTTGTGCGGCACGGCTTGACTTTTTGTAAGCCATAACGGGCTTGCTATTGTCCTGTGACCATTCAACCGTGCTATCGATTCTTATTATAGACTCAAGAAGTCTTACGTTATCAAGTGAGGAAAGTGTTTCGACTGTCTGCTTAAAATAATTCTTTCTCTCACTTGCCTTTGTAATTGCAATACCGAGAATTTCAAGCGTGGGATATACAAGCTTTACCTGCTCATAAAACTCAAACATATTGGCAAGTCCGAAAAGTCCCCAAGGGGATGCTTCAACAGGAATCACAAGCTTGTCAGATGCACACATTATGTTCATTACCCAACAACCAAGTGTAGGGGGAGCATCTATGAGTATGTAGTCGTATTTTCCGGAATCTTTTATGTTTTTCAGACCTCTTGACAAAATGAATTCTCTTTGCCACTTTGTGAAAAGCTGAAATTCAATACTGCTCATAAGAGTTGATGAAGGAATAAGGTCGAGACCCTCGTACTCTGTATTTACAATGAAGGGAGTAAGATCTCTTTGCTCAACGATTCCGTAATAAAGGTTGCTTGTGCTTTTGGCAAGGTCAAGCGAGCGCTCATCATCAAAAAATGAGAGTGTGAGGTTCATCTGCATGTCTCCGTCGATAAGAAGCACCTTCTTGCCAAGCGTGCTCAAAGCATATCCAACGTTTGCGCAGGTGGTAGATTTTCCGCTTCCGCCCTTATTGTTGGCAAAGCAAATTGTCGTGGTCATTGCCATAATGTTCTCCTGTATTTATTGATTTAAGTAGTCAATTATGTCAGAAAGTCCCTCGCCCGTATACGAGCTGATATAAAAGAGCTTTTCACAGCCGCAATTGCGTAGCCAGCGCTCGCAAAGCTGTACGTTTGCATCAGGCTTGTCTATTCCCGTGATTATACCAATGACGTCACGGTTTACGTGATACGTACAATTTGGAGGGAAGACGCAGAAGGGCTCGTTTGAGCTTACCACAAGGCCGATAACGTCAGCCTCGTAGGAATAAACGCCAAGAGCCGCCGCAAGCGTATGAACCTCGGTGTACTCGCCGGGAGTGTCGATTATAGTGTCAGTATAATTGATGTACTGCGTTTTGCAATAGTGGATCTGCTCGCCCTTGAGTGCCTGTGTAAGCGTTGTTTTGCCTGCTGCCACGCGACCCATTAAAATGAGCTTTTTCATTTTATGTTCTTGTGACCTCGCACACTGTAAAGTGAAGTCTATCGCGGAAATATTCTGCTATTGCATTAAAGGATGCCTCAACCTCGGAGACGGAGCCCGTAATTATAAGTGTACCCGAAAATCTATCCACAAATCCAAGATCAGCTCCCGAAGCCTTGAGAGCTATGTCGGCCGTAATTACCGCTGTTTCTGCAGGGCTGACGGTGAGCACACCGATTGCCGCCTTGTTGTAGTCGAGTGAAGGGTCAAGTCCCATCTTCTGATAAAGAATTGGATCAGGGTTTGCAATTATATGAGCAAGAGTTATCTGTCTACCGGGGACAAGCTCTTGGACTATTCTCATTTTATCCTGATATTCAAAGGAGTTCTGCATATTAACCTCCAATTTGTACGTTAAGTTTTGTCGACACGCTTTGTGCCGCGCGAAGTAGCTCTTCCATATGCTCCTTTGTAGGAGGCGCTATATGAGAGAGTGTGTATTCACGACCGATGCCTGCATACTTGTCCTGACCAAGTCTATGGTAGGGAAGCAGATGAAGCTCGGTGACATTAGGGAGAGAGTCGGCAAAGCGAGCGATGCTTGCGATCTCCTCGGGTGTATCGTTAAACGTCGGAACGGTAGGAACTCTTATTATAAGGTGTTTTGCGTTCTCGGCGATGTATTTTGCATTTTCAAGTATTAAGTCGTTATCTTTGCCCGTAAATTCCCTGTGCTTAAACGAATTTACGTGCTTTATATCCATAAGAAAGTGGTCAACGTGAGGAAGGAGTGCATCAACTACCTCGCGTCGAGCAAATGCGGTCGTTTCGATGGCTGTATTATAACCGTATTCGTGGATCGCACGCAGAAGTGCCTCTGAAAATTCGGGCTGTGCCATACACTCGCCTCCCGAAAGGGTCACGCCGCCACCGCTACGCTTATAGTATATAGCATCCTTTGCTATTTCGTCCATAAGTTCAGCGACAGTCACGTCACGACCTACGGTTTTAGTTTTGCCCGCAAGAGTCATATCTTGTATCTTATACTCCTGTGATTCGGGGTTGCAGCACCACTTGCAACGTAAGAAACAGCCTTTGAGGAAGATTATTGTTCTGATTCCGGGGCCGTCGTGGATGGAGAAACGCTGTATATCAAATATGCGTCCCTTTTGCTCGTATATGTCTGCCATAACAGCGTCTCCTTTCGATAGATTCGTCCGACCGCCGTCATAGACGGCCGGACGTAATTGTTAATTAGATTCCGCCCTGCTCGGTACGGTTGATGATATCGTCCTGAAGCGAGCGGGAGAGAGTTGTAAAGAGGGCACTATATCCTGCAACTCTTACAACGAGATTCTTATATTTTTCGGGATTCTTCTGTGCATCAAGAAGCGTTTCCTTTGAAACCACGTTATACTGAACGTGCATACCCTTCTGATCAAAGTATCCGCGCAGGTAAGCCACAAATTTTTCAAGGCTTGCCATTCCTGCAAGTGCTGAGGGATGGAACTTCTGATTAAAGAGAGTGCCGTTAGATGCGATTCCGTGATCAAGTCTTGCAACCGAGTTAGCTGTTGCCGTAGGACCGTGAATATCACGTCCGGATGCAGGGCCAACACCGTCAGCAATAGGTGTAAATGCAAGTCTGCCATCAGGGGTAGCACCCGTCTGGTATCCAAGCGGAACGTTTGCGGAAACAGGATAAAGACCTGCCTGGAATATACCGCCTCTGGGATTTGTGAAGTTCTCAAAAGGCTTGGTATAAGTGTTTCCGACCTCACGTGCAAACGCGTCTATCTCGGGTATATCGTTACCATACTTAGGAAGAGCCTCGATCATATCAAGGATCTCCTGATAACGCTTCTTCTTGGTTTCGTCAACTGTAGAAGCGGTTGTAAGGCTTGTGTAGATCGCTCTTATAACGTCGGGTGTAACGTTAACACCGCCCTCTGAGAGCTCCTTAGCAACAGAGGTGGTGATCTCAAGTGACTTCTTGGGAATAATACCCTTGCCGAAGTTATCAGTGAGTGCCTGCTTCATCTCTGCCATTGTAACCTTTTTCTCTTCAAACACAAGTGTTTTTATAGCGAGAAGAGCATCGGTCATATTTGCAATGCCAAATCCCTGAGGACCTGTAAAGTTATAGTGCGCGCCACCCTCCTGAATGCTCTTGCCAAGAGAGATACAATCGTCACAAAGGCAAGACTCGAAGGGAAGAGGACATCTTACTGAATGAGCGTAGTCAACTGCATTATCTGCGTGGACCATCATCTCGATCATACGAAGCTCTTGCTTCTTGTAAGCATCATAGAATTCCTCGAAGGTCTTCATGTTCTCAACCTCGCCTGTGCGAAGTCCGATAAGCTTACCCTTGTCCATTCCGTTTGAGAATACAAGCTCAAGCGGACGGCACATATTGAAGAATGCCGCGTCGTGCCAGCCGTCGGTCTTTGCGCCCTTCTGGGGTTCAACGCAACCGATTATACAGTAATCTCTCGCATCCTCAAGTGTGAGTCCGCGAGCCATTATAGCAGGAATAATAACCTCATCGTTATAGAATGCGGGAACACCAAGTCCCTCACGTACAACTGCCGCCGCCTTGATAAGTAGATCGTGAGGCGAGCAGTTCCAAACTCTGATCGAAAGAGAAGGCTGGGGGAGTCTGACGTGCATCGTAGCCTCAAGACACATATAAGAAAGGTCGTTGGTAACGTCAACACCCTCTTCGTTCTGTCCGCCAACGATAAGGTTCTGGAAAAGACCGTAGCCGGCAAAGCCCTCTGCTGATGCCGCGTCTCTTACCTTGTTAAGATCATTAAGCTTCACCCAAATACAGTCGATGTATTCCTGCGCCTGCTCGTGAGTAATAGCACCCTTATCAAGATCAGCCTTGAAGAGGGGATACATATACTGATCAAATCTACCAGGAGAAATAGAGTGTCCGCTCGACTCACACTGAATGAGCTGCTGAACAAACCAAAATGCCTGACAAGCCTCGTAGAAGCTTCTTGCGGGCTTGGCGGGAACTCTTTCACAGTTCTCAGCGATCTTGAGAAGCTCCGCACGTCTTGTTGTGTCATATGTAGCGGCCGCTTCCTTGCGTGCAAGCTCTGCATATCTATGAGCATAAGCAATAACGCCTTCACAGCTCTCAATTACAGCCTCAAGGAATTGTTTTCTCGCAAGATAATCACCGTCACCGATATAAAGCTTTGCCATAGCGGCTCTTGCCTCGTCGATAACAGACTCAAGTCCCTTGTAGATTACCTTTGCATAGTCAACGTTAATATGTCCTACACCGTTGTAGAAATAGTTTCCAACGGTGAAAACTCCGTGATTAAGGAATACGTCGAGCACCTCGGGGTCCATAGTGGACATAGCGAGGTCACTGACGGTCTTGCCCTTCCAATAAGGATGAACTGCACTAAGACGAGCCTTTGTCTCGTCGGAAATATAGAAGGGGTCAGCCTCACGTGTAGCGATAGTGTCAAACTCGGGCTCAAGCCACTCAAAAGAGTACTCAGGGAATGTCTGACATCCGCGTGGAGCAATAGAGTTGCTTCCAACGATAAGCTCGTCGGGGCGGATAACTATCGGTATATTTTTAAGTATGTGGCAAAATGCCGCCGATCTACGCTTTATGATCGGTAATCCCTCGGTCATTTTATAGCTTTCGGTTACAAGCTCAGCGCGGTCTGCCTCAATTTCAGGCATATTAGCGTAGAGATAATCGATAAGCTTCTGAATTCGAGGGCTTTTTCTTATTTCAAATAAAATCTTGCCCATATTTTTCACTCTTTCTTAAATTACATTTGCTCCCAAAGAGCCTCGTGGGGAGCGGCGATAACAGAGCTCGAGCAGAAGACGCCCTGATCTTTTGCGTGCATAGAGCCTGCTTCAACTGCAGCAGAAACGTCACCGATCTCACCTGTAACGAGTACGACACCCTTGCCGCCCATACCTCTCGATACTCGGAGCTCAAATACCTCGACCTTTGCAGTCTTTACCGCAATATCAGCTGCCTTGATGGCACTTGCGGCAGAGAAGGTCTCAATAATTCCAAGGCTTCCGCGTTTTTCAGAGGGTTGAGTTCCAAAAAGTGCGGTTATAACCTGCGGATCGATGCGTCCCATAATGGAGTAGTCGACAAGCTTTTCGTCAAAGCGCTCCTTTACGTGATCAACAGCTGAAGAGACGTTCGAGATAGTACCTGTGATGATCATTTCAAACTTACCGGGGCAGGCAGGATGCGCGGAGATAAGACTGATACCTGCGCTCTTGAGTGCCGCGTCGGTAGCCTCTATGCCTTTAGCTATGCTTTTTATTTCAATTACACCAACTGCTTGATACATTTATTTTTTACCTACTTTTATATTAGTGTTTATGCTTCAATTATGATTTTTTCAGTGGATACAAAGGTGACCTTACCATCGATTGATGCGTGCTGGGGAATAGAAAGCCCATCAGCCGCAGTCGCAACAGTCTGACCTATAGATACAGTGTCGCCGACCTTAACGGCGGGAACAGAAGGAGCGCCAATATGACCGCCCATTCTTATTTCCACCTTTTTGGCTTTGACAGTCTTTTCAACTAATTCGGGAATGACCTCATATTTCTTAACGCCAAGCATGCTTTCCCATCTATCAGAGGGTATCATTCTATACTCACGGTCAGCCGAAGGCTTGTATTTCTCGCTACCCGATGTATATCTTATCTTGTTCTTTGCAAGAACACCCTTAAGATGAGCAATAACGTCCTTGGGAGAAATATCCTGACAGCAGACCTCGGCACAAATTCCGCACGAGCAGCAAAGAGTTGCTGTTTTTACAAGCTCAGGGCTTTCATCAGCAACGTTCGTCATCGCGGCTCTTATCATCTTGTGCGGCTCAAGCGGATATCCAAGAAGGTGTCTTGGACACATCTCGGTGCATCTTGTACAAGCACAACAGCAGGATGCCGCACGCCTCATCATATCATCGATATTTACCTTTTTGCGTGTAACAGCGGGAGCCGTATTGGGAATGATGAGCAGGGCATTAGTAGTCTTCGTTATGATGGAGTTCGCAGGATTTTCAATCTTACCCATCGAAGGTCCACCATCAAAAAGCACCTCGTCTTCAGCCATTTTGATGCCAAGTGTTCTAAAGAGCTCGGTAACTCTCATTCCGATAGGCACCTTTACAACGCGTCTTTCGGGAATATTGCCTGCAACTGTCACCCATTTTTCCGTAACGGGAGTTCCGTACGTGAGAGCGTTATATATATTGTATATCGTCTCTCCGTTGAATACTATAACGCCAGCCGATATAGGTAGATTACCGGGCTTTATAAGTCTGCCGGTCGTCTGATATATTAAGTTTATTTCATCGCCAATAGGGTATACGTTAGGCATAAGTCTGACACTGACTCCGTCGGCAAGAAACTGTCCGTCGGTATATCCGAGCAATTTTCCTCTGTATTCCTTAAGCGAAATATACGTGTGAGTAATGCCGAGATGATTCATCACGAGTCTTGCGCCCTCGGCGATCTTCGTCATCTCTTCACGCATAAGCATATATTCGGTATAGATCAGTGGCTCGCATTCGGCACAGTTAATGACCATAAGGTCAGCGCCGTCTGCAAGCTTTGCGTAGGAGGGGAAACCCGCTCCTCCCGCACCGACGATACCGCAGGACTGCAATATGTTTTTTAGTTCAAGATTTGACATTTAATTCCTTTGTTGCCTATAGGCTTTGATTTAAGCGTTCTTGTCTACAACTCCAACGATAACAGCATCAACAGGTGAGCTGAGGTCACCTACAGCAGCTCTTGCACTGCTACCCGTTGTAACGAGTACCTCTTCTCCTATACCTGCACTGACCATATTGTCAACCGCAACTATGTACTTATCGGTAAGCTTATCGTTATCAATAATTCTTACCTCAAGGAATTTGTAACCAACGAGCTTTTCGATCTTATTTGTGGAAACTATAGTTCCAACTACTTTTCCTTTTAACATATCGTTTTCCTCTATATCAATTATTTTTTTACAGGTGTTACTGCCATACCGTTCTTAAATCCTACGGCATTAGCATCGTCGGTGTCAACGTGCATCTCAAGTCTGAAGGCTTCGTTTACTCTTATCTGAACGTCAAACCATCTTGTTTTTCTTGTTCCCTCGAACGCGTCAACGTCAATGTAGTCTCCGTCACGCACGCCAAATCTTGCGGCGTCAGAAGGGCTCATATGAATATGTCTGTTGGCGATTATGCATCCTTCCTTGAGGTTAACAACACCTTTAGGACCAATTATGGTAATAGGCGCCGACCCCTCGGTCTTTCCTGACTCGCGTACAGGAGGCTTAACCTTAAGAACGTAAGAATCAGTCATAGAGATCTCGACCTGGCTTGTTTTTCTTACAGGACCAAGCACACGAACACCCTCAATAGCTCTCATAGAAGGTCCAACAAGCGTAAGTGTCTCCTTGCAAGCATACTGGCCGGGTTGTGAGAGCTCCTTCATAGGAGTAAGCTCATATCCCTTGCCAAACAAGGTTTCAACGTCCTCCTTCGAAAGATGTATGTGTTTATTAGAGATACCAACGGGAATTTTATTATCCGAGGAGGGAAGTGTTCCATCCATTTCGGCAATAACCTTTCTGACAATATCTGCTATATCAAGATTTTTAATATCCATAGCATTTTCCTTTCGTAAGTATTGCGGCATATCGCAGTCATTTTCATATTTGGAAAATAAACGATAAATTTTTATTTTTCAAATACAAAAATGGCTATATTGAGCACCTCCACCCGAAAGCCAAAAGGCTTTCGGGTAAGGAGACTCACCTGCTTTGATATTAGCCAAGCTTGGGAAGAAGCTTGTCAACGTCGCAGTGGGGTCTGGGAATAACGTGAGTTGCAACAACCTCGCCGAGTCTTGCAGCTGCAGCACCGCCTGCCTCAACAGCAGCCTTAACTGCACCAACGTCTCCGCGAACCATTACGCTTACGAGTCCCGAACCGATCTTCTCAGATCCGATGAGCTGT
>JAZQYP010000027.1:0-17783 GCA_045633625.1 Eubacteriales bacterium
TGATATGCACTTCGTGCGTTGTAATTTAGAGGCGAATAGAATATCACTGTGAGCGTTGCGAACAATATAACTGCGAACGCAGTGAGCAATATCACGCCGTGCAAGCACGGCATATAACTCCCCGACAAATCAAAATTTGAACGATGAAAAGGATAGAAATGAGACACGTAAATATACCGATTTTCATACCGCATATGGGGTGTCCCAACAACTGCGTTTTTTGCAATCAACGCTCGATCTCGGGGCACGAGGAATTTAATATTTCGTCGGTAAGAGAGGAGATAGAGGCGGTTTTGTCGACGGTGGCGGACACCGACGTCTGTGAGATAGCCTTCTTCGGCGGCTCCTTTACGGGCATAGATAGGGGGCTTATGACAGAGCTTCTTGACATTGCCGAGGAGTACGTTAAGGCGGGGAAAGTAAGCAGTATCAGGCTTTCGACCCGCCCCGACTACATAAATGACGAGATACTCGATATTCTTTCGCACTACTCGGTAAAAACTATCGAGCTCGGGCTTCAGAGTATGTGCGACGAGGTGCTTCTCGCTTCAAAAAGAGGTCATACGCGTGAGTGCGCCGAGGCGGCATGCAGAATGATAAAGGAGCGCGGATTCTCGCTTATCGGGCAGATGATGATAGGACTTCCCGACTCTGACGTCAATAGAGAATGCGAGACGGCAAAAGTTATCTGCTCGCTTGGCGCTGATGGTGCAAGGGTCTATCCTACAGTTGTCTTTTTTGCGACCGAGCTGTGCGAAATGGCGCGGGTGGGCGCATACATGCCCCTTAACACCGCAGACGCGGTTGAGAGGACTGCCGCCGTGCTTGACATTTTTGACGAGGCGGGCATACCCGTTATTCGAGTTGGACTTTGCGCGTCAGACAATCTTTCGGACGACTCAAAGGTCTATGGTGGCGCGTCGGACGCGGCTATCGGTGAGATGGCAATGAGCGAGCTGTATTTCAGTCGCATCTGCCACGAGATAGACACAGGCTTTTCGGGCGTGACCGAGGGCAAAAATCTCACGGTTTACGTCAAAAACGGCAACGTTTCGAAGGCTGTGGGACAAAAAAAGAAAAATAAATCAAAACTTCTACAAAAATATGGCTTTAAGAGCGTAAAAGTGCTTGAAAAAAGTGAGATTTTGGGTTATAATATATTATTAAGTATTATTTAATTTATAATAATAAGAGTTAAGGAGAACTGCCGTGTATCTTAAATCACTTGAGCTTCAGGGCTTCAAATCCTTCCCCGACAAAACAAAGCTTACCTTTGAGGGTGGTACTACCGTTATCGTCGGACCTAACGGAAGCGGAAAATCGAATATTTCGGACGCAATGCGTTGGGTGCTTGGTGAGGTCTCCTCAAAGAGCATTCGTGGCACGAAGATGGAGGACATCATCTTCGGCGGAGCCGATACTCGCAGACCTATGGGCTATGCCGAGGTATCCGTCACCTTTGATAACTCCGACCCCGACGTGCGCCTTGACTGTCCCTATGACGAGGTGACGGTAACGAGACGTTATTATCGCGCGGGTGAGAGCGAGTATTTTATCAACCGCCGCGCCGTTCGTCTGCGCGACATCTACGAGCTCTTTATGAATACCGGTGTCGGCCGTGACGGATATTCAATTATCGGTCAGGGACGTATAGCCGAGATAATCTCAAAGAAGAGTGATGACAGACGTGATATCTTCGAGGATGCGGCAGGAATTGCTAAGTATAGACACAAGAAGAGCGAGTCGGAGCGCAAGCTCGCATCGACCGAGGACAACATCACCCGTATCAACGATATTTTCGTTGAGGTCGAGGCACAGGTAGGCCCTCTTGAGAAGGAGGCGGCAAAGGCAAAGCGCGCTCTCGAGCTTCTCGAGGTGAAAAAGCAGGTCGACGTTCAGCTTTGGCTTTACGACACCGACAAGCTTCGCTCAGATATTGTCAAGGCTGAGGAAAGCTTCAGACACGCAAAGTTTGATCTCGATACGGCAGAGGATTCTATAAAGTCCTACGAGACTCAGAACGAGCGTCTTTTTGCCGCGTCCCAGACGAGCAAGCAGGCGTCCGAGGCTCTCCTTGAGGACATTCGCCGTCAGACAAGCGCAAATTATACGCTTGAGAGTGAATATAGAGTTAACGAGACGAATATTTTACATACTAAAGAGATGATTGCCGCGGGAGAGAGCTCTGCCGCAAACGCTGAGAGACTCGTCGAGGGCGAGAAGGCGGCAAAAGAGGACATCTTGAAGAAGAATGCCGAGCTTGAGGTAAAGCTCGCTGCCACCAAGGACGAGCAGAAGGCGGCGGCAGAGGAGCAGAGAGCGGCGGCAGAGCGCGAGAAGGAGCTCGATTTTGAGATCGCCCGCGCGCTTTACGATATCCACGCGCTCGAGTCGGAGGCAGTAGACCTCAAGGCTCGTCGCTCGGTCATTGAGAATGCAAAGAATTCCGATACGGACAAGCATTCGGCAGTTCTTGCTCAAATAGAGGAATACGAGGCTCTCTCCGGTGAGCTTCAGACAAAGGTAGCGACGGCAAAGAAGACCGCAGAGGGCTATGAGAAGTCTGTTTCGGAGGCTGATGAGGCTATCGTCAAGGCAGAGGGAGCTCTTACCGAGCTTTACGTAAAGCGTCACGATGAAAACGAGACGCTCACCTCTCGCAAGATAGCACGCGACACTCTCTCGCAGAGAATCGATACCATTCGCGCAATGGAGGCACAGTTCGAGGGATATTCGGGAAGCGTGCGCTTCGTGATGAAGAAATACTCCGAGGGCGAGATATGCGACAGACACGGCAACAAGTGTGGCAAGATATACGGACCTCTTTCGCAGGTCATCTCGGTTGAGGATAAGTACGTAAACGCAGTTGAGACTGCACTTGCGGCAAATCTTCAGCACATCGTCGTTGAGGACGAGGAGGTCGCAAAGGCGGCTATGTTCGCGCTCAAGAAGGCAGAGGCAGGACGCGCAACCTTCTTCCCGATCTCGTCAATGAAGCCCCAGACCGAAACGGTCGAGATGCGTGATGCGGCGGGATATAACGGATTTATCGCAACGGCAGACAAGCTCGTTGCACGCGAGAAGAAATTTGATGGCGTAATAGAAAGCCTGCTTGGCAGAACGCTTGTCTTTGACAACATAGACAACGCGACGGTGGCGGCTAAGGGCGTGCAGTTCAGAGTAAAGATAGTTACTCTTGACGGACAGCAGATAAACACGGGTGGCTCATTTACGGGCGGTTCGCTCAAGAAGGGCGGAAATATTCTTGGCAGAACTGCCGAGATAAAGAGGCTTGAGGGTGAGCTTGAGGAAAAGAAGAAGCTTATCGCAAAGGCAGAGAAGGCACTTTCGGAGCTTGAGGCAAAAATAAACGAGCTTGAGGCTGACAAGGAGTCGGCAGAGGACAAAAAGAAGATACTTAACATCCTTCTCGGCTCGGAGAACACAAAGATCGCAGATCTTACCGCAAAGCTTGATGCCAACAACACCCTCTCAGGCAAGCTTCGCGCCGATTATAGCGAGATGCTTGAGGCATATTCGAGATACGACGACGATATAAAGGACTTTATAGCGCGAGAGGCGCAGATCGAGGCGCAGATCGAGGAGATAAAGGCGGTAAGAACCAAGAAGGACGTTGAGAAGAACGGCGCCGCCGACGCAAGAGAGGCGGCAGACAAGCGCGTAACAGAGCTTTATATCGCCATCTCCGAGATAGCGAAGGATATCGAGACGGGTATCGCGCTTACGGCACAGGCTGACGAAAGAATAGAGCGCGCTAAGGCAGATCTCTCAGAGCAGAAGGCTCGCATAGAGGAGCTTTGTGCAAAGGCTCGCGAGATAGGCGTCTCTCAAGAGGCGAATAGACAAGAGTATGCCGAGGGCGAGAAGGCTCTTGCGGCTCTTAACGCCAAGCGTGCTGAGGTCGAGGAGGGCTCGCAGGAGTTCGAAAGAAAGCTCGCAGAGGTAAACGCAAAGATACGCGAGAAGATGAACACCAAGGAGCTCATCTACCGCGAATACACAAAGTGGGAAAACAGACTCGAAAACCTTCGCAACGAGCAGGATAAGCTCGCATCAAGGCTTTGGGACGACCACGAGATGACGCGTAGCGACGCAGTGGCTCTCGGATACGAGCTGCTCACGCCTGAGACACGCTCTGCGGCGGCAGCAAAGCAGACCGAGTGTCGAAACAAGCTCCGCGCTATCGGAAACGTTGACCTTGACGCCGTGAATAAGTATAAGGAAGTCAAGGAAAGATACGATTATATGAAGATTCAGCTTGATGACCTTGCGGCGTCGAAGAAGGATCTTCTTGACATCATTTCAAAGCTTGAGGTGGAGATGAAGGAGGCATTTGTCGATACCTTCAACCTCATAAACGAGAACTTCAACGCCGTTTTCAAGGAGCTCTTCGGAGGCGGCTCGGCAGAGCTTTCCCTTACCGACCCCGAAAACGTGCTTGAAAGTGGAATTGAAATTAAGGCGGCACCTCCCGGAAAGATAATCAAGAATATGGTTCAGCTTTCGGGTGGTGAGCAGGCATTTATCGCTATCGCGCTCTTCTTTGCGATAACCAAGGTAAATCCCACGCCCTTCTGTATCCTTGACGAGATCGAGGCGGCGCTTGATGAGGTCAACGTCGCAAGATTTGCAGAGTACATAAAGCGTTATTCCGATTCCACGCAGTTCGTGCTCATCACACACCGCCGCGGTACTATGGAGGCGGCAAACAGACTTTACGGTGTTACTATGCCCCAAAGAGGTATCTCGAAGGTGCTTGAGCTTAACATCGACGATATTCAGAAAAAGGGAGAAGACTGGGATGGCATTTTTGGATAAGCTTAAAAGCGGACTTCAAAAAACAAAAAACGCGATCTTCGGACAGGTCGATAACGTGCTTAAGGCGTTCGTTAAGGTCGACGAGGATCTGCTTGAGGAGCTTGAGGAGCTTCTTATCTGCTCGGACGTGGGAGTAAATGCGACCGAGGAGATAATCGAGGAGCTTCGCGAGAGAATAAAGGACGGCAGACTCAAGGAGAAGGATCAGGTCACCGAGGCACTCCGTGAGATACTCTCGGAGATGATCGGTGAGGGTGAGCCCTTGAATCTTTCCACAACCCCGTCGGTAATACTTGTTATCGGTGTCAACGGTGCGGGAAAGACTACCTCTATCGGTAAGATCTCAAACCGACTCATATCCGAGGGCAAAAAGGTCGTTGTGGCGGCGGCGGATACCTTCCGTGCGGCGGCGATAGACCAGCTTGCCGTCTGGTGCGAGCGCTCGGGCGCTGAGATCGTAAAGCAGAACGAGGGAAGCGACCCTGCGGCTGTCGTTTTCGATGCGATAGCCTACGCCAAGCGCAAGGGTGCTGACGTGCTTATCGTTGATACGGCGGGCAGACTTCATAATAAGGTCAACCTTATGAACGAGCTCGCAAAGATAAACCGTGTAATTGACAGAGAATTGCCCGACGCGGCGCGCGAGAATCTTTTGGTGCTTGATGCAACCACGGGACAGAACGCGGTCCTTCAGGCAAAGGAATTCAAGAACGCGGCAGAAATTACGGGACTTGTGCTTAATAAGCTTGACGGAACGGCAAAGGGCGGTATAGTTCTTTCTATCAAGAAGGAGCTCTCTATCCCCGTTAAATTCACCGGTGTCGGCGAGAAGATCGACGATATGCAGGAGTTTGACGCACACGAGTTCGTCACGGCACTCTTTGAATGATCTTGCCTCCGGCGGCGAGCTTTTTGCAAAAAGCTCGGCAAAAACCTTAAAACTTTGGTTTTATTGAGGCAATATTTTCTTTCGGACCGTTGTGAGCACGTAAGGGCGGAGCAAGGTCCTGCGAGAGCTTTACCCTTTCTTTTGAAAGTTTTTGGAAAGTTTGAAAACCTTTTTTCTTAAAAAGGTTTTCAAGAAACCCTTAACGCAAACTAACTACTCGACAGATCAAAAGAGGAAATATGAAAATTGTACTTGCATCGCGTAATGCGAAAAAAATAAAGGAGCTTCGTGAGCTTCTCTCGGAAAATATTCCCGATATCGAGATACTTTCTCTTGACGACGTGGGAATTTTCGGCGAGATAGAGGAGAACGGAGAGACCTTTGAGGAAAATGCCTATATCAAGGCATACACCGCCGCAAAGAGCGGTTATATCGGTGTCGGTGACGATTCGGGTCTTATGGTAAATGCGCTTGACGGCGCGCCGGGAGTTTATTCGGCAAGATATGCGGGTGAGCACGGAGACGACGAGGCGAATAATGCGTATCTTCTTAAAAATCTCTCCGACAAGAGTGACAGAAGCGCGAAATTTGTGTCGGTCGTTGCTTGCGTATTCCCCGAGGACGTGGAGCATCCGCACCTTTTCAGAGGCGAGACCGAGGGTGTGATGCTTAGCGAGTATCGCGGTGAGGGCGGCTTTGGCTACGATCCTCTCTTCTACTACGAGCCGATGGATAAAACCTACGCCGAGATGACGGCTGACGAGAAGAATTCGATCAGTCACAGAGGCAAGGCGATGAGAATGCTTGCCGAATTTTTACACAACAAAGCAAAGGAACAGTAAAATATGCTTACATCAAAACAAAGAGCGTATCTTCGCTCGCTCGCCGCAAACGAGCCTACCATTATGCAGATAGGCAAGGGCGGCATCAGTGAAAATTTAATAAAGACGGTTGGCGATGCCCTTGAGGCACGCGAGCTTATCAAGCTTTCGGTGCTTGAGAACTCAAGCGAGGACGTTCGCGAGGCGGCAGAGGTGCTTGCCGAGGCTACGGGTGCCGAGGTCGCGGGTGTTATCGGTAAGAAGATAATACTTTACCGCGAATCGAAGAACAAGAAAATAGAGCTGTGACGGGAATGGATCACAATCGCGTGGGAATTTACGGCGGTACCTTCGCCCCCGCCCACATAGGACACGTCGAGGCGGCAAAGGCGTTTATGACGCAGATGAAGCTCGATTATCTTTTCATAATCCCCACGGCGATCCCACCACATAAGCAGATAGATGCGTCGGATGATCCCGTACACAGACTCCGTATGTGTGAGCTTGCCTTTGAGGGGGTCGAGGGGGTAGTTATCTCCGACCTTGAAATCAGACGGGGTGGAAAGAGCTACACGTATGACACACTCAAGGCGCTCGAGATGCCGAACACGCGTCTTTTCCTTCTTTGCGGTACTGATATGGTGCTCACCTTTGACACGTGGTATCGCTTTGAGGACATTTTTAAGATGTGTTATCCGACCTACGTCAGAAGGGAAAAAGACCCTTTGCTTGACTCGCGGATAATTGCAAAAATTGGGGAATACTATGAGAAGTACGGAGTTATGTTCCGCAAGATAGTTGTCGACCCCATAGAGCTTTCCTCGACCGAGATAAGACGTGCGGTGAAGGAAGGCAAGGATATCTCGCGAATGGTCACACCGTCGGTCGAGAGATACATTAAGGAACACGGACTTTATCTTTGAGGTGAAAAATGAAATTTTCAGAGGAAGCTCTTGCCTCTCTTTATGAGAGTGTGAAGGGCAGAATGAGTGAAAAGAGGTTTTTTCACACCGCCGAGGTAGAGAAAATGGCGGTGCGTCTTGGTGAGCTGTATTGTCCTGAGAAGACCGATATGCTTCGTGCGGCGGCGCTCCTTCACGACGTAACGAAGGAGTATGCTAACGAGGTGCATCTTGAGATACTTAAAGATCACGGAATCGGGATTGCGCCAGAGGAGCTCCTTGCTCCCAAGACCTTCCACGCGCGTAGCGCGGCGGTGATAATTTTCTGCGAATACGAAGCGTTTGCGACCGATGAGGTCGTGTCGGCAGTGCGTTGGCACACGACGGGCAGAGAGGGAATGACGCTTACCGAAAAGCTCATATATCTTGCCGACTACATCGATATGTCGCGAAAATTCCGTGATTGCGTGCGCTTGCGTGAGTATTTCTTTGGGGCTTCGCCCGAAAAAATGACTATGGCAGAGCGACTTTTGCACCTTGACAAAACACTTGTTTTGTCCTTTGATATGACTATCACAGGTCTTCTTGAGTCGGGCTCCGTTATAAGCGAGGACACAGTTCGCGCAAGAAACGACCTTGTCAGAAAAATGCAAACGAAATAAAAAAGGAAGGCAGATTCTACATAACTAAAAAATGGAGAATTTGCTATGAAAAAAGTATTAAAATTCAGCCTTATAGGACTTTTTGCCTTCCTTTTCCTTTTTGTCGGACTTGCCGCTGTAAGAACTCTTCTTTTTGACAGTGACATATCGGCATCCGCCAAATCTGATGGCGAGGGAGACATCGAGAGCGGACTCCCCGCGTCAAGTCAGCGCAGCAGGCACAATTTTTTGGTGCTTGGCAAGGATAACGTGTCGGGTCTTTGCGACATGATGATGCTCGTTTCCTACGATGAGAAAAATGAGAGTGTGGCGGTCGTGCAGATCCCTCGCGACACCTACGCCGAGTTTTCGAGCGGTAATTATAAAAAAATAAACGGAGCCGTTTCGGCTCTTGGCAGTGAGGAGGCGCTTTGCGATTTCCTCTCAAAATCGCTCGCAGTTCCGATAGATTACTATATCTCACTTGACCTTGACGCCGTAGGTGACATTGTCGACGCACTCGGTGGCGTTGAGGTGGACGTGCCCTTCGACATGGATTACGAGGATCCCGCGCAGAAGCTTTCGATACACATAAAGAAGGGAAGGAACGTGCTTGACGGCAATGCGGCAAGGCAGTTCGTTCGCTACCGCGCAGGCTACGTCAGAGGAGATATCGGGCGCATCGATGCGCAAAAGCTTTTCCTCGCGGCACTTATAAGGGAGGTAAAATCGGGAGTTTCGGTCACCGAGGCGGCAAATATCGCCCTTCGTGTCCTTGGGGATATAAAGACCAACGTATCGATTGACAGGATCTCGGCACTCATAGGTGGCGCGCTTGCCGTTGAGAGTGAAAATATACGCTTTGTCACCCTTGCGGGCGAGGAGGCGACTGCCACGTCAAGTGGGGCGTCATATTACGTTATGTCCCGTCCGTCGGCTATGAAGATAGTAAACGAGTTTCTTGGCGGAAGTGCTGATGAGGACGCATTTGACTCAGGTAGAGTCTTTCTTAATGAAAAATACGAGGAATTCAGAAGAATATACGATTCCCCTGCCGATTACAAGGTACACGACGCTAAATCTATACTTGAGGAAGGTCTTGAGATAGCGGGCAAATAGCTTTTACGTCTTGACAAACGGGCGGGAATGGATTAAAATAATAGACAACTATAAAACAGAGGTATAAATATGACAGAGAACATTGAAATGGTACAAAAAGAGCTTCCTTCTCTTGAGAATGCAACCGCCGAGGAGCTGGCGAACGCTATTGCCGAGGTGCTTGACTCGAAGAAGGCGTTTGATATCGAGGTCCTTCCCGTCGCCGACAAGACGGTCATCGCCGAGTATTTCGTTATCGCAAGCGGTAACACGTCGACACACATAAAGTCGCTCGTCGACGAGGTCGAGTACAGAACGGGTCTGCGTAATCTTCTTCCTTATCACGTTGAGGGTAAGGACAACAATTCGTGGATAGTTATGGACTACAGCCACGTTTTAGTACACGTATTTACAAGAGAGTCAAGAGAGTTCTATAACCTCGAGAAGCTCTACAAAAACTAATAGATGAGGATATAGAAATGAAGTACAATCACTCTGAAGTTGAAAAAAAGTGGCAGGAGTATTGGGCAAAGAACGAGACCTTTAAGACTGACGTCTGGGATTTCTCAAAGCCCAAATATTACGTGCTCGATATGTTCCCCTACCCGTCGGGCGTAGGACTTCACGCAGGTCACCCCGAGGGCTATACCGCGACTGATATCGTTTCCCGTATGAAGAGAATGCAGGGCTATAACGTCCTTCATCCTATGGGCTACGACTCCTTCGGTCTTCCCGCAGAGCAGTATGCTGTAAACACGGGTAATCACCCGAACGGCTTTACGCAGGCGAACATAAAGACCTTCTCAAAGCAGCTCACCGAGCTTGGCTTTGACTATGACTGGTCAAAGGTAATTGCCACGAGTGACGCCGACTTTTATAAGTGGACGCAGTGGATATTTAAGCAGCTCTATCTTGACGGCTACGCGCAGTATATCGATATGCCCGTTAACTGGTGTGAGGAGCTTGGCACCGTTCTCTCGAACGACGAGGACATCGACGGCAAGTCGGAGCGCGGCGGCTATCCCGTTATAAGAAAGAATATGAAGCAGTGGGTCATCGACCAGCCTGCTTTTGCCGAGAAGCTCCTTGAGGGACTTGAGGAGATAGATTGGCCCGAGTCAACAAAGCTTATGCAGAAGAACTGGATAGGCAAATCTACGGGTGTTGAGGTCAAGTTCGACATCGTTGGCGGTGGCGAGTTCTCAATATTTACAACTTGTATTGAGACCATCTACGGTATCACCTTTATGGTGCTTGCTCCCGACGGCGAGATAGTTAAGTCGCTTATGCCTCGCATCGAGAACAAGGAAGAGGTAGAGGCATACATAGCCGAGACTCTTAAGAAGAACGATATGGATAGAACCGAGCTCAATAAGACCAAGTCGGGCTGTGAGCTTAAGGGTGTAAGCTGTATCAACCCCGTAAACGGCAAGGAAGTCAGAATGTTTATCGGTGACTTCGTTCTCGCAAGCTACGGCACGGGTGCGGTTATGGCAGTACCCTCGCACGATCAGCGTGACTTTGAGTACGCTATCGCGCATAATATCGATATGATACAGGTCATCGACGGTGACGAAAAGCTCGGCCACGTTGACGTATCCGAGAAGGCATTCGAGAAGCAGGATTATCTCGGCAAGGGATATAGACTCGTAAGTTCCGAGGAGTTCACAGGACTCACCGTTGAGGAGGCAAAGGAGGCTATAACCTCAAAGCTTGAGGCTATGGGCGTTGCCAAGAGAACTGTAAACTATCACTTCAGAGAGTGGATATTCGCAAGACAGCGTTATTGGGGCGAGCCCGTTCCCGTTGTTCACTGCGAGGATGGAAAGATACACGTGCTTGCTGATGAGGAGCTTCCTTTAGTGCTTCCTGAGCTTGAGAACTACAAGGGCGTTGGCGGTAAGGCTCCCCTTGAGAATGCGACCGAGTGGAAGAATTACGATAAGGACGGCGTAAAGGGTAAGAGAGAGACCTCCACAATGCCTGGCTCTGCAGGCTCGTCTTGGTACTTCCTCCGTTATATTGACCCGAAGAACGATAAGGAATTTGCCGACAAGAGACTTCTTGAGCACTGGATGCCTGTTGACCTCTATATCGGAGGACCCGAGCACGCGGTAGGTCACCTTATGTATTCGAGAATCTGGAACAGATACCTCTATGACAAGGGACTTGTTCCCACCAAGGAGCCCTTTAAGAAGCTCGTGCATCAGGGAATGATCCTCGGTGCTAACGGCATCAAGATGGGTAAGAGATTCCCTGAGTTCGTTGTAAACCCCAGCGACGTAGTAAGAGATTTCGGTGCAGATACACTTCGTCTTTACGAGATGTTCATGGGACCGCTTGAGGTCTCGAAGCCTTGGAGCAACACGGGTGTTGAGGGCGCGAGAAAGTTCCTCAACCGCGTATGGAGCTTCTTCACCGAGGCAGAAAACATCGCCCAGGGCGAGACTCCCGCGCTTGAGAAGATCTATCACAAGAGCGTCAAGAAGATAACCGAGGACTTTGAGGCTCTTGGATTTAACACGGCTATCTCGCAGATGATGATATTCGTAAATGCCGTATATAAAGAGGGCAAGTGCTCACGCGAGTACGCAGAGGGCTTTGTCAAGATGCTCTCGCCCATCTGTCCTCATATCTGTGAGGAGATGTGGGGGGTACTCGGACACACCGATACCATCGCTTACGAGCCTTGGCCTAAGTTTGACGCGGCAAAGACGGTTGATGACACCGTTGAGGTTGCCGTTCAGGTAAACGGCAAGCTGAGGGGTACTATAATGCTTCCCATGGGATGTGATAAGGATGCCGCAATCGCCGCTGCTAAGGCAGACGAGAGAGTTGCCGCGGCTATCGAGGGCAAGACGATAGTTAAGGAAATTTCGGTTCCCAATAAGATAGTTAATATCGTTGTAAAGTAAAATAAAAACGGCAGAGGACTTGTTCCTCTGCCGTTTTTGTGATATAATTGTGTGGGTGATGAAAATGGGCGAAATGAAAAAGAGAAAACCTACAAGGCTGGCGGATTTTGATTACAGCTCCGCAGGTGCTTATTTTATAACAATATGTACTCAAAATAGGAGAAACATTCTTTCAAAGATCGTAGGGGAGGGGTCTGCCCTCCCGCAATTATCGCGATATGGTCAGATCGCGGATAAATGGATAGGTAAAATATCTGAAAAATTTAAAGACGTATTTATTGATAATTACGTGATTATGCCGAATCACGTACATTTGCTGTTGTCGATTATAAATGACGGGAGGGCAGACCCCTCCCCTACGATTGTTAGTGTAGTTGGGTGGCTTAAATATAGTATATCAAAAGAAATATGCCAAATTGATGAGAGTGAAAAGGTCTTTCAACGCTCATTTCATGACCATATCGTAAGAAACCGCCATGATTATGATGAGATATATAAATATATCTGCGAAAATCCAATGCATTGGCAACTAGACAAATTCTATTCGGGAGAATAAAATAAAAGGAACCGTTTCGGTGTCGGGCGGTTCCTTTTTTCTTTATTCAACGGCAAACTCAAATGAACAGAACGGACATTGCGCCGAATTACCTTTTTTAAATCCCATAAATGATAAGTCCTCATTGCATTTAGGACAAATAATTTTGAGGGGTGGTTCTGCCGGCTTGTTTTCTTTATGTGTTTCCAATTTAACTTTTGTATTGCCGTCTTTTTGAGGGGGGGTATCTTTCGCTGTTTTTGCGTTCTCGGTAGTGCTTGTAAAGTTTGATGATTGTTTTTTTATATCATCGATAGTGATACTATATTTTTTGTAATATAATAATTGAGTATTTTTAGCGGATTCACAGTTGGTATCAATCAATTCTCCAAACCCATATATAAACCAAGAGAAAACCCACGCAACAACGGGTCCAAAAATAATGATAAAAAGACTCCACCAAGCATCTTCAATCCCCCAATCAAATAAGAAAGTCAATCCGGTAATGATGGCTCCAATTGCCTCGACTATGAATGATGCTTTTGCAAACTGTTTGATCTTTTTACCAATGTCTTTATATATACCATCTAAGATGTTATAATCCATACCTATCTTCTCCTCCTAAATAAAAAGTGCGTACAACCGAAGCCATACGCACCGAAAAACACATAGCTCGATTGTCGCCAAACAAATTCATTCTACATAACACAAATGAGTATGCAAAAAGGAGCATGTATTTTTACCGTAAATAAAAATACACACTTGTGTTACACAGAATATTGAATTTGTTTGGCATTTTTAAGTATAGCATAGGAAAATAGAAATGTAAAGGCTTTTTGTAAAATTATCGGGATTTGTAGGGGAGGGTGCTGCCCTTCCGCAATTATTTGGATAGAATTTTTGATTTGATAATTGATGGTATATGATAAAAAGCACCGCAGACAAGGTCTGCGGTGCTTTTTTACTTATATCATTCTTCTACAGCCGTCGATCTGTATGTTCTGACCTGTGATGTAGGGGGCTTTGTCGGAGGCGAGGAAGCAGATAAGCTCGGCGTTTTCCATAACGCTGCCCGATCTGCCCATATATGAGAGATCATTAGGAACAGTGTGATAGGGATCGTCGTCTACGCGTGCCGAAACAGTTCCTGGAGAGACGCTGTTGACGCTGATGCCGTTCTGCGCCACCTCTTTGGCAAGTGCCTTGGTGAATGCTATCATAGCACCCTTGGTTGCCGAATAGCAAGCCATATCGGAGTTGCCGTAAACTCCCGCAACGCTTGCAACGTTTACGATCTTTCCGTAATTGTTTTCTATCATTTTAGGAAGAACTGCGCGTGTAACGTAGACCATACCCATGACGTTGATGTCAAGAAACAGCTTCCATTTCTCGGTAGACGTCTGAAGGAAGCTCTCAGCGCCTCTCCAAAGTGCCGCGTTATTGACGAGAATGTCAATTCTTCCGAGCTTGTTTGTTGCATCGGCAACAACCGCATTAACATCTTCTTCCTTGCTTATGTCACAAATGTACGTCAAAACTTTTGTGCCGTGCACCTCGCATTTCTCTTTTGCGAGGGCTAATTTTTCTTCATTAATATCGAGGAGAACGAGGTCACAGCCCTCCTCGGCAAGCTTTATTGCCGTAGTTTCACCGATTCCGACCGATGCGCCCGTGATAAGTGCAACTCTTCTTTTGTTTTCCATATCCTGATCTCCTTAATAAAACAAATTATCTCTGACAGCCTTCATCGCGCGGAGCAGGGGCTGTTCTCTTGACGTTTCCTCGTTGTAATTCTGAACGCAGAGCCACATGCAAACGCCAAGAGACGTTCCTATCTGACGGATAGGGTAGAAGTAGTCGCCGTTTACAAGGAAGAGGAACTTACCGTCAAGCTCGCGGTTGATCCTGATTATGGCTCTGAGGTTTTCGTCCGACTCCTCGGGGGTGTTGCCGTAATTTACTATCTTGCAGACGTCAGCACCGCGCTCTCTTTGCGCCTTTGCATACATAACGAGGGTATCCTCGTCAAGATGCGCGTGAGTATGGCTCGACATAAGTACCTCGATTCCTGCCTCGTGGAATTTCTCTATAAGTGCCTTTTGCTTTGCCACAGCCTCCTCGTCGAAGGTCATCTGGCAGGTCTGCCTGTCATACAGGTCTCCCATAACGTCAACCATCGTCGCGCCCGCGCGTATAGCCGCCCAAAGGACCTCCATGCACTCATCGTCGGTCTTCTCAAGGTTACTGCGGCCGCGGTAGCTTGTAACGTAGATAGGCTTGCCCATACAAGCCTTAAATACCTTTCTGAAGTTCTCCTCGTTAAGATATTCGGGGAAAAAGCCCTCAAGCTGAAAGCCAAAGGCATCGGCTCCGTCAAAGTGGGCGTTCATAATGGTGTCTATCGCCGCCTCGGGCGTTCTGTCGGGAATCATACAGCAAAGAAGTGGCTTGTTGTATTCAACAAATGAAGGTTTCATATTATTTTCCTTTCTTTTAATATTCATAGAAAAATGCTCGTTCAAGGTCGGCTTTGTTTGGGGCGTGGAGGGATATCATTCGTTTGCCGTCAAGACGCTCAAATATCATGGCGTGGCCTCCGTCAAAGTCAAACTGACTTCCGAGATGCTCCCACTTGCCAAGGAGGGTGTCGCTCTTTGATTTAAGTACAAGATATCTTCCGCGAGAGAAGCTTGACCAGATCATAGTTATCTTTTCGTCCTCTCGGAAAAGATATGGGCCGTCGGTAACGTAGCAATCGGTGTTGGGTCTGAGCTCGGTCACAGCGGGATCGTCGGCGGCTCTGAAAAGAACGACAGGCTCGCCGATCGCGTGCGTCAGGTCGTCGCTCAGACGCATAGCGCATATCTCTCCGTTTTTGATTTGCACCCATTCGTGAGAGAAAACCATATAGGGCACGCCGTCCTCCACAAAGAAGGTGCCGTCAAGACATTCCCAATCGGGCGGGGTGATGGGCTCCTCGGTGAGCGGAACAAACTCGCCGTCGGGTCTGTCGCACACGAAAATATGTGTTGCGCGGCACTTGCCGTCAGCCTTACAGCTACCAAATAAATAATATTTTCCGTTGTATTTATGTACCTCGGGCGCCCAGAAGTCCTTGTCCGCCCAAAATCCCACCTTGCCGCCGTCAAAAGCCGTAATGGGATCTGAGAAATTCTCAAGATCATAGGTTTTATAGACCGAGAAGGTATTTTTGGCGCGCAGAGTGCCACTCTCAAGCGCCGTAGTGCCGTACATATAGTAGCATTTATTTTCGTGATCCGTTAAAATAAAGGGGTCACGAATTCGTATTTCTTCTCTTTTTGGCATATAGATGCCTCCTGATTACTTTATTTTCATATATCCAACCGAGCCCCTCATTATGTCGGGATCGTGGAATAAAAGGGGAATATAGCTGTCTTTGCCGTACTCTGCAACAAACGCCTCGCTTGCAGCCTCGTTGCAGGAGATACCCGTGCAAATTTTGTCGGTCAGGTTTTTCTTATAATAGCACTCATCGCCGCAGAATACGTAATTATCAGCCAAAACGATGCACGAGCCCACCGAATGTCCGCCGATCTTCTTTATGATAATGTTTTCTTCGAGCGCGAACTCATCGTCGATAAGATGAACGTGGAAGTCGTCGGGAATGCGCTTTTTTGCCTGTTGATATTCGTCCTTTTGAATATGGATCGTAGCATTTTTATAGTATTTTATGGCTTGTGTGTGATCGTAGTGCGAGTGTGTGATGATGACGTCGGTTATATCCTCGGGCTCAAGTCCGTATTCTCCCAAGACCCCAACGGGATTTTTGAAAATTGACATCTTAAATCCCGCGCCATCGTCACAGCCCGCGTCAACGAGAATGTTTTTGCTTTCGGTCTGTATCAGATAGATCGTAAAGGAGATAGGCAAATAGACGTCCATACGGGCGCCTCTAAAAACGTCGCCTTCCTCAAGCACGGTCTCTCCGTACTTTAACGTTATGATGTCCATTATACCTTAAGCACTACCTTGCCGACGTTCTGGCCGCGGTAGAGAATATCGTGCGCCGCCTCGGCCTCGGTGATGGGAAGGATAGCGTGAATGGTGGGCTTCACCTCGCCCGACGAGACCTTCTCCCACACCTCGTTTACAAGATTAGAGAGGATCATAGCCTTCATTTCGGGAGTACGTGAGCGAAGGGTGCTACCGATAATTCTGATGTTCTTCTTGTATATGTTCTTGAGGTCGATGGTCGTATTTACTCCCGCAAGTGCCGCAATAACTATCCAGCGACAGCCGTACTTAACGTAAGGGAGGCAATCGCCGAGATTCTGACCGCCAAGGCAGTCGATAGCGATGTCAACGGCTCTGCCCGCCTCCTCCTCTTTCTTGAGGATTTCGGGAAGATTTTCCTTTCTCGTGTCAACCACAAGGTCAGCGCAGAGGTGCGCAATTGCTTCGGGATCGCTGATAACCGTTGTTATAACGCGGAGTCCAAATGCTTTTGCCATAGGAATGATAACGCTCGCAAGGCCCGATGCGCCCGCCTGCATAAGAAGGGTGTCGCCCGCCTTCGCGTGTCCCTCAACAAAGAGCTTGAGGTATGCCGTGGCATACGCCTCGGGGATCGCCGCCGCCTCTGCCATCGTGCAGTTTTCGGGCACGGGCATACACATATCGTACTTTACAGACACGTATTCCGCGTATCCGCCACCGCCGAGCAGAGCGCATACCTTGTCACCTATTTTATAATTTGATTTAGCCTTTGCTCCCTCGGTCATCTCGACTATCTCGCCCGACACCTCAAGGCCCATCCACTCGGGACAGCCTGCGGGAGGGGGATAGTCTCCCTCTCTTTGCATAAGATCGGCACGGTTGAGAGCCGCGTATTCTACTTTTACAAGCACCTCGTCCTCAAGAAGCACGGGGTCGGGGACGTTGTCCCATCTTAAGCTTTTATCTTCATTTACAAGTATTGCTTTCATAAATTTTACCTCTTTTTATATATTTAATTTGGTTCCAAATTTTGATTTGTCGATGAGTTTGTTTAGTGCAAATCACTCTTTAGCCTCCCTTGTGTAAAGGGAGGTGGCACGAAGCAAGGCGGAGTGACGGAAGGATTGTAAAATATAGATTTAAGGTGAACAATCCCTCAGTCGCT
>JAZQYP010000028.1:0-3450 GCA_045633625.1 Eubacteriales bacterium
TTGTAGAGAGCAAGACATCATTTATGATTGTAGGGGCGCGCACTGCGCGTCCGCAATAAACGACGAAAAATTCCGAACGGACGGCCAATGGCCGCCCCTACAGTGTTTGTAGAAATCGCTCGTTTATCTCCCTACACAATACCCCCACAAATCACAATTTATAACACATAAAGGAGCAAATATGACATATCCCGTCTACGTTGACAACTTAATAAGACGTCTCACCGATGCGGGATATGAGGCATATCTTGTGGGAGGGGGACTTCGCGACCTGTTGCTCGGTGTCACTCCCGCCGACTTTGACCTTACCACCTCGGCAACACCCGACGAGATGCTTGAGGTCTTCTCGGATATGAAAACCATCCCGACGGGCCTCAAGCACGGCACGCTTACCGTTCTTGCCGAGGGATACCCCGTAGAGATAACCACCTTTCGCCACGACGGAGACTATACCGACTCGCGCCACCCCGATAGCGTAAGCTTCACGCGCTCACTTGAGGAAGACCTCGCACGCCGCGATTTTACCGTAAACGCGATGGCATATAACACCGAGCGCGGTCTTGTCGACTTGTACGGCGGCAGAGCCGACCTTGACGCAAAAATCATCCGCGCCGTCGGTGACCCACACAGAAGAATGCGTGAGGACGCGTTGAGAATACTTCGCGCTTTGCGCTTTGAGGCGCAGCTTGGTTTTTTTATTGAAAAGAACACGGAGGACGCGCTTCGCGACTGCCGCGAGGGACTCTCGGCGGTATCTGTCGAACGACGCGCAACCGAGCTCATAAAGCTTATCACGTCACCTCACGCAAAAAAGGCACTGACACGACTTCTCTCGCTTGACATAGGTAAATTTTTGTTTGGCAATTACACGCCGAGCATTAAGCTTATCAACGCTTTGCCCGATGTGGATAACACTCCCGCGGCGCGCCTTGGCGCTCTGCTTTTCGAGAGCGACACACAGACCGCAAGAAAAATCCTTCGTGATCTCAAGCTCTCAAACGCGCTTGTCGACGATACTCTTACAATAATATCCTCAAAGGATACCCCTCTTCCCCGCACGAAAGCCGACGCGCGAAAATTTATAGTCCGCTTTGGCGACCTATCGAAAACTGCGGCAAAAATACGCGCACTTCTTGGTGAGGAGGACGTCACTTCCCTGCTTTTTGACACTCAAAGCGAAAGCTTTTGCAAAAGGATAAGCGACCTTGCACTTGACGGCAAAGACCTTATAGCACTTGGCGCGAGCGGCAAGGAAATTGGCGAGCTTCTCTTGGCTCTTTTTGAGCTTGTGACTGAAGCTCCCGAAAAAAATTCAAGAGAAACTCTCAAAAACGAAGCAAAAAGGCTAATGGAGAAAAAATAAATGGAAAGACTTTTTAATATAAAGGGTGCCCTTCTCGGCATCGATTTCGGTGACAAGCGCACAGGTCTTGCCGTTTGCGACCCGTCAAGGACTATTGCAACGGCTATTGGCGTCATTTCCGTTGGCGGAATCGAAAAGACTGCCGACGAGGTGGCAAAGATCACCCGCGAGCGCAGTGTGTGCGCCGTGGTGGTAGGACTTCCCGTAAATATGGACGGAAGCGAGGGATTTCGCGCCGCTCGCTACCGCAAATTTGCGTGGTTGCTTGAAGAGAGGCTTGGAGAGAGTATTCCCGTCCTCCTTTTTGACGAGCGAATGACCACTATGACCGCCACTCGCTTCTTAAACGAAACGAACACACGCGGACAGAAGAGAAAAGAGGTCATCGACGCCCTCTCGGCGCAGATAATCCTTCAGAATTTTATTGATAAGCTCAAAAACATGGGAGAGTCAAATGGCAGAGGATAAAAAGGGTATTACAGGCAGAAAAAAGATGGCTCAGAGCTGTGAGAGCTGTGAGTTTTACGATTACGACGAGGATGCCGATGCCTACGTATGCAACGTAGGTCTTGACGAGGACGAAATGGTCCGCTTCGTCGCAGGGCAGACAAAAAACTGCCACTATTACAGGTACTACGACGAATATAAAAGCGTACATAAACAGATATAAGAGGTTTTGTAATGGCAAATATGCTCGACTACATCAACTGGAGAGGCGACCTTACCTTCTCGGAAGCACCCTTCTCAGAGGTCGATTCGCTTATCCTGTCGCAGATATGCTACGTTGATTTTGAAACTATCGTTTCGCACTCCTTTAATAAGCCCATTCTTCTCGCGTCTGCCGCAAGAGCCTATCTGCGCCGTCACGCAGGAGAGAAGGCTTATCTTGGTGCGATAGTTCCCGCCGAGATAATCGCGCTTATGTCGGCGGCGGCAAATTCCAAGAGATTCTCGCGAATCCGCCTTTGCGGACACGTAAATATCGTCTCAGACGACAGACAAATGCAGTTCTCGGCGACCACCTTCTTGCTTCGCGAGGATATGATGTTCGTCGCCTACAGAGGCACCGACGACACCATCATCGGTTGGAAGGAAAACTTTAATATGAGCTTTATGCACCCCGTTCCCGCACAGACCGAGGCAGTCTCATATCTTGAAGCCGCGGCGGCAACGAGAGCCGAGAGGCACATATACGTCGGTGGTCACTCAAAGGGCGGAAACCTTGCAGTTTACGCCTTTGCAAAGAGCAACGAGGAAACGAAGGCACGCGTAATCGAGGCGTACAACCACGACGGCCCTGGCTTCAGCCGTGAATTTATGGATAGCCTTGACTACGACTCGGTGCGCTCAAAAATTCGCACCATTCTTCCGCAGACGGCGGTGGTCGGAATGCTTCTTGAGCACGAGGAAAGATACGACGTCATAAAGAGCAATCAGTCGGGAATTTTCCAGCACGACAGCTTCTCGTGGGAGGTAATGGGGCCGAATTTCATTCACCTCGACACCGTCACGAAGGAATCGAAGCTCATAGACAGAACTATAAAGACATGGCTCTCCGAGATGCCCCCCGAGGAACGCGAGGCATTTGTGGAAAAGCTCTACGAGTCGATGAGCTCACAGGGCGCGAAAACCCTTACCGACCTCAACACCGACAAGACAAAGCTCATAAGAATGTGGTCGGGACTCGACGCGGGAACACGCTCGACGGCACTCAAATATATAAAGCTTCTCTTCTCTGAGACGGCAAAGGGCATGCTGCAGAAGAAGGAAGGGACAGAGAAAAATACAGCAATCAAGAAAATAAAGCCCAAGGCTTAAAAAAAGGAGCGACGAGTCGCTCCTTTTTTTGCACCTCACCGCTCGGTTGATATAAAAAACAATTTCAAATTTTGATTTGTCGGGGAGGACGCGTGCCTCTGGCGGCGAGCTTTTTGCAAAAAGCTCGGCAAAAAACCTTAAACAAGGGGTTTTTGAGAACAACATTTCAACTATGGCCGTGGTGAGCACGGAGGGCGGAGCAAGGCCTGCGGGAGCTATTCCCATATCCCAAAAGTTCTTTGGAGAGCTCGAGAAGCCTTTCTTTTAAG
>JAZQYP010000029.1:0-5896 GCA_045633625.1 Eubacteriales bacterium
ATGTGGCAGAGCCACGTGATATGCACTTCGTGCGTTGTAATTTAGAGGCGAATAGAATATCACTGTGAGCGTTGCGAACAATATAACTGCGAACGCAGTGAGCAATATCACGCCGTGCAAGCACGGCATATAACTCCCCGATAAATTACCCCAAGGGGTAGATACCTTCGGTATGCAAAATTTGAAATCAATTTATTCAGTAAAAAAACATATAATATACACACGAACACGAAAGGAAACACAAATGGCAAATCTGGTTATCGTGGAGTCGCCCTCCAAGGCGTCTACCATAAAAGGCTATCTTGGCTCTAATTATAAGGTCATCGCATCAAAGGGTCACGTTCGTGACCTCCCCAAGAGCACACTTGGCGTTGATATCGAGAACGATTTTGAGCCTCACTATATAAACATTCGCGGTAAGGGCGACCTTATCAAGGACATAAAGAAGGAGGCAAAGGCGGCAAGCAAGGTCTTCCTTGCAACCGACCCTGACCGTGAGGGAGAGGCAATTTCTTGGCACCTCGCGGTAGCGCTCGGTATTCCCGTAGAGAAGACTCTTCGAGTCAGCTTCAACGAGATAACGAAGTCGGCAGTCCGCGCGGCAATAAAGGAGCCTCGCGAGATAGATATGAATCTTGTTAACGCACAGCAGGCGCGCAGAATCCTTGACAGAATAGTTGGCTACAAGCTCTCGCCCTTCCTTTGGAAGAACGTAAAGAGCGGTCTGTCGGCAGGACGCGTTCAGTCGGTTGCTACGAGAATTATCGTTGAGCGTGAGGAGGAGATAAGAAACTTCACTCCCGTTGAGTACTGGACGATCGATACAGAGCTCTCGCCCGACGGAAAGAAGGGCTTTGTCGCTCATTTCTTCGGTAATGAGAACGGAAAGATGAAGCTTACCTGCGAGGAGGACGCACTCCGCGTTGTGAACGCAGTCAAGGACTCTGAATTTTCCGTAAGATCAATAAAGAGAGCAAAGAGAAAGAAAGCTCCCGTTCCTCCCTTCACGACCTCCACGATGCAGCAGGAGGCGGCAAGAAAGCTCGGCTTCCAGTCGCAGAGAATAATGCGTATCGCGCAGGAGCTTTACGAAGGAATCAACATCGGCTCGCAGAACGGCGGCGTGCAGGGTCTTATCACCTACATGCGTACCGACTCGCTCCGCATCTCCGCGGGCGCACAGGAGGCGGCAAGAGCATATATCGCAGAGAAGTTCGGCGACAGCTATAACCCCGCGACCCCCAGAGTTTACAAGGCAAAGAAGGGCGCGCAGGACGCTCACGAGGCAATAAGACCCTCGAGAGTCGAGATCGAGCCCGCTATGATAAAGAAATACGTAACGACAGATCAGTACAAGCTCTACAAGCTCATCTGGGAGAGATTTATCGCAAGCCAGATGGAGTCGGCGACCCTCGCTACTGTAAACGCAGAGTTTGAGTCCGCGGGATATATATTCCGTACAGGCGGATATTCGGTTGAGTTCCCCGGCTATATGGCAGTATATGAGGAGAGCGGTGACGATTCGGTAAGAAATGCCGACGAGCCCACCGAGCAGAAGGATATAAAGCTTCCCGACATCAAGGAAAACCAGAAGCTTTTGATGAACGAGATAAGCCCTGCAAAGCACTTTACAGAGCCTCCTGCAAGATATAACGACGCGTCCCTTGTCAAGTTCCTTGAGGAAAAGGGAATAGGACGTCCCAGCACCTACACCACTATCATTTCTACTATAATCACAAGAAATTACGTCAAGCGCGAGGGTAAGGCGCTCGTTCCCACGCCTATTGGCGAGGTGACAAACAAGCTTATGCTTGAGAGCTTCCCTGACGTAGTTGACTACAAGTTTACCGCTGAGATGGAAAAGGACCTTGATTCTGTTGAGGATGGCAAGAAGATGGTAAACGATATCCTCGCTGATTTCTGGGCAGATTTTGAGAAGGAGCTCACTGCCGCAAACGAGAAGGCGAAGGATGCAGGGCTTGAGATCCCCGCGGAAGAGACCAATATTATCTGCGACAAGTGCGGTGCCGTGATGGTAGTCAAGAACGGACGCTTCGGAAAGTTCGCGGCTTGCCCCAACTATCCTCAGTGCAAGAACACAAAGCCCCTCGTCTCTCCCGAAAAGGCAGAGGAGAAGGAGGAAGTGCCCGAAAAGAAGGCTCCCGTGGTTGCAGATTTCAAGTGCGAGAAGTGCGGTGCCGATATGGTTCAGAGAACGGGTAGATACGGCTCATTCTTCGCGTGCAGTCAGTATCCCAAGTGTGATTTCACCAAGCAGAAAACCAAGGACATCGGCGTTCCTTGCCCCAAGTGCGGCTCGAAGGTCGTTATGAAGAACGGCAGAAATAAGACCGTTTTCTATAGCTGTGAGAAATATCCTACCTGCGACTTCTCGTCGTGGGATATGCCCGTGAACGAGAAGTGCCCCGAGTGCGGTGAGATACTCTTCCGCAAGAAGGGTCAGGATATGCTCGTTTGCCATAACAAGTCCTGCGGATTCAAGAAATCCGTAGAGGAATAAAAGTTTTTGAAAGAGCTAGAGAGAACTTTTTATGAAAAGTTCTCTCGAATTAAAACCTAACACAATGAAACAAACTATAAACGTATACGGCGCAGGACTTGCGGGCTGTGAGGCGGCGTGGCAGGCGGTGCGTGCGGGAGTGAGGGTCCGTCTTTTTGAGATGAAGCCGAAAAAATACACCCCCGCCCATCACCACGATGGCTTTGCCGAGCTTGTTTGCTCGAACTCCTTGCGCTCCGATAGCGTGACGAATGCGGTGGGACTCTTAAAGGAGGAGCTCCGCAGAATGTCCTCGCTTATTATGGAGGCGGCTGATGCCACGCGTGTTCCCGCGGGCTCGGCTCTCGCCGTTGACAGAGATCTGTTTTCGGCATACATCACGAGTAAAATAAGAAATTGCCCCGATATTGAGGTCATCGAGTGTGAGGCGGACTCTCTTGACGAGGGCGAGATATCGGTAATAGCCACGGGTCCTCTTACCTCGGAGCCGATGGCAGAGTATATTCAGAAGGGACTCGGCTGCGGCTCGCTTCATTTCTTCGACGCGGCGGCACCGATAGTTGATTTTGACTCGATAAATATGGACGTGGCGTTCTTTGCGTCAAGATATGACAAGGGCGACGCCGACTATATAAACTGCCCTATGACAAAGGAGCAGTACGATGCATTCTGGGAAGCGCTGACTACTGCCGAGGAGGCAGAGCTCAAGGAATTCGATAAAAAGGAACAAGAAAAAATAGTCGTTTTCGAGGGCTGTATGCCCGTCGAGGTAATGGCAAAGCGCGGCTATGAGACGCTCCGCTACGGACCTCTTAAGCCCGTGGGGCTTGTGGACAAGCGTACGGGTGAGGAGTCGTATGCCGTAGTTCAGCTTCGCCGCGAGAATGCCGACGGTACTATGTATAACCTTGTCGGCTTCCAGACGCACCTCACCTTCGGTGAGCAGAGAAGGGTGTTCCGTATGATACCCGGACTTGAAAATGCAGAATTTTTGCGCTACGGAATTATGCACAGAAATACCTATCTTAACTCCCCGGGGCTTCTTGATAGGTCGTACAGACTCATAAACCGTCCGAACGTTTTCTTCGCAGGACAGATGACGGGTGTTGAGGGCTATATCGAGTCGGCGGCATCGGGCTTCTTGGCGGGAATGAATGCGGCTCGTCAGGCGCAGGGCATAGCTGACGTAGAGTTCTCACAAAGAACTATGATCGGCGCTATGTCGAGCTACGTAAGTGGTGGCGGAACGGGTAAATTCGTGCCTATGAACGCCAATTTCGGCATTGTCGAGCCTCTCGGTTATAAGGTCAAAGGCGGCAAGATAGCAAAGTATGAGGTGGTCTCGGCGCGCGCGCTTGAGGAGATCGCCACAGCTAAGGAAAAATATTCTATTTAAGGTGAATTTATGAGAATTATAGCAGACGTAATGGGAAGCGACAAGGGCGCACGAGAGCTTGTGAGGGGTGCATGCGACGCGCTTCGCGAATATGAAGGAATAGAGCTGACACTTGTTGGCGATAGCACCGAGATCAAGGCGGCGCTTGCCGAGAATAAGGTGAGCGAGGATAAGGTCGAGATAGTCCACACCGACGTCGTTATCGAGATGTGCGACAATCCCCTTTGCGTCAATCGCGCAAAGGCAGATTCTTCTATGAGTATCGGTCTTAAGATGCTCAAGGAGGGTAAGGGAGACGCCTTCGTCAGTGCGGGAAATACAGGCGCGCTCTTTACGGGTGCGACTCTTATCGTTAGAAAAATAAAGGGTGTAAACCGCCCTGCGATCGCGACGGTGCTTCCTATGACGTCCCCCGTTTTGCTTCTTGATTCGGGCGCGAATCTTGTCGTGACGCCCGATCAGCTCCTTCAGTTTGCCGTTATGGGCGGCGAGTATATGAAGAAGCTCTACGGAGTCGAGAATCCCCGTGTGGGACTTCTCAACAACGGCTCGGAGGAATCGAAGGGTACTGAGCTTGAGCTAGAGACGCACAAGCTGTTTAAGAGCTCCGAGGAGATAAATTTCGTCGGCAATATTGAGGGTAACCGTCTGCCGCAGAACGCCTGCGACGTGCTTGTTACCGACGGCTTTACGGGCAACGTGCTTCTCAAGACGATGGAGGGCATGGGCAAGCTTATGAAAACAACGCTCACGTCTCTTTTTAAGAAGAACGTGGGTACGATGATAGCATATCTTTTCGTAAGAAAAAATCTTGATTCGGTAAAGAAGAATTTTGACTCGTCAGAGCACGGCGGCGCGCCTATTCTCGGTGTCACGGCACCCGTCATCAAGGCGCACGGCTCGTCGAACGCAAAGGCGTTCAAGAACGCAATTCGTCAGGCGGCGGCATACGCCCGCACCGGAATGATAGAGAGCCTTACCGAGCGCGCAAACGAGCTTTTTGCAAAGAAAAAGGCAGAAGAAGTAACAGAGTAAAATGAATTTTAAGAGGTGATATTGTGCCGAGAAATTACGAACAGCTTGAAGGAAAAATAGGCTATAGATTTTCCGACATAAATATATTGAATACCGCACTTACCCACTCGTCCTACGCTAACGAGATGAGAGCGAAGAAAAAATACGCAGAGTGCAACGAGAGACTTGAATTTCTTGGAGATTCCGTGCTCTCAATAATTGTCAGCGAATACCTTTTCGAGCACTATGCAAGACGCCCCGAGGGTGAGCTTACAAAGCTTCGCGCGGCACTTGTGCAGTCGAGCGCACTCGCATCGTATGCGCGCGAGATAGAGCTTGGCGAGTATTTGTATCTTGGCGTGGGCGAGGAAAAGAATGACGGCAGAAACCGTCAGTCAAATCTTGAGAACGCCTTTGAGGCACTTCTGGCGGCAATCTATCTTGATGCGAAGGGTGAGGGCAAGGCAGCGGTCAAGAAATTTCTTATGCCCTTTATCGTCTCGGAGATAGAAAAGATAGACAACACAGGACTTCACCGCGACTACAAGACCGAGCTTCAGCAGCTCATACAGCAGGCTGAGGGCGACTATCTTGAGTACGTCACGGTGGGAGAGGAAGGCCCCGACCACAAGAAGACCTTTACTGTCGAGGCAAGACTCAATTCAAACGTGATAGGCAAGGGTGTCGGCAAGACCAAGCGCGAGGCAGAGCAGAATGCCGCTCGCGGAGCACTCGAGCTTTTTGGTAAAGAATGATTATATAGCAAGTAATAGCCTTCTCCTCGGAGAAGGCTAAAGTTGCATTTATGCAAAGTAAATAAAATGACAAATTGGGATTTATGCGTCACTATGTGACGCAACTCTATTCGCCTGCGGCGAGTTATATTGCTACGCAGTGATATGTGGCAGAGCCACGTGATATGCACTTCGTGCGTTGTAATTTAGAGGCGAATAGAATATCACTGT
>JAZQYP010000030.1:0-6216 GCA_045633625.1 Eubacteriales bacterium
TGTCGGCTCATCACATCCTGGGGCTTGGAGAAGGTCCCAAGGGTTCGGCTGTCCGCCGATTAAAGTGGTACGCGAGCTGGGTTCAGAACGTCGTGAGACAGTTCGGTCCCTATCTGTCGTGGGCGTAGGATATTTGAGAGGGTCTGTCCTTAGTACGAGAGGACCGGGACGGACGTACCTCTGGTGCACCAGTTGTTCCGCCAGGAGCACAGCTGGGTAGCCGTGTACGGTTTAGATAAACGCTGAAAGCATCTAAGCGTGAAACTAGCCTCAAGATTAGATATCCCCTCGAAAGAGTAAGGTCACTTGTAGACTACGAGTTTGATAGGTCGGAGGTGTAAGCACAGTAATGTGTTCAGCTGACCGATACTAATAGACCGAGGGCTTGAACTACTTAGGTTCAAGTTTACACAATTACTTGAGTTTCTTCTATCAACAAACACATACTTTATTCGGTTTTCAATGGTCATAGAAAAAGAACGCACTAAAAAGTGCGTTTTTTTGTTTATATAGGTATAAATTTTTTATATGCCCTTGAAAGCATTTAAAATTTATGATATACTAATATGTAATTCAAAATTAAACTATGAGGTGCTATTATGTCAAATTATAAAATAGAGACAAAATGTGTGCAGGGCGGTTATACTCCCGGAAATGGTGAGCCCCGTCAGATCCCGATAATCCAGAGCACTACCTTCAAGTATGCTACGAGCGAGGATATGGGCAAGCTCTTTGACCTTGAGGCGTCGGGTTATTTCTATACACGTCTTCAGAATCCCACCAATGACAGTGTTGCGGCAAAGATCTGCGAGCTTGAGGGCGGTACTGCGGCTATGCTTACCTCGTCCGGTCAGGCGGCAAATTTCTTTGCAATATTCAATATTGCGAGCTGCGGTGACCACATAGTATCATCATCTTCTATATATGGCGGCACGTTCAATCTTTTCTCGGTTACGATGAAGAAAATGGGTATCGACTTTACCTTTGTTTCTCCCGATTGCACCGAGGATGAGCTTCGTGCGGCAATGAGACCCAACACAAAGGCAGTTTTCGGTGAGACCATTGCAAATCCTGCGCTTACAGTGCTTGATATTGAGCTTTTTGCGAAGGTCGCGCACGAGAACGGTGTACCGCTTATCATTGATAACACCTTTGCAACACCCGTAAATTGCCGTCCTTTTGAGTGGGGCTGTGATATAGTTACACACTCTACCACTAAGTATATGGACGGACACGGCGCGGCAGTTGGCGGTTGCATCGTCGACAGCGGTAAGTTTGACTGGACAAAGTATCCCGAGAAGTTCCCGGGACTTTGCACACCCGACGCAAGCTACCACGGAGTGACCTATACCGAGCGTTTCGGTCTTGAGGGTGCCTTTATAACAAAGGCTACCGCTCAGCTTATGCGTGATTTCGGTGCTATTCAGGCACCTCAGAATGCATTCCTTCTCAATCTCGGACTTGAGAGCCTTCACGTAAGAATGGCTCGCCATTGCGAGAACGGTCTTGCAGTTGCAACCTTCCTCAAATCTCACGAAAAGATCGCTTGGGTAACCTATCCCGGACTTGAGGGCGACAAATACTATGATCTTGCTAAAAAATATATGCCCAACGGTACCTGTGGCGTTGTAAGCTTCGGTGTTAAGGGCGGAAGAGCCGCTGCCGAGGCATTTATGAAGGGTCTTAAGATCGCGGCAATCGAGACACACGTTGCCGATGCGAGAAGCTGCTGCTTGCATCCCGCAAGTGCAACGCACAGACAGATGACCGACGATGAGCTTGTTGCGGCAGGAGTTGGCCCCGATCTTGTAAGATTCTCTTGCGGAATCGAGAGCGCTGATGACCTTATTGCCGATATAGCACAGGCGCTTGAAGCAGTAAAATAAAATTAGGAGGCATTATATGCCAATCAAAATACCAAATCTTTTGCCTGCAACGCAGGTGTTACTTAATGAAAATATATTCGTAATGACCGAAACTCGAGCTATGACTCAGGATATTCGTCCGCTTAAGATCCTTATGCTTAATCTTATGCCGCAGAAGATATTTACCGAGACACAGATCGCACGAGTTATCGGAAATACGCCTCTTCAGGTGGAGCTTGAGCTGCTTCAGACGGCAACACATAAGTCGAGCCATACGTCTGAGGAGCATATGCTTGCATTTTACAAGACCTTTGACGAGGTAAAGCACAAAAAATATGACGGAATGATAATCACGGGCGCGCCTGTCGAGCACCTCGAATTTGAGGAGGTCGAATATTGGGATGAGCTTTGCGAGATAATGGAGTGGAGCAAGACGCACGTGACGAGCACCTTCCACATTTGTTGGGGAGCTCAGGCGGGACTTTACTATCATTACGGTGTGAAGAAGCACGGCCTTGACAAGAAGCTTTTCGGAGTTTTCGAGCATAAGGTGGACTACAAGCGCTCTATTTTGTTCCGTGGATTTGACGATACCTTCGTTGTGCCGCATTCAAGACACACCACGTGCTACCGTGAGGATATAGAGGCGGTGAAGGGACTCAAAATTCTCTCAAGCTCGGAGGAGGCAGGCGTTTTCGTCGTGGCAACCGAGAAGGGAAGACAGATCTTTGTAACAGGTCACTCGGAATACGATGCAGATACCCTCAAAAACGAGTATTTGCGCGACAAAAACGCGGGACTTCCTATTGAGATACCGAAAAATTATTTCCCCGGGGATGATGACACTAAGGAGCCTATAGTAAAGTGGCGCTCTTGCGCAAATCTTCTTTACTCCAACTGGCTCAACTACTTCGTATATCAGTCAACGCCTTACAATATCGAGGAGATTAAATAAAATGCATGATAGATTAAGAAAAATTATTATTTCGGCACTTTTTGCCGCGCTCACCTTTTGCGCCACCTTTGTAATAAAAATACCGACGCCCACGGGTGGATACGTCCATCTTGGAGACAGTATAGTATTGCTTTCGGGTTGGTTGCTCGGTCCCGTTTTCGGATCGCTTTCTGCCGCTCTCGGCTCGGCACTCTCCGACCTTATCGGCGGATATTCTACTTACATACTGCCTACCTTTATAATAAAGGGTCTTATGGCGCTTCTCGCGTGGCTTATGGTGAGAGTTGTGGGGAAGAGAAGCCTTGTATCTATTGTCCTCTCTGGTGTTATATCGGGCACCGTTATGGTAGCGGGATACTATCTTGTTGAAGCAATTTTTCTTGGTTATGGCTTTGCGGGTGCGCTTGTGAGCGTTGTGCCCAATATCGTGCAGGCAGTTTTTGGTGTGATAAGCGCTACCGTGCTTCACAGTATATTTGTAAGAAACAAATTTTTAAGAGAAATTATAAAATAAACCGAGGTGCTTATGGTAGTTCACAAGTATATCAGAGATTTCGAAAATTTAGGCATCGGAATGTACGCCCATTTTGGAGTATACAGCTCCATTGGCGAGGGCGAGTGGGCGATGTACCAGCAAAAGATAACGCCCGAAGAGTATGAAGAGCTGGCAAAATCATTTTGTCCTGAGCCCGATTGGGCAAGGGAGCTCGTTGCGGTTGCCAAGAGAGGCGGTTGCGGTTACATCACGCTTACTACCCGTCACCACGATGGATATTCGCTTTACGATACTTGTGGCCTTAACGATTACGATGCTCCGCACTATATAGGACGTGACCTTGTGCGCGAATTCGTTGATGCCTGCAATGAGGAGGGAATACTCCCTTGCTTTTATCATACGGCACTTGATTGGCATACGCCTCTTTATCAAAATAATTTCCCCGAATATCTTAAATATTTGCGTGACAGCGTTGAGCTTCTTTGCAAGAACTACGGCAAGATCGGTGGCATCGAATTTGACGGTATATGGGACAAAAAGGATGCCGATTGGGAGCTTGACGAGCTTTACGGGCTCATAAGAAGGCTTCAGCCCGAAGCGATGATAATCAATAATACAGGTCTTTCGCAGGTCGGAGTTGCACAGCATCCCGAGATCGATAGCGTCACCTTTGAGCGCACCCGTCCCTTTGCTATAAATCAGGATACCGACAAATACCGCGCATCTGAGATGGCGGAGATATTCGGCGCGCATTGGGGATATTCAAAGGATGACTGCTGCTTTAAGTCGCCTGCTCAGATCATTGAGACGATATGCCTTTGCAGACGGTACGGCGCAAATCTTCTTATCAACGTAGGACCTATGGCAAACGGCTACGTTTCAAATATCGACAAAGCCTACTACGAGATAATCGGAAAGTGGGTCGACGTTTACGGTGAGGCGATAAGAGAGCCTCGTCCTTCGGGTGTTGAGGTTGAGAATAAGGAGAAAGATTTCCTTCTAAAAAAGGGAAATACCTATTACCTTTTCTGTCACGACGTTGGAATGTCGGGCAACCCGAACGTGTGGCGTGCTAACAGAGAGGCGCAGTACGTTGACGTATTTTCCTTGCCTGAGGGCGAGAGGATCGTCTCAGCAATTTGGATGGACAATGGCAGCGACGTGAATTTCTCGGTTGAGGAAGGAAAGATACACCTTGAGACTCTCCCGTATTTTTACGGAAGACACCTTGTTGTAAGAGTTGCAAAAATTGAGATTGAAAAATAAAACAACGGGCGACACTGTCGCCCGTTATTTAGAAATGGTGATATATGAATTTAACGTATGAGGCAGCAACGGCGGCGGATATTGAGGTTTTATTCAGCTTAAATAAGTCACTTATCGACAGTTACGAGGACGTGTCGGCAATAGACTATGACGAGGTGCTTGCGTGGGTGAGCCGTAAGCTTGAGAAAAGGCTGTATGAGTATTCGCGTATCCTTTGCGACGGCAAGCTTGCGGGCTATATCCGTGTGAGCGAGAGCGATAATGAGGTCGAGCTTGATGATCTGTATATTCTGCCCGAATACAGAGGACAGGGGATAGGCAGCGCGGTGCTGAAGAGCTGCATCGAGAGGGCGGATAAGCCTATATTTTTCTACGTTTTCAGAAAAAACACCCGCGCTATCGCACTTTACGAGCGAATTGGATTTGTAATTGACGAAAAAGTAAGTGACACGCGGTATATTATGAGACAGAGCTCTCCTTGTTCCTGAAATCTTAAGAAATCCGCTATATAACGGGAAATGCAACCAAAGGTTGCGCGAATTGAAAGCCAAAATGTATGGTTAAACGGGGTATTTTCTGATATACTTGAACTAGAAAAATAAGTGAAAGGAATTTTCAGCATGACTATTGAAACTGCTAACAGATTATATGAATTAAGAAAAAAACATAAGCTTTCCCAAGAGGAGCTTGCAGAGAAGCTTGGCGTGTCGCGTCAGGCAGTGTCAAAATGGGAGAGAAGCGAAGCTTCTCCCGACACAGATAATCTCATAGCTCTTGCTAAAATTTATGACCTTTCCCTTGACGAGCTTATTTTTGGACAAAAAGAAGATAATAAAGAAGAATCTGCCGGTGAGGATACGTCTAAGAAGGTAAAATCCGAGGAAGAGAGCACAGAAGAAGGCGACTCATCTGAGAACGTTTTTATTGCCGTTGATGACGATGAGAACAAGGTGAAAATAGGTCATATGGGAATTCTTGTCGAAAAGAATGACGGAAAGACTGTAAAAATAAATTTAAGCGGAATAACCGTTAATTCTGATGATGAAGACGACGAGGATGATGAAGATGCCGATGACGACGATGATTATAAAATCGTTTTTATGGGTAAGGGAGACGTTGGTGAGGACAAGCATCTTCACATAAAGGTCAAGAAAAGAAAGGGACCGAAATTCTGGCTTGCGATGCCATATCCCATAATCTGCGCGATAGCATATCTGTGCTTTGGATTTTTCAACGTTTTGGGCGGATGGCATCCATCGTGGATAATTTTTGTTACCGTTCCAGTATACTATTCGCTTGTTGAGGCTATTTATAAAAGGAGCTTTTCTGAGTTCTCTTATCCTGTTTTAACTGCGGTTATTTATCTTGTGTGCGGCTGCTATTTCGGATGTTGGCACCCCTCTTGGTTAGTGTTCGTCACCGTTCCGATATATTATTTCATTGCCAACGCACTTGATAAAATGATAAAAGGGCATTAATAAAAAAGTCCAACACATATAAATGGTGAGGTTCTTAACGGAGAAATCATAAATTACCTTATTTAATCTGCAGTAAACAAATAATTAACCCCGACAGATTTCAATGTCTGTCGGGTGATTTTTCGAAATTGTGTAAGAGGGTTTCGGTAGTATTAA
>JAZQYP010000031.1:0-4152 GCA_045633625.1 Eubacteriales bacterium
TTTTTTGCGATCTTTCTTGACGTTACAAACACATAGAAGGGTATCAAAAACAGCTCATAGATCCCTGCGCACGTCGGTGCGCAGGTTTTGGCTCGGCTCGTGGCTTCCTTCTGCCACTTCCTCCCCAAAACTTCGACTACGCTCAGGATGACACTCTTAAGGATCGATACGAAGGCATTTGTATATGCGGGAGGGCAGACCCGACCCACCCCCTACGAACAATAATATCATTTATCCCTCTACACAACGCACCCATAAATCCCAATTTGGCAGCAGACTTTTGTTTTTGTGCGTTGACAGAATCGCAATTTAAGTATATAATATTTTTATAAGGACAGGAGGTGGAAATATGGCGTTTGATACGAGCACCAAGATAACTGCAATAAGCGGCGTCGGCAAGGTCAAGGCAGAGGCATACGCGCGTATGGGGGTCACCAATATCGGCGAGCTTCTTATGCATTATCCGCGCGGATACGAGGACAGAGCCGATATAAGACTGCTTTCTGACGCGGTGACGTATGCGGGCAAGAGCGCGCTTTTGCTCACCGTTGCAACAGAGCCGCGCATTCATAATATCAGACGCGGAATGAGTCTTCTGAAATTCAAGGCGTATGATGACAGCGGAAGCGCCGAGATAACCTTCTTCAATCAGAATTACCTCAAGAGCATCTTTGAGCTTGGCAAGGATTTCAGATTCTACGGCACAGTCGAGAAAAAGGGGAAGAATTATTTTCTTTCCTCGCCCGACTACGAGGAATACGTCGAGGATAAGGAAATGATATCCCTTATGCCCGTGTATTCGCTGACCGAGGGCATCAGCCGCAAGCAGATAATGAAGGACGTGAAGACCGCCGTTGCCGAGACTGCGGCAGAGGGCGCGGTGCGCGATATTTTGCCCGAGAGCCTTCGTGCCGAGAACAAGCTCTGCACGCTTTCCTACGCACTCAAAAACATACATTTTCCCGATAGCTACGTCGCTCTCGCGGCGGCGAAAAAGCGCCTCATATACGACGAATTTCTCACCTTCGCGCTCGGTGTCTCACTTTCGGGCAGAAGAAATAGAGAGCGACTTGCAACCCCTTGCCCCGACGGCGACGTAAGCCCGCTTTTAGCGCACTTTAAGTATGAGCTGACGGGCGCGCAGAAGCGCGTTTGCGCCGAGATTGCCGCCGATATGAAGCGCGAGACAGCGATGAGCCGTCTTGTCGTCGGTGACGTTGGAAGCGGAAAGACGATATGCGCGGCGGCGGCTATGTATATAGCGGTCAAAAACGGTATGCAGGCGGCTCTTATGGCGCCCACCGAGATACTCGCAAGACAGCATTTTTCGGACCTCACAGAGCTTTTTTCACCCCTTGGCATTCGCTGTGAGCTGCTCTGCGGCTCGCTTACGGCGGCGCAGAAAAAGCGCATACACAAGGGACTTTTAGGCGAGGGAGAGCGCATTGATATAGTTGTTGGAACGCACGCGCTCCTTTCGGACGGAGTTGGATTTGAGGCGCTCGGACTTATCGTGACCGACGAGCAGCACCGCTTTGGCGTGGCGCAAAGAGCCCTGCTTTCCGAGAAGAACGAGATGACGCACGTGCTTGTTATGAGCGCAACGCCGATACCTCGCTCGCTCGCACTCGCGGTTTTCGGTGACCTTGACGTGTCCCGCATCGACGAGATGCCAAAGGGCAGACAGCGAGTCGATACCTTTTGCGTTGACGAGAGCTACCGCGAGAGGCTGAACGGCTTTATCGAAAAGCAGGTGTCAGAGGGCGGTCAGGTCTACGTGGTGTGCCCCTCGATAGAGAAGACCGACGAGGACGAATATAGCGATATTACGCTCGGTGAGATAGATTTCTCAGGCAACGTGGCAGAGAAGAGGCGTCAGCTCAAGGCGGCAGTATCCTTTGCCGAGGAGCTAAAGGAGCGTTTTCCCGCGCTTCGCGTCGAATTTATCCACGGAAAGCTTAAGACCGAGCAGAAGGACAAAATTATGCTCGCGTTCTCGCGCGGAGAGGTAGATATTCTCGTGTCGACTACCGTTATTGAGGTCGGTGTCAACGTGCCGAACGCCTCTCTTATGATAGTTGAAAATTCGGAGCGATTTGGTCTTTCACAGCTTCATCAGCTTCGCGGACGCGTTGGACGAGGCACCAAAAAGTCCTACTGCGTGCTCGTGTCTGACGATGCGGGCAAGGATAACACGGCGGGCGAGAGACTTAGGATAATGAAGGAATGCTACAACGGCTACGAGATAGCCGAGCGTGACCTTACGATGCGTGGCCCCGGCGACTTTGTAAAGAGTGCGGCCGACTCGCATATAAGGCAGAGCGGTGGCGTGCGCTTCAGGCTTGCCGAGCTTTGCGATGACACGGGACTGCTCAAAAAAGCCTTTGCCGATGCGGCGGCGCTTCTTGATACGAGCCCCGACCTGCTTGATTATCCTGTGCTCAAGGGCGCGGTCGAGGAGCTTTTCTCGCTCGATTTTTCAAGAATAAGTTAATAAAGAAACCCTCGCGGCTATATAATTTAGTAGCCTTATGGGAGGAATGGGACCGCCACGGCGGTCCCACTTTTTTATGATAGAATATAAAGATGAGAAAAAAAGAATATTTTTTGATGGGGTCGAGGTGGCGTCCTTTTCGGCGCGATATCCTTCGGTGGAAGGGCTTGACGCGATAAATTCCTTTCTTTTGACGCTTGTATCAAATTCGCTGAGCTTCTTTCTTGGGGCACTGTGTGAGAGAGCAAGGGAGGAATATGATAATGATACGAGTGACAAAAAGCGGTTTTATTTTAAGGCGTACCGATACACGTTGAACATCGAGGCAGAAGAAAGGGAAGAAAACGAGCTTTCCGTAAGCCTTGACGCGTCTCTTTGCAGAGGGAAAAAGCAAGAGCTATCGCATTTTTTTGACTCTTTTAGCTTTGATACCGAAAAACAAATAATCAAAAAAACGCCGAAGGAAAATAAAAAGAAGGGTATATAAATTGGACTTTATCGAACGGTTTGTTGTTTGGAGGAGTGTTGTCAAAGCCTCCCTCCGGGAGGGAGGTGTCACGGAGCGCAGCGAAGTGACGGAAGGAGCTCGCGTGAACGTGGAGTCTTGGAAAACTTTATGTTTTCGCCTTCTCCTTCAGTCGCCTTACGGGAACCCCCAAAACTCACCTTGTTCGTTTCGGGGAACCCCTATGGCGCCAGCTCCCTCCCGGAGGGAGCCTTCATAGTAAGATGTGCGCCAAAATAAACAGACCGACAAATTACCCCGAGGGGTAGATACCTTCGGTATGCAAAATTTGACCCAGAGAGTTTTTATTTATCCTTTTCTTTCTCTTTCTCTTTCCCTTTCTCTTTTTCTTTTTCACCGTAGGTGCGCCTCAGCGCCGCTTCGAAGAAGTCGTTCGGCTCAAACGAACGACGTGCGGCGTGGCGCTCATTGTCATTATCACTATCAATAGCATTATCATTATCACTTTCATTTTCATTATCACTATCGGGTTTTTTGGGTTTTTCAAAAACCCACTGGGTTTTTTCTGCCTTCTTCGGACGTCCTCCCTTGCTTCCGTTTTTGGCATTTCGCTCGCAAGCCTTCTCATATTTCTCGCGATCGCGGTCAAGCTGTGCGCGGATCACCGCAAAAGACAAATCAACCATAGGTGTGACGTCGATTTCGTCGACAGCTCCTCTGTTTACGTACGAATATATCATCGTAAAGAGCATTCCGCGCTCCTTCATTGACAGACGCATAAGCGCGCCCTCGAAATCTGCGTAAAGAACGAAGCTTTTTTTGCTTTTTTCTGTCATAAATTCCTCCTTTTTGCTTTCTTTTGTATATTTTAGAGCAAAAAAGAGTCTCATACAGTCCCATCGGGTCTCATTGCGTCTCGTTCGGTCTCAAATGTGTCGGGAAAATTGGGCGGAATGGGCAATTAAAAAACACACAACTTTTTGCCGTACCTATTTTAGGGCGTCATCCTGAGCGTAGTCGAAGTTTTGGGGAGGGAGTGGCAGAAGGAAGCCACGAGCCGAGCCAAAACCTGCGCACCGACGTGCGCAGGGATCTATGAGCTGTTTTTGATACCCTTCTATGTGTTTGTAACGTCAAGAAAGATCGCAAAAAAACATTACATACATAGAGTAGGTCTGCAAAAGAACAAAGT
>JAZQYP010000032.1:0-4309 GCA_045633625.1 Eubacteriales bacterium
GAAGCAAAGCGGAGTGACGGAAGGATTGTAAAATATAGATTTAAGGTGAACAATCCCTCAGTCGCTATCGCGACAGCTCCCTTTACACAAGGGAGCCTTTGTAGTAACATTGCGCCAAACATTAAACAGTTCGATAAATCCCAATTTATCGGGGTAATTTTAATTTATTCAATTCAAAATTTAAAAGGCGGGGAGATCCCCGCCTTTTATGCGTCAATTATTCCTCTGCTGTCACAAGAGATGCCTCGAGTGCTTCCTCGTAAGCCGCAAGCACTGCTTCCTCAAGTATGCGTCTGAATTCCGCATTTATCGGATGTGCGATATCCCTATAGGTCTCATCGGGATTCTTGCGACTGGGCATCGTTATAAAGGTCTTTTCTCTTGCACTTATAACCTTAATATCGTGAAGCGCAAGAGCATCGTCGAAGGTTACCGAGACAATTGCCTTCATAGGTCCTTCGTCGTAGAGCTTTCTTACCTTTACGTCTGTGATCTTCATTACACTGCTTTCCTTTCTGTAGATTTGTATATCGCTTAAAATTATTCAGTTCTGAGCGCCACTACGGGATCCTTCTTGGCAGCACTTCTCGAGGGGATAATTCCCGCAATGAGTGTGAGCACCACGCTGATCACAACAAGTGCTATTGCAGACGGAATGGGAAGGAATGCGTTGAGCACTGCGATTCCCGTGAAATAGTGGAGTATGAGATTTATCGGTATGCACAAGAAGTATGTGATAAGCACACCGAGAAGTCCCGAGGTAAAGCCTATTATCACCGTCTCGGCATTGAACATGCTCGACACGTTTCTCTTCGACGCACCGATAGCGCGGAGGATTCCTATCTCCTTGGTTCTCTCCTGTACCGAGATGAGCGTGATAACGCCTATCATTATCGAGGATACCACAAGGGATACCGACACGAAGGCTATAAGCACGTAGGTTATTGCGTTGATGATGGTTGTTATCGAGGACATCATAATACCGAGATAGTCGGTATACGCGATCTTTTTCTCCTCCTCTACCGAGTCGTTGTAGCTTGATATCGCCTCAACGATCACGTCCTTATTCTCGAAGGTGGAGGCAAAAAGATTGATTGCCGCGGGCGAGTCTATATCAACGTGACCGAGAGATTTGAGATTCTGCTCGTAGCTCATATCCGAGAAAACGGTAAGCTCATCGTAGAACATAGCGCACTGCTCTGCCGTATAGGTGGTTATCGACGCGCTCAGTGCGTTTGCACGCATCTCGGGAGAGTCCATAGCTCCAAACTGTGCGGCAATACCCGCCTCGACCTGAATTGCTATATTGGCTCTTACCTGCTCCTCAATTGCGGGGCGAAGAAGCTCCTTGAGGCTCTCAAGCGTCATTTCCTCGAAGTACTCTGCGATCTCTGCGGGATCAGCCCCCATCTCAGCCGCGATGCTCTGGCTGACCATAGCAACGAGTGCATCCTTATCCTGCATTTCGGGGGACGCGAACGCCGCCTCAACACCCGCCTCAAGTCCGTCGACCTCGGCAAGCAGGCACTGTACCTTAACGAAGAGCTCTGCAAGCTGTGCGGTGTCAAGCGTCTCAACGTACGCAAGGAATTCGAGCTGCTTCTCTGCGTCGCTCATATTTTCAGTCACCGATTTGAAGGGCAGACCTGTAAGCACGTCGGTGTCGGGAGACTCTATCTGAGCCTTAATGACCTCGGAATTCTTTGATTCCTCTATGACGTACTCGGTAAGCAGATTCGTGTATCCTATCGAGCCCGAAAGCATTGCCGTCTCGCTGTCGGCATCGGGTCTTATGATACCTACGACGCGAAGCGTGAGTGCGTCCTCGTAAAGCTTTTCCATAATTGCGGGCTGTGAGCTCATATCGACGTAAACGTCGCCAACCTTTTTGTAGCAGTCGGCGGGGATGACCGTCTTGAAGGTCATTCCGCATATTTCCTCGTAGCTCCAGCTTCTGCCGTCCGCCTCAAGCGTCGTTCCGTTTGCCGCCGCGTCAATTATCGCGTCTATCTCGGCACGCGAGAGAAGTCCGAGCGCGTAGAGTGTGAGATCGTCAAGCTCGTTCTTCTCATTGAGCACAAGAACGACCTCATCGTGACTGTTAGGCCAGGTTCCGTACACGACCTCATACTGATCTCTGAGTATATCGCTCACGGGGTCGCCCGCCTCAAGATTGGGAAGAAGCTCTTGCCAGAGATTTACGCCCATCATCGAGCTCATCATCGTACTGCTCATCGTGGGAGTCTCGCTTGCGCTGCCTTCCTCATCATCGTCTCTGTTGCTGATCTTTATCATAAAGTCGCCAAGCATATCTCTCATAAGCTCGCCCATATCCGACTTTATTATATCGCCGTCAACGTTCTTCGTGTAAACTATGGGAGTGATCGAATAAGAATACTGCACTCCGCTGAGTGCCTCCTTGAGCATCGAGTCCTCTTTTGTAAGCTCCTCTTCTATATAGCTCTTGAATGCCTTAAGGTCGTTCTCGCTCGTCTCAAGCTTGCTGAGCGCATCGACCATCTCTGCAATTATCGGATCCTTGTAGACCGCGTCTGTATCGTGCTCGACGTTGCTTCCCTGCGACATAAAGCTCTCCATAAGCGCCGACATATCGATCGTCTGCGACTCAAGCGTCAAGGGATATGCCGAGAGCGTTGTCTCCTGAACGTGATTTATATACGCCGTCGTTCCCTCGGAGACCGCCATAATAAGTGCGATTCCGATAATTCCTATCGAGCCCGCAAACGAGGTGAGCGCCGTCCTTCCCTTCTTTGTAACGAGATTCTTAAGAGAGAGACCGAAGGAGGTCGCAAAGGACATCGAGGGCTTTCTTTCCTTCTTTGCCTTTTTGTTCTCTGTCGCTTGTCTCTCAAGCGCCTTTTCTGCCTCAAGCTCCTTATCGTCAAGAGGCTTTGAGTCTCCGAGGATCCTGCCGTCGAGCATACGGATGATACGCGTTGAGTAGGTCTCGGCAAGCTCAGGGTTATGCGTTACCATTATTACAAGGTGATCCTTTGAGATCTCTTTGAGTATCTCCATTACCTGAATACCCGTCTCGGTATCAAGCGCACCCGTGGGCTCGTCTGCAAGGACGATATCGGGATCGTTTACTATCGCGCGGGCGATAGCGACTCTTTGCATCTGTCCGCCCGACATCTCGCTCGGCTTCTTGCGGAGCTGATCACCAAGTCCGACCTTCTCAAGTGCCTCCTTGGCGCGACGGCGTCGCTCTGCCTTTTTAACTCCCGAAAGAGTAAGGGCAAGCTCTACGTTCGAGAGCACCGTCTGGTGAGGAATGAGGTTGTAGCTCTGGAAAACGAAGCCTATAGAGTGGTTTCTGTAGGTGTCCCAATCTCTGTCACCGAAATCCTTGGTCGAGCGTCCGCCGATCTTAAGGTCTCCGCTCGTATATTTATCAAGACCGCCGATTATATTGAGAAGTGTGGTCTTTCCACAGCCCGAAGGACCGAGGATAGACACGAATTCGTTTGAGCGGAAGGAGATATCCACGCCCTTGAGCGCTTCTACCCTTGTGTCTCCCGCCGAATATACCTTTGTAATTTCCTTTAATCTTAACATTGTTTACCTGACCCCCTTAAAAAATTTTTTTGCCCATAGCATCAAGATTATCTCTGAAGGTATTGAAATATTTTTCAACCTTTTCGAGATCGTCAGGAGTCAGTCCGACCGTTATCGCGTCGCTAAAGCTTTTTTGAAGATCTCTTGCCTCTTTTATGATAAATTGAGATTTTTCGGTGCACACGAGAGCCCATTTTCTGCGGTCGCCCTCAACTGCGGTACGCTTGAGAAATCCCTTCTGTACGAGTGTATCTACGTGCATCGAAACGATAGCACGCTTATATCCACGCTCCTCACAAAGCTGTTGTGCCGTGTTTTTGTGGGGATTGTTTGCAAAAAACATAAATATGCAGAGTGCCGTGTGCGGTATCCCCGCTTTTCTGCAAACGGGTCTCATCCACGTCTCATACACAGAACCGTATTTTTTTGCCGATGCACTGATGTCTGTAATAGTTATCATCTTATATCCTCCTGTCAAATGTGCATAGATGTCCTAATTGGATTGTTTAATATTATACAATTCAATTTTGACCTCATAATGATAAATATGTGAACATTTTAGTAATTATTTTACGCAACCTCATTTTTTATTCAAATTTTGATTTGTCGATGAGTTTGTTTAGTGCAAATCACCCTTTAGCCTCCCTTGTGTAAAGGGAGGTGGCACGAAGCAAAGCGGAGTGACGGAAGGATTGTAAAATATAGATTTAAGGTGAACAATCCCTCAGTC
>JAZQYP010000033.1:0-17164 GCA_045633625.1 Eubacteriales bacterium
GAGTGACGGAAGGATTGTAAAATATAGATTTAAGGTGAACAATCCCTCAGTCGCTATCGCGACAGCTCCCTTTACACAAGGGAGCCTTTGTAGTAACATTGCGTCAAATAATAAACAGTTCGACAAATCCCAATTTATAAACTAATAAACTAACATCCAAAATAAATTTTTTCAAACTGTTCGGAGGTATTGAACTATGAAAAAAATCAAAATGACCACGCCGCTTGTCGAGATGGACGGCGACGAAATGACAAGAATAATTTGGAAGATGATAAAGGACGAGCTCCTTCTTCCTTTCGTTGACCTTAAGACCGAGTACTACGATCTCGGACTTGTAGAGCGTGAGAACACCAAGGATAAGGTGACCTTTGACTCGGCTTACGCGACGCAGAAGTACGGGGTTGCTGTCAAGTGTGCTACCATCACGCCCAACAAGCAGAGAGTTGAGGAGTATAACCTCACCGAAATGTGGAAGTCGCCAAACGGCACTATCCGTGCAATTCTTGACGGTACGGTTTTCCGCGCGCCTATCATAATCGACGCGATAAAGCCCGTTGTAAGAAACTGGAAGAAGCCCATCACCATCGCGCGTCACGCATACGGCGACGTATACAAGGCTACCGAGCACAGAGTAACGGGTGAGGGCAAGGCAGAGCTTGTGTTTACGGGCAAGGACGGCACCGAGTTCCGTGAGACCATCTACGATTTCGAGTGCGGTGGTGTGCTTCAGGGACAGTACAATAAGGATTCTTCTATTATTTCCTTTGCTCACTCCTGCTTCAAGTTTGCGATAGACACAAAGCAGGATCTCTGGTTCTCTACAAAGGATACAATTTCGAAGAAGTATGACCAGACCTTCAAGCTCATATTCCAAGACATCTATGAGAAGGAATATAAGGAAAAGTTTGAGGAGCTCGGCATTGAGTATTTCTACACCCTCATTGACGATGCGGTAGCACGCGTGATTCGTAGCGAGGGCGGATATATCTGGGCTTGTAAGAACTATGACGGCGACGTTATGTCAGATATGGTCTCCACCGCATTCGGCTCGCTCGCTATGATGACCTCGGTGCTCGTTTCCCCCGACGGAAAGTACGAGTACGAGGCGGCTCACGGCACGGTAACACGTCACTACTACCGTTACCTCAAGGGAGAGGACACGTCGACTAACCCCATGGCGACAATTTACGCTTGGTCGGGCGCGCTCAGAAAGCGCGGCGAGCTTGACGGCCTTGACGAGCTTGTTGATTTTGCAAACAAGCTTGAGGAGGCGTGCATAGATACTCTTAACGACGGCATTATGACAAAGGACCTCGTAGGACTTGTGTCCGAGGGCTTCAGCGCCACCGCCGTTAATACCGCAGGCTTTATCACCGCTATAAGAGAGAGACTCGAAAAGAAACTCGCATAAAATAAAAAGACCGTTGCGATTGCAACGGTCTTTTGTTTGTTAAATTGGGATTTATGGGTGTGTTTGAATTTTACAAAACGGACCGTCGGGGACGCCGGTCCGCATAATAACGCAAACTAACTATTCGACAAATGGGAATTTGAATTTATTTATCAATATCCAAGCTCCTCGCCGACGAGGATGACGTGTATTCTTCCCGTATGACGTGAGAAGCGGGTGATGAGGAATTCACAGCAGATAGTATCTATTGCCTTGCAATCGGCGCATACGCCCATCTTCTTGCAGGGGGTAGAGAGGGGAAATCTTTGCGCATTGGCGGGTGCCGCAATGCTTCTCGCACGCGAGATGGCGGCATCAACGTCGGGGGCGATCTTGTTTATTCCAACTATCATAATGACGTGCTGAGGTCCATAGGCGATGGCGGCAATGCGGTTTGCATTTCCGTCGATGTTGACAAGAATTCCGTCCTCGGTTACGGCATTAGAGCTCGAAAGAAAGTAATCTGCAAAGAAAACCTCGCGCTGAAGCTTCTCCTTCTCCTCGGGTGTCTTGCACGCCTCGCGGTTGAGTGCGTTATAATTTCCGTTTATTACGGCTTCCTTAAGTCCAATCTGGTTTACCGACACCGAGCCTCCCCAGCCGACAGTTGCGCCCTCGGGGATTATCTCAAGAGCCTTCTTGAGTGCATCCTCTTTAGTCTCGGCATAATATCCCGTCATATTTCTTGATGTAAGTCCCTTTATGACCTTCTCTGCAAGCAGACGGTTCTTTGATGCTATATTATTATCCATAATAAACCTCCAAATATTTTTACACTTTGATTATAACACGCGCCAAGAAAAAAGGCAAGGAAAGTATAATAAAATATTCTGATTGTACGAAAAAAAATAATTTTCTTTATTATTAGTTGCACTTGACAAGGCTGTATGCTATAATCAAATCAAAGAAAAAACAGGAGGACGTTATGTGTAACATAGCAGGATATGTAGGCGAGCGCCGCGCCGCACCGATACTTCTTGAGATGCTAAAGCGTCAGCAGCACTTTGACGGTGGGATTAGCGCGGGAATTGCAACGCTCCACGAGGGTAGGATATATATGCGCAAGGTGGTCGGCGACGTTGATACTCTTATAAAGACCACAGATGCGCTGAATCTTCCCGGAAATATAGGTATTGCGCACACTCGTCCGGGTGGAACGCCAGAAACGTGGGCGTTCGCACACCCGTTCCTTACTGATGACGGTTCTATGGCGGCTATGACCAACGGAACTGCGGGTACGTTTCCGAGATACCGCGAGTATATCCAAGGGGTAACCGACAGACTTTGTGCAGAGGGCTATGAGTTTCGTGACAGGGCATATCTTGAAGAAAGCACCTTCCCGCATCTTGCCGACGGAAGCTTTGTCAGTTGTGTGTCGGTCAGAATGAATATGGTACACAGAAACATAAAAGAGGGAATGAATATCACCGCCGCGATGGCAAAAATGGCATCCGACGTGTACGTTGACAACGTTTTCGGAGTGCTCCATAGAGACACCCCCGACCGCTTTTATATTCTTCGTACAACGCGTCCCGCTGTAGCACTCACCACTGAGCATGGAACTTGTATTGCTTCGACGCGCTTTGCATTTGATGACGAGCTTGCAAAGAGAGCGGTAGACCTGCCCGTAATGAGTCCCTGTATAATTAAAAAGGACGGCTTTGAGGTAAGCGACGAGAAAATGAGTAACTGTGCCCCTGTCGGTGAGATAACCCCCAAGGGCTTCGAGGATTTTTATGAGAGACTTTGCGGTCTTTTGCGCGGTAAGTGCGACGCTCCCCTTGATTTCGATGCCCTCGAGATATTTGCGCGCAACAATTTGAGAGGGTGTTTTACGGGCGACGCGCCTCTTTTCGAGTATGCAAGAGCCGTATACGACGTGCTCTACAGACTGAAAAACGAAGGCTCACTTAAGTTCAAGACAGGCCAAAGTAATAAAAAGGTCAGATACCTTATGTGGATAGATTAAAAATGGAAAAAAAGAAAAACGAACCGTTATATAAATGGGTCATAGTCATTCTTTGCTGCCTTATGGTAATGGTGGCGCTCGGCTTCGGTAGCTCTACAAAATCGCTCTTTCCCGATGAGATCGCGAAGGAGCTTGAGGTTGAGAGAAGCCTTGTGAGCCTTGGCGATACTATGAGATACGTGGCAACGTCGGTAGTAAATATCTTCTTTGGTGTGCTCATTGCAAAATTCGGTGCAAAGAAGCTTATCTGTGCGGGCTTTGTGTGTCTTATTACCTCAATGCTTTTGTACGGATATGCGACGAATATTCCCACCATACTTCTTGCGGGCTCTTTTCTCGGAATCGGCTTTTCGTGGACAACAACGACTATGGTCGGCTACGTCGTGAATATATGGCACCCCGAGAGAAAGGGCACGATAATGGGTGTGATCCTTGCCTCGAACGGCATAGGAGGCGCTATTGCTATAGAGCTTGTAGGCTCGATGATCGACCCTACCGTCACGGGCAGCTACCGTGCGGCATACAAAACGGTGGCTATCATCTTTGCCGCTATGCTTTTGTTACTTCTCGTATTTTTGAAAGACAAAAAGCAAGACGGTGCGGTGACTGTTGCCAAAAAGGCGCAGAGGGGCAGAGATTGGGAGGGACTATCCTTTTTTGTGCTCACTCATAAGCCTTATTTTTGGGTAGCTCTCGTTTGCGTATTCTTTACAGGCTTCGTTCAGCAGGGAAGCTACGGCATCGTTGCGATGCACTTCAAGGACGTGGGGATAGACTATGGGGCAGTGCGGAGCATTTTGTCCTTTACCTCGATACTTTTGTCACTTGTAAAATTTTTGACGGGCTTTATGTACGACAAGCTCGGGCTTCGTGTGGTTGCAACGGCTTGCATATCATTTTCCTTTATTTCAACGGTGCTTTTTGCTTCGGTGAATGCGAGCAAGCTTGGATTTGCCATAGCGATCGCCTACGTGCTGTGCCTGCAATTTGCAATGCCGCTTGACACCGTGATGCTTCCTATATTCGCCTCCGACCTGTGCGGCAGACACTCATACGATAAGGTTGTAGGAATTTTTGTGTCGGTGAGTACAGCGGGAATAGCGATAGCCGCTCCTGTAATGAATCTTTGTCACGATATTCTCGGTAGCTACGTGCCGATAATCGTTATGTCAGGTGTTGTAATGCTTGCTGTTCTCATTGCTATGCAATTCGTTATAAGCGCCGCGCATAAGGAACAAAAAAGACTTGAGACAGATCAATAAATTGGGATTTGTGGGGGAGTTGTGTAGAGGGATAAACGAGCGATTTCTACAAACACTGTAGGGGCGCGCACTGCGCGTCCGCTCGTGCTTCTTCGGTGTTCGTTGCGGACGGCCAATGGCCGCCCCTACGATTAAAAATAATGTCTTACTCTCTACATACCCACCGATAAATCAAAATTTGAAATATAATAAATCAAGCCCCCTCTTGCGAGGGGGCTCTTTCGTTTATAAATATTTTTTGGCTATCTGCTCGATCCTTGCGGGGATCTCGGTCTCGATCCTTGCCATTTCATCGCAGTAAAGATCGAAGAATTTGTCCGAGAGCTCTGGGTTGGAATCGATCACGAACATAGCCGCAAGATATGCGGAAGCCGCACTCACGAATCTGTTTGACATGGGGAACGAGTTTAACGGGTCAATCTCTATCTCGTTGAAGTCGGGAGCAGGCTCAAGCCCGTGGGCTTCGCGGTAGCGCGCGTCAAGCTCACTTGCCATACTGCAGAAGGTTGCAAGCAGATACGGGGAGAGAGAGGAAAGCTCCGCTCTCTCTTCGGGTGACAGGGTGCCACCCAGTCGCTTGACTGCCTGTGTGAAGACGTCAACCCCCATTATGTACTTCTCAGCCATATCTTATCAGTCAAAGAGCACGTACTTAAGCACTACGAGCTCATCGGGGTAAACGATAGTTGCTCCGTAAAGATGAAGTCCCTTTACAGCGTCGCAGAATCTGGACTCGGGGCGGTAAGCCTCGATCTCGGCAAGCTGCTCGGCGTAAGCGATAGCTCTCTTTGTTCTCATCATGCAGTTGAATGCAGTAGAGGTACCACCCTCGTTGCGCTCGGTGAATATGTTGTTGGTAACAAAGACCTTGCATCCTGCGAGCATTCCAAGACAGCCCTTCTCGATAGCATCGGCGTTATCGGTGGACTGAAGGATCTTTGCCTTGATCAAAATAGACGCAACCGCAGGGGATACCTCAAGGTAAACGTCGTGTGCATCGCTTACGTTGTTCTCGTAAAGCTTCTGTCTTGCTTTGATCACGGTGTCAAGAATATTCTCGGGGGTTATGTCCGTGTTGGTCATTACGTGCTTGCTTTCTGCGGCGAGGCTGAAGATGTATTTGTCGCTCTCTGCGGCAAGCGCATCAGCCGCCGCCTTCATTGCAAGAGTCATAAGCTTGGGACTCGACTGCGCGCGGTCAACGTCGTCTATCTGGAAGTTGAAATACTTTGCACGCGAGATGTCAAGCGTCTTCTGAGTGTCGGAAAGGCTCTGAGGAGACTCCATATCGGTGTCCTTGGTGTAGTCGCCGATATCTATCGCGCCAATGCCGCAGATCTTTACTGTCGAGCCCTTCTGGGTGATGTCACCCTCGTATTCACGATTACAGTGAGCCGCAGCGACGTACTGCTTGTCAAGCTCACAAAGAAGATTTTCTGTCCAGATGGTGGGGATAAAATTTGAAATTGCCATAATATTTTTCCTTTCTTATTTGTGTTTTCAGTTCCATTTTTTCATGGATTCTAAGATTTTTGTGTAGTTTTTTCTCACCTCGTCGCGAGACATAGCTCTTACGTCCTCGGGAGAGAAGAAATCGGACGCAGACTCTTTTCCGATAGGTCCTGTCGACGACGAGGAGTTTTTCTTGTTTACCTGATTGGCGTCGGCTTTGATCAAGCCCGCCTTCTTTTCAAAAAGAGCATAAGCGGCGGCAAGGGGGACACCGTTTTTCACGCTCTGCCACACCGAATCGGGAATGCCCGAGAGGGATACGGCAGGGAAGAGGTCGGAAAATTCGCCTATTTCGCAGCTTATCCTTTTGAGTGCCGCGCGCTCCTCCAAAAGCTCGGCGCGGAGTGCGTCAAGCTCGGCACGGAGCGAGTCTGCCGTCGCCTGAGCCGTATCTTGCGGCTCGCCTTGAGTGTGAGGCTCCTCACTCACCTCGGGCTCCTCTATGGGCTCTGCGTCGGTCTCGTTTGTGGGCTCCGAGGTCTCATAAGCCTCGGTGATCTCTGTTTGTGTCAAGATCTCTTCATTCATTTTCCGTACTTCCTTTCTTTTTGTTTTTCTCCTCGAGCATATCGATCAGCTCCTCGCGGTCATTGATGAGTCCTGAGGGAAGCCTGCGTACGTATTCTGCAGGGGAGATGTGTCCGCCGTCGAGCAGCTTGTCAAGCGTGCTCTGCGTGCTGCTTGAGCTGTAGCGATTTACCTCGCAAACGTCAACTCTTGCGCTGATAAGGGCGTTCTTTAGCAGAGAGAAGCTTACCTGATAGCATTCAGGCTCGCCGTCTCTCTCTCCCGTGAGCAATCGACTTTCGGGGTAGTAGGCGCACATCATATCAGCCCATATATTAGCGAGGTCCTCAAGACACTGATAGAAGGAGTTTCTCACCTGACCGAGAGATACCTTCGATACCTCCTGAAGTGCAAGGATGGCGCTTGTGTTTTGCGCCTGCTCGTCGCCAAGTGCCGCTTCGGTCGCTCCTGAGAGCTCCTTGGTCTGCTCTGTGACGGTTGAAATGAGGGTCAGATACCCGTCCTGCATCTCGCCGACGCCGATTACGGATACCGAGTCCGCCACGTTTCCGCCGCCGACCACGGCTATCGCCTCTCCCACGCCGTTTGACCATTCGGGTATTCTTGATTTATCGTAAACAACCTTTGAAAACGCCGTATCGGTCATATGCTTCATCGCCAGAGCGTATGCACGATTGAGGTATTTCTGGTTGGGGATCAGAGCGCTTATAGGAGATGCTCCGTGGAAGCTGTTCTTGGCGGTGTGCCAATTGAAATATGCGATAGGATAGAGCTTGCAATCGGTGTGCACCCTTCTTATAACGCACTCCTTGGTTGATTTTTCAAATACGACGTGCCCGTTCTCACGCCAGAATTTGATTATGTAGGTCGCCTTTTCACCACTGGCTCCGCCAAGCTCGAAGTCGGACATAGAGCCCGCGCCGAGAGCCTCGGTCTTGTCGGGAACGATTTTGCTTATCTCTTCCTCAGGGACGCCGTTTCTCCTTGCCTCCTCGCGAAGATTTGCGACGCTTTGTCTGCCCGAGAGGATGATGTACTCCTGCGACTGTATATCGCGGCGGTTTACGTCGGCGGGGAATACGTTCACACTGTCTATTACCTCTGTGGCGACGTCGCCGCTGTACTCCTGCGCCCCCCTCACGTCGGGATCCCAATAGCAGAAGAAGACACCGTCTCCGCTGATGGCGGCATCAGACAGGGCATCGTATATTTTTTTGTTCATTCTGTTCTTCTCCCAGCGGTGGGAGGCATTTTTGTTTATTCCCTCAAGACAGAGCCTCAGGGTCTCGGCGTCTGCCGCACGGGTGAGGAAGGGAAGTGCCTCGGCAACGTAGCGGATAGATATCTCGGATGACGCGATAGAGCAGATAAGATAATCGGTTATGCGTCTGACGATATTGAATACCGGCTTCGGCAGATCCTCGGCATGCGAGTCGTACCATTGGTCGCCTCTGTAGAACCTCTCGTTCTGACGAACTGTGCTGTAAAGCCCGATGCGGCGCTTATACTCAAGCCCCGCCTCGTACTCTTCCCAGGCTTTTGATTTAATATTCATAGCTTTGCCTTTCTTTAAGTTTATTGCCGTCCTGCTTCTTGGCAGACCGGACATAAGCTTGTCCGGGCATATCCTCGGGGAGCGTATTGCATTGCCCGAGGATATACTTTGCGGCTTGATATTGGTTTTGTGCCGAGGCGGGCTCGGCGACACGGACGTCTTAGGTGTAATAAAATTTCTTTTTCTTGGCGCTACCAAGGAGAATAAAATTCTCGCTCATATCATTCTTCGGCGGGCAGATCCTGCTCATAACTGCGTATCGGAGCGCCTCGGGTGCGTGTGTTATCGAGTGTGGCGTGCCCGACGCATCCTCGGGACGGTCCGAGTCGCAAAGAAGTGCCGGCAGTGAGTGGATAAGCTCGTGGCAGGAGCAGCAGATCTTAAGCCTTGGGGGCGTATCCCGACACGAAAGGTACTCACGCAGTACTCTCCAGCCCGCTATGCGTCTGTCGTCGGCGCGTGTCATCGGGGGCATGCCTAAGGTGGCTTGCATTATCTCAAAGCCGCTACGTCCCGTGTCCTGCCGTCTGTTCCACAGGTCAGGGGACGCCACGGCGTATTCGACTGCTTCACCCGCACAGAGCGATGCCACCTTCGCCGCCGCCTCGGAGAGCGTAAGACCCGACTCACAGTGCTCGCGCATCACGTAGAGAACGCCGTCAGAGTCGATGCCCATAAGCAGGGCGGCGAGCATATCGAAGCCGTAATCAAGGGCGATGAATTTCTTGAGGCGGCGCGGCAGCTCGCTTTCCTTTATTACGTGGACCGACTCGTCAAATTCGGGGAAGAACTGCCCCTCAAAAACGTCCCATCTGCCGTGAAGCCACGCATCGCGAAGCTTTGTGGGCAGACTCTCAAGTGAGTGCACGTAGTCGGGGTCGGCTCCCATAAGAATTTCGTTGTCATAGACAAGAGCGGGGATAAAGGCATAGTCGTCGGGGTTCTCGTTCGGTCTGAAATCTCTGTCAACAAAGAGTCTTTTGACCCAAGCGTGTCCAATACCGCCGGGGTTGCAGGTCAGGTACATTCGACGGGGAAAATCTCCCACGCCACGCAGACAGGCCTTGAAAATTGAAAATCTGTATTCGCTCAGCTGCGTTGCCTCGTCAATGGCGATAACGTCGTATTCCTGACCCTGATAGCGAAGGACGTCGCGGTCCGACGCGCAGTAGCCGAGGAATATCCTGCTCCCGTTCGGGAATAAAAGACACTTGTCTGACTCCTTGTAGGTGATGAGCTCTCCGTATTCCTTAAGAAAGGGAAGCACGTGGTTGGTCTTCAGCTCGTCGAGCGACCGCCTGACTATGAGGGCGCGGATACCCTCGTAGCGCAGACACATCGCGACAAGCTTGCGGCGCAGTGCCCACGATTTGCCACCCCCACGAGCCCCTCCGTAAGCGATAAATCTTGCGCGTGAGGCAAAAAATTGCTTTTGCTTCTCACTTGGCGCACCGCCTACGAGAAGTCTTCTGACGCGTGCTGATTCAGGCACGGCAGAGCCTACTCTCCGTCAGCGATAATATCGTGCTCAAAAATGAGCTTGAGCTGTCCCACATCGACGTCATTTTTTTGTGTCCTTGCGGAGTCGTCATAGCCAAGCCTCTTTTTAAGATATGCTCCAAGAAGCGTCGGAGAAATTTCCGAATTGAGCGCCTCGTCCTCGAGAACGCAAGAGAGCTTTTCGAACTCCTCCGGATATTTTTTTGAGAGTCTTGCGTATTCCGACTGACCGATGCCGATATATCGGCAAAAGCCTGCGACGTTTGGGAAGCGTCCGCTCTTTTTTCTCTGCTTTTCTTTTCTTGCACCGTTGTTTTCCTCCTTGCTATCACTGTCGCTCTGATTACACGAATTTATATATTGCTCGGTCACCAGCAAGAGATTGCCGTCCTCGCATACGCTCTCAAGAAGCGCCGAGCCGTCCTTTTCAGTCATCCATATTCCCACCTCCTTTTCGTCCGTGCAACAAGATTATACGTCTTACGAAAGTCTCAAACCGTCTCAAAAAGTCTCAAGTAGTCTCAAAAAATGAAAAAATTATTGACAAGGGGGAATATATGATGTATAATAATCGATAGAAATTCGTTTTGGAGTGATACTATGGATTTTAATAGCCTGACACAAAAATACCGATACAAGACCGAGCTTCACGCGCATACAAGCCCCGTGAGTGGCTGTGCCGACTTCTCCCCCGAGGACGTAATGGCGACCTACGCCGCGGCGGGAGTGCACTCGGTGGCAATAACCAATCATCTGACTCCCGATTGGTGCGGCAAGAGCGCCGACGAGTACCTTGACGACTATTACCGCGCAAAAAAAGCAGGCGAGGCACTCGGCGTTTCGGCAATTCTCGGAGTTGAGATAAGATTTACCGAAAACAATAACGATTACCTCGTCTTTGGTGTGTCTGAGTCTGACGTGAGCACTATGATAGAGTATCTTGAGAGCGGCATCCACGTTTTTTATAATGAATTCAAGAATGAGAAAAATCTCATAATTCAGGCGCATCCCTTCCGCAAGCATATAGTAGAGATAGACCCCGCTGATATCGACGGCTACGAGAGCTTCAACCTCCATCCCAATCACAATTCGGGCATAGGGCGCTCGTCAAAGCTTGTAAAGCAAACGGGCAAGCTCGCCACCTGCGGCACCGATTTTCACCACAAGAATCACGAGGCTATGGGACTTATCCTCACCGAGAATAAGCTCTCTGACTCCTTTGACGTCGCAAATGCTATAAAGTCGAAGGATTACCTTTTCAATATCTGGGGACACATCGTTTATCCCTACGGACAATAAAAAAACGGTCACGAATTTCGTGACCGTTTTTTGCGTTTTGTGTAATTTAATTCTCAAGCTTCATATATCCGTCCTTGACAAGACCTGTTTTGCGAAGGATCTCGTTGATTATAAAGGAAAGGATTGCGGGGAGTATGAAGCAAACGAGGATAAGTCCTATCCAGTTAAGAGGTGTTACCTCGGCGGTGTAGCCATTTTCGGGGGAGAGCCAGCCAAGGATCATGCCGATAGGACCGAGAAGTCCGCAGGTGCCCATTCCCGAATTTATCGCCGCGCCGTACATGCGAAGATCGAAAACGCAGACGGCAATGGGACCCGTGATAGCCGATGCGAGCGTGGGAGCGATCCATATCTGAGGGTGACGAATGATGTTGGGCATTTGAAGCATACTTGTTCCAATACCCTGCGAGAGAAGTCCGCCCCATTTGTTTTCTCTGAAGCTGATGACGGCAAAGCCTATCATCTGCGCGCAACAGCCCGCAACAGCCGCCGCACCCGCGATAGCGAGACCTTCGTTCGCCGCGCCGTGAACGGCAACGCTACCCGTGAGCAGAAGTCCCGCACAAATAGCCGCGCTCGAGATGGGGAGCGTGAGAACGACGCCAATGACGACCGAGATGATTATCGAGGCAACAAAAGGTGCCTGAAGAGAAGCCCAGCCGATGAAGTCGCTGATATATCCCGCAAGGATTCCTATGTAGGGGGCAACGAAGATCGAAAGAAGACCACCCACGAGGATCGTTACGAAGGGGGTTACGATGATGTCGACCTTGGTTTTCTTCGAGACGAGCATACCGATCTCAGTCGCGATTATCGCGATGAAGAATACGGCAAGAGGGCCACCCGCCGCGCCAAGTGTGTTTGCGGCATATCCGACGGCCGCCGCCGAGAAGATGACGAGGGGATGTCCGCCAAGCGAATAAGCGATAGCCGCCGCCATAGCAGGGCCTGCCATAGCCTGTGCGTATCCGCCTATATCCGCGAGAACGGTGAGGTGGGGGATCATGCCGAGAGCCTTGAAGATGGTGCCTATGAGAAGGGAAGCGAAAAGTCCCTGAGCCATAGCGCCCATAGCGTCAATAAAATAACGCTTCAGAAATTTTTTCAGAGTTTTCATATAAAACCTCCATTCACTTTTATTGGCTATATTATAGCACTTTTCGATTTTTTGTCAAGCCGTGTCGCAAAAAAATGATTTCGAGGTATATAATTTGGGATTTATGGGTGTGTTATGTAGGGGGGATAAACGAGCGAATTCCACAAACACTGTAGGGGCGGCCATTGGCCGTCCGTTCGGAATTTTTTGTTGTTTATTGCGGACGCGCAGTGCGCGCCCCTACAATCAAAAATAATGTCTTACTCTCCACATAACATCCCGCCAAACCAAAATTCAAATATTATTTTGAACAAAAAAGGGAAGCTTTAAGCAAGCTTCCCTTATTGTTTATGTGATTTTTATCTGCCGATCTGTACAAAGCCGAGCTTTTTCTGCACCTTTGCGAGTGTGCGGCGGGCAACGTAGGATGCGCTCTCGGCGCCCTTTGCCATAACGCTCTCAAGATATGCCTTGTCAGCCATAAGACGGTTGAACTCCTCTCTTACGGGTGCAAGTGCATCGGCACAAGCCTCGCCCACGGCTATCTTGAAGTCGCCGTAGCCACGGCCCTCAAATTCGCGCTCGATATCTGCGAAATCCTTGCCCGTGAAGCAGGAGTAGATGGTCATAAGGTTGTTGATACCATCCTTGCCGTCTGCGAATTTTACGCATGTGTCGGAGTCGGTCACAGCTCTCTTGAACTTGCGGATAATGGTGTCCTTATCGTCAAGGATATAGACAACGGCATTGGTGTTCTCGTCAGACTTTGACATCTTCTTGGTGGGGTCTGCGAGGGACATTATCTTCTTGCCCGTAGCCGCGATAACGGGCTCGGGAATGGTGAAGGTGTCGGGGTAGATCTGGTTAAATCTCTCTGCGATATTTCTCGTCAGCTCAACGTGCTGCTTCTGGTCAACGCCTATCGGCACTACGTCGGTCTGGTAGAGAAGGATATCGGACGCCATAAGCACGGGGTAGGTGAAAAGTCCCGCGTTTATATTGTCTGCGTGCTTCTGGCTCTTGTCCTTGAACTGCGTCATACGCGAGAGCTCGCCAAAGCCCGTGAAGCAGTTGAGGATCCAAGAGAGCTCTGCGTGCTCCTTTACGTGCGACTGGACGTAGAGAGTGTTCTTCTCGGGGTCAAGTCCGCAAGCGATATAGAGCGCGAGCGTCTCATAGGTGCGGCGGCGAAGGTCTGCAGGGACCTGACGCACGGTTATCGCGTGCTCGTCGACCACACAGTAGAAGCACATATATTTATCAGAATACGCGGAAAAATTCTTGATAGCGCCAAGATAGTTGCCAATCGTGAGATTTCCGCTGGGCTGAACGCCCGAAAAAGAAACAAGCTTGTCCTTAAACATAAGTAACCTCGTCAAAAAACTATAATTACCTATTATAATAACACACAAAGAGATAATTGTCAATTGACAATTACACAATTTTATGATATCATATAATTAATATATACGCTCGGAGGTAAAGAATGATAAAGCACGTTGTAATGTGGCGATTCAAGGAAGAAAATAAGGCACAAAATATGGCGCATACCAAGGAAATTTTGCTTGCGCTCCCCGCGCTCATACCCGAGATAAAAAAGATGGAGGTCTATTTTGACACTCTCCACGGTGAGATGTCATATGACCTTATGCTTGAGACCGAATTTGAGTCGATGGAGGCTCTCAATACCTACGTAGTACACCCCGAGCACCAGAAGGTATCAAAATTTGTAAGAAGTGTAATAGAGACTCGCGTCAGCCTTGACGCCGAGATATGAGGTGAGATATGATAAAGATAGAACGTACTTCGGTAATGAATATTGAAAATGCGATCCGCGGAGCGCGTAACCCTATGAACAGCTGGGGCAAGATGGACAGCGAATACGATGCCGAGGGTAACTATATCCTCGGTGAGAACGATCTTGACCTTGCAAAAAGACTTGCAAAGGCGGGAAGCGATCACCGCAAGTTCCTTCGTCAGATCTTTGTGTCGGTCGATATAACCGCACCTCTTTATTGGTGGAAGGAGTTTGACACGTATAAGGTAGGAACCGTTGCAAACTCTTGCTCAACTATGCATAAGATACATACAAAGGCATTCGAGAGGGAGGACTTCTCGTGCGACAGACTTGACGAGAGCGGTCTTAATATGCTTGACGCGCTTATCGATTACCTTGAGGAAGAAAGACAAAAGTTCAACGAGGATAAGTCAAACCGTCAGCCTTGGCATAATATGATACAAATGCTCCCCTCAAGCTACAACCAGATGAGAACGGTGTCTCTTAACTACGAGAACCTCATAAATATCTATTATGCGAGAAAGCATCACAAGCTTGCCGAGTGGCACACGCTTTGCGAGTGGATAGAGTCTCTTCCTTACGCAAGAGATATTATTCTTGTAAAAGAGTAATGTGATAACGCATTAACGCTTTACCATAGTGAAACATTGCACAATAAACAGGGGTATTTAGACCCCTGTTTTTTGTCATATATACAAAAATGACCAAAGGCTAATTAAATTTTTAACAAAGCCTTGACTTGAAAAGCGAAAAAATATATAATAAAGTATATTTTATTTTGCCGAAAGGCAACTCTAAACGGAGGTTTATTATGAATAGAGTTTACAATTTTTCAGCGGGTCCTTCTATGCTTCCCCTCGAGGTTCTCGAAAAGGCTGCGGCAGAGCTTATAAGCTACGGTGAATCGGGAATGTCAGTTATGGAGATGTCCCATAGATCTCCCGACTACGAGGCAATTATAAAGGCAGCGGAGGCAGGACTTCGTGAGCTTATGGCAATACCTGAAAACTACAAGATCCTCTTCCTTCAGGGCGGAGCTTCGACACAGTTTGCGGCAGTTCCTATGAATCTTATTTCGAGAACGGGCAAGGCTGACTACGTTGTTTCGGGTCAGTTCTCGGGCAAGGCGTATAAGGAAGCGCAGAAGCTCGGCTATGACGTAAAGTGTATCGCTACGACAAAGGAAGATAACTTTGACCACGTTCCCGTAATTACAAAGGATATGGTCCGTCCCGACGCGGCTTACGTTCACGTATGCTTCAATAACACAATTTACGGCACAAAGTTCGGCTACATTCCCGACACAGGCGACGTTCCGCTCGTTGCAGATATGTCTTCCTGCATCATCTCCGAGCCTGTTGACGTATCTAAGTTTGGCGTAATTTATGCAGGTGCGCAGAAGAATATGGCTCCCGCAGGACTTACCGTTGTTATCGTTCGTGAGGATCTTCTTGAGTATGCAGAAGAGAAGATGCCCACAATGCTTGAGTGGAAGACTATGGCAGAGAACGATTCTATGTACAACACTCCTCCTTGCTATCCTATATATATGGCAAAGCTCGTTTACGAGTGGATCCTCGGTATGGGCGGACTTGAGGCTATGAAGGCGGTCAACGAGAAGAAGGCAAACCTTCTTTACGATTACCTCGATAGTCAGGATTACTACTTCGCTCCCGTTAAGAAGGACAGCCGTTCTATGATGAACGTTACCTTCGTTACAGGCGACGCAGACCTTGACAAGAAGTTCGCGTCCGAGGCAGGCAAGGCAGGTCTTAAGAACCTTAAGGGACACCGCTCGGTTGGCGGTATGAGAGCTTCCATATATAACGCAATGCCTTACGCGGGCGTTGAGAAGCTCGTTGCATTTATGAAGGACTTTGCCGCGGCAAATCCCAAGAACTGAGAGGAATATAAAATGAAGAACATACAGTTGCTCAATAAAATAGCCGCTATCGGCACAGATAAGCTCGATAAGGCGGTTTATAACATAGGCGAGACAGTTGAGAATCCCGACGCGATAATGGTTCGTTCTGCGGCTATGCACGATATGGAGTTCGGCGAGAATCTCCTTGCTATCGCACGTGCAGGCGCGGGTGTAAATAACATCCCGATCGACCGTTGCTCGAAGGACGGTATCGTTGTTTTCAACACTCCCGGAGCTAACGCTAACGGCGTTAAGGAGCTTGCTATCTGCGCGCTTATGCTCGCGTCTCGTGACGTTGTGGGCGGAATCAAGTGGGCTGGTACTCTTGAGACCGACGTTGCAAAGGCAGTAGAGAAGGGCAAGTCCAAGTTCGCAGGTGTCGAAATTATGGGCAAGACCCTCGGTGTTATCGGTCTTGGCGCTATCGGCGGTATGGTCGCAAACGCGGCTCTCGCCCTCGGTATGAAGGTCGTCGGCTGTGACCCCTTCCTTAGCGTTGACGCGGCTTGGAAGATAGACAATCACGTAGTTAAGGGCGCATCCTTTGACGAGATCTTCAAGACTGCAGACTACATCACACTCCACGTTCCCTCCACACCCGACACAAAGGGTATGATAAATGCCGCAACACTCGCTACGATGAAGGACGGCGTGAGAATTATAAACCTTGCGCGTGCAGACCTTGTTAATTCCGCTGATCTTAAGGCGGCTCTTGAGAGCGGAAAGGTAGCATCCTACGTTACCGATTTCCCGACCGAGGAGACTATCAACGTGCAGGGAATCGTAGCAATTCCTCACCTTGGCGCATCGACCGAGGAGGCAGAGGATAACTGCGCGGTTATGGCGGCTCTCCAGCTTGACGATTACCTTGCAAACGGCAACATCAAGAATAGCGTAAACTTCCCGAACGTAGAGATGCCCAAGAGTGGCGACGCGAGAATTTGCGTTCTTCACGCAAACGTTCCCGCAGTTATCTCGGGTATTACAACCGCACTCTCCGAGACAGGCGCTAACATCGAGAATATGATCAACAAGTCGAAGGGCGACAACGCGTACACCCTCGTTGACGTAACGGGCGCGGTAAGTGCTGACGTTGCGGCAAAGATCGCAGCCATCGACGGCGTTGTAAAGGTAAGAGTTATCTAAAAAATATAAAAAAGCACCGCAGAAACTGCGGTGCTTTTGTTTTGGAAAGACAGAGTCAAACAAATTGGGATTTGTCGGGGTGTTTGTGTAGAGGGATAAACGAACGTTTTCCGCAAACACTGTAG
>JAZQYP010000034.1:0-92655 GCA_045633625.1 Eubacteriales bacterium
TCTGCATCGGTTTCAGTTTCAGCAAGTGTTTCGATATCGGTTTGCAAGAATTGGATAAAAGCTCGTTTTACCTTGATTTTTTCTTCCACGCGGTTGATTTCGTTGGCTCCTGCTTGCCCCGCGATTGTGCAAAGCGCGGAGATTGCAAGAATTACCGTGCAGACAACTACTGCCAACCACACGGGAAGTGTCGGTAAGATCATAAAGACCGCAAAGGCAATCAGTTGAACGATCAGATAAGTAATTCCAACGTGGATGACGGGAATACCGAGAAATTTGCTTTTCAGTGTGTCTTTTTTGCCGAGAGCAATTTTCCACAAGAGAATTTGTACTGCAAAGGCTACAACCGAGAAGGCGTAAGCCGTCCAAAACGTAGCGGTTTTATCGGTGGGGATTACAAATGCGATTACGTTAAATAAAGCGAATACGATACCGAACGCGAGATAGGACATGAAATTGTTCTTTTTCATCGTTTAGCCCTCCCTCTTTGTACCACATTTCGGGCAGAACTTGCCGGGACGCTCAAACTGATAACCACAATTTCGGCAAATATTATCGGGAACGGATACCTTCGTACCGCACTCGTCACAAAACGCCGCACCTGGTGTGAGCTTCGCACCGCAATTTTCGCAGAAAGCATCGGTGGTAACACTTGCAGGCGCTTGAGTGTTGACACCATTGAATGCTGTGTTGACCGCACCGCCAACCATGTTGGCAATACCGCCGCCGACACCTGCCATCATACCAAGACCGATTCCCATATTGGTGAACTGTCCTGCGCCTTCGTTCTTTGCCGCATCCTGCGCCACGTCAAATCCTCGTTCTTGCTGATAAGTATATCCTTCTTGAGCGCGCTTGGTTGCTTGAGCCTGAGAGTCGATTACAACCTTTTGCGCCTCGGTCTGTGCATGAATAATATCAGTCTGTTGCTGGAGCTTTGCTTCGGCAATATCCGCATACTGACGGAAGTGTAATTCCTTAAAACGTTCATATTGAGGATCACCGTCGGGCTTGACGATAGTGGTAATGTAGAAACGGCTGAGATTGATACCGTATTCAAGGAAATCATCAATCAGCTTTGCGTGTATATCCTTTGAAAAGGATTCCAACTGCTCGTCTATTTCAAAAATGTTGATGGAGCTCTGTCGCATGGTCTGCGCCATATAGGTTTTTACTTTTGTCATCAACACCGCACGGAAGTACGATACAAGTCGTTGACGATCAAGGTAGTCCTCAGTACCTACAAGCTTGATTAAAAGTTTTCTTGAATCCTCGACACTTAATGTCATCTCGCCCGATGCACCGATGGAAATCGGGAACTTATAGGTAGGCTCTACGTACTGAACCTTTGAGTCCGTCCCCCAACGAATTGCCATCTGCTCGGTCTTGTTGATGAAATAGACATCACAATGAAACGAAGTTTGCCCACCAGTAGGAATGTTAACAATTCTACGAAGCAGAGGGATGTTCTGTGTTTCAAGCGTGTGTCGCCCCGCTCCAAACAGATCAAGAGCTTGACCGTTGGCAAAAAACACCGCTTCCTGCGATTCGTGGACGATCAATTGCGAAGTTGTGTTAAAATCTTCGCACGGATGTTTCCATATAAAGGTACTATTGTCACCTTCATATTTAATAATATCGGCTATTGCCATAGCGTTCTCCTTCTTTTTCTAATACCACATAATTCTCATTATGTGGTAAATCGCAATAAAAATATAAAAACGCAATATCGTAGTACTGCGCTCAATAAGACCAATGAAAAGTCAAAATCTTCATTGGTCCACTTCCTATGCTTATTTTTATCAAAAAATGTCATATTTTTAGGTGTTAGGCTTGACAAACAACTTAAAAAGAGCTACAATTATATATGTAATATTTTTATCTACTACATAATGAGAATTATGTGGTGGTTTTCTTTTTTACCGACGTCAACACCGCAAAAGCCCTAATTTCTGTATCTGTCTGCGGTGTGTTTCGCCTGTTTCCATAGTGTAAATTCGAGTTGTATTTACGCTGCTATGACCGAGAATGTCAGCCAAGCGTACAATATCTTTTTGTAAGCTGTAATAAGTGCGTGCGAAAAGATGACGGAGGTTGTGGGGAAAGACCTTCTTTTCCGACACGTTCGCCGCCTTGCATAGCTTTTTCATATCACTCCAAATATTTGATCTGTCAAGTGGATTGCCGTTTTTCGTTACGAACACGGCTCCACTTTTTATTTTTTGCTCCTTGATATACTGCTTCAAGATCTGACAAAGCTGCTTTGGCAAGAATACTTGCCTACGCTTACCTTTACAGTTAATCTCGGCAATACCTCGTGCAACTGCCTCCACAGTAACATATCGGACCTCGGACACACGAATACCCGTGGAGCAGATTGTCTGCATCAAAAGATAAAGACGCTCGTTTTTCTTCTGCTTCGCCGCTTGTAAAAGACGGTCATACTCGGCTTTGGTCAGTTCCTTGTCCGTAGATGCGAAGATCTGTTTTTGGATTTTAAGGTTCTTCACTCTCAAATCGTACCACTCCATAAAATTGAAAAAGCTATTGAGCGACGAGAGTGCGGCATTCACGCTTGCAGGGGCGTAATGCTCACAAAGATATGATTTGTATGCAAGAACCGCCGTTTTGCATAATTCTTGTTCGCCAAGCCATATTTGAAACTCATCTATATCGTGCAAATATTTATTGACGGTTGCTGCCGCCTTTTCTTCGTTAATCAGATAGTCATTGAATGATTTTGTTATTTCAGTTGTTATTTTTCTCATATTCTATCATCCTCCTTCTACCCAATATTTTACCACGAACAGATGAATTTATTTAGTGATGGCCTTATTGCGAATATTGTATCATAGCTCTCATCCAAAACAAACAACCGATACGTATACCTCTGTACCTATCGGTTGAATTTAAGTATGATTTTTGATATCCAAAATGATTTTTATTATCTCTGATATACGTTCTTGTTCGTAAGCAGAGAGATTGATCATTTTATTTTGAATACTTTGGGTATTATAGATATTTATTTCCCCCAACAACTCATCCACAGAAATACATAGAACCTCACATATTTTTGCAACTATCACAATGTTCGGTAATTGTTTTCCGCACTCTATACGGCTCAGATATTTTTCTGATATGTCAATCTTTTCGGCAAACTCTGCTTGTGTCATATGTACCGCTTTTCTTGCGTTCGATATTCTTTTACCTATCGTCTCCTTTGATAGTGGCATTTTTTCATCCTCCCACTTACACGACAACACTTTTCCCTATCGTTGATGTCGCTCAACTCGTCATAACAATCTCTAAACTTTTCAAATATTTTTTGCTTGTCCGTGAATGTCTTGGTTAAGTTATCATGATGCTCTGCAATAACTCCATAAGTTGCTCCACTTACTGCACTTGCACCCACTATCTATTTTAGGTAACATGTTACCATACAAGAGTTATTTAAGAATTGTTCCCATAATTATCCTCCTAGGTTGTTATAGGATAATTGTATCGTAATATCGTATGTTTGCAAATATATAGATCATATAGTTTGCAAAAAAGTCGCATTCCTAGGTTGCTGATGTATGCCAGTCTACTATATAAAATTTTCTTGTATTTTACAAAATTTTATGATATACTTACCAAGAGCGCAGATCACATATTTTATTCAAACAACATGACTATAAGGAGTATTTTTATGACACTAATACTGGCATTATTAAAAGTATTTTCTAAAATTAGTAATGAACTTTTTAGAAAAATCATATATATTACGGTTAGGCTTCATGACATTATCTGTATGTTGTCATTTTTTGTTCTTCCGTTTGTTAAGTTCCCTGAAAAGCTTAAACTTGTTTTTCTCATCACATGGATGTATACATGCTTGATTATTTGGGGCGGCTATTTATTCTTTTCATATAGAGCAAAAGACAAAATCAAAGATCGTAGAGAAGAGTATATAAGAGACAAAGTAGTATATTGGATTTCAGAAATAGGTATGTGCTTATGCATGACAATAACGTTTTTTTTGGTTTTTATAAAAAGAAACTATGCTTCTAAGGTCTCATTTTTTGAAATAATTGCTTTTCTAGCGCTACTTGTATTTTTTATTTCTGCATTATCAAAACTGTTTGCATCGTACAAAAATAATTATAAGCAGCTAGCCAAAGATACAATATTAAGTTTGCTTATATTACTTTGTATTTTAAGCGTTGCAATAGGAGTGACTACATATAATACCGAACAATCTTTGATAAACAACATATTTATTTCCCTAGGAGCTTTCCCATTAGCTATAGGTGGGTTGTATGTTGTATGCAAAACGTTTTTATTAGAAAATATAGAAAGTAAAAAACCGGATACACTGACATTGTCAATTTTACTTTTTGTTGGAATCGGTCTTGTATGTGGAATATTGTTAAGGTATTTAGTTACAGACCTATGTTTGCAACAAATACTGACTACCATTTTTTCGTCCGTTTTAGGCGGGTCAATTACACTTGCAGGGGTTGCTTGGACAATAAAAGATGCTAATACTAAACGTCAAGAAGATTTGGATCGAATTGAAAAAGAACGAAAAGAAGAAGAACGAAAAAAATATGTTCCTTTTATTAATTTTTATACAAATAAAGTTTTTATACCTGACCACACAGTATATGTATCCAGCTTAAATTTTTCAGAAACTTCTAAAGAAAAAAAGTTCTTTATTGACTCTTTCTTTTTAAAGAATACAGATTTCACACCATTTTGTTTAGCTGGAATTTATTTTAATAATCATATTGCTATATGCCAACCTGCTGCATATATCGATAAGCAATGGATAGTAGAAATACGTCTTGATGAACATTTGATTTTATCGGAAGATTTATTTGCTTTAGGTATTTGTGCGAGAGATTTATTAGGCAATGAATATAGGATACCATTAGATTATAGTCTTACCGTGGATGAAAACCAGAATACTATTATCATACTTAAAGGTAGTTATTTAGCAGAGCACATAGAAAAAAAGCAAGTGTAATTAAGTTGAAAATAAAGACACATAACCTTTTCCCATCATCATTGTATCAATTTGCGTGGTTCACGAAAAAGTTGCAAATGATTTATTCAAAAACCGTGTACAAAAACATCCAAACACGATATAATGCATTCAGCAAAACTTAAAGTGATGTGTTCAGACAGGTAAGATTTTGCAATGTAATTATCTAAATACTGCTTGATTTACAAGGCTTTATATGATATAATAATCTCATCCCCAAAGCTATAAAGCCTCTAATGCGTTGAGATGATGGGACTTATCGGCGCTGGTAACAACCCCATGGTCGGAATGACCGTTGCAGTTGCAGTTGCTATCGAAGAGGCAAGCAAGTAAGCCTTGATTCATAAGGCTTCGTAGGGTCGATTCACGAATCGACCGCGGGGCATTCGTGAATGCCCCCTACAAATCATAAATAAAAAAGTTGGACACATCATAAACGTTTTTTCGTTCGTGATGTGTTCAACTTTTTTATATACTTAATCCTTAACTAACATGTAGTACATCGAGCGCGCGGTGTTGCCCAGCTTGAATTTAAGCTTTCCGTCACTCTCCACGGCAGGTATTGCACCAATGTAGTATCCCTCGGCGCTGATAGACCAGATCTTGAGGTTTTTAACGCTTGTGCTAAGCTCGATCTCGACCTCGATATTCTCAATGGTAATAGGTCCATGACCAACATCAACTACCACCTCGCCGTCAAACTTTGCTTCGGTGTTCATAGCCTTTCCAACAGTTGTGAGAAGTATATTATCAGAGCTTGATATCGGTTCTTTTGTAAGTGAGCTCATAGCTATGACGGCAAACTTTGTATCGCATTTTATCTTAAGCCCGTCAAGCTCTATTTCTCCGTTTTGAGCGAGAAATCCGTATGCACATTTAGTCATAGGAGTATCTATCGTTCCGAAATTTTTCTCCCAATCTCTATAAAGCTCGCCCGTATCAGAGCTTGCCGATCCATTCTCTGCCTCGGTTGGCAATATTTCAAGGCCGTCGCTTTCATCAAACGAGGAAACTATCTTATGTCTGTCAACTTGTGTTTCGAGGGATGCAAGGTCAAACTTCAAGGGATCGGTCACAGGAAGCTTATAAATCATGTCGCTCTCCCTTACATCACCACGACGCATAATAAGCGCCGCGTGGTAAAACAGTCCAAATCTTGCAGGATCGTTCCACGTCATATATACACCCTGACGGTACGGAACGCCCATCATCATAGGTGACGAAAGCTCTTCACCGAGCTTATTGACTCTCTCAAGTTTTCTCATATAAGAATAGGTATGTATCGAAAAGCCCGACCAGCCCTGAAACGCACCTACTGCCGCCGCATAGAGCACCGCATCTGCGCGATAGGCATCGGGCCACTGTGAGCACCATTCGGAAATATACGTTGGGTGGTCGATATCCGAAATACAAGCCGTCTTATGCAAGAAAGAAGCTCTCTCACGGCAGACCGATATATTCGGCATACTTCTCTCAAATTCCTTCCAACAGCCGAGTGTTGCAGGTGAGAATAGATATGCGTGGTTATCTATAAAGTCACAAGTAAGCTGTGCTATATGGTGCGCAGGATTTCTATACCAATTAGTACCGGCGATGGGAATCTTTACACCGATCGAGCGCAAATGCTCACGCATTTCGGCATAGTATCTTGTCTCAAGATCACTCTTAAAATTCACGTAATCTATATCATCATTATCAAAAGGATCTATCTCTTCGGGGTTGCGTTCAATTCCCTTCTCACAAAGCCACTTGCGAAAGAGCTCAATAAATTCGCTTCTGTAAGGCTCAATATAGCCGTCAGGAAATCTCTTTCTGTAATTTGAAAAGAGATCGCTTTCGTTAGCTATCTCACAAAGCACAAAAGCAGGGTCGTCACAGTATTTTAGCGAGGTATAGGGATTAAAATGCGTCCAAAGCTCGGTGGCATACTCCTTTTGAAGCTCAATAAGCTTATGTGAGAAGCTGCTGAATGGACTCGACCCAAAAAGATGTGCGTTCTCTACCCCTTCTTCCTCGTGGAATTTTCTATGCACCAGAAGATCGAGATAGACGTATATTCCTTCATTTTTAAGACAGCTTACAAAATAGTCGAGTCTGTCCATCGACTCATCGCAAAGGTGTGCATTCGTTATTCTCTTGCCTCTCTCAAAAGCAAAAATATTTGGAACCTGCCCCTCGGAGTCAAGCTGATGAAGCCTTACTATATTTATTCCTACTTTTGCAAGTCGATGAGCAAGCTTTCTTGCATAATCGTGCTCGGGAAAGCACGCCATTCCATTCATACACGTACCCCAGAATTTTGCGATCGTGCCGTCCTCAAAAACAAATCTTCTACCCTCGGCACGTATAAAACCGTGCTTACCCGCAGGCTTTTCGTCCCCAAATACAAACGAGATATCTATTGGCATATCATCGTGATAAAATGGATAAGGAATGTATGTTGACATATTTTTTCTCCTTTATTTTGTTAGTGCAAATTCCATTTGTGCAAGTATTCTCATAGGATCATCGGCAAACAATTCCTCGGCAAGCAAGGACGCTTCAACGGGCTTTCCGTCAAATGTAGGCGGATACACGTCACCAAGAGCTAATGCCTTATCTATCTTTTGTCCGAGGATCTTTTCTGCCAATTCATTTGTTGTTATTGCTCCGTCGGGATAGTCAAATCGACAGCCTACGTCCATCAAATTCGGTGTAGTCATATCGGCTTTAGGCACACCTAAATGACGGCAGAAAAAGTCAGTAAGCACAAGAACATCTTCTTCCTCCCAAGAGTGTTTGGTGGCGGTGATCGATGACTCGAAATTATAGCCAGCCCCCATTTTCTCATAAACGGCACGCACCTTTCGAACAGTTTTACGAAAGAGGTCAGCAGGAAAAAGGTCGTCGTATCTTCCGTTACAAAGCATAAGCGGCTTTGGAGCAAATGCAGAATATATTTCAGGCATATCCGCAAGATGTGCAGAACCGCGAAGAAGATTACAAGCACAATGCTTTTTCTCCTTTGCGTGAACGTAGGAAAACTCAGACGGATAGCCGCAAGAAGCAACTGCCGAGAGTCGCTTATTTGTTGCTGTCAAAAAGAGCGTCAGCGTTCCGCCACCCGAATTGCCGCAGGCTCCTATACGTGAGCTGTCAATAAAAGGCTGCTCTGCGAGCCATTCTATCCAGGCATTAGTCTCCCTGACTATCATACCTTGGAGGGTAATACCTCCAACAAGTGGAGAGATGGCATCAAGATGCCCGAACTCCTTGCGTGAGCCCTGACCGAGGTTGTCGCTCATAAGTACGGCAAAGCCCTGTGACGCAAAGCTGAAAGCCATTTTTTGATAAGCCTCATCAAGTCGCCCGTCGGTGCTGTGTCCGTTGCATATAATTATTGCGGGAAACTTTTTTTCGCTTGTATTTGGAAAAATAAGATTTGCCTCTCCGTAAGTGTTTTTAAAGGAGCCAAACTGCATAAAGCGAACACAATATCCGTTATGCTCCTCATCTTTTGAGGCAATAATTTTTATATTTGGCATCGGTATCTTGTCAAGACAGAGCATCTGTTGCGCTTCTTTTTTGATATCGTTGCGAACATCCGCTAATGCGGCATCGCGAAAGCGCTTATCAAACCGCGCCTTAGCAAATCGCCTTTCATACGAATCGAACACCCGTAAGGTATATTCAAATTTATCTGTATTCATAGCACTACCTCGTCATTATATCACATTTCCTCGGAATTTACAAACACCTTTTCCCTTACCGTCTCGCAGTATCCGCATTTTTCACAATCCTTTTTGCAAGCGGTGGTACGCTCAAACCAATCGGAAGGAAAACGGTCGTTGTCGATAACGTAAGGCGCAAAGGTAGGTCCGTGACCCGGTTCAAAGAGATCGGCGAGATTACCGTTGTAGCTTCTGCGCGCATAGGCATCGATCACCATAGCGGGAAGCGCGTGCATACGTGTTGCAAGCTTTATGCCGTCAACAAGACCATCGTAGTTATGTATATCCTCGGGTCTTATCCATGTGTTTTCTAAAAACGACGCCCAATTTTCGGGATTTTTGAGATAGCTTCTGCACCCCGATGCTCCTGCCCAAGAAAGATTTTCCTTTGTCATAATTGACGATTCGTGCGCGACCGCATTGTCGTGGAAGGTCTGCATCGAGCAAGAACGCATACAACCGCTGTTTGCAAGAAGAGTAATTCCTTTTCCGTTACCACGCAGATATTCTGACACCCTGCCAAGTGCGTCAAGGTCTCGGTTTATGTCACGGAATATACAAAACGAATCAAAAATATGCTCAATATATTGAATTCCTTTTATAGTCGATATACGCATATTGACCGAGGCTCTGATGTCGATATTTTTATCGTATCTGCGTACTATCTCGGCAGTTACAGGAGATGCGGTAGTTACTATCTCCGGAGAGATATCCTTGCGGTAAAGATAATCGAGCACTGATACGACCTCGCGCTCGTGAGCAAGACTCAAAGCATCGTCTCCGTTACAGAGCGCATTAAAAAGAAGGTCTAATTTTACACCCATTCGCTTTATTTGTACAAGCTCCTCGGTAAGCATTTCGAGGGATTCAAAATCGGTATAACCGCGCACTGTCCCAAGAGGACTTCTGCCACCCGCAATACCCGGAAATGAGAAATATACCTCGCCTATCGCCTCGCGGTAAGTCTCGACGATTTTTGGAAATGGCATCTGCCCCTCACCCGTAAAGCTATGGCCTACGAGCAAGGGTGTTTTATTATTAGTCTGCATCTGATTCTGCTCCACCGTCTGCAATGTCAATAATATCGTCAAGGTACTTTTCATTTCCATCCTCGCTCCAATCTACCTGCCAAGGACGGCGGCGACGGAATGGCTCCTTGAACTGGTTTTTCAGAACCCCACGCGCTTCAAGGCTCATCATACAAGCGCGTGTGCAGCCGCGTGCTCCGCAGACAGCTTGACCGCTTTGATAAAGTATCTTCGGACGCTTAAAGAAAGGTGTGTGTGCGCCCCTTTTTATGTTGTCTCTGCCGGGCACGTCTATGTAGTCTCCCTTGCCAAAGTCGGTGCGCTCTCCGCCACTAAAGTAATCGTTACACTTTACTGTGTCGATCTCACCCCACTCGACCTCGTGTCCGGCAAGAGTTACCTTAACAGTCTTTGTTTCGCTAATGCAGTGACCGGGACATGCACGAACGCAAGCCATGCACTTGTTGCAAAGCTTGGGACCATCATAGATGGGATCAGGCTCAAGCTCCATTTCGGTAAGCACGACACCTATACGAACGCGGGGACCGAACTCGGGACAAAGGAACATCTTGCTGTATCCTATCTCACCAAGTCCCGCGAGATATGCCGCGATTCGAAGATGTATCATAATGTCGGGTGCCGGTAATCCCTTTCTGACAGGAACACTGTATTTTTTCTTGAGCTTTCCCTCATTATCTATCGCGCGCCAATCGCTCTGATGTCCTATCGGAATAGCCTCATATCCCTCGTCCTCAATATGCTTGCAAAGATTTATTACCGTCATCGGTATGTAATTATATGTAAGCCCTCCATATCCCATTGCGGAATAGTTACTGAAGAACGTTCCCTCTTCAATACCGCGCAACGATCCCCGCATAACGCGGAAGCCCATAACTATCATACTCTTTGCCTCGGGCATAATGTATCGAGGATCCATTTGCTTAGGTGCCCCCTCAAATCGATCCATCGAAGCTATACCTACAATATCGGCGCCAAGACTTTTTGCTAACTGCTTAATTTCTTCTTTTGTCATAATAAAAGTTTCCTTTCTGTCTATTTTGTAAATTTCTTTGACAATTCCATAGATGCTTCTATTATCATATCAGCGGCATCGGGATAGTATGCTGTGCTCCCTTCCGCTCCGTAGCCACCTCTCGGTATAGCCTCACGGGTAGGAATATAGCTTATCCAGTCATTTGTATTACAAGTAGGTATAGTCATCTTGAAAGCGGAACCTGTTTTTATTTTTCTCCCTATCTCTCCGAATGCCTCTCCGGGGAGACCCATAAACGCAACTTCACCAAGAGCCAAGCAACTGACTCTGGCGCTTCTCGCGCTTGCCCTGTCGCTTACCGACGGAATTAATATTTCTTTTATCTCAAAGGAGATCTTTCCTGTCATTACAGGCTCGGCATAGGTATAAGCACTAAGGACTGCACCTGCTATGACGCGGCCTATATGCTGTATATGCGTATAACCTCTCTTTGCGTTATAAATATCAATCGTACCCGTATCTCCCTCGGCTCCGTTAAAAAATGCTACCTTTGCACCCTTTCCATTTGCCTCATCGGAGAGGGCTTGCTCGAGTGTCAGTCTTACAAAATGAATGTAATCGGCTGAAAACTTTGTTATCGAACCAAGCGTGCAGGGATGTGTGGCAAAATTCACAATAACAACATCGTGTCCGCCGTTGCGTACGAACTTTATAAATTGAACGCTCTCGTCAGGCTCACTCTCACGGCAAATGACATCGGAATCGTCCTTTGAGGGATTCATCTTACAGGTGCCGTCCTTCATTATAAACCGTCGGACAAAGGAAACGTTTTTAGCCTCACCCCTACCGACGTACGCTTCAGCCTCTTTGAGATCGGCTATTGCAATACCCGCAGAATCTGCAACTCTCCCAAAAAAGAAATCGACGTATCTCCAATCCTTCTCGAACATAACCCCGCTTATTTCGGGGGTATAATGCGAATGCGTACAATGGATAAACACTGCGTCACCATCCACGCCGTATCGTTCTGATATCATATTTCTTATTTTATCGTGATCGACGCGGCGCATTTCAAGTATGTCGAGCGTGATCGCAACAGCAATCCTGTCCCCGTCGGAAAATGCGACGGCAGTCGCATAAAGCCCGTCAAGAATGCCGTCCGCTATCCTCGGTTTGCCAAGACCGTTTATCACTGTCCCGAGCGGCGCCGTTATCTCAAGTCGTGAATATCCTACTTTCATATAGCTCAAACTCAATCATTCTTTTTGATTTTTGTAAATGTTGCAAAAGTACTTATAGCTATTATCATCGAGACGAATGCTGCGGAAAGAGATGACCCACATCCCTTGTCGGCAGCCACATTATCACTTGAAATCTCATTATTAGAAGAGTCAAGTACGGTTTCTCTCGGATCAGTTTCAGCAGGTATCACATCCTCACCCCCCGTCTCCGTATAAGGTTCCTCGGTCTCGGGTGCCTCACCGAAAGTCATTACGTGAGGAAAACGTCTGCCGTCTGCTCCCTTACCCCAAAGTTTGCCTTCAACCTCTGCGGCATCCGCAGAGGTTGCAAGTGCTTCATGCTCGCGGGGGAGTATAGTTCCAAACCATATTTCAGGATAGTCATTGGGATAGTTTTCGACATCGCGGTCATCTCTCATCATAAGAAGTATAGAAAAAACCGTTATATCCTCAGGCTCAACGCCTATATAATCCGCAAGAGCAGTTCTTCCTATAACAAGCTCGTATACGATGGTATTTCCAATCGTTGACGTTTCAAAAGCGTATGCCTCGTCACTTTCGGGAAAGCCTCCAAATACGTATCTTACGTAGACTCCGTCCAGAAAATCCTTTTCGTTGCAGGAAAGATAGAAGCAAATATATTCGCCGTCAAGGATTTCTCTCTCGGTAACCTCAGCTCCTATGTAGACGTAATCGTCATCATAGCTGAAATAGAGGTTAAAATTTTCAACGTCAAGCGTTGCGGGATCAATACAAAAGAATCTGTTGTCCTCTGCGTCATTTGCGGGATTCATATCCTTGACCTCAAGGGTATATTCACCGTCCTCGACAACTCCGTCTGCGATAGGCGGGACGGACGTTTTACCTTCGATGACCCAATGCTGCTGACCTGCATCCTCAAGCTCCATATTCGAATATTCTTCCGCAAAAGCGCAAAGAGACAAAGCAGTCGCCAAAATAGCCGCGACAATTAACGTACAGGTGAATTTTTTCATAAAATTTCTCCGATCTTCAAATTTATGTTTTAATTATATACTCCAAACTGTCTGCTGTAAATTAATAAAACAAATATTTTTTTATATTTTTCAATTTTTATTCTTGTATTTATAGCGGTTTATGATATAATTATTTTCAATAAACGATTTTAGTGAGGATATATGAAAGAGATAAATTTTACAGTAACGGACGTAGCATTTGCATATGCAAGACACTATGATAAGGGACATATTTTTGTGGCAAATAAAAGACCGAAGCACGGCCTTACACTTATTACAAGCGGAGAATTTGAGATGACCATAGCCGGCAAGAAGCTCTCTGTCCCTCAAGGAAGCGTCATCATGCAGAGAAAAAATGACAGCTACAAGCTTACGTCTGTGAGCGACAGCGGAGTTGATTACATTGTAATTTCCTATGACGTAGAGCCCGAAACGGAAATTTTCTCACTTATTCCTGACAGAATATTTTTTGCCGAGCATATCGGGCGCTATATCCACGCATTTGAGAGTGCTGCGCGTTTGTTTGGATCTTGTGGAATTTGCAATAAAACCCTTTTACGCACAATAGTTCAGGAAATACTTTGCAATATTATTGATGACATCTATTCGACGCTCCTATACTCTCAAAGAAATCCCGTGGAGTATGCCAAAAGCTATATTGAACAGTATTTCAACTGCCCCTTAAGTGTTGATAATATCTCATCGGTAGTCGGACTTTCCCCCTCTTATCTGCGAACGCTGTTCAAAAAAAGCGAGGGTGAAAGCCCTAATCACTATCTCAATCGCACAAGAATAGAGCACGCCAAAGAAATGCTACTTTCCGAGATGTTCACCATTGAAGAGGTAGCGTCTGCCTGCGGTTTTCAAAACGTCTATTATTTCAGCCGCGTTTTTAAAAAATATACAGGAATCCCACCCGGAAAATATTAAATCAAATCAAATTAAAAAAGTTGGACACATCATAAACGTTTTTTCGTTCGTGATGTGTCCAATATTTTTTGCTTGAAAAAGTACTATATACCGTCGGTGTATAAGTATATAGAGGTGATAGGATTTGCCATTGCCAAATATATTTATCCCTAATAGTAACTATTGGATTATCCGCAACATTTCCGCAAACTCTTCGACCACATCATTTACGGCGACGTCAAAACGCGATATAATGTTTTCAGGAAAATTGAATATGATGTGTTCAGCGATAAGGATTTTGCAATTTAGAGACTAAAAAATGCTTGATTTACAAGGCTTTATATGTTATAATAATTTCATCCCCAAAGCTATAAAGCCTCTAATGCGTTGAGATGATGGGACTTATCGGCGCTGGTAACAACCCCATGGTTGGTATGACGGTGGCTGTAGCTGTTGCTATCGAAGAGGCAAGCAAGTAATTTGATCTTTTAGCTCTTCATGGGTTTTTCCCTATTTTTTTAATGTAATTAAGGAGGCCTTATCATGTCTTATCAAATGGCAGGACATTCCAAGCTGTGCGCGACTTGCAATTACTGGCTCGGCCCGCGTCAGATCAATTGGTGCGCAAGTCATGTTGTGCTTGAAGCGCAAAGTATAAAGGGCAAATGCTGGTGTCAGGGCGGTCCTCACATGCGTGCTGATAGACTCAGCAATTTTTGTGCTTGCTCGCGCTATGAAAAGTGGTCGGTGTTGAAATAAGGATGCGTGTTACTTTTCTTTTGAAAAAAAGTAACCAAAAGAAAGCTTTACATACTTAATAAAAAGTTGGACACATCATTTTGGAGAAATCCGTAGTGATGTGTCCAATATTTTTCTATATTAGAAAAAGTGAAATTGAATTTCCGAATAATAAAAATTTCCTCGGGGGTACGTCCAAAACGTGTATATAACTATTGACAAAATTGCAAAAAAATTGTAGAATTAATATGTATAGGTGTTTACATCTTTAATTAATTTTTATTTCTATGTTTTTGGGTCCCCCAAAAAAGCAAAAAAACAATTCACCACGGAGGTAAAAAATGGCTACAAGAAAAGTTACAAAGCGCGCCTTGTTTTTGAGCTTTGTGTCCATGTTTTTGTGTTTCACAATGCTTATTGGAACAACTTATGCATGGTTTACTGACTCTGTAAGCAGCGCAACAAACATTATTACTGCTGGAAACCTCGACGTTGAGCTTTACCATGCCAACGAGGGTACAAACGATGCCGACGAAAAGGTTACAAGCACAACTACTCTCTTCACCGACGTTGATTCGGCAAAGTGGGAGCCCGGCGCTATGGCTTGGGAGAAGTTCACCGTTAAGAACGTGGGAACACTTGCTCTCAAGTATGAGTTCGCGCTCAACGTAACGAGCGCAAGCGTTGTAGACGGCATATCCTTTGCAAAGATGCTTAAGGTTGCCGTTGTTGACGAGAGCTTTGATTATACACGCGAGAACGTAAACAACATTCCCGCTACCGAGTGGAAGGATCTCGATTCCTTTGAGGTCATCGCTTCCGCACCCGAGGGACTTGAGAATAATGAGTCCAAGACCTTTGGTGTAATCATTTGGTGGCAGCCCTCGGAGAAAGACAACCTCTTTAATATGAACAATGGCAAGCAGGTCGGCTCTATAGGTGTTGACGTAGGCGTTGTACTTAACGCAAGCCAGTTCACGTTTGAAGAGGATAGCTTTGGTATAGATTACGATACTACCGCAACCTTCCCGATGGCAAAGATCAACTTTACATCCGAGGAGGACGTAACCGATAAGATCGACCAGACAAGTGGCGCTCTTACCGAGAACGTTACCGTTGGTGACGATAGAAACGATATTCAGGCAGAGGTTCCTGCAGGCGTTACTATGGCAGAGGGAGCAGATAAGCTTGAGCTTACTGTAAAGACTATCGAGGAAAGCTCTGCAAATATCGTTATTGACGAGGAGAATCAGTCTACAGTTTCGGTAGACGTACATATCGAGGGCGTTGCAGAGGACAATACCGTTCCTATGAAGATAGTTATGAAGGGATTTATGAAGCCCGGACTTAACGATAACAACTATGCGCTCTATCACGTTGAGAACGGCGTTACCAATGCTATGACCTTGGTACCCTATTCGGAGCTTGACGCGCACAACGAGTTTTCGTATAACGCAGTAACCGGTGACGTAACCCTTTGCCTTGCATCCTTCTCAGAGGTTGCAGCAGTTGCCGATGAGGTCGTTCACTGGGACGGAAAATCTGCTACTGCATTTGCTACATATGAAAATGGTACTTATGGTACTGGTTCTGCTGAAAAACCCCACCTCATCGCAAACGCAAGCCAGCTTGCATATTTCCGTGATCTTGTTGATGGTGGAAGAACATTTGAAGGTGAGTACGTCAAGCTTGCTAATGACATAATTCTTAACCACCATGGTGAGACAAGAAACCAGTTCGATCCTATCGGCTGGGGCTATGCTAATAGCGCCTACAATGCAGGCGGCGCTGCCGGCAAGGTCTTTATGGGAACCTTCGACGGCGGCGAGTATGACGCAAGTGGCAAGCTCGTTGGCCGTCACGGCATTCACGGTCTCTGGCAGAACGGCTGGGATCTTGAAGCCAAGACCAAAACCGACTACACCTACACTAACTGTGGCTTCGGTCTCTTCGCATCTGTTAAGGACGCTACAATTAAGAACCTTGAGATCAAGCACGCAAACGTTGTTGTTGAGTGCGTTGAGGCAGGTATTGTAGTAGGTCTTGCGCAGGGTAATTGTACCTTTGAGAATCTTTATGTTTACTCGTCCCACATCGCTAACTACCAGCGTCCCGCGGGCGGTGTTGTCGGTGAGGTCAGCCCTCGATTCGAGAACGGTGTAGCACAGGAGAGCACAGTTACCTTCAACAACGTACACGTTGGTTCTTCCTGTACCGTAGGTTCTCTTTGGGGTGATTTTGATACTCCCTGCGGCGGTGTTATCGGCGCATATTGGGATGATGCGGGAAAGACCACGGTTAATATGAATAGCGTTGACGTGTCCTGCGTTCTTGACGTTTACAGCGACGTTACTTCCGCATATCAGTGGTACGCATACCGCCGTGCGGGTATGCTTATCGGTAATACCGACCAGCCCCCTGCAGATGGTAAGAATGCCAAGGTTGCTACTGCGAATTTCCTAAACTGTACAAACTGCGTAGTTATCTACGATTATTGGGCAGATTATAAGTATTGTCAGTTTACAAACAACAATAACCCCGGCAAAAACTATCCTTGGGTAAGAATTCAGGCAAGCCAGTATAACGGCGCATATTCTAACCCCAGATACGGTCATCCTAAGGACCTTCACGATCACTTGGTAACCAGCGATAACCATGAGCATCAGGAAGGAGACAAATGCCACGAATACATCCCCTTCAATCAGCTTTACGGCGGCGGTCAGGGTGTTTACGGTCAGACCGGTCATCCCGGTGTTACCATCGGTAAGTACACCATTGTCTATATGGTTGGTGATGAGATTCAGGACGTACACTACGTTGCAAACAACTCTGTTCCTTATACCGCTCTTCTGCCTCTTGAAGCGGGATATGAGTGGGTTGACATAGACAGTAATAAAGTTACCCAGATTCCCGCGGGCAACACCAGTCACATAGTCCTTTACCGTAACACAACTGATAAGAATATGGTGCGTTTCGTTGATAAGGACGGCTACGTTATCACAGAGCAGGAATTTGCTTACGGTAAGGATGCGAGTTATTACCAGACAAATATAACACCCCCTTCCGTTCCTCCTGTTGAGGGATACTACGGTGTATGGCCCGAATGGTGGAAGATGCTTGCGGCTGTAACAAAAGATGGAGAGGATGTTACAGTCCATGCAGTTTATACCGTAATCTATGAGGAAGATAACGAGGCAGTTACTCCTGATAAGGAGATCGTAATCTTTGACGAGAACGGCGACACAGGTGACCTCTTCCAGATGATCTCTCAGGGCAAGAGCGTTGTAATGTACAAAGATCTTGCGGGTAATATCGGAAGCGCAAGCATCAAGACCTTTGCTACAGTAGGTGATCCAAATACTAATGGTTGGGTTTCTAACCATGCACGTCTTGATCTTGATTCCTTCGAATTGGTGTATGATAATGACAGCAATGCCGCTCAGAACTGGACACTCTTTACCATCAAGGAAGGTGCTTCATTGACCGTTGGAGGCGGTGTGCACGGTGGCGGTAAGCTTTCCTTCGTATTTAATACGCTAAATAAAAACTCTGCACCTCGTCTCTTCAATCTTGAATACGTAGAGGGCAACGTGGATAATGGCGGACACGAGATTCACTCCACTCTTATCCTTGAGCGTGGTGTTGTTATCGAAATGAAGTTCCATAAGAACATTTTCAATAAAAATAGTAATTTCAGCATTTCCGAAGAAAATATTAAAACTTTAATCACCGGTCACTCCCATCCGGACGGTACCGAGGAACAGCATCATCCTGGAATTCAGGTAGAAATAAGCGAAGAAGGTGATTACAAAGTTATTCGCCTCATCGTTAATTCCTATACCACCTTCGTTGGTAACACGGCTAACTAATAACTAAACAAAGCTTAAAAGCCACCCGTACGGGTGGCTTTTTTGTATTGAAAAAAGCTATGTTTGGCGGACATGTTTGAGCTTTTCCTTAAAAACAACTTGAAAAACAGGAGCAATTATGATATAATGTCAATATATATTTATACAAACGCAAGGAGCTGAATTTATGACTCTTGAAGAGCGCCACGAGCAAGTGGAAGGATATCTTGGCAAGACCATAACAATAGAGATCGATCGTCCAATCGGCTATATTCACCATAAGGGAGAAAAGACCTTGGTCTATCCGATCAACTATGGGTATATTCCCGATGTCCTTGGCGGAGACGGTGAGGAGCTTGACGTATTTTTAGTAGGGGTAAGCGAGCCACTCACTTCATACACAGGGCATATAATCGGGATAGTTTATCGCGCGGATGACGTAGAGGACAAGCTCGTTATGGCTCCCTCGGGAAAGATTTTTTCTGCCGAGGAAATCGCTCGCGCGGTATATTTTCAAGAAAAATACTACGAAACGACCATTCGCACTCTCGACGGCTCATCGGTATTAATATCAAATCTAACAAGTTCAGAGAACAAATAAAGGAGGGGGCAGTATGGCTAAAATTTGTCCGAATTGTTCGCTTAAGCACAAGAACGCTTCAACAGTTTGCGCTAAATGCGGAACTCCTCTAAAAAGCTCCAAAGTCAAAAAAAGTATCCCTTTTATCCTTACTATAGTGACAATCTGTGTCATTCTTTCCCTTCTCTTTTATTTTGGTTACAACTTGTTTTTTGGCCCCTGCGCCAAGGCAATTTCAGTTATGAATGCAGCCGACAAGGGCGATTCAACGGCGCTTATCAGAATTCTTCCTGATTTTTTGTTTGAGAGCGAAAATTATGACGAAAAAATCATAAAATCACACATTTCTTCGTTCTCAAATTCCCTCAAGGATAGAATACGATTCTTTTATCCCGAGCATCCTCAAACCGCATCAACTGCTCAGCGAACAGGCATCATAAAGTCACTAAAGGATATCGTTGGTGAAAGCTTTGATACAGACTCTATAGAGAATATGAAGACGGTTTGGGTATACGTTAGAGAAGGCACGTCCGACTATTGGGAAGGATATTGGATAAAGCTTACAATAATAAAATACAATGGCGAATGGTGCTGGTGGCCGTATTATTAAGTCTTAAAACATTATTTTCTCCGGAGGTAATACTATGTCAAAGATATGTCCTAATTGCAATATTAACTATTCAAATTCCGCTGTGAAGTGTGTTACCTGCGGTAGTCCGCTTGTGCTTCTTGAAATGCCTAAAAAGAAAAAGTCTATAATTATATCTCTTATAATTACCGCGGCAATTCTTGTTATCGCTGCTATTACCACTATAACGGTAGTAAGCCTTACCGGGCCAAGAGGCAAGGTAAGATACATTATGAATAACCTCAAGAAAAACGATATAGATGCCGTTCTGGATACTGTACCCGATTTTTTGCTAGATCCCGATTTGGAATATAAGGACGATATCTTGATAGGGCTTACAACATACACCGACAATATGTCGGGATATATATTCTCCTTCAACACCAATAAATGTGTAACTCCTTCAACAAGTCAGATCACCGAGCTAAAGCAATCGATACAATCAATTGTTGGAGAAAATTTTGACACAAGCAAGATAGAGGACGTCAAGATGGTTTGGGTAGATATAAGAGGAGGTACATTTGCATTTTGGAATTCATCTGATGCAAGATTCGTTATGATCAAATACAACGATGAATGGCACTGGTGGCCGTATTATTGATATAAAACAAAGGGAGATAACGTCTCCCTTTTTTATTAACATTTTCCCATATTAAATTAAAAAATGTATTGAAAAAAACTTGCGAGTGTGTTATAATTGGTTTGTTTTTGAGGAAATATATTCCTATACAATTTTATCATCAGGAGAAAAACAATGGCAGATTTTTTATCGTTATTTGAAAACGTAACGAATATAACCTGGCAGCAGGTAGTCATGTGGGCTATCGGTGCGCTTCTTATATTCCTTGCGATCAAGAAGGAGATGGAGCCTACCCTTCTCTTACCTATGGGCTTTGGCGCAATTCTCGTTAACCTTCCCCTTTCGGGTGCTGTCAACCAGATATATGGCGGTGAGCTTGAGGAAGGTGCGATCGACGTGCTCTTTAACGCAGGTATCGCAAACGAACTCTTCCCCTTGCTTCTTTTCATAGGAATCGGAGCAATGATAGACTTCGGTCCTCTTCTTTCAAACCCCAAGCTTATGATATTTGGAGCTGCGGCTCAGTTTGGTATATTCTTTACCCTCAGCCTTGCTTCCCTTATCGGATTTGAAACAAAGGATGCGGCATCTATCGCTATTATAGGCGCGGCTGACGGACCTACCTCCATTTTCGTTGCAAACTTCTTCGGTTCAAATTATATGGGAGCTATCGCAGTGGCGGCATACTCGTATATGGCGCTCGTTCCCGTCGTTCAGCCTCCTGTTATCAAGCTTCTCACCAGCAAAAAAGAGCGTATGATCCGTATGCCTTACAAGCCTGCAAACGTATCGAAGCTCACAAAGATACTCTTCCCCATCGTTATCACGGTAATTACGGGTATCGTATCTCCTCGTAGCGTAGCACTTATCGGATTCCTTATGTTCGGTAACCTCATTCGTGAGTGTACTGTTCTCGATTCCCTTTCGGAGACAGCGCAGAAGGTACTTGCAAATCTTGTAACACTTTTCCTTGGTATCACGATCGCTACCAAGATGCAGGCAGAGCACTTCCTCACACTTGAGACTCTCGTAATTATTGGCCTTGGTCTTGTTGCCTTCGTATTTGACACCGCGGGCGGTGTTCTCGTTGCAAAGGCTATCAACGTGTTCCTTCCCAAGGACAAAAAGCTCAATCCTATGATCGGTGCGGCAGGTATTTCGGCTTTCCCGATGTCTGCACGTGTAGTTCACAAGATGGGACTTAAGGAGGACAACCAGAACTTCCTTCTTATGCACTCTATCGGTGTTAACGTTTCAGGACAGATCGCGTCGGTTATCGCGGGCGGTCTTATACTCAATATGATAGGATAAGGTGAAACAATGAATAATTTTGATTTTCATATAGACGTAAACGCTTTTGTTGAATCCCTTGGCTATATGGCAAAGGGCATGGTGGGAATTTTTATCGTTACGGCTGTCATCGTTCTCTCGATGGTTCTCCTCAATAAGTTCACATCAAAAAAAGCAGACAAGTAAAAAAATAAAGCCGCGAAAGCGGCTTTATTTTTATGCTATTTTTTTGTTGAGCTTCTTGCGGGTCGCGCGTACTATAAAGTAAACGGTGAGCCATATAGCAAGATAAGAGATCACGAATATTGCCGTGAATATAACGAGCACCATAGGCTCAAATGGTATCCACGAATTTGCTACGTAGCAGATCGAATATGCAAGATAGAGTGAAATAAAATGGAACAGAAGCGATTTTCCTATTGACCAGTGCTCTATCTGATTGAATACGCTCACACCCGCCTGTATAAAGGCAAGCAGATACGTTGACACGATGGCAAGAAGCACCTGAGTGCCCGTGAGCGAAAAATCGTCAAGTGTGATCGAAAGTATAAAGAAAACTATTCCCGCAACTATCGGTCCAAAGCCGCCAAACAAAAGTCCGCGGTGCAAAAATCTTTTTACGTAAATATTCATAAATTAAAAACCTATCCTTTCTTTAACATTTTTTAGTTGACGGCGAGAGATATAATCTCTGTATCCATTTTTGAGTATCACCATAAGAGCGCCACCTATCGAGGAATCAAAACGCGCGATCTTCTTCACATTTACAAGGCAGGACTGATTGATTTTGAGAAAAACGCTTGCATATCGCTCCTCAAGCTGATAAAGCCTTTCGCGCAAAAGAAGCTTTTCATTCTCGGTCAGAGCATATACCTTTGTGTCCTCGACAACAAAGCAATACACATCCGAGGCACAAAGTCTTACCACTTCGCGCTCGCTATAACCCACAAGCTCCTCTCTATCACCCGCGATGAGCGCCTCTATTTTCTCGATCAGCTCATTTTTTTCGTGGGCATAGATGATTATCTCTTCCTCCCTTTCGGGCTCAATAAAAATTTTGTATTTCACAGGATACCTCCCTTTTGTAAGCTTACAATATCATTATACAGCATCTTTTTCTAATGTCAACTGATTCTGATTATGCGGTAGTTTAGATAATTTATGCGGTAAAAAGGACCTTGCCGATATCGGCAAGGTCTTTTCTTTATAATACCTTCTGCAAGAACTGCACAAGTCGCGGATTTTGCGGATTCTCGAAGAATTCCTTGGGAGGTGCATCCTCAACGATAACTCCGTCACTCACAAAAAGAACTCTATCTGAAACTTCACGGGCAAATCCCATCTCATGAGTAACTACTACCATAGTCATTCCCTCACGAGCAAGCTCTTTCATAACGTCAAGCACCTCTCCTACCATCTCCGGATCAAGGGCTGAGGTGGGCTCATCGAACAGCATTACCTCCGGCTCCATACAAAGAGCACGAACAATAGCAACTCTCTGCTTTTGACCTCCAGAAAGTTGGTTGGGATAGGATTCTGCTCTATCCGCAAGACCTACTCTCGTAAGAAGAGCCATTGCCTTCGCTTCCGCCTCTTCTTTGGGTATCTTTTTTAGCATAGTAGGCGCCAAGGTAAGATTTTTCAGTATGGTCAAATGGGGAAAGAGATTGAACTGCTGGAAAACCATACCCATTTTCTGACGGTGAAGGTTAAGGTCAACCTTGGATCCAGTAAGATCTACACCGTTAAAGAAAATAGATCCGCTCGTAGGCTGTTCAAGCAAGTTAAGGCATCGGAGAAACGTTGATTTTCCCGAACCGGAGGCACCGATAACGCAAACCACATCACCTTTATGTATCTCTATATCAATTCCTTTAAGTACTTCTAAATTGTCAAAGCTTTTACAAAGGCCCTGTGTCTTTATAATTATTTCCTTATTTTCCATCACTCTTGCGTAGCCTCCTTTCAAGAATTGCGAGAAGCTCAGTCAGTATAATAACCATTACAAGATATATGATCGCCAAAAGAATAATTGGATTTACTGCATCAAAAGTTTTGTTTCTTATATTCGTCGCAGCCTTTGTCACGTCGGTAACAGCAACGTATCCCGCAACAGAGGTCTCCTTAAGTAGAGCTATACATTCGTTACCGATAGCGGGAAGTATGTTCTTTATAGCCTGAGGAAAAATAATCTTGGTCATAGCCTGAAGCTTAGACATACCGAGGCTTCTTGCGGCCTCCATTTGTCCTTTATCTACAGCGTTAATACCGCTTCGTATAAGCTCAGCCATATATGCACCTGAGTTAATACCAAAGGCAGCAACTGCAACAGGAACACCGTTCTCTGCCGATGCAAAAATTATAAAAAAGAATACAAGCAAAAGCACTGTAACAGGAACGCCACGGATAACTGTCGTATAAAGATCACAAATCCAGTTGAAAATACGCAACTTCTTGTTATCTTCGCAAAAATATTTTACAATAGCTATAATAGAACCGATAACAACACCTATAAGCAATGCGCCGAGGGTAATTATCAAGGTATTTTTAAGACCATCTACTAACCATAGATATCTATCGCCCTCAATAAAGGTCTTATGAAGCTTGTCAAACCAGCTCATCTATATTTTTTCCTTTCTTTGTAATGAGTTTTATAAAACTCAAGAAGCAGCTCCGCAAAATTGTGCGGAGCCGCTACAACGTTATTTAATTTAGGGCTTGAAGTATGTTTCACCGTAAGTCTCAAATATAGACTCAACTGTTCCGTTATCGATAAGAGTCTGGAGAATCTTATCAATCTCTGCTACGAGGTCCTCAGAACCAAATGCAAACGCAAACGCATAGGGCTCCTCTGTCATCTTCTCATCGAGAATAACAAGACCATCACTCTCCTCGACCATCTGAATAGCGGTAAGGTTATCAACTACCCAAGCATCAACCTTTCCTGTGGTAAGCGCCGCTTTAGCGTCAGCATTTGCCGCAAATGCGCTTACGTTATCAATGCCAAGAAGTTCCTTGCAACCTTCATCAGCGGTCGTACCTGTCTGAACGGAAACCTTCTTGCCGTCAAGGTCTACCTTACCCTTGATATCGCTGCCTTCCTTAACTACGATAACCTGTGCGGCATTGTAATAAGGAGTAGTGAAAAGCATATTTTCCTTGCGGTCTTCGGAAGCAGTGATGCCGGACATACCGCAATCAAACTTTGCAGCCTGAACACCGAGAAGAACGGAATCAAAATCCATCTGAACGATCTCAAGCTCAACACCAAGCTCCTTTGCAATGAGCTCCATAATGTCAACTTCGATACCAACTACCTTGTCGCCCTCAAGGCTCTCAAAGGGAGGAAAATCGGGAGATGTAGCTACAGTAAGCTTGCCAGCTTCTTTAACTTCAGCAAGAGCCTTTCCCTTTGCGCCACAGCTTGTAAAGCAAAATACCGAAGCGACCATAATAGCAACTAAAACTAAAGACAATATTTTTTTCATTTTTCTTTCTCCTTGTATGGAAATTATTTTCTATGGATGTGATTATACAACCTTTATACACATTTGTCAATAGGTTTTTGAAAACTTTTTGCATAAAAATTCAACTTTTTTGATAATTTCCGCAAAATAAAGGTGCATTTCTGCATATTTATGCATTTATGCACCTTATTTCTGATTATTTAATCATCTTTTTAAGATACTGTCCTGTAAAGGATCCCTCAACCTTGGCAACTTCCTCGGGTGTTCCCTTTGCAATTACCGTTCCGCCGTTATCTCCGCCCTCGGGTCCGAGGTCGATGATATAGTCGGCTGTCTTTATAACGTCAAGATTGTGTTCAATTACGATAACCGAATTGCCACCCTCCACAAGACGCTGAAGAATCTCTATAAGCTTTGCCACGTCGGCGGTATGAAGTCCCGTTGTCGGCTCGTCAAGCACGTAGAGTGTCTTGCCTGTGCTTCTTCGTGCAAGCTCGGTAGCGAGCTTTACTCTCTGCGCCTCTCCGCCCGAAAGCAAGGTTGATGACTGTCCAAGCTTTATATATCCAAGCCCTACGTCGTAAAGAGTCTGTATCTTCTGACGGATCCTCGGCATTCCGTCAAAGAAACCGACTGCCTCCTCGACCGTCATCTCAAGCACCTCGGAAATATTCTTTCCTTTATATTTAACCTCAAGTGTATCCTTGTTATATCTCTTGCCCTTGCAAACGTCACAGGTGACGTAAACGTCGGGAAGGAAGTGCATCTCTATCTTCTTGACACCGTCTCCCTCACACGCCTCGCATCTACCGCCCTTGACGTTAAAGGAGAATCTGCCAGATTTGTATCCCTTGGCATTAGCATCAGCCGTACGCGCGAAAAGATCGCGTATGTCGCTGAAAACTCCCGTATAGGTTGCGGGGTTAGAACGGGGTGTTCTGCCGATGGGGCTCTGATCGATGACGATTATCTTATCGAGATTCTCTCCACCCTCAACCTTGTCATAGTTGCTTGCGTATCTTGCCGCGCCGTTTAGCTCGCGCGAAAGCACGGGGCTGATTATACCGTTGACAAGAGAGGATTTTCCCGAGCCCGACACACCCGTAACGCAGGTAAAGCATCCGAGCGGAATATCGACGTCGATATTCTTGAGATTATGCTCGCGCGCACCCTTTACCGAAAGATATGCGCCATTTCCCTGTCTTCTTGATGCGGGAATACGGATCTTCTTTCTGCCCGAAAGATACGCACCCGTAATAGATGCCTCGTTTGCAGAAACCTCCTCGGGTGTGCCTGCGGCAACTATCTCACCGCCATGAACACCTGCTCCCGGACCGATATCAATGATATAATCCGACTCTGCCATCGTTTCCTCATCGTGCTCGACAACGATAACGGTATTACCAAGGTCACGCAGACGCTTAAGCGTTGCAATGAGCTTTGAGTTATCTCTTTGATGCAGACCGATACTCGGCTCATCGAGTATATAAAGCACTCCCATAAGTGATGAGCCTATCTGTGTTGCGAGTCTTATTCTCTGCGCCTCACCGCCCGAAAGCGTTCCTGCCGAGCGAGAGAGTGTAAGGTATTCAAGACCGACACTCGAAAGAAAGCCAAGGCGGCTCTTTACCTCCTTGAGTATTTCCGTGGAAATGATCTTCTCATTTTCTGAAAGAACGAGACCATTTACAAATTCAAGCTCCTTCTCTACAGAAAGTGCGCAGAAATCGCTGATATTAAGTCCACCAACCGTTACCGAAAGCACTGTGGGTGAAAGTCTTTTGCCGTGGCATTCGGGACAGGGCGCTTCCTCAACGAACTGTTCGTAGTATTCCTCGGCATTTCCCTGCATCATTCTTGCTTCAAGCATAGGAACGAGTCCGTCGAATTTTGCCTTTTGTCTATGCGCCTCGCGCCCGAAATATCTTACGACGTCGTAAGTCTCGTTACCCGTTCCGTAATAAAGCTTGTGTATCTGCTCTTCGGTAAGCTCTGCGATAGGTGTATCTATCGTAAATCCAAGTCTCTTTGCTGCCTCGATAAACAAAGGACCGTTCCAGCTCTCCTCCTCAAGTGTCTTAAAGCCGTTTACGGCAATAGCTCCCTTGCGAAGCGAGAGAGATTTGTCGGGAATGAGCCTCTCAACGGCAACGCGGCGCATCTGACCGAGTCCTGCACAGTGCGGACACGCGCCCGCGGGGTTATTGAAGGAGAACATTCTCGGCTCAAGCTCACCAAAGGAAATTCCGTGCTCCTCACAGGCATAGTTCTGCGAGAACTCAAGCTCACGAGGCTCTCCCTCTCGCGGCACGGTCACGATAATAAGATGTCCGTCAGCGTGAGAGAGCGCATTCTCGACAGAGTCGGAAAGTCGAGGTCTTATGTCCTCGCGCATAACCAGACGGTCAACCACCACCTCGATGTTATGCTTTTTGTTTTTGTCAAGCTTTATTTCCTCTGAAAGATCGTAAAGACTTCCGTCAACCCTTACTCTTACGTATCCGCTCTTCTTGGCATCCGAGAATACCTTTTCGTGCATTCCCTTTTGCGCGCGGACTACGGGCGAGAGGACCATAAAGCGCTCGCCTACAGGCAACTCAAGTATTTTATCAATAATTACGTCAGTCGTCTGCGCTTTTATTTCCTTATTACATATAGGACAGTGCGGCACACCTACTCTTGCATAGAGAAGACGGAGATAGTCGTATATCTCGGTGACTGTACCCACGGTCGAGCGCGGATTTTTTGACGTTGTTTTTTGGTCGATGGAAATTGCGGGAGAGAGTCCCTCTATAAAGTCAAGATCAGGCTTATCAAGCTGACCGAGGAACTGTCTTGCGTATGACGAAAGCGACTCTACGAAGCGTCTGTGCGCCTCGGCGTATATCGTATCAAACGCAAGAGACGATTTTCCCGAGCCCGAAAGTCCTGTGAATACGACAAGCTTGTCTCTCGGTATCTCGACGTTTACGTTTTTTAGGTTATTCTCTCTTGCACCCTTTATTACAATAGAATCGGACATATATGCCTCTCTTTATTTTGTCTTCATCTCGCCTTCTGCGCGAAGCTGACTAATTCTGTCGCGGATAAAGGCGGCTTGTTCGAATTCGAGCTTACGCGATGCCTCTCGCATCTCCTTGGTAAGCTCTGCGATAAGCTTTTCCCTCTCGGTCTTTGAGAGCTTCTTCGTAGACGTCTTTTTTGCTTTCTTCTTGGCGTCAAGCTCCTCGTCGGGTCTGCCTATCTCTATGACGTCACGTATGCCCTTGACTATCGTCTTTGGCACGATTCCGTGCTCGTCATTATATTTCTTTTGTATCTCGCGACGGCGGTTTGTCTCGCGTATCGCCCTTTCCATAGAGCCCGTCACGGTATCTGCGTACATTATAACGCGTCCCTCGGCATTTCTCGCGGCACGGCCTATCGTCTGAATAAGACTTCGCTCGGCTCGAAGGAAGCCTTCCTTGTCGGCATCAAGTATTGCAACAAGGGATACCTCGGGAATATCAAGTCCCTCACGAAGCAGATTGATTCCAACAAGCACGTCAAATACACCGAGACGAAGATTTCTGATTATCTCCATTCTCTCCATAGTATCGACGTCAAAATGGATATAACGCACCTTTATGCCGTTATTTTCAAGATATTCGGTGAGATCCTCTGCCATCTTTCTTGTCAGCGTTGTAACAAGAACTCTCTCGTTCTTCGCCACTCTTGCGCGTATCTCTCCCATAAGATCGTCCACCTGACCTTCTATGGGGCGCACCTCAACTTCGGGATCAACAAGTCCCGTAGGACGAATAATCTGTTCAACCGTTCCCTCCGAGTGCTCTGACTCATAGTCACCTGGGGTTGCCGATACAAACACCGCTTGGTGTATCTTCTCTTCAAACTCCTCAAAGTAAAGAGGTCTGTTGTCGTAAGCCGAGGGCAGACGGAAGCCGAAGTCGATAAGATTCTTCTTTCTTGCGGTATCTCCGCCGCTCATTCCCCTTACCTGTGGGAGTGTTACGTGCGACTCGTCGACAAAGAGCACGAAATCTTCGGGCATATAGTCAAGGAGCGTATAAGGTGTAGAGCCCGGCTCACGTCCCGAAAGAACTCTTGAATAATTCTCAACTCCCGAACAGAAGCCTACCTCGCGGAGCATCTCAAGGTCGTATTTTACCCTCTCTTCAATTCTCTGCGCCTCGATAAGCTTGCCTTCGTTTCTGAATTCCTCGCGTCGCTCGATCATCTCACGCATGATCTCCTGAAGCGCTTTTTCTCGCTTCTCGTCGGAGACCGCATAGTGTGTCGCAGGGTGTATCGGGCAATATGAAAGAACCTTTACCATCTCACCCGTGACAATATTTATCTCGGAGACTCTATCTATCTCGTCACCGAAAAATTCAACGCGAATAGCCTTATCCGACATATCAGATGGGATTATCTCCACAGTATCTCCACGAACTCTGAAGCGGTTACGCTCAAGGGCTATATCGTTTCGGTCGTAGCTAATACGCACAAGATCGTTTATGAGCTTCTCGCGCGACATCTGCGCACCGGGGCGCAGAGCTATGACGAGGCTCTTATATTCCTCGGGATCACCGAGTGAGTAGATACAGGACACACTCGCCACGACGATAACGTCACGTCTCTCAAAGAGCGCCGACGTCGCACTGTGGCGGAGCATATCTATCTCCTCGTTTATCATTGCATCCTTTTCGATATACATATCCTTTCCGGGAATGTACGCCTCGGGCTGATAGTAATCGTAGTAGGACACGAAATACTCTACCGCGTTATCGGGAAAGAACTCGCGGAATTCAGAGCAAAGCTGTGCCGCAAGGGTCTTATTATGCGCGAGAACGAGGGTTGGGCGGTTTATCTTTTCTATGACGTTTGCCATAGTAAAGGTCTTACCCGAGCCTGTAACTCCGAGCAAGGTCTGCATTCTTTTGCCCTCTTCGAGTCCTTTTACAAGCGCGTCTATCGCCTCGGGCTGATCTCCCGTGGGCTTATATTCACTTTTGAGCACAAACTTATCCATACGGCACCTCCTTTGCTGTGATTTTTAGAAAAACGTTAACTGGTCTGTTTCATTTAGCGAATCGAGCGCCCCTATATCACGAAGCACCTCGATAACGCTCTTTGTAAGCTTTGCGCGGGTACGAAGATCCTCTACTGAGAAGAAGGGCTCCTCGTCTCTCGCCTTAACAATATTAAGCGCGGCATTCTCACCAAGTCCGCCAAGCGCCGAGAAAGGCATTCTGATTGCTCCGTTTTCGGGAAGGAATGCGTAAGCATCAGATTTTTCGAGGTCAATGGGAAGGAACTTGTAGCCTCGCGCCATACACTCGTTTATGAGCTGCAAGGACGAAACCGAGCTCTGCTCCTTAGCAGATGCTTCCTTGCCCCTTGCCTCAATGTCCTTTATAGTTGCGACAACCTTATGTCTGCCGCCCATAACCGTCTTTGCATCAAAGCCTCCGGGAGCGACTGTAAACATAGCACAGTAGAAGGCTATCGGCATATGTACCTTGTACCATCCAAGACGGATCGCCGACATAACGTATGCCGATGCGTGCGCCTTCGGGAACATGTATTTTATCTTCTTACAGGACGAAATATACCACTCGGGCACTTCGTGGGCACGCATATCTGCCTCCCACTCGGGGGTAAGTCCCTTACCCTTACGGACCGACTCCATTATCTTAAAGGAGGTAGCATTCTCAACTCCGTAGCGGATAAGGTCGTTCATTATGTTATCTCGACATCCAATAACCTGCGAAATATCGCATATTCCCTCGTTGATGAGGTCCTGCGCGTTACCCGTCCAAACGTCGGTTCCGTGCGAAAGACCCGATATCTGAAGCAGGTCGGCAAAGCTCTTCGGCTTTTCTTCCTCAACCATCTTCATAACGAATCGCGTACCAAACTCGGGCAGACCGTACGTACCGATCTTCGCGTCGATATCCTCGGGCTTAACACCGAGAGGCTTGGTCGAGAGGAAGAGGTCGTAGACGGCTCTGTCGTTCATAGGAACGTCAAGCACGCTTGTGTCGGAATACTTCTCAAGATACTTATATTTGGTCGGAATATCGTGTCCAAGCTCGTCGAGCTTAAGTATCGTATCGTGCAGATACGAGAATGCAAAGTGAGTTGTGACTATATCGGAATTGGGGTCATCAGCGGGGTGCTGAACGGGAGTAAAGTCATAGACCTCATATTCACGAGGCACAACGATAATACCGCCCGGGTGCTGACCTGTGGTACGCTTAACACCCATACAGTTGCCGATAAGTCGCTCCATCTCGGCGCGACCGACGCTCACGCCCTTCGACTCAAAATACTTTGCGATAAATCCGTATGCAGTCTTATCCGCAAGAGTACCGAGAGTTCCCGCACGGAAGACGTTCTCCGCACCGAAAAGCTCCTCGGTGTACTTATGAACGCGTCCCTGCACGTCACCTGAGAAGTTAAGGTCGATATCGGGTGACTTATCACCCTTAAAGCCAAGGAAGGTCTCAAAGGGTATATCGTGTCCGTCGGCATAGAGCTTTGTGCCACACTTTGGACACATAGCGTCGGGCATATCAAAGCCCGAGCCGTATGCCTTGCCCGTCTCAAAATCGGAGTACTGACACTTCGGACAATAATAGTGAGGCGGCAAGGGGTTAACCTCGGAAATTCCCGCCATCGTTGCAACGAAGGACGAGCCGACCGAGCCACGTGAGCCGACAAGATAGCCCTGACTCTCACTGTACCAAACGAGCTTCTGCGCTATCATATAAAGCACGGCAAATCCGTTTTTGATAATTGAGGTAAGCTCCTTATCAAGTCTGTTTTTAACTATTTCGGGAACGTCCTCGCCGTACATAGACTTGGCTCTTGTCCAGCAAAGCTGTTGGAGCTCCTCCTCTGCGCCCTCCATATTAGGTGTGTACGAGCCCTTGGGTATGGGACGCACCTCACCAATCATATCGTTTATGAGATTGGTGTTGGTGACAACCACCTCGTATGCCTTTTCCTCACCGAGATACGAGAATTCCTCAAGCATCTCCTCGGTGGTTCTGAAATAGAGATGTATATCCCTATCGGCATCCTGGAATTTCATTCCTGCAAGGAGTATCTTACGGTGTATCTCGTCTTCGTCATTTAAGAAATGCGCGTCACAGGTAGCCACAACGGGCTTTCCGTATTTTTCGCCAAGCGCTACGATCTTGCGGTTAAGCTCACGAAGCCCCTCGTCATCCTTTACTCTTCCCTCTGCGACAAGGAATCGGTTATTGCAGATAGGCTGGATCTCAAGGTAATCGTAGAAGTTTACGATATCCTCTATCTCCTTTTCGGGCTTGTCCTCAAGCACGGCGTGGAAAAGCTCGCCCGCCTCGCAGGCAGAGCCGATGATAAGTCCCTCGCGGTGCTTTTCAAGCTCGGTCTTTGGGATTCGGGGATTTCGCTTATAATAATTAAGATAACTCTTTGAAATAAGCTTATAGAGATTTTTGAGTCCCTCTTGGTTTTTAACGAGAATTATCTGGTGATACGGACGCAGATTAAGGGGATTGGTCTTTGAAGCCATATCTGCCTTGAGCACTGCGAAGCTCTTTACGTCAAGCTCTGTGAGCTTGTCCGTCATCTTGAAGAATATCTGCGAGAGCATCTCTGCGTCATCAGCAGCTCTGTGGTGATTAAAATCACCAAGTCCGTAGAATTTTGCAAGCACGTCGAGCTTGTGTGACTTAAGATCGGTATTAAGATATCTTGAAAGCGCCACAGTATCAAGGTAGGCGTTCTCAAACGGAATGCCCAGCTCCTTTGCCGCGACTCGAATAAAACCGATATCAAAGTCGGCGTTATGTGCGATGAGTAGTCTGTCGCCCACAAATTCGAGGAATTTCGGAAGCGCTACGTCTATCTTATCGGCATCCGCCACCATCTCGTCGGTAATACCCGTGAGCTTTACTATCTCCTCGGGTATCGGTGTTTCAGGATTGACAAAAATGTTGAATCTATCAAGCACCTTGCCGTCCTTTACCTTAACGGCACCGATCTCGGTTATCTTGCAGGTCTTGTTTGAAAGGCCCGTCGTCTCGATATCGAATACGATGAACTCCTCGTCAAAGCCACTGTCAAAGTCACCGTAAACTGCACTCGACGTATCGTTTACAAAATACGCCTCCATTCCGTAAATGACCTTCATACCCGTCTTATCTGCGGTAAGCATAGCATCGGGAAAGCCCTGAACGTTTCCGTGGTCGGTTATGGCAACGGCAGGGTGTCCCCACTTTTGTGCCGTCTTTACCGCGACGTCGGGAGGAATAAGCGCATCCATAGTCGAGAGGTTTGTGTGCAGATGCAGCTCAACGCGCTTTACGGGAGCATTGTCCATTCTCTCTTTTTTCTTTATCTTTGCTATATTCTGATAGACAAGGTAGACCTCGTCATCATTCTTTTCATATTTTGTGTAGCCTAAAATAGCTACAGAATCACCTTTTCTGATAGCACCGGAAAGCTCCTTTGCCTCTTCGGGCGCAACTGAGAAGGCCTTCACAAATATCGACGCATTACCGTCGTAAATTCCGAAGGTTATGTTATATTTATCACCGTTTCGGTTGGTTTCGCTCTCATATGAGAAGATAGTTCCAACCACCACGATATTTCTCACGGGCTTATTTATAGCCGCAATGAGAGATGGCGTAATATCAAACTCCTCGCCTACGCAAAATTCGGGAGCAGAGATATCGAACGTACTATTGCCTATCTTGCAAATTCCGTCAGTGATATCAACAGCAGCCTCGTCCGAGAAGATAGATGCCACTCTCGGATACTGTGGCTTTTCGGGATCGACGGGCGCGCTTCTTTCGGGTGCTGACGATCTCTGACTCTGTGCGCTCTCGTACGCCTTCTCTGCCCTCTGAATCTGTCTGTCAAGCTCTTCAAGCCTTTGTCGCTGAAAATTCTGATAGTCAGCCGCACCGTTCTTCGTATGCTTGAGTGTAACCCTTACCGATACAGAAAACTCACTCGCTATAATGTTTTCGATGACACGAGGTGTCTTTGCATCCTCAAGCAGATTTATACCTCCGTCGTCAAATGGGATCTCGATTATAAGCTCACCCTTCTCAGTGTCAAGGCTATAATCGTAATTTGAGAAAAAGCCTCTTGCGACAACACCCACATTTTCTGTCTCACGAAGTATCTCGGGGATATAGCTATACCCGAAAAGCTCCGCGGGATAGTGCGGAAGTATCTTTGCCACGTTTATCTTATACGCTTCCTTAATGCCCGCCTCTATATCGTAAAGCGTGCGCTTTGGAACTATTTTATCAAAATCGGCGCGTATCTCAAGAATTTTTGCCTCCTTGTTTGCGCGCGAACGAATGTTCTTTGCGGAAAGCAAAACTTCCTCATATTCCTTTGGTGGCGTATATCTTGCTAACAATTCAAGAAAGTTCTTTTTTTCCATTTTAACCTACTTTTTCTTTTATTTTCCGACTGTTCGTTTAATTTCAGATATGAGCGCCGAGATAATGTCCTCCTCGGCTACCTTGGCGATAATCTCGCCCTTTTTGATAAGGACTGCCTCACCCTTACCGCCCGCAATACCGATATCTGCCTCTCGCGCCTCTCCGGGTCCGTTTACGACACAGCCCATTATCGCGACCTTTATCGGCAGATCAAAAAGACCTTGCTTTTTCACTTCATCCTCAAACTGCGACACAAGGGAGATGAGGTCTATCTTCGTTCTTCCGCAGGTGGGACAACTGACTATTCTCATCCCGCTCTGACCCTCTATCTCGCACGCCTTGAGTATTTTTTTTGCGGCGGCTATCTCCTCTATAGGATCATCTGTGAGAGAAACGCGGATCGTGTCCCCTATTCCCTCACAAAGAAGCGCACCGATACCGACAGCACTCTTGAGCGAGCCTATCTCACGGCTTCCCGCCTCGGTGACACCGAGGTGAAGCGGATAATCGCATTTTTCTGCGACTATCCTATTCGCAAGTATCATATTTCTTGCATTTGATGCCTTGATTGATATTACAGTATTATAAAACCCGAATTTCTCAAGCAATGACGCATTATAAAGAGCCGATTCGGCAAGCGCCTCGGGCGTAGGTGCACCGTATTTTTCAAGTATCTGCTTCTCAAGCGAGCCACTGTTGACTCCTATCCTTATCGGGATATTTCGCTCCTTGCAAGCCGCAACTACCGCCTTTATTCTATCCTCGTCACCTATGTTACCGGGGTTTATTCTTATCTTATCGACACCGAGCTTGGCACAACGAAGCGCCACGCGATAGTCAAAATGAATATCGGCAACTATAGGCATAGTGATGCCTGCCGCCTTTATTTTTTGTACCGTTTCTGCCGCCTCGATATCGGGCACCGTTATGCGTGCGATATCACAGCCTGCCGTCTCAAGTGCGCGAAGCTGTGCGATCGTCGATTCTGCATCGTGGGTGTCGGTATTTGTCATTGACTGTATCGAAATTGGTGAGTCAGCGCCTATTATTAGAGCGCCGACTTTAACATCTCTCGTTTTTCTTCTTACGTCGTTGTATTTCATACTCCTCCGAACAGTTTTAGTACGTCCTTAACTATTACGAATGCCATAAATGCGAAAAGTATCATAAGACCTACAAAGTTGATATAGCCCTCGACCTCTTTTTTGACAGGCTTTCCTCGCACGACCTCTATGACGTAAAGCAAAAATCTGCCACCGTCAAGTGCGGGAAAAGGAATTAGGTTGAACACGCCAAGATTTATCGATATAACGATAACGACGTAGAGCAGCTGAAAAATGTTCGACTGCGCCGCGTCAACTATGATCTCTGTGACACCGACAGGACCTGAGACCGCCTCCATTCCGTATCTTCCCGAGATAAGATCCACAAGCGAATCGACAACCATCTTCACAGTCGAGACCGAACGCGAGAATGCGTGCTTTACGTAATTGAGGGGCGTTGGCTCATCAAGATACGGAATAATATCGTACATTCCGAACTCCACACCGTTTTCAACCACCGTAGGAAACTCAACGTCCTCAAGAATTGTCTTCTCTCCGTCGCGGATGACTGTTATATCGATAGGCTCATAGCCTTGATGCATAATTTCGTATATTACGTCGTTAAAGGTGTGCACTCTGACCCAGCCCACCTTGATTATCTCGTCCCCCGACTCAAGCTGTGCCGAGCTTGTAGCATTCTCGTGAAAATCGGCTACAGTAGTACCGATAAGGTTACCCTGTCCGACGACAAGAGCTATCATAAGAACAAAGCCAAGAATGACGTTCATCGCAGGACCCGCGAGGATTATCGCCATTCTCTTCCATACGCTCTTATTGCAGAACGCCTTTTCTGAGTCTGAGTCCTCATCCTCACCCACCATACTGACAAATCCGCCGATCGGCAGGAGGCGCAGACCGTATTCGGTCTCGTATTTTTTGGATTTCCACGAAAAGAGCCTCGGTCCCATTCCTATGGCAAATTCCTTAACGGCTACTCCGCATGCGCGCGCCGCAAGAAAATGTCCAAGCTCGTGAATAAATATAAGAAGTCCGAAGACCAAAAGTGCTATAAGTATATAAAGAACGATCACAACGATCACCTTCCGTTTTGTTTCTGTTTTATAATCTCACGCGTCAGCACGCGAGCCTCTCTGTCATATTCAAGTATATCCTCAAGGCTTTCTGCCCTTGACGAATGAGCAAGTCGCTCTACCGCATCGCTCACGACCTCGGTTATCGAATAGAAGGAGAGCTTCTCCGAGAGGAATGCCGCTACAGCCTCCTCATTTGCGGCATTGAGCACCGCGGGGAGCGCACCACCCTTCTTTATTGCCTTGACAGCAAGCGCAAGCAGCGCGAAGGTATCGGTATCGGGCTTTGCAAAATGCAGACCCGAAAGACGTGTCAGGTCAAGCTCGTCAATTACTGCCTCCGTCCTCTCAGGATAGCTCACTGCATACTGCACGCAAAGGCGCATGTCGGGCACCGACATCTGCGCTATGATACTGTTATCAACGTATTCAACCATTGAGTGTATTATACTCTCTCTGTGTATAAGAACCTCGATATTTTCGGGAGCTACGCCGAAAAGATGCACCGCCTCGATTACCTCAAAGCCCTTATTCATAAGTGTTGCACTATCAACGGTTATCTTTGCCCCCATCTTCCACGTGGGGTGTGCGAGCGCCTCTGCGACGCTTATTCTTTCAAGCTCGGCACGGCTTCTTCCGTAAAAGGGACCGCCCGATGCTGTGAGGAGTATTTTTTTGATCTCCTTACGTGCTCCTGCCTTCAAGCACTGAAAAATAGCGCAATGCTCGCTATCCACGGGCAGAATTTCGATATTTTTTTCTCTTGCGCGGCTCATAACTATATCTCCCGCAACAACGAGAGACTCCTTATTTGCAAGTGCAAGCCTTTTGCCGCTGTCTATCGCTGCAAGGGTAGGCTCAAGGCCTGCCTTTCCGAGTATTGAGTTGAGCACGACGTCTCCGTCAGCCAGCGCTATCATCTCACAGATCCCCTCACTACCGGAGAAGACCTTTATATTGGTATCAGCAAGACGTGTGCGCAGCTCCTTTGCCGCCTTCTCATCAGCCATAGCGCAAAAGCGCACTCCGAATTCTCTTGCCTGCTCCTCGACTCTCTTTACGTTTGAATGCGCGCTCAGAGCACTGACTCTCACGCCGTCACGTCTTGCAACGTCTATAGCCTGCTCGCCGACAGAACCCGTCGAGCCGAGAATTATCATAGTTTTTTTATCCATATTTTCCTCAGATCAAAGTATATCAATGCCTACAAGTCTTGAGAAGAAGCATATTACAGAAAGTGCGAGAGACACCGCGAGTATCGAATCAAATCGGTCGAGCATTCCTCCGTGTCCGGGAAAGATCTTGCCGTAATCCTTGACCCCGTGCTCACGCTTTATGACCGACATAATAAGATCTCCAATCTGTGAGACAACTGCCGCAAGGATTCCGCTTACGACAAGAAGCACGTAGTTTGCCTCAAGGCTTGTAAGTGCCTCGATGACCACGCCGAACAAAACGAACGCCGCGGCACAAAAGAGAGTACCGCCAATGCTTCCCTCGACCGTTTTCTTGGGACTGACCTCGGGTATAAGCTTATGCTTTCCAAAAAGCATTCCCGTAAAATACGCAAAAATGTCAGTGACCCACGCACCAACAAAAATAAGGAGATAGAGGTATTTTCCGCCCTCTCCGAAATCTCTTATGTAAATTATACCGTTTATTGCGGCGACAATATACAAAGAAAGAGTAAAATGCTCTCCTATCTCGCTAAATCTCATATCTCCTCTTGACCTTATGCAAACAAAGAAAAGATAAAGCAAAAAGAGTGCTCCGAAAATAAAGGCTACCACACCGCGTGCCGCCCCATTTTCCATATATCGCATCGCAAACGGATATACCGCCGCAAAAAGATAGGCGGGTATACAGAGTGAAAGTCTTTTATGCTTTCCTATACATCTATACATCTCAAAAAGTGAAATAATACTGACTATTGCTACCGATATAGGAAAAACCACGGTATCTGAAAATATCAGCACGGGCACAAGCACGCAAAAGGCCACTAACCCCGTAATAATTCTTTTTAACATTTTTCCTCCGTCAAACTCCGCCGTATCGGCGTTTTCTCTTATAAAATGCCTCGACCGCCGCGTCAACTGCATCGGCGTCCATATCGGGCCAAAGGGTATCTGTAAAATAGAGCTCGGCATAAGCCGCCTGCCAGAGCAAGAAATTCGACAAGCGAAGCTCTCCACCCGTTCTTACAAGTAAATCAAGCGGGGGCATTCCCGCAGTATAAAGGGACGAGTCGATATCCTCCTCGCTCACCTGTGTCATACCGTTTGCCACAAGCGTATTCACAGCATGAACAAGCTCACTTTTTGCTCCATAATTCAATGCTATGTTAACGATGAATTTTTTATCACTCGTGCTCTTTTCGATCCTTTGGATCTTTGCCCTGAGATCAGCGGAAAATGCCGACATATCTCCGATAAATCTATAACGGATATCGTGCTTGTCCATATCCTTTGTAAGCTCCGAAAGATAGCTTCCAAAAAGAGCCATCAGAGAATCGACCTCTTTTTTGGGTCTTTTCCAGTTCTCCGTTGAGAAGGCATAAAAGGTAGCGACCTCTATTCCGTGATGCGCGAGTCGGCGGAGTACCGTTTTCAACGCCTCAGCTCCGTACTTGTGACCTCTCTCACGCGACATCCCGCGCGCCTCTGCCCAACGGCCGTTACCGTCCATTATAAAGGCTATGTGCTTTATCTTTGCTTCTTCCTTGTGCATAGCATCTCCCTGATTCATTAAAATTTGGGGCGGGAAGACACCCGCCCCAAAAGAGTGCAGAACTTAGATCTGCATAATTTCCTTTTCCTTCTTGGCGCTGACAGCATCAACACTCTTGATGTATTTATCGGTCAGATCCTGAATTGCCTTTTCTGCATTCTTTACGTCGTCCTCAGTGAGCTCGCCGTCCTTCTTTGCCTTCTTTGCAGCGTCGTTCGCATCACGTCTGATGTTTCTTATCGCAACCTTTGCGTCCTCACCCATATTCTTGACCTGCTTAACAAGCTCGCGGCGGCGCTCCTCGGTGGGCTGGGGGAATACAAGGCGTATTACCTTACCGTCGTTCGTGGGGGTGATACCGATATCGGATGCGAGAATTGCCTTCTCCATCTCCTTAAGAGTTGTTGCGTCGTAAGGAGTGATAGTAACAGTCTTTGTATCAGCTACTCTTACGTCTGCCATAGTTGTAAGAAGTGTAGGTGCTCCCCAATACTCAAAGGTTACCTTTGAGAGAACGGCGGTATTTGCCTGTCCTGCTCTGATAATGGCAAGGCTCTGCTCGTAAGAGTCGATAGACTTTATCATTTTTTCCTCATAAGGCTTTGTGTTGAATCCCATAATAATCCTCCAAATATGTAAAATGTGTTTTTATTTTATATTTTATACATGCATTTCCGTTCCTATTTTTTCGCCCATAACAACTCTGTATATATTCATAGGATCGCGAAGCTCAAAGGCATATGCCTTGATAGCGTTATCCATGCAGAAGGTCGTTGCTGTGAGATCGAGTGCCTTGAGCTTCTTTTCAAGCACCTCGGCATAAGTTATCTCGTCGTATCTTACAGCGGACTTGTCCTTCATAGGATCTGCACTATATACGCCGTCTATATTCTTTGCAAGGAGTACTGCGTCCGCCTCTATTTCTGCCGCACGAAGCACTGCCGCGGTATCGGTTGAGAAGTAAGGTGAGCCAAGTCCACAACCGAAGATGACAACCTTGCCCTCCTTAAGTGCCGCTACTGCCTCGCGAGGACTGTATCTGTCGGCGTAAGCATTCATCTCGACTGCCGTCATAACCTTTGTGTCAATACCCGCCTGAATAAAGGTATCCTGAAGCGCAAGACAATTTATCGCCGTTGCAAGCATTCCCATACTGTCGGCACGTACTCTATCCATCTTGCCGCCCTGTCTACCGCGCCAGATGTTACCTGCACCTACTATAATTGCTATCTCAACTCCCTCGTTAAGACACTTCTTTACAACCTCGGCAACCTCACCGATAAAATCGAAGTTGAGGATGCCATCAGAGCCTGCCGCAAGTGCCTCGCCCGAAAGCTTGAGAAGTACTCTTTTATACTTTGCGTTCTGCATAACTTTTCCTTCCGTAATTACATTATAATTATACTTCTTATATTTTACTACATTTAATCCGTTTTGTAAACACCAAATTTGATTTTTTTCAATTTTTTTCAACAAAAAATTCCCACGCCTATGAGCGCGGGAATTTTATCGTTAATTTCAGCAATCCTTCTCAAAAACTGCACGAAGATCGGCAAGCTTCTTAAGAGCGCTTGCCTTATCCTTACCGCATACGCAGTAGTAGAACTTACACTTAGGCTCGGTGCCGCTCGGACGGACTGCCACCCAGCTGTTGTCCTCAAACATAAAGCGCAGAACGTTAGACCTCGGGAAGCCCTTCTCTATCATCTTCTGCGAGGTATAGTCCTCAAGCTCCCTGACCTTGACTCCACCCACTTCGGCGGGGGGATCGTTACGAAGGTTCTCAACAAGCGACTTTATCTTCTCAATTCCGTCAAGTCCCTTAAAGGTGAAGCTGTTTACAGAATCGTGATAATATCCGTGCTTGACGTAAAGCGCCTCAAGGGCATCAACAAGTGTCATTCCCTTTTCCTTGTAATGTGCCGCGCACTCGCAAAGCATAAGAGATGCCTGAACGGCGTCCTTGTCTCTTACAAAATCTGCCGCAAGACAGCCATAGCTCTCCTCGTATCCAAAGACGAAATTCTTATCTCCCTTTGTTTCGTGTCCGTATATCTTGTCACCGATAAACTTAAAGCCAGTAAGGGTTTTCTCTACCGACACACCGTAATGCTCACATATTCTGTCACCAAGATCGGAGGTAACGACAGTATTGAACATAACGGGATTTTCGGGCATCGTTCCCTGACGCACTCTCTCAGAAAGAATATAATCAAGGAGAACTGCCGCCGACTGATTTCCCGTCATAAGTATATACTCACCGTTCTGCTTAACTGCAACACCAAGTCTGTCGCAGTCGGGGTCGGTGGTGATGGCGATATCGGCATCATTCTTTACTGCATATTCAAGAGAAAGCTCGAATGCCTCGCGCGTCTCGGGATTAGGGTTCTTTGTTGCGCTGAACTCGGTGTCGGGAACACACTGCTCCTCAACCGCGATAACGTTGTAGCCGAGTCGCTTCAGCACCTCGCGTACGGGAACATTACCCGTTCCGTGCTGAGGCGAATATACTACCTTTATATCCTTATTTATCTCGGGACGAAGGGCTATTGCCTTTACTGCTTCGTAGTACTTCTCATCTATCGTACCGTCAAGAACGGTAACAAGCTCACCCGCCTCAGCAAGTGTGAGCGCTTCAACTGCAAGGGGATCAGTGACGGCCTCAACACACGCAATGACCTTATCGGTAAGCGCGGGGATAAGCTGACAGCCTCTCTCATCATATATCTTATATCCATTGTATTCCGCAGGATTATGCGAAGCAGTTATCATAATACCGCCGAATGCGTGAAGCTCTCTTACCGCAAAGGAAAGCTCGGGCGTCGGACGCAATGCGTCAAAAATGAAGGATCTGATGCCGTTCTTGGCAAGCACTCCAGCCGCCTCGTGCGAAAACTCTACGCTGAAGCGTCTATTATCGTGCGCGATAACAACACCGCGCTCGCAAGCATCAGCTCCGTTTGCCTTTATATAGTCGGCAAAGCCCTGAGTTGCCTTTCTTACAGTGTATTTATTCATTCTGCCGATTCCCGCACCGAGAACACCGCGCATTCCCGCCGTGCCGAATTCTATATCCTGATAAAATCTTTCCTTGATCTCATTATCGTTATCTTTAATTGACAAAAGCTCCGCCCTTGTAGCCTCGTCTACGTGGGGGCTCTCTAACCAATGCTCATAGTTCGAAATATAACTCATAATACTCCTCCTTTTTCTTATCGATATAATTATACACCCGTTTCCTCTCAAATTCAACTGATTTTTTGTCGCTTAAAATAAAATATTTTCATTTTTTTCCTAAAAAGGCTTGACAAGCATCCTTTCTTGTGTTAATATGTTAGTGCTTTACTATGATAAAGCGTTAAAACATTCAACACAGGAGAAAATATTATGAAAAAAATTCTTTGTTCAGTTATGGCAATCATTATGATGATCGGTGCTCTTTTCGCATTCTCATCTTGCAACTCGGAAGAGCTTAAAATAGGAAAGCAGTATAACGCGCTCTCTGGTCAGACAGACGTTCTTGTTCAGCTAAACAGCGGTTCTATCGATGTTGGCGTAATGGACAGCATCATGGCAGGATATTATATGAGTCAGGACAGCGCATATTCAGACTCTCTGATGATAGTCGAGAATCTGACTCTTGCAACTGAGCAGTATGGTATCGCCGCAAGAAAAGGCAGTGGATTTGCAAAGAAGATAAACGAAGCCTTGATACAGTTGGCAAAGGACGGAACAGTTGAAGCTCTTGCAGACAAGTACGGTATTGCCAGTGAGCTCTGTATTGATAAAAACGCAACTGTTGAACCTTTAACTGCATCCGAAGAGGTTGACTGGAACGATATCGTTGAAAACGGTACTTTCGTAGTAGGCTACACCCTTTTCGCTCCTATTGCTTATAAGGATGAGGCAGGAGAGCTTATAGGATTTGACATCGAACTTGCAAAGGCTGTTGCTGACGTCTTAAATCTTGAAGTTAAATTCGAATTGATCGAGTGGAGTGCTAAGGAAGCAAAGCTTGAGGGCGGAAGCATTGACTGCATTTGGAACGGTATGACCATTACCGAAGAACGCCTTGCAGCTATGGAAATCTCTATTCCTTACTTAAACAACAAGCAGGTTGCTGTTATACGCAAGGCAGACAAGGATAAATATACTGACATAGCAAGCATGTCCGATGCTATTATGGGTGCTGAGGAAGGCTCTGCGGGAGAATCCTGCATTATAGTTGCTGAATAAGGATAATTTAATTATTTCTTGTTGATAAACATGAGATTTATTAACCTTGTCATCTATCCTTTGTTGGAAGGGTTGCTTTACACGGGTCTGATCTTCATGATCACCCTGGCGGCTTCCCTTCCGCTTGGTTTAGTTATATCATTTGGCTCGAAATCAAAAATAAAACCTATAAAGTTTTTTACACGCGGCTTAGTTTGGGTAATACGTGGAACACCTTTAATGTTGCAGATTTTGTTTTTGGATATTGCTCCGGGACTTATTTCACAAGCCTTGGGATACGGCATACAATTTGCTCTCAGATCCCCCTGGCAACATTTTGCAATGGTCTGCGTTGCCTTTACTATCAACTATTCGTGTTACTTTTCAGAAATATACCGTGGTGGTATCCAAAGCATACCTGCAGGTCAGTATGAGGCGGCTCAAGTTCTTGGATTTACAAAGTCGCAGACTTTTAGCAAGATAATTTTTTTGCAGGTAATTAAGCGCATTATTGCTCCTATGTCAAATGAGATAATTACGCTTGTAAAGGATACCGCTTTGGCAAGCGTAGTCATTCATATCGATCTCTTCACTGTTGCCAAAGGCATCGTTAATACGAACCCTCAATATTTTTTGTGGCCGCTCATTATATCGGCTGTGTTTTATTTAATTATCAATGGTCTTCTGACTGTCCTCCTGGGCAAATTTGAAAAGAAACTTAATTATTTTAAGGTATAAGGAGGACGGTATGGCATTACTTGAAGTAAATAATATTGTAAAAAGCTTTGGTAAGACAGAGGTCCTCAAGGGCATCAGCTTCAGTCTTGAGAAAGGTGAGGTGCTTGCTATAATCGGCTCCTCGGGAAGCGGTAAGACCACCCTTCTCCGCTGTCTCAACTACCTTGAGATACCCGATTTTGGACAGATAACGGTAAACGACAAAACGGTGTTCGACTCTTCTCTTACATTTGGCAACAATGAAAAAGAAATAAGAAATCTAAGACTCCATTTTGGACTTGTATTCCAGTCATTCAATCTTTTCCCACAGTATACGGCGTTTGAAAATATCACTTTAGCCCCCAAGCTCAAGGTCAAGGAGGCTATAAAAAACAAAACGCTTGATCCCAATATGAAAAACGTAGAGCTTCTCAAGATCGAATATGAAGCGGAAGAGCTTCTTGAGAAGGTTGGACTTTCGGCAAAAAGAGATTCCTACCCTTGGCAGCTCTCGGGAGGTCAGCAGCAACGCGTGGCAATAGCCCGTGCGCTCGCTCTTGCCCCCGACATTCTCTGCTTTGACGAGCCTACGTCAGCACTTGACCCCGAGCTTACGGGTGAAGTGCTCAAGGTAATAAAGGGACTCAAATCGTCTGACAGGACAATGATAGTCGTTACACACGAAATGGAATTTGCCAAGAATGTTGCCGACAAGGTGATATTTATGGCTGACGGTGTTATTGAGGAGATGGGTACTCCTGAGGAATTGTTCGAAAATCCAAGATCCCCCAAAACCCGAGCATTTCTCAACAAATCCCTCGAAACCTTCTAATAAAAAGGCTGTCTGTGACAGCCTTTTTTGTACTTGAAAAGCTTCGCTTTTTGTGGTATAATGAGATATCAATATTTTGGAGATTAAAATGTCTGAGAAAATAGTTATTACTGAAGAAAAAATATTAAAATATCTTCCCGACAAGACAGAAATTCCCTTTTATATTTACAACACCGTTGATTCAACGAATAATATTGCAAAGGAGCTGGCTAAGGGGGACGTCAAGAATGCGGTCGTGATCTCACATCATCAAAACGCGGGACGAGGCAGACGCGGACGCTCATTTTTCTCACCCGACGGCTGTGGAATATATATGTCACTATTGCTCCGCACCGATGAGAATGCCGAGCAAATAGCGCTTATGACAAGCGCCTCCGCAGTCGCAGTTGCCGAGGCTATAGAGAAGCTTTGCGACAAATCTGTCGGCATAAAATGGATAAACGATATATATATCGACGGCAAAAAGGCGTGCGGAATTCTTTGCGAATCCGTCTTCTCCGAGAATTCGGGCAGACCCGAATATACCGTTGTTGGCATAGGTATAAACCTTATATCACCCAATGGATTTCCCGAAGAAATTGCAAGCATCGCCACCTCCGTTTTCGGCGATCGTATTCCCGATGAGGATATCCCGTCAGAGCTTTGCGCTATGATCGCAGAGAGAATTTTTGATTGTTCAAGAACACTTTCAAAAAAGGATTTTCTCAAGAAATACAAGGAAAAATCCATTGTTTTAGGACGTGAGATCACAGTCCATTCGGCAAGCGAAAGCTACCCCGCTACAGCTGTGGATATTGACGACGACTGCCACCTTATCGTGCGTCTTAACGATGGCACGAAAAGGCTCTTATCATCGGGTGAGATAAGCACAAAAATATAACATCCGAATACTCTTTTTGCAATCATAAGCATGCAACCGAGCAAAAAGAATCCTTCATTTTATTAGTAACCCCATGACGTCTCCCTTTGTGTGAGAAAGAATAATAATATAAATGTAGAAATTGGTCGCAAACGTCAGATCGTTCATTTTTTTGACCGCCAAAACACAACTAAAAAAAATGCATATTAGAAAAATAATCTTGCAAGATGTCAACCAAGAATATAATGAACATTTTGTTAATATTTGTTTAATAAAATGTTAAGAGCGGACAAAGCGTATTGCCTTTTTATATTTTATATGATATAATATGGCGAAAATCTTTTTATGAAAGGAAAGTTTTTATGAACACCAAAACACTTCTCAGAAGCATCCTTGCGATTCTTATGGTTGCAACAATGATGCTCTCTCTCTTCGCGTGTACAGATCCTGTTGATCCCGTTGATCCTACTGATTCGGACACAGAGCCTTCTGACGTTGTAGAGACACCCAAGGAGTATACGTACAATACGTACCTTACTCTTTCTCCTTCCAACTGGAACGAGCTTACATACCAGGACAATAACGACACAGAGGTTATGTCTTGGATCGGCTCTTCCTTCTTCACATTCGATTTCAAGTTCGATGAGAACGGCGAAATCGTTCCCGGTGCTTTCGAGATCAAGTACTCGGCAGCTACCAAGCTTGAGGATGTCTCCGCTGACTATGTTGGCGACAAGTGGGGCGTTCCCGCAGGCGAAAAGGGTTATGCATACAAGATCACTCTTCGTGATGATCTTAAGTGGGAGAATGGCGACCCCATCAAGGCTGAGGACTTTGTTTACACAATGCAGCAGCAGCTTGATCCCCTCTTCCAGAACTACCGTGCAGACTCCTTCTACACCGGTGCTACAACAATCGTTAATGCTGAGGCGTACGTAAAGCAGGGTCAGACAGTTATGTCTGATAACTCCATGACAGGCAAGTACACCGTTGCTGATCTCGTTAAGGGTGATGACGGCGTTTACACACAGCCTGATGGAACTTCCATCTTCTTCGCTCTCACAACCGGCCTTGACTGGTGCAGCGGTTACTCCGTAACAGATTATTCCGCTTACCTCGATGCTGATGCTTTCGCAGCTCTTCAGGCTCTTGCAGATGAGAACGGCAACGTTGCAGTTACAGACGAGACAATCGCTCTCGTAACAAAGCTCATCGACACTGAGGACTGGGGCAACGAGCCTCCCGAGAACGTTCCCTACTACATGGTATACGAGACCACCTTCTCTGCAGTTGATTTCTCTGACGTTGGTATTTTCGTAGGCGACACAGAGTACGAGATCGTTATCGTTCTTGCTAAGCCCCTTGATCTTCTTAAGGACGATGGTTCTCTCTCCTACAAGGCAGCTTACAACATGTCCTCTCTTCCCCTTGTTCACAAGGCAACATACGAGGCATGCAAGATAGCTCCTACAGAGGGTGTTGATCTTTGGACAACAAACTACAACACAAGCATCGAGACAACAATGTCTTGGGGCGCTTACAAGCTTGAGAGCTTCCAGGCTGGTAAGGAGTTCACACTTGTAAAGAACGACACTTGGTATGGTTACAATATGCCCGAGAACGAGGGTCTCTACCAGACAACAAGAGTTGTTTACAGCATCGTTGAGGACTGGAACTCTGCATGGCTTCTCTTCCAGGCAGGTAAGGTTGACGGTATCTCCATCGACGTTTCCATCGCTGACGACTACAAGGGCTCTTCCAGAGCTTACTTCACACCTTCTGACTACGTTGGATCTCTCCAGCTTCAGTCTGATGTAGCACAGCTCAAGGCTCGTGAGACAGACGGCATCAACAAGTCTATCCTTGGTTACAAGGACTTCAGACAGGCTCTCTCTCTTGGTATCAACAGAGCTGACTACAACGCAAAGTGCACAACATCCTCTCTCGCAGGATTTGGTCTCTTTAACTCTATGCACTACTATGACGTTGCTAACGGCGGCGCATTCAGAGAGACAGACGAGGCAAGACAGGTTCTCTGCAACGTATACGGTGTTGACGCAACAAAGTATGACAGCCTTGAGGACGCTGTAGACGCTATCACAGGTTACGACCTCACACTTGCAAGAGAGCTTCTCACAAAGGCATACAATGAGGCTCTTGCTAACGGCGATATCAAGGAGACCGATAAGGTTCTTCTTACATTCGGTACTGGCTCTATCACTGAGACAGTTCAGAGAAGAGCTGACTACATCAAGGCAGCTTGGCAGGAGCTTGCAGTTGGTACTCCCCTTGAGGGCAGAATCGACGTTGAGCTTAAGGACTTCGCAACAGCTTGGGCTAACGACTTCCGTGCAGGCGCATATGACGTTTGTATGGGTGGTTGGACCGGAGCAGCTTGGGATCCCGGCTACTTCCTCCTTGCTTACCTCAGCCCCGCTTACATGTACTCCAAGGCTTGGGATACATCCTCTGTTCAGATGACATTCACAATGAAGGGTGTTGGCGAGAACGGCGCTGACATAACCGAGACAATGTCTCTCCTTGATTGGTACGCTTGTCTTAACGGTTCCGAGGGCGCTAAGTACAACTGGAGCGCAACTGCACTTGAGCAGGACAAGAGACTCCAGCTTATCGCAGCTCTTGAGGAGCAGGTTCTTGGTGTATACTACACAGTTCCTCTCCAGAACGAGTTCAGTGCTTCCCTCCTCTCTTACAAGGTTGACTACATCACATACGAGTACAATACCTTCATGAGCTACGGTGGAACAAAGTACATGACATACAACTATGACGACGAGGCTTGGGCAGCAGAGGTTGCAGCTCAGGGCGGCGAGCTTAATTATAAGAACTAATCGCCAATAAAATTTAACGGCGGTGGGGGATAGTTGTTTAACTATCCCTCATTGTCGGTTTAATAAACAAAGAAAGGAGAGCACAAAAGATGTATATGTTCAAATATATTTGTAAAAGAATAGGTCTTATGATCATGACTTTTACTATTATTTTTGTAACATGCTTTGTATTAGTCAAGCTTCTTCCTATTGATACGTCCGTTGGATTTGGCGAGGATACTGCAAAGATCATTGCACAGTTCGAGGCAAGAGGATACTTTGATCCAATCCCCGAGCAGCTTGTAAGATATATCAAGAGAATCATTCTTGACGGCGATTTCGGTATCGGATTCAGAATGCCTTCATACCGCGGTCGTGCTGTATGGGACGTTTTTATTGAGAAACTCCCCCCCACAATACTCATCAACATCTATTCATCCCTCTTTGCCGTTCCTACCGGAATAGCATTGGGTATTTTTGCCGCGCTCAAGAAAAACAAATGGCAGGACCACTTTATCAGCACGATAGTTATGGTCTTCATTTCAGTTCCTTCATTCGTGTACGCTTCTCTTTTGTTGTTCACGATATGCTTTAAGCTTGAGCTTTTACCTTTGAGTTTTGCTTCTTTTGCGGAGATTATTCGAGCATATCCGGAAAAGAATCTTGTATATACCCCAGGTACGTTTAACTGGCCCTTGTACTTTAACAAGGAGATGTTCCTCTCTATGCTCCCCGCCGTTTTTGCTATGTCCTTCGGATCTATCGCAGGATATGCGCGATTCACACGTGCGGAGCTTACCGAGGTCCTCACAAGCGAGTTTATGCTTCTTGCAAGAACAAAGGGACTTACAAAGTCTCAAGCTACTGTAAGACATGCACTTCGTAACTCGATGGTTCCGATCTTCCCCTCTATCGTCGGAGAATTTGTAAGCGTTCTCTCGGGATCGCTTGTTATAGAGAAGATCTTCTCTATCCCCGGCGTTGGAGGACTTTACCTTAATGCGATCAACTCGCAGGACTATGACTTCTTTATGATGCTTTCGGGATTCTACCTCTTAGTAGGACTTGCAGCAGGTCTTGTTATCGACCTCTCCTACGGAGTAATCGACCCGAGAATTAGAATGGGGGCGAAATAATGAGAGCTGAAGAATACAAGATTTCAAGCGAAAAATTCGTTTTCCATTCAACAGGAGACAATCTCCACGACAAAAAACTCGAAACAAAGCCTGTCACCTATTTTAGAGACGCACTTAACCGTTTTGCAAAAAACAAGGCTTCTATAGTAGCTACGGTAATTATTGCTATCCTCGTTCTCTTTGCACTTATCGGTCCCTTGCTCTCCCCTTATACGGTTGCTTATGAGGACCCCAGCTATGCTTACGTTCTTCCTAAGAACCCGATCTTCCACAGTCTTGGAATTCCCTTCTGGGACGGCGGACAGAACAAGGAAGTAAATAAGGCAACTTATGAACAGTACCGCGCAATTCAAGAGGAAACAAGACGCGACGTCATTATGAACGAGCCCAAGATCTCGACAACCGAGTATATGGGCAAGACAAGCGAGCTTTACAGCTTCCGTCTTGACACATATAATGCAGTTGGTGTAAAGTACGTTCTTCTTTCCACTGAGCAGTATTTGGCTCTTCAGGAATATCAGGATGAAATGGGTGTTCAGGTAATACTTCCTATTACCGATCCCAAGCAGCGTCCCGAGGCCGAGCAGGATAAGACAAATGCTAACATCTGGTACAAGACCAAGATGGGTGCAGGAAGAAAGACCACCGTCGTTTATGATAAGGATGGAAACTTTATTCCGATCTATCAGGCAAATGACGGCAATGATATGTACACCTCCAAGATGTATTGGGAGGGTGAAGAAAAGCTTTACAATTATGCTGAGGCCAAGTCAGGCGGTATTTGGAACGTCAGAGTAGACTACCGTGAATACTATATTTACCAGCACTATCTTCTCGACGATGGCATAAAGGAGCCCCTCTTTATCCTCGGTGCAAACAATGCAGGCAAGGATCTCTTCGTTTGTCTTTCAAGCGGTGCAAGATTCTCCTTCATCCTCGCTGTTATAGTTGCATCTGTTAACCTTTTTGTTGGTGCTATCTACGGCTCCATCGAGGGTTACTACGGCGGAAAGATCGACCTTATCATGGAAAGAATCGTCGACCTTCTCGCATCTATCCCCTTCATGATCGTAATTACTCTTTTGAAGTATCACTTCAATGCATCACACCTTATAATTCTGTTTATATCCTTCTTCCTTACCGGCTGGACGGGTATGGCAGGACGTACGAGAATGCAGTTCTACCGCTTCAAGAATCAGGAGTACGTTTTGGTTGCGAGAACACTTGGTGCTCGCGACAGAAGAATTATGTTCAAGCATATCTTCCCGAACTCCATCGGTACCCTTATCACAAGTAGCGTTCTTGTTATCCCGAGCGTTATCTTCTCGGAGACAAGCCTTTCCTACCTTGGAATCATAAACCTTAGTACAGGTAATATGACCAGCGTTGGTACACTTCTTGCTACGGGACAGAATTATCTTTTCACGTACCCGCACATGATCCTCTTCCCCTCGATCTTTATCAGCTTGTTGATGCTCTCCTTCAACTTGTTCGGTAACGGTCTCCGTGACGCGTTCAACCCGTCGCTCAGAGGAACTGAGGAATAAAAATTCTCAAAATGATTGCCGCAAAACACGTTTGAGTGATTAAGCGGCGGAAAGGAATGGTCATATTTATGGATAAGAAATTAGAAGTAAAGAATCTGCAAATATCATTCCGTACACAAGGTGGAATTGTAAAAGCCGTCCGAAACATCTCCTTTGATCTTTATAAGGGAGAAACTCTTGCTATAGTTGGTGAATCAGGCTCAGGAAAATCCGTAACAAGTAAAGCTGTTATGGGTATTCTCGCAGGTAACTCTATAGTTGAGGGCGGCGAAATACGATATGATGGTCAGGATCTTCTTAAAATTTCTGAGGAAGATTTTCACAAAATCCGTGGCGATAAAATTGCGATGATCTTCCAGGATCCCATGTCTAGCCTTAATCCTATTATGAGAGTAGGTCAGCAGCTCACAGAGGCTATGATCCTTAAGGCTAAGACGGGAAAGAAGAACGCAAAAACAGCGTTCAACTCTATGCTCAAGACATTGGGCACAAATATAAATGCCGCAAACACCAAGCTCGGTGTTGACGAGTCGGCAAATATTGCAGAAAAGCTCAAGAAATTTGATACCTTCTGCATCACTGCAACAAAGATAGAAAGCGCATTCAACGATGCATCGGGCAACGCTATTCAGCTTGACGTTGACGTTGAAAATGCTATTCTTATGCTTGAAAGACAGAAGAAGATTGACGTTGCGGCAGAGCTCAAGAGATTCAAAAAGCTCTTTATTGGCTCAATTAACCAATACGTTATTGTAAAGGATGAAACATCCGATGCCTGCCTTAACAAGCTCTCTACACTCATCTCTCAGGGCAAGGCGATCTCTACAGATGATGCGCTTGCAGCTCTTAAGGAGCTTCACGCAATAGTCAAGGATGCTCTCGCCAAGGACAAGCCCAACTTCTTCACTCTCGGATACTACATCACCGCAAATCCCGATAAGGATATAAGCGGTATGTCTATCGCAGAGATGAATAAGATGACTCGTGAGTTCCTTGATAACGACTTTATGCTCGATTTCATTGCTACTGCCGAGAAGGGTGTTCTCTACTCACACAACGGTTCTATTGAGGCTAAATCCGCATGTCTTGCAGAGCTCAAGGAAGCCCTTGAGTATTTCAAGGCAGGCAAGATCGAAGAGTCTCGTGCAACAGCATATTGCAAGAGCCTCAGCGAAAAGGTAACAAAGGCCATCGATAGACTTAGCGTTAAGAAGGCAAGTGTTGAATACGTATTCCACTCCGCTCTTGAAAACGCTATTGAGGAATATTTCGTAGGAATCAAGAGAAATCCCATTGAGGAGAAAAAGTATCTCAGAAACAAGGCCAAGTTTGATGCTATCGTCAGAAAGGGTCAGCAGCCTGATTGGGTGCTTGCTCCCCAGGTAGTAATTGATCTTGAGCTTAAGCTTGACAATATCTGCAAGGTTATTGAGGGAATCATCAATCATTACGAGGCAGATATTAAAGCAAACGCTGAGTTTGATGCAACAACTCACGTAGTTGAGATCATTGATTTCTTCAAGGATCAGGCATCAAAGTTCGTTGTAAAAATGAACAAGAGAATTGCAAAGGCAAAGGCTATAAAGCTTCTTGAGGAGGTTGGTATCCCTGAGCCTGCTACACGTTTCCGTCAGTTCCCCTTCGAGTTCTCGGGTGGTATGAGACAGCGTATAGTTATTGCAATTGCCCTTTCGGCTAACCCTGATATCCTTATCTGTGACGAGCCTACGACAGCGCTTGACGTTACCATTCAGGCGCAGATCCTTGAGCTTATCAATCAGATCAAGGAGCAGAGAAATCTCTCTGTAATCTTTATCACACATAACATGGGTGTTGTTGCTAACATGGCTGACAGAATTGCAGTTATGTATGCAGGTAAGATAGTTGAGCATGGTACGGCCGAGGAGATATTCTACGAGCCCGCTCATCCTTACACCTGGGCACTTCTCAGCTCTATGCCCGACCTTAACACCACAGAGAAGCTTGAGTCTATTCCCGGTACTCCTCCTAACATGATCTACCCGCCTAAGGGTGACGCGTTTGCAGCGAGAAACAAGTACGCTCTTGAGATAGACTTTGAGATAGAGCCTCCTCTCTTTGAGATAACGCCTACTCACTGTGCGGCGACATGGTTGCTCCATCCCAATGCTCCCAAGGTTGAGATGCCTCAGCTTATAAAGTCGCGTATTGAACGTATGAAGAAGGAGAGAGAATAATATGGAAAAGCAAGTTTTACTCAGTGTTAAAAATCTCCAACAGTACTTCAAGCTTGGTAAGCGTGAGCTTAAGGCAGTTGATAACGTAAGCTTTGATATCTATAAGGGAGAGGTCTTCGGTCTCGTTGGTGAATCGGGATGCGGAAAGACAACTACCGGTAGATCTATCATCCGTCTTTACGACATCACCGGCGGCTCTGTCTACTATAAGGGCGAGCGTATTTGCGCGGGTGTTCGTAGCTACAAGGATGCTATAAAGCAGGCACGCAAGGATTATGCAGAGAAAAAGATCTCCAAGGAGGAGCTTGACAAGATCGTCAAGGAAAACCGCGCAGAAATAAAGGCTGCCGTTGCCGACCACAACAAATGGGCTCGTACCAAGGCCGGTGAAAACCGCCTTACAAACGAGATCCAGATGATCTTCCAGGATCCTATCGCTTCACTTGACCCCCGTATGACCGTCCGCGATATCATCGCAGAGGGACTTATCATTCGTGGCGTTAAGGATAAGGATTATATTGATCAGCAGGTTTATAAGATCCTTGAGACAGTAGGTCTTGTTCAGGAGCACGCTACCCGTTATCCTCACGAGTTCTCGGGTGGTCAGCGTCAGCGTATCGGAATTGCTCGTGCAGTCATTATGAACCCCGAGCTTATAATTGCCGATGAGCCTATCTCTGCTCTTGACGTTTCGATTCAGGCACAGGTAATAAACCTTCTTAACGATCTTTCGGAAAAGATGGGACTTACCATTATGTTCATAGCGCACGACCTTGCTGTCGTTAAGTACTTCTCTAACAGAATTGCCGTTATGTACTTTGGTAAGATAGTTGAGCTTGGAACGTCGGATGAGCTTTTCGCACATCCCTTCCATCCCTACACTCGTTCCCTTCTCTCCGCTATTCCCCTTCCCGATCCTATAACGGAAAAGAACAGAAAGAGAATAGTTTACAATCCTATGCTCGATCACGATTATTCGAAGGAAGCTCCTTCGATGAGAGAGGTATATCCCGGACATTTCGTTCTCTGCAACACAGAGGAATTCGAAAGATACAAGAAGGAGTATGAGGAAAAGGCAGAATGAAAACTCTTAAAAAATATTTGATCACACTGATTATCGGTTTTTTGACTGTTTTTCTGATAGCCTTATCAAAGGATATTTTTGAACAGACCAGCATCGTTAAGATACTTCATATTTTGTGTGATTGCTTCTTCGTTGTCGGAGTTGTGACAACGTCTATTGGACTTTTGATATTCTCAAGCAACGAGGGTACGTTTGACATTCTTGTTTACGGTGTCAGCTCATTCGTTGATATGTTCAGAAAAACAAGCAAAAAGAAATATGAAACCTTCTACGATTACAGAGATAGCAGAGCGGATAAGAAAATAAGCTTTGGCTTCTTGCTGATCTGTGGTCTTATCATCCTTGCAATATCCCTTATAATATATCTCTTCTACAGAGTATACAAATAACAAAAAGCCTCCAAGTTAACTTGGAGGCTTTTTTATTACTTATTTAATTTTTTTACAATATTCTCTGCCGCGTCCTCAAGATAGGTGTTGTCCATCATCTCGATCCAGCCCTTATCAACAAGAGCCGCAAGCTTCTGATCCATAGGAAGCTTTGCAAGCACGTCATAGCCGTGCTTCTCTGCTACCTCTTCGATATGGCTGTCACCGAAGATCTTTATCTCCTTGCCACAGTCGGGGCACTTAACGTAGCTCATGTTCTCAACAAGTCCAAGCACGGGAATATTCATCATATTCGCCATATTTGCCGCCTTCTCAACGATCATCGAAACAAGCTCCTGAGGGCTGCTGACGATAACGATTCCGTCAAGCGGAATGGACTGGAAAATGGTAAGGGGCACGTCACCCGTTCCGGGAGGACAGTCTATGAACATATAGTCGATATCGTTCCAGATAACGTCGGTCCAGAACTGCTTTACGGTTCCCGCAATAACGGGTCCGCGCCATACAACAGGCTTTGTATCCTCATCAAGAAGAAGATTTATCGACATAACGTCGATTCCCGAGGTGGTCGTTGCGGGGAAAAGTCCGCTTCCGTCACCCTCAACTCCGTCCTTAAGACCAAACGCTTTGGGGATAGAGGGGCCTGTGATGTCGGCGTCAAGAATCGCAGTCTTAAAGCCAAGGCGCTGCATATTGACCGCAAGCATCGAGGTAACCATCGACTTTCCAACTCCGCCCTTACCGCTGACAACGGCAATTACGTGCTTTATTGAGCTGAGGCTGTGAGGCTGCTCAAGAAGGCTATTTTTTTCTCTGCTCGAGCAATTGCTTGAGCAAGTAGAACAGTTATGTGTACATTCTGACATTTTACATATTTCCTTTCGTAAGGGGTATTTTTTATTCCCATTGATTATACACCTTTTTTCTCTCTTAATCAACCTTTTTGATAAATTTTTATCATTTTTTTAATAATTCTCTCATTTTGCTCTTGAAAAAAAGGCAAAAAAAGGTTATACTATATAAGATTGATAAAAACTTATTATTCGGAGGTCATTTATGGCAAACTCTCTTAAGAAAAATGCTTTTGCTGGCGTTAAGGGCCCCGTCCTCACTATCGTTATGGACGGTGTAGGAATTGCTCCCGAGATAGAGTCTAACGCAGTTTACAGCGCATACACACCCACGCTTGATATGCTTATGGCGAAGTACCCCACAGTCAAGCTCAAGGCTCACGGAACGGCAGTAGGTCTTCCCTCTGACGACGATATGGGTAACTCTGAGGTCGGACATAACGCTCTCGGCGCCGGTCAGGTCTTCGCACAGGGCGCAAAGCTTGTTTCTCAGTCTATCGAGTCGGGCAAAATGTTCGCAAGCAACACTTGGTGCGAGCTTATCTCTAACGTAAAGAGCAACGGCAGCACCCTTCACTTCCTCGGACTTTTCTCTGACGGAAACGTTCACTCTCACATCGATCACCTCAAGGCTATGCTTAAGCAGGCTAAAGCTGATGGTGTCGCAAAGGTTCGCGTTCACATCCTTATCGACGGACGTGACGTTGGTGAGACAAGTGCACTTGATTACATCGAGCCTTTCGAGGCATTTATCGCAGAGCTCCGCGCTCCCGAGTTTGACGTTAAGATCGCATCGGGCGGCGGAAGAATGAAGATAACAATGGACAGATATGAGGCTAACTGGGCAATGGTTGACCTCGGATGGAAGACTCACGTTCTCGGCGAGGGCAGACAGTTCGCGTCGGCTGCTGAGGCAGTTAAGACGTACCGCGATGAGCTTCACGTCATCGACCAGGATCTTCCCCCCTTCGTTATTGCAGAGGACGGCAAGGCAGTCGGTACAGTTGAGGATGGCGACAGCGTAATATTCTACAACTTCCGCGGAGACCGTTCCATTGAGATCTCCAAGGCATTTGACGCTCCCGCAGGTGAGTTTGATAAATTTGACAGAGTTCGCGTTCCCGCAGTCGTTTATGCAGGTATGCTTGAGTACGACGGCGACCTTCATATCCCCAATAAGTACCTCGTTTCTCCTCCTGAGATCACGAATACTATGAGTGAGTATCTTACAAATACAGGCGTAAACCAGCTTGCTATCTCCGAGACTCAGAAGTACGGTCACGTAACTTACTTCTGGAACGGAAACAAGTCGGGCAAGTTCTCCGAGGAGCTTGAGACATACATCGAGATCCCCTCTGACGTAGTTCCCTTTGAGCAAAGACCTTGGATGAAGTGCGCAGAGATCACCGACAAGCTCATCGAGTGTCTTGAGTCGGGCGAGTACAAGTACCTCCGCGTAAACTTCCCGAATGGCGATATGGTCGGTCACACAGGCTCTCTCCTTGCAACAAGATGCTCTATGGAAGCGCTTGACCTTCAGCTCGCAAGAATCCTCGCTGTAGTTGACAAGCTCGAGGGTGTGGCTGTTATCACCGCTGACCACGGAAACGCAGACGAGATGTGCGAGGTCGACAAGAAGGGCAACCTCAAGCTCGACAAGAACGGCAAGGCAAAGGCAAAGACGAGCCACACGCTCAACCCCGTTCCCTGCATCTTCTATGATAACTTCTATACCGATAAGTACACGGTAAAGGCTGACGAGGGACAGTTCGGTCTTTCTAACGTAGCCGCTACTATGGTAAATCTTCTTGGCTACGAAGCACCCGAAATGTGGGACGAGAGCATTATTGAGGTTAAATAAGACAAAAAAAGCGTTGCACCACGGTGCAACGCTTTTATTTTTTACTTAAGGATTACCTTCTTGAAGCTCTTCTTACCACGCTTGATAACGATTCCCGCCTTGAGCGCATCTGCTGTAAATGCTGCACGAAGGTGGGGTCTACTACATAATTTTATTTATAATTACTTAAACCTTGCTATATCATGAACGAGCCATTCATATATAACATTAAAGTTTCTTTTTGCATAATCTATATTTTCTTGTGTAACATCACACTTGTATGAATTGGAATTATATTTATTGAGTGTTAAAGATATATTTGAAGAATAATTGATATCATCGCTTACAATAGTGTAATAACTACCGTCTGCCCATTGATACTTAAATTCAAAGGTAAAGTTAGCAAAACCCTTTTTATGGTCATATATTCCATAAAAAGATTGTGTTCTTCTGTCCCCAACACCCCAATAAAACTCTTCTGTATAGTAAATAAAACCGTCGCTTCCAATAGTAAATGTCTTCGCACTTATCAGCGGAGTTCCATCATCCGCAGCATCTTCCTCTGTCCACTCATAAACATATGCTATAGTTCCGTCATCTAATTCAACACGCTCACTTCTTCCAGTTTTCTCATGGTTCTTTGCTTCATTAAAGTAACCTATAAAAGCTTTTTCCTCGCTATGAAATCTATCCTGAAGCGTAAGCAATTTAGATGTACCAGTAGTTTTGAGAAGGTTGCTGTAATTAAAAGCACTTATCGCAGCCCCACTTATAAATTCGTTATTGCGATCAGTCCACCCCAACGTTGTAATACCAATAACTTCTAAATTATCGTTAACTAAAATTCCTCCGCTACTTCCAGGTGCTATATAACTTGAGGAACATATATAAGAATTACCACTATAAAGTTTTTCGTAGAGATCACTCCAATTTTCTGTAATCTCCCCTTCGTTAATCATCAAATCAGTAGACGAATGTGGATACCCAACAGAATATGTTTTATCTCCTACTTCATAATCCAAATTAAACGGAAATTCACGATAATATGACTTTATGCTTAAATAATTATCAATTTTTCCAATGTATATATCCTTGTCAAGATGATAATAGATACCGCTATTAATATCAAAATATCTAAAAGACTCACCTGTTGAGCTATTCTCAATATTAAAAATAGCTTGCGCATAGTATGCCCCTTCCATAACATGAGCATTTGTAATAAACCAGCCATACTCATCAAACACAAAAGCGCTTCCTGTAGCTATGGGTGTTCCTCCCAAATCTTTAACCACAATCTGAAATACATTTCCAACAAAATATGAATTTTGTGGAATACGGCACGCTGTAAATTCGTTATTATTTTCCCCATCTATCCATTCAATATAATCCCATTTATCATTATCGGCAGGAAGAGGATAATAATCGGCGTCTACATTTTCGTTAAGCTGCTCCTCGTGCAATAATGTACCATCGGCATCATACCAATAATAAATAGTTTGACTGCTCAAATTTGGCATTTTATTAATGTCATCAATAAAATTATCTTTCAAAAACGAAACAACATCGCAGGATACAAAAAACATTGCTACTATTAAAATCAATATTAATGTGCTTATTTTATACCTTTTCCCCATTTTCTCCCCCCGAAAAGCAAAATGCATATTTGGCTTACCTCTTAATTATAGCATCATTTAATAAAATTGTCAAAACAAATAATAGTTTTTTAAAAAAGGCGGGAGCAAGCCCCCGCCCTATGTTATTGAATTGTTTGCACATTGAAAAAAACCACGGTGCAACGCTTTTGTTTTTCTTATTTTTGAAGTGCTTCGTCAAGGACCTCATAGCAAGCTTTTGCCATATAATAGAATCCTGCGTCGTTGGGGTGGCAGTTGTCTATAGTATAAAGATCTGCCATCTCCTTAAACGGGAATATCTGATCTCCGCGTATAATGTAGACGTTCTTATCTCCGGCGGCAACTGCTTTATTATAGGTGTCCTCCACGATCCTTATTCGCTGAAGCTCTGCGGCGGACGGTGAGCTTCTGAAGATAGGACGGCTCATCATCACTATCGGTATATCGGGATGTGCATCCCTTACAGTCTTATAGAAATTATAGTGATTTTCCGCAAGCTCCTCTACGGCACTGTTATAATCGTAATCGAGAACAAAGGCAGCCATATCGAGAGTGGCAATGTATTCTGCCATTATCTGCTCGCCGCGGGCAGATGACGCAAAGCCAAGATTTTTAGAGTCTGCATCAAGAAATCTTGATACGATGTTGGTGTAGATAAGTCCCGGTCTTGCCGCGCTGCAGCCCTGCGTTATCGAGGAACCGTAGAAAACGATCTGTCCGGTCTCTCTCTCTGTGGGCGCACATATCTTGGCATTGCTGTCAGAGAAGCCTATCGACACCTTGCTTACGCCCGAATAGGTCGGGAAATCTATCATTACCTCAACAAAACCGCCGGGAAGCTTTATCTTCTCATAAAACCTCTTACCCGTCATATCCTGACCGGCCTCGCCACAATAAACTCTGTTGCTACCACTTCCGACGTAAACGTCAAAGCCGCCTACTCCGCGCGGGGAGAAATCGATCGAATTAAGAGTATCAGTGCTAAGCTCCGCGTTAAGATATATCTCCTCGGCGTTAGTAATAAACCTAAGTGTTACGCCGGGCGTTCTCTCAAAGAGGTAGGTATATCCTGCGGAATGAAGATTTGAGATAAATTCTTCCTTTCGCTCAATGTCTACTCTGAGATACATTCCGCCATTCTCAGAGGGCTTTTCAATACCGCCGAGAGAAAATTGGGGAGTTTCAACGCTAAGATAGGTAACCCCGTCCTTTATTAAATCAACGTATTTCTCATCAACATCGGATATTGCAACCGCAGAGCTTTCATCTATACTCAGATCATTGCTCTCGGGCACAAAATCTATAGGATCGAAAAGGCCGGGAAGTCTATCGGTTCCACTCTTCTCGCTATCAGGCACAAACGCGCTGTTTATAACGTCATAAACAGCCGCGGCAAGATACTGCGCTCCCGTATCCGAAAGGGTCTCTGCGTCACCCGTATAAAGCTCAATGAGACCGCCCGTCATCGGGAAGACCTTGGCACCGTCAAGGAAGTAAATATTTTCGTCCCCCTCAGCGCGCGCTCTCTCGCAAGTAGCCTTGATTATCGCTGCCCTCTCTGCAGCCTCTTCGGGCGCAGTCATAGGAAGGATGGGATCGGACATTATTACCATTGGAACGTCGGGGTGTGCGTCTCTTACAGTCTTGTAAAAGTTATAATGGTTTGCACGAAGCTCGTCTACCGTGCTGTCAGAATCGTATTCCATGACAAACGCCGACATCTTCTCAAGCCCCGCGATATAGTCAGCCATTATCTGCTCGCCGTGCGCGCCCTCGTAAAAACCGAGATTTATGCAGTCTGCATTAAGCATACGGCAAACGGTATTTGCATACGTTGTGCCCGCCCTTGAAGATGACATTCCCTGCGTTATACCCGATCCGTAGAAAACGATGGGATCCATCGCTCTGTCTGTCGGAGGGGCGATAAGTACGTTAGCATTATCAAAGCCAATTTGAAATGACTTCAACGCCGCCATCTGAGGTAGATGTATAAGCACCTCACAGTAACCACCAGGAAGCGTTACCTTTTCACCATTTGAAACAGAAATAAGCGATTGCGCTACCGCCAAACCATACGTTCTGCTTGTTCCGGTTCCGATATAAAGATCAAAGCCCATCGTGCCTCTTTTTTCCGTGGTGTTTGAGTTGTACTGCATCATCTGCGTAGCCTTGATAGTTATAGATTTTGCGTTCGTGCAGAATCTAAGCGTAGCACCTGCAGTATGATATGAAAATTTTGGCGCAATATCGTCCGAAATGAGTGCACTCTTGAATTCCTCAAGGCGCGTTCCGTCAAGGCGGTTAAGTATACCCCCGTTATTGTCGGGATGGGCTATACCACCAAGCTCAAAGATAGGAGCGGTATAATCGATATACGTTATTTCGCCTTCTGTTGAGCTATACTTTTCATCAACTTGGGACACCTTAACGTAATCGAGTGATGAAAGCTTTGTGTTATCACTTGTAGCTTTGAAAACAAATTCATCGGTCAACATAATTTCCTCGCAAAGTTCTTCAATTCCTGTATTTTCCGGTTCTTCGGTTTCGATATGATCAGACGTTTTATCGGTTTCTCCAATATTTTCGTCATTACACCCAAAGATACATAACATGGCAAGGAGCAAGGAAACCATCGCTAAAAGCTTTTTCATGGCGACCCCCATATACTATTTATTTCAAAATTATCTTCTTAAAGCTCTTCTTTCCGCGCTTGATAACGATGCCCGCCTTGAGCGCGTCTGCTGTAAATGCTGCGCGGAGGTCGGTGATCTTCTCGCCGTCAACCGACACACCGCCCTGCTCTACTGCACGTCTTGCCTCGCTTCTCGAGGGAACGAGCTCGGACTTAACAAGGAGTGTAAGAATGTCAGCCGCACCGTCGGTAAGATCAGCGTCGCTGATCTCTGCTGTGGGGATCTCGGCATTAGCTCCCTGTGCGAAGAGTGCCTTAGCACTAGCCTCTGCCTTCTGCGCCTCTTCCTCGCCGTGAACAAGCTTTGTGAGCTCGTATGCGAGTATCTCTTTCGCGCGGTTGAGCTGTGCGCCCTCCCAAGCGTCCATCTTATCTATCTCCTCAAGAGGAAGGAATGTGAGCATTCTGATGCACTTGAGAACGTCGGCATCGCCCACGTTTCTCCAGTACTGATAGAAGTCATAGGGTGTGGTCTTTGCGGGATCGAGCCATACTGCACCCGATGCCGTCTTACCCATCTTCTTGCCCTCGGAGTTGAGAAGGAGGGTTATAGTCATAGCGTGCGCGTCCTTGCCGAGCTTACGTCTGATAAGCTCTGTACCGCCAAGCATATTCGACCACTGGTCATCACCACCGAACTGGAGGTTACAGCCGTGTGTCTGGAAGAGACGGTAGAAGTCGTAGGACTGCATTATCATGTAGTTAAACTCAAGGAAGGAGAGTCCCTTCTCCATTCTCTGCTTGTAGCACTCTGCAGAAAGCATACGGTTAACCGAGAAGCAAGCTCCAACGTCACGAAGCACCTCTACGTAGTTGAGGTCGAGGAGCCAGTCTGCATTGTTTACCATCTGCGCCTTGCCCTCGCCAAATTCAATAAAGCGCTCCATCTGCTTCTTGAAGCAGTCACAGTTGTGAGCGATAGTCTCCTTGGTCATCATAGAACGCATATCGGTTCTGCCCGAGGGGTCGCCGACCATAGCCGTACCGCCACCGATAAGAGCTATAGGCTTGTTGCCCGCCATCTGAAGTCTCTTCATAAGGCAAAGAGCCATAAAGTGACCTACGTGAAGGCTGTCAGCCGTGGGGTCAAAGCCAATGTAGAAGGTTGCCTTTCCCGCATTTATAAGATTTTTGATCTCTTCTTCATTCGTCACCTGCGCGATAAGACCGCGCGCGACGAGTTCGTCATAAATTGTCATAATGTTTGCCTCCAAACTATATTTATCCTTATAATTATAACCTATTGGCATTATTTTGTCAATGGATAAAAAGTTTTTTATAAAATAAAACGCCGCACCATAGTGGTGCGGCAACATTGCATTTATGTATCACTTTTCATAATAGCTAATTGGTATCATATTTCCCGATTGATCTCTTTCAAAAACAACAATGTATTCTTTGACGCCGAAGAATAATTCAACCGAGCTTTCGCCAACTCTTGTCGTCGCTTCCATTCTTGTACATACTTTTGTTTCACCGTCATCGAGATAACCATACGAATAGCTGATCATATCAACTGTAAATTTGGCATCTTCACTTATTGCTCCCTCGTACTGCAGCTCATTTTTTAGATATTCCACGGCTTGCGAGCTGATTTTTTCAAACTCGTCGTCATTAACTCTGTTTATCACAGATTTTAGAACTACCGAAAAGCTAAAAATTGATATGAGTACAGCTACGACGATAACTACAATCAAAATGGTCATATTTTTCATACAGTTCTCCTATAAAATTGCTACTTTAATTATAACACCAAAGCGGCTTCAAGTCAACTATTTTCTTCTTTAACGAATATGAAATCGCTTGCTTGTCATATTCTCTCTTGAGGTGATTTTTATAAAAAAGATAATGCTTATTTTCGGCACGAGGCCTGAGGCGATAAAGATGTGTCCGTTAGTGCTTGAGCTCAAAAAGCGGGTGGAGTTGGATGTCATAGTGTGTGTGACAGGTCAGCACAGAGAGCTACTTTCGGGTGTGCTTGACTTTTTCGGTATCTCTCCCGACTACGACCTTGCAGTTATGAAGGCGGGGCAAACGCTCTCACACGTGACGTCCGAGGTGCTTTTGGCTCTCAAAGATATTCTCTGCCGTGAGCAGCCCGACGCTGTGCTTGTTCACGGTGACACAAGCACTGCGTTCTCAGCGACGCTCGCCGCATTTTATCAGCATATTCCCGTATATCACGTTGAGGCGGGGCTTCGCACACACAATATTCTCTCCCCCTTTCCCGAGGAATTCAACCGTCGCGCAGTATCCCTTATGGCAAGCCACCATTTCGCACCGACCGAGCGGGCAAGGCAAAATCTTCTCTCCGAGGGGGTGCGCGACACCGACGTGACGGTTACGGGAAACACGGTGATCGATGCGCTCTCATACACGGTAAGAGAGGATTTTTCCCACCCCGAGCTTGCCTTTGCAGAGAGCAGACGGCTGATACTTCTGACAATGCACCGACGCGAGAATATTGGCAACAATATGCGCTCGGTATTTCGCGCGGTAAGGCGCATTTGTGAGGAATACGATGACGTGCGAGTGCTCTTCCCTTGCCACCCGAACCCCGAGGTGAGACGTATTGCAAATGAAGAGCTTGGCTCTCTTGCGCGACTCCGTATCATAGAGCCGCTTGACACGCTTGATTTTCACAACTTCCTCTCTCGCGCCTATTTAGTTCTCACCGACAGCGGAGGTATTCAAGAGGAAGCGCCCTCATTCTCCGTCCCCGTGCTTGTCCTGCGCGACACCACCGAGCGTCCCGAGGGACTCGCCGCAGGCACACTTATGCTTGTGGGAACGGATGAGGAAAACGTGTATGAATACACGAGGCTTTTACTTGATAACAAAGAAGCCTACAAAAAAATGACAAGCACCGAAAATCCTTACGGTGACGGCAACGCGTGCCGAAGGATTGCCGACGTTATTGAGAGAATATAAAAAACCGCCGCGAATGCGGCGGGTTTTGTTTTATTTCTTTGTGAATTTCACGTCGGTTGTGACGTATTCGTCAAAGAACCATTCGGCTGTTTTTGTTACATTGAGTGTTGCGGTGTCGCCCTCAAAATCAAAGGTCAGCTTCATATTACCGAAGTAGTCGTCAATTACCTGCACCTTGAGGGCAAAGCGGGTGTCGGTCTCCCACGCGCCCGAGAACATTGTGCGGTATCCGCGACCTATCGGGTGCTTTATGCGAATTCCCGAATACTGCGGCTCGTCAATGGTGCCTGTGACGTTTTTAAGTATTCCAAAATCGAAGTTTTTCGTTCCTCTTGGAGTAACGTAGGTAAACGTACCCTCGCCGTCGCGGAGGTCGATCTTGAACTCGGATATATTATCGTAATCGGCGGTAAAAGTTACGCCATTTATCTTCTCTGCCATAGATGAGGTAGCCTCACCCTTTACATATGGTATCTGCATTCTCTCATAAGCCTCGGCAAGCATCTTCTCGCCCTCTTTGTCCTCATTTAGAGGCTCGTCGGAGAGCGTTTCAAGAACGTATTTCACAAAGTTGCCATATACAATACCCCTTGCATTGCCGTTACCCTGATTGTCGGCGGTGCAGACGAAAATAAGATCCTTGTCGGGTATGCAGAATGCTTGCTGATTGCCCATTCCGTGGAATGCAAAGCCATTCGGAAGCTGCCATATCTGATAGCCGTAGCCATATCGCATAAGCTCATTGGTTTCGCTGACCGTTGTATCTATGAGATTTGAAGTCGCCGCCTTTACGTAGTCTGCGGGAACGAGCTGCTCGTCCTTATATCTGCCGCCGTTCATAACAAGGTACGCAAATCTCATAAGGTCGCGAGAGGTGCAAAGGATTCCCGAGCCACCCCACGAATAACCCTCGGGCGCACCGACACACCACGCGGCAGTCGAGAAGCCCATTCTCATAAGGGCTTTTTCTTTCATATAGTCGAGGAATTTCATACCCGTGACACGCTCAACAATAACGTCGAGGACGTAGGATGCGCTTGTATCATAAAGAAACTCACTTCCAGGCTCCTTGCTTGTGGGGGCTACAAAAAAGGTCGAGAGCCAATCATCATCGGTCCTTCCATTGTAAGTCGCGCCCGTCGGGAATGGCGACGCCATACGGAGAAGATCAACGATCTTGGTTTTTCTTATTAAAGGATCTGTATTTTCATCTATCTTATCGGGAAAATATTTATCTATCGTATCGTTTATCGATATCTTGCCCTCGCCCTCAAGAATGCCTATGGCAATTCCCACAAAGCTCTTTGAAATAGAGTACATTCTGTGGAAAGAGTCCTTATTAAACGGCTCGGCATATCCCTCAGCTACAAGCTTTCCGTGACGGAGCACGAGCACGCTATGCATAGCGAGGTCTGCCTCACGGTACGCATCAAGCACTTTGGCGATATTTGCCGACGATATGCCTACGCTTTCAGGGGTGCCACCGAATTCAATAGGTGGAACGTAGCTTTGAACTTTCATTTTTGTAACTCCTTTTGCGTATAAAGATATAATTTATAAATTATTGCGATTTTATATTGCAATATTTTGAAATCTATTGTAAAATAGATCTATACCATGATATTTGAGGTGAAAAGCTATGGCACAGATAATTTTTGACGAGCAACCGAGCCTGTACATAGAGCAGGAAACCTGCAAGATGCTGATGCCCGATATGCACTATCACAACACCTGTGAGCTCTACTATATTCTCGAGGGCGGACGCGAATATTTCATTGAGGACAAGTTCTTTACAACCCACAAGGGTGACTTTGTATATATCCCCGCCGAGATGCTTCACCGCACCGACGGTCAGCTAACAACAAGGATCCTCACGTACGTCAGCACGGGCTTTATGGAAAAATTTTTCACAAAAGCAATGGAGGGCACGATCTTGCCCCACGAACCCTTTGTTTTTCGTCCTGAGGAATCGCTCTCAGAAGAATTTGACGGAATGCTCGTAGAGCTTTACACAAAATACCGCGCACATATTGACGATCCAAGTGGCAAGGACGACACTGTGATTGCAGGGCTTCTTTTCAAGATTTTGTTCTTCTGTGCAACAGAGAAAAACACCTACGTTGAACAGCCATTCCCCGACAAGCGCATCTCGTCGATCGTACAGTATATAAACCGAAACTTCGCACAGATAACCTCGATTGAGGAGATCGCAAATCATTTCTTTTTGTCAAAATACTACCTTTGCCATATGTTCAAAGCGTCTCTTGGCGTACCACTTATTACCTATCTGCATACGATACGCATAAAGGCGGCGTGCGAGATGATAGAGTCAGGCAAGTACAAGATAACCGAAATCGCAACGAAGTGTGGATTTAACACGACGCCCTATTTCTGTAAGGTCTTTAAGGACGAAAAAGGAATGACTCCCAGCGAATACAAGCTCTCCCTCAAAAAAGATTATAACACATACGATTCAGTTTTTCAATAATTATATTGCTTTCTTCCTGTTGTTTGTTACAATAAATTGCTCAAAAAATGAAGCAATATTTTGATACTTTTGGGACAAACAAAGCAATATCGTTATTGCTTTATTTTCTGATTTGTTCTATACTATTTGACAAAGTAAGCTTTTTAGGAGAAAATACTATGGAATTCAAAAAAACACAGCTTCCCGAGAGGGTAATACAGTTTGGCGAGGGCGGATTTCTCCGCGGATTTGCAGATTGGATGCTTCAGAAGATGAACGACTGCGGTGCCTTTGGCGGCAGTGTTGTTGTGGTTCAGCCCATTGAGAATGGACTTTGCGACGCGCTGACAGCGCAAAACTGCAACTACACGCACGTAATACGTGGCGCAGAGGGCGTTGAAACGACACTTTGCAACGTTATTTCCCGTTGCGTTAAGCCCTATGATAATTTTGAGGAATATCTCGAGCTGGCAGATGCGCCCGAAATGAGATTTATTATTTCGAACACCACCGAATCGGGTATCGTTTATAATGAGGTGGATACCCCCGAAAAAGCACCCTGCGTTTCCTTCCCCGCAAAGCTCACTCTTCTTCTCAAGAGAAGATTTGACAAGGGCCTTGACGGATTTATAATCCTTCCCTGTGAGCTTATCGATCGCAACGGCGATAACCTTAAGAAATGCATACTCAAGTATGCGGCACAGTGGGAGCTCGGTGACGATTTTTCTGCATGGGTCGAAAAGGAGAACGTTTTCTGCAACACGCTCGTTGACAGAATAAACACAGGCTTCCCCAAGGACGAAAAGATTGATCTCGGATACACCGACAATATGCTCAACACCTCGGAGTTCTTCCATCTTTGGGTAATCGAGACCGACTACGATATCGAAAAGGAGCTCCCCTTCTCTGCGGCGGGACTTAACGTCATAGTAACAAAGGATGGCCTTGAGAGATACAGAACACGAAAGGTGCGCATTCTCAACGGCGCGCACACCACTCTTGTTCCCTACGCGCTCTTACTTGGATTTGACACTGTAAAGTCCTGTATGGATGACGCATTTTTATCATCCTTGCTTCGCAAGTGCATTTTCAACGAGATAATTCCCACGCTTGATCTTGACCGTGACGAGCTTGTAGAATATGCCCAAAACGTGCTTGTCCGCTTCTCCAACCCCTACATAAAGCACTATCTTTCTTCTATTGCTCTAAACTCTGTAAGCAAATTCAAGGTACGAGTGCTTCCCTCTATTCTTGAATATTACAAGAGATTCGATAAGCTTCCAAAGACGCTTACCTTCTCGCTTGCAAAACTAATTGAATTCTATCGCACCGATATGACGAATGATGCACCCGAGGTGGTAGAATTTATGAAAAATGCTACGGTCAAGGAAATTCTTGCAAATACGGCTCTTTGGGATACCGATCTTTCATTTATGTACGACGAGGTAGCAAAGAATGTTAATTAATAAGCTCGACAACGTCGAGGTGAATATCGAAGACGGCCACAAGTACGCCATTCGCGACATAGCGGCAGGCGAAAACATAATAAAATACGGCAACCCGATAGGCCATGCAACTGCCAACATAAAAAAGGGAGAGCACGTACACACTCACAACCTGAAGACCAATCTTTCGGGCAAGATCGAATACGTCTATGAGCCCTTTGAGGACACTCTCAAAAAAGAGACCGACGTGCCTACCTTTATGGGCTACGTCAGAAAAAATGGCGAGGTCGGTATCAGAAACGAGATCTTTATCGTCGTGACGGTAGGCTGTGTCAACAAGATTGCCGATAAGCTTGCATCACTCACGGGTGCCGTTGCCTTCACACATCCCTTTGGTTGCTCACAGCTTGGCGACGACCAGCTCGTAACGCAAAAGGTGCTCTCGGGCATCGTAAACCACCCTAATGCCGCGGGAGTGCTTGTCCTGGGTCTTGGATGCGAAAATAACAACATTGAGGAATTCAAGAAAGTGCTTGGCGAATACGACGCGGAGCGAGTAAGATTTCTCAACTGTCAGGACTTTGACGATGAGGTTGCTGAGGGTGTAAGGATCATTGAAGAGCTTAAGGAATATGCAAAATTGTTCGTGCGTACCCCCGTGCCCGTCTCGGCTCTAAAGGTTGGTCTTAAGTGCGGCGGTAGCGACGGCTATAGCGGCATCACGGGCAATCCCCTTGTTGGCAGAGTTTCGGACAAGCTCGTATCCTACGGCGGCTCAACAGTGCTTACCGAAGTACCCGAGATGTTTGGTGCCGAGCACTTGCTTATGAAGCGCGCCCAAAACCGCGAGGTGTTTGACAAAACAGTTGATCTTATAAATAATTTCAAGGGATATTACGAATCTCATAATCAAGTTATATATGAAAACCCTTCACCCGGAAACAAGAAGGGCGGCATCACTACGCTTGAGGAAAAGTCGCTCGGTTGTGTGCAAAAGGCGGGTAGCTCTGCAGTTGTCGACGTTCTTGACTATGGCGACAAGCTCAAAAAGAGCGGACTTAATCTGCTCAACGGCCCCGGAAACGATATAGTAGCGATCACCAATCTTTTCGCGGCGGGTGTACATATCATTCTCTTCACCACCGGACGCGGAACACCCGTCGGAAGCGGTGTTCCCACAGTTAAAATTGCTACAAATCACTCCCTTGCAGAGCGCAAGAGCGAATGGATCGATTTTGATGCGGGACATATTCTTGAGGGATACGACTTGACAGATGAACTTTTTGATTATATAATTAAAGTAGCTAACGGCGAAGAAACAAAGAACGAAAAGCACGGATATCGTGAAATTTCAATATTTAAGGACGGAGTTACGTTATGAAAACATTTATAAATGACGATTTTATGCTTCACTCAAAGGCGGCAAAGAAGCTTTATTCCTTTGTTAAGGACCTCCCTATAATAGATTATCACTGCCACCTCTCACCGAAGCAGATCGCCGAGAATTATCAGTTTAAGAATGCCTACGATCTCTTTCTCGGCGGCGACCACTACAAGTGGCGTCAGATGAGAACAAACGGCATTGACGAGGAGTATATCACGGGCGGTGCTGACGACTATGAGAAGTTCAAGGCATTTGCGCGCACAATGCCCTTGCTCATCGGCAATCCCCTTTACCACTGGACTCATCTTGAGTTAAAGAGATATTTTGGCATTGACAAGACTCTCTCGGAGAACACCTGCGAGGAGATCTGGAACATCTGTAACGAGAAGCTCGCACGTGAGGACTACCGCGCTCAGAGCCTTATCGTTCGCTCAAACGTTGACACTCTCTGCACGACAGACGATCCCGCGGATACACTTGAGTACCACGCACAGCTGAAGGACTTTGAGGTAAAGGTGCTTCCCACCTTCCGCCCCGACAAGGCAGTTGAGATCGGCAAGGAGACCTTTGTTCCCTACGTTGAGGCTATCGGTGTCAAGTCTTATGCCGAGCTTGCCGCTTGGATGCGTGAGCGCATCGCTTACTTTGACAGCTTCGGTTGCCGTCTTTCCGACCACGCGCTTGAGTACGTTCCCTTTGGAATTGGAGATGCCGAGGCGGCATTCAACAAGAGAATGGCGGGCGAGGAGCTTACAGTTGAGGAGATTGATGCCTTTAAGACAGCTCTTATGGCAGTTTGTGCCGAGGAATACACACGCCTTGGCTGGACGATGCAGCTCCACATTGGCGCACTTCGTAACAACAACCGCAGAATGTACGAGAAGATGGGTCCCGACGTTGGCTTTGACTCGATAAACGACCTTTGCATCGCTGAAAAGCTCTCGGCATTTATGGGCTATCTTGATTACAAGGGAGTTCTTCCCAAGACAATCCTCTACACCCTTAATCCCAAGGACAACTACGTGCTTGGAACTATGCTCGGTAACTTCCAGAGCTCACCCGCGGGCAAGATACAGTTTGGTAGCGCGTGGTGGTTCAACGATCAGCGCGACGGTATGGTCGAGCAGATGAAGGCGCTCGCAAACCTCGGTATGATCGCGCACTTTGTCGGAATGCTTACCGACAGCCGCAGCTTCGTATCCTACCCCCGCCACGAGTATTTCAGAAGAATATTCTGTAATCTTCTCGGCGAGATGGTAGACAAGGGCGAGTACCCCGAGGATTACGATACACTCAAAACTATCGTTCAGGGCGTTTGCTACTATAACGCGAAGAAGTATTTTAATTTCTGATGATTGATATAAGAAAAGAAAATTTTAAAGCGGTATCGGACGGACTTACTCAAAAAGCAAAAAAAGAGTTTGCAAAGTCTTTCTTAAAATGCCTTGCTTTTTACGTTATTGCTTATCCACTTTTTCTTGCAAGTGATCTCGAAGATATGATTTCGGGTGTATTTTGGATAATTATTCTTTTAATTGCCGCAATTCCCGTAATCATGTTTAAGCCTTATAGAATATTTTCCAAAATATTTACCGGAACTGTAACTGTGATAAAAGACGATACATCTTACGGTGAAAGAAAGATAAGCTCGGATAGCATCAAACCCAAATTAGTGTTTATGGATAATGTTGATGTATGTAACGTAAAAGCTCAGAGTGATGACGGTACAGTAAAGAAATTCAATTTTAAGCAAAGTCATCTTGCTAATTTTGCAAGAAGCTATTACCACACAAACGACAAGGTCTTTCTCCCCAAATACGCAAAATATCCGTATAACGAGTCACACACACCGAGCCACCCATTCTGCCTTGGTTGTGGGTATATTGGCAAGGGAGAAGAAAAAACTTGCCCTGATTGTAAAATTCCCTTTGTTTTACCCTTTGAAGAATAAAAAAAGATGGAGAACATCAGTTCTCCATCTTTTTTTACGCCTCGTCAAGTGCCTTTGTGAGCGCCTCGCGAATAACGGCGGGGTCTGCCTTGCCTGCCATCTTCTTCATCGTCTTGCCGAAGAAGAAGGTGAAGACCTTTTGGTTACCCTCTTTATATTGTCTGAGCGAATCGGGGTTCTCTGCTATAAGCTCGGCTATCGCCGTCTCAATCGCGCCCGTGTCGCTTACCATACCGAGATCGTTCTCCTTGACGTATGCCACGGGATCGATTCCCTCTTTATAGATGAGCGCAAGTATCTTCTTTGCAACACCGCGGTTGATCTCCTTGCGGTTAACAAGTCCGATAAGGGCCGCCAGCTTGTCGCAGTCTATCTCGATGTCATCGTAGGATTTGTTTGCCTCCATCTCAAGTGAGAGAAGCTCAGTGACGATCCAGTTTACAACGTCCTTAGCAGAAAGCTCGTGAGCCATAAGCGCGTCGAAAATATCGCAAAGACGCTTACTTCTTGTGATAATCTTAGCATCTGTCTCGGAAATTCCAAGCTCGCCCGTCATACGCGCGTATTTTACGTGCGCACTCTCGGGAAGGCTCTCGCGAACCTTCTCTATCCACTCGTCGGATATCACGATAGGCATAATATCACAGCTCGGGAAATAGCGGTAGTCGGTAGCATTCTCCTTGCTTCTCATAGAGAAGGTCATACCCGCGCCGTCATCCCAACGGCGAGTCTCCTGTACAAGCTCCTCACAGCCTGTCTCAAGCGCCTCAATGTGTCTTTCCGACTCATACGCGATAGCGCGCTCGATAGCGCTAAGGGAGTTGATATTCTTCATCTCGGTACGTGTGCCGAGCTTGTCGCTTCCCTTCTCGCGAACCGAGAGGTTAACGTCGCAACGCATAGAGCCCTCCTGCATCTTGCAGTCGGAAACTCCCGCGAAGGAAAGGAGCGCCTTGAGCTTTTCAAGGTAAGCAATTACCTCCTCTGAGCTTCTGAAATCGGGATTACTTACTATCTCAACGAGGGGCACACTACAACGGTTGTAGTCAACGAGAGAAACTCCGTGCGAATGCACAAGCTTGCCCGCATCCTCCTCGATGTGTATCTGCTTGAGAGTTATTTTCTTCGTTCCCGTAGAGGTCTCTATCTCGACGTAGCCGTCACGACAGATAGGCGCGTAGAGCTGTGTGGTCTGATAACCGCACGAAAGGTCGGGATAGAAATAGTTTTTCTTATCAAAGCTGATAACGGGGGTTATCTTGCTGTTTGTAACGATAGATGCCGCAATTCCATACTCTATTGCCTTCTTGTTGGCAACAGGAAGCATACCGGGCATACCCGCGCAAGCGGGGCAAACGTGCTCGTTAGCATCAGCGCCGAATTCTGCACTGCACGAGCAGAAAAGCTTTGATTTTGTGGCAAGCTCAACGTGGACCTCAAGTCCCATTACGATTTCGTATTCCTTCATCACTTGCCCTCCTTTGCTACCTTGAACATTGCGTTCTCATTGCCTCTCTTGGCTATGATCTGCGAAGGTCTGCCGTTATACGTAGCAGTTACCGATGCAAATCCGCAAAGCTTCGCGAGCGCGTAAAGGCGCATCTGACCAAACTTATCAACAAGGTCGCACTCGGTAGGCATCACAAGCACGTCGAAGTCGGTGAGCATCTTTGTGTAATGCTCAGCGGCAAGGCGACGGATCTGCATTGCCTTATAGTACCACTTCTCGTAGTTGCCCTGTGCGAGCACCATACAACCAACGATAGACGCTATCTTCATATCCTTCGCAAAGCCCTCGCTACGCGACTTGACGTAGAGGTCATTCACTCCGTTTATATCCTCGGCGCGATGACCGAATTTCACACCGTCATAACGGTTGGTGTTGTTGCATATCTCGGCGGACGCGAGGCAGTAATATACCGCTTCAAGCGTCTTTATATACTTCATGTCAGCAGTCTCGGCGGTTGTTACCTTGGGCGCTCCGTCAAAGTCTGCGGTGTAGCTATACTCCTTCTCATAGAGCATAGAGCCGTCCTTTTCATCGTGTCCCGAAATGACCGAGAGCACCTCTGCGGCGGTATCTACGTCGCGGCAAAGCACACCTACTCTATCGGTAGAGGACACAGCCTGCATAAGACCGAAGCGGGAGACCGTTCCGTATGCGCCCTCTGCGAATACAAGACCGTTCTCGGCAGCCGCGCGGACGATACGTCCGAATACGTCACGGCAGAGCGCAAAATCGCACTTGCCGCTCTTTACGGCGTCAATTACCTCGTCGGTAGAGCTATCGGCATCAAAAAGGTTGTCGATGCCGTACTCAAAGGGAGTTAGAAGGCCTATAAATTCATATCCTGCATCGGTGCACTTATCGTATGCGGTGGCACTGAGGGGAGACTTGAATCCCTCAAGCATCTTCATTCCGCCGTCGCACACGGTATCCTTTACCATAATGCAGCTTTCCATCATAAATTTCATATTAGCACCCCCTTATTCAATGGTACGCGGAACTTCAAAATATCCGTCGTACTCTGCGGGCGCATTCTCAAGAAGTGTCTCGCGAGAGACTATCTGCTCGCTTACGTCCTCACGAAGAACGTTCGTAAGCTCAAGCACCGTTACCATGGGTTCTACACCTTCGGTGTCGATAGCCTCAAAGGCATCGAATTCCTTCTCAAGCCTCTCTATTATATCTTCTGCCCACGCGCGCTCGTCACCCTCGGTGACAAGCTTTGCCATGGGCTCGTATTTTTCAAGCTTTGACATAAATATCTCCTAATATTATCTGAGTTTTATGTGTACCTCACGAAGCTGCTGCTCGGTAACCGTGCCGGGTGCGCCAAGGAGCATATCCTGCGCGTTTCCGTTCATCGGGAATGCAACTACCTCTCTTATGCTCTCCTCCTCGGAAAGAAGCATAACCATTCTGTCAAGACCGGGAGCCATACCTGCGTGAGGGGGCGCACCGTAATGGAACGCGTTGTAGAGAGCCGAGAACTTCTTCTCGATGTCCTCTTTAGTGTATCCCGCGATCTCGAACGCCTTTTCCATAATGTCGGGGCGGTGGTTACGGACTGCACCCGAGGAAAGCTCAACGCCGTTGCAGACGATGTCGTACTGATATGCGAGAATATCAAGCGGATCCTTATTCTGAAGTGCGTCCATCTCGCCCTGAGGCATTGAGAAGGGGTTGTGTGTGAACTCGATAGCTCCCGTCTCCTCGTTGAGTCCGTACATCGGGAAGTCGGTGATAAAGCAGAACTCGAACTTCGAGGTGTCAACAAGACCCATTCTTGCGCCAAGCTCATTTCTTATCTGACCTGCGAGCTTATCGGTCTTGTCGGGGGCGTCGGAGATGAAGAAGAGTGTATCCTCTTCCTTAAGACCGAGTCTCTCAACAAGCTCTTTCTGCTTGTCTTCGGAAAGGAATTTCACGATGGGGCCCTTGAGCTCCATGCCCTCAAGCACGGATATATATCCAAGACCCTTCATACCGATAGACATAGCAAAATCAAGCATCTTCTCAAAGAAGGACTTGGGCATTACGGTACAGTGAGGAACAACGATGCCGCGAACCTGCTTCTTCTTGAAGGGCATAAAGTCAACGTCAACGAAGAAGTCGGAGAGGTTCTCTATGAGAAGAGGGTTGCGAAGGTCGGGCTTGTCGCTACCGTACTTTGCCATACTCTCGGCATAAGGAATACGTCTGAAGGGGGGCTTGCTGACCTCCTTGTCGGTAAACTGACAGAACGCGCTGTAAAGCACCTCTTCTGCTACCGCGAAGACGTCCTCCTGTGTTGCGAATGCCATCTCAAAGTCAAGCTGATAGAATTCTCCGGGCGAGCGATCTGCACGTGCGTCCTCGTCTCTGAAGCAAGGAGCGATCTGGAAGTACTTATCAAAGCCCGAGGTCATAAGCAGCTGCTTGAACTGCTGGGGAGCCTGAGGAAGTGCGTAGAACATTCCCTGATGCTTTCTGCTGGGCACGAGGTAGTCACGCGCGCCCTCGGGAGAGGAAGCGGTGAGTATGGGTGTCTGAATCTCTACAAATCCCATATCCTCCATCTTGCGACGAAGGTAGCTCGTTATCTTTGAACGGAACAGAATATTATTGTGAACTGCGGGGTTACGAAGGTCAAGGAAGCGGTACTTAAGACGCGTGTCCTCCTTTGTCTTCTTCGACTCGCTTATCTCAAAGGGCAACTGCTTTGTTACCTCGCCAAGCACGGTAGCACTCTCTGCGCGAAGCTCAACCTCACCCGTTGCGATCTTGGGGTTGACTGTCTCGGCATCACGGAGTCCGAGCTCACCCTCAAAGGAAACGGTGTACTCCTTGCCTATTCCCTTTATCATATTTTCGTCGTTAACAACGACCTGTGTGACACCGTAGTGGTCACGAAGATCGACGAAGATAACTCCGCCGTGGTCGCGAATGGTATCTACCCAGCCTGCAATTCTAACCTTTTCTCCAACCTGAGCTTTCGTAAGCTCGCCACAGTTATGCGTTCTGTAACAGTTCATTTGTTGCCTCCGTATATATAACAAATTATAAACGATTTTCTCGGTAAAAAACAAAAACGCCCATCAAAACTCCTGAAAAACGGAATTTTGAGGGACGAGTAAGACCCGCGGTGCCACCCACATTGGTGCAATAGAAACATTACACCCGCTTTTTTATTCTCTTTTACCGTAGGGATTTCCCTATGTAGTGTTGCTCTTCCTACTACTCGCTTTATCGGAGCTTTCAGCCCAAGACTCCGACTCTCTTTCAAGCTTTCCACAAAGGAGAGGTCTACCCGAGTAGTGTACCACATTTTGCAAGTGTTGTCAAGTATTTTCGCAAGGTTTCTTAAAATTTTTACCTATTTTCTATTATTTGTTTTGAGCTTTTGATTTTTTATTCGACAAAAGTTGCATTTTGGACAAAAAAGGCGAGATGAAGTCCCGCCTTTTGATAATCATTATTCAATAAACATGGCATCACCGAAAGAGAAAAATCTGTATTTTTCCTCGACGGCGGTTTTATATGCCTTCATTATCTCGTCCTTATCGTAGATTGCCGAGATGAGCATAAGGAGTGTGCTCTCGGGCAGATGGAAGTTGGTGATAAGCGCATCAACTGCCTTGAATTTGTAGCCGGGGTAGATAAATATTCCCGTATCTCCCGACATTGCGTGAACGATGCCGTTTTCGTCAGAGGCGCTCTCAATGGTGCGGCAAGAGGTTGTGCCAACGCAGATTAGTCTGCCGCCTGCGGCGCGTCGCTCGTTGATGATACGTGCGCTCTCCTCGCTGACGCTGAAAAACTCGGTGTGCATAACGTGGTCCTCAAGCTTATCGACCTTTACGGGTCTGAAGGTGCCAAGTCCTACGTGAAGCATTACGGGAGCGATGGCAATTCCCTTTTCTCTTATTCTTGCGAGAAGCTCGGGTGTAAAATGAAGTCCCGCCGTGGGTGCCGCCGCCGAGCCCTCCTCACGTGCATATACCGTCTGATAACGTGAGTTATCACGACAACGCTCCTTTATGTAAGGCGGCAGGGGCATAATGCCTATCTCGTGGAGAATATTGTAGATATTCTCGTACTTTTCTCTATCGTACTCAAACTTGATTATGCGGTTTCCCTCGTCAAGAATCTCGGCTACCTCACCTTTAAGTATGCTGCCGCCAAACTCCATGCGCGAGCCAATGCGGGCGCGCTTTCCGGGTTTCACGAGGCACTCCCAAGTGTCAAGGTCTCTCTGACGAAGGAGAAGGAGCTCAATGGGTGCTTCCTCGTTGCCCTCTTTATTTCCGTAAAGACGGGCGGGAATTACCTTCGAGTCGTTGACGACGAGTACGTCGCCCTCTCTGAGATAATCGATAATATCCGAAAATATCTTGTGTTCAATTGTCTTATTCTCTCTGTGAAGCACCATAAGACGCGAGGCATCTCTTACGTCCGCGGGATGCTGTGCGATAAGCTCCTCTGGAAGATCATAATAAAAATCCGAGGTGCAAAGATCGGTTTTGGGTTTGTCGTTTATAATTGCCACTATTATTACCTTTTTATATTAAATATTTTAATTTTTATATTGACATATGCCCTCGATTATGCTATTATATCCCTTGTAGAAACATATAATAGTGATAGAGGTGCATTTTGCAACCGAAACCGCGCGAGGCTGCCGTAGCCGCTTGAGTCCGTTTTCGAGTGCAGATTGCCGAAGTCACGTCGCACGGCGGCGGCGTGTGCTGGTCTTAGGGTTCAGAGCCCTCGGATTGTCATCATAAGATGGAGAGCTATCTGTTATTGTTCATAATTGGGTGTCGCTCGGCGCCTATATTATATCACAATCACAGCTGGTTTTCAACCGGTTTTTTTCTTTTATTACGATATTTTTAGTCAGAGAGGTCACAAACATGAGCAAATTCAAAAAGTCAGTATTCACGGGCGCGGCAACAGCCATAATCACTCCCTTCAAGGACGGCAAGGTAGATTATGCGTCATTCGGTAACATAATCGAGGATCAGATCGCTGGCGGCATCGACGCTATCGTAGTTGCGGGCACTACGGGTGAGGCGGCAACGCTTACACACGAGGAGCATTGCGAGTGCATCGAGTACGTTGTAAACAAGGTCGAGGGACGTGTTCCCGTTATCGCGGGCACGGGCTCTAACGACACAGCATACGCTAACGAGCTTTCAAAATTCGCGTGCGACGCAGGTGCTGACGCGCTTCTTCTCGTTACTCCCTACTACAACAAGGCAACTCCCAAGGGACTTATAAAGAACTTCCTTGACACCGCCGAGAAGACCGATAAGCCGATAATCCTTTACAACGTGCCCTCAAGAACGGGCTGTAACATAACCCTTCCCGTATACCGCGAGCTTGCAAAGCACGAGCGTATCGTAGCGGTCAAGGAGGCTTCGGGCAACATCAGCGCTATCGCCGAGCTTATCGACGAGTGCGGCGACTACTTTGACATCTATTCGGGTAACGACGACCAGATAGTTCCCATTATGTCGCTCGGCGGCAAGGGTGTTATCTCGGTACTCTCGAATATTCTTCCTAAAGAGACTCACGATATCTGCAAGCTTTGCGCCGAGAACAATTACACCGACGCGGCGGCTATGCAGCTCAAGTACTTAAAGCTCATAAACTCCCTCTTCTGCGAGGTAAACCCCGTTCCCGTAAAGACGGCTATGGCGGCTCTCGGCAAATGCGGCGAGGAGATGAGACTTCCCCTTTGCGAGATGGAGGATGCTAACCGCGAGAAGCTTATAAACGCGATGAAGGCTCACGGACTCCTTTGATTCTCTTATCCTAAAAAAAAGGACACAACGAAAGGTAACTTTTTATGAAAAACATAATTCTCTCGGGTTGCGGCGGACGTATGGGTCGCTCGGTTATAGAGGCGGTCGAGTCATCAGCCAACGCAAGAATAGTTGCGGGCGTTGACATAAATGCCGCAGCGCTCGGCACTGTCTGCTCCTTCCCCGTTTATGCATCTATTGCAGAGTTTTCGGGCAAGGCTGACGTAATAATCGATTTCTCGCACCACAGTGCCCTCCCCTCTCTCATAGATTACGCGGTATCTCACAAAACTCCTCTTGTGGTAGCCACCACGGGACACACCGACGAGGAGCGACAGATGATGAGTGATGCCTCCGCAAAGGTTGCTATCTTCTTCTCTCGCAATATGTCTATTGGAATAAATCTTCTTATTGAGCTTTGCCGCAAAGCCGCGGCGACTCTTGGCGAGGATTTTGACATTGAGATAATCGAGAAGCACCACAACAAAAAGCTTGACGCTCCGAGTGGCACGGCTATGATGATCGCCGAGGCACTTGCAGACGAGAGAGACAATGAGACAGAGTTTGTCTATGACCGCCACGATGTTCGTCGCGAGAGACAGCCGAGTGAGATAGGAATCCATGCAGTACGCGGTGGTACTATCGTCGGTGAACATGACATCATCTTCGCGGGAAACAACGAGATAGTTACCCTTTCTCACACCGCGACCTCGCGCGAGGTATTCGCAAACGGAGCGCTCAAGGCGGCTCTTTACGTTGCCGAGAAATCGACGGGAGTTTACTCAATGACAGATCTTATAAATGAGAAATAACAAAAAACGGAAAACAACAAAGCAACCATATAAGATGATCCCCGCAGCTTTAAGCTGCGGGGATTTTTTATAGGCTGATATTCATTTGCTTCATTTTCTCACGTATTTTCTCATACGCCTCTGCGGGATCACCGACATCAAGAACTGCCGCCTCAAACGGACAGATGCCGTTCTTTTGGCGATTGATGATGCCGTCTACGAGCTCGCCGTATTCGGTCTGAATACCGTGCTCGGTGAGCACCTGCAGGGCGGGACGGCTTATGACACGTGCATATACCGCTTTTATGCCGAGCAGGACGTAGAGGTACGCCGTAGCTCTACCCACCACCCTATCGGCGGCAGAGTAGCCAACAAAGCTACCTCCACTCTCAAGCCACGCCACAAGGGGCTGTACTCCGCGCCTCACCGACGTGTGTATATCATCATTCTTACAGAGCACGCAGGTGAGATCCTCACTGAATAGCTTATGTTTTGCGTTTATGAGGTCCTTCATTTCTTGAGCTTCTCCACAAAATCGCTCATCATTTCGCTTATCTTTATGTTCTGCGGGCAGACCGCCTCACACGCGCGACAGCCTACGCACGCCGAGGGTCTTTTCTCCTCGGGAAGCGAGCCGATTGCCATAGACGCCAAAAATCCGCCGCCCGTATAGCTACGCTCGTTGTAGACCTCAATGATATACGGAATGTCAAGCGCCATCGGGCATTTTTCGGTGCAGTAGCGACAAGCGGTACAAGGCAGAGTGCTCTTTGCAGTCATTGCCTTAGCCACGTCAAAAAGCACCTGTGTCTCCTTATTACTAAGCGGCTTTTCGGCCTCGTAGGTAGCAATATTCTGCTTTAACTGCTCAAGATTTGACATTCCCGAAAGAGTGACGACTACCTCGGGCATCGTCTGCAAAAAGCGGAAGGACCACGCCACCGCCGATTCCTCGGGACGGAGCTCCTTGAGGATATTTTCGTATTCGGGATCAAGTGTGGCAAGCTTTCCACCGCGAACGGGCTCCATTACCCAGATCGGAATGTTGTATTTATTCAGAAGCTCTACCTTCCCCTTTGCGTTCTGTAGCTTCCAATCGAGCCAGTTGAGCTGAATCTGACAGAACTCCATATCCTTGCCGTAAGCGTCAAGAAAGCGTCTCATCGTATCGATCGTGCCGTGCGTTGAAAAGCCGAGATGACGGATGCGTCCGTTTTTCTTCTGCTTCATCAAGTACTCAAACACTCCGTATTTTTCGTCAAGATACGGGTCTATATTCATCTCACACACGTTGTGGAACAAATAGAAGTCAAAATACTCAACTCCGCACTTCTTAAGCTGTGTCTCAAATATCTCCTCAACTCTTTCGATATTGGAAATATCAAAGCCCGGGAACTTAGTCGCAAGATAAAAGCTCTCGCGCGGATACTCTGCAAGCACCTCGCCAAGAACAGTCTCGGAATTGCCCGAGTGGTATCCCCAAGCGGTATCGAAATAATTGACTCCCTTATCTATGGCATATGCCACCATCTCGCGCACTGCATCCTTATCAATTTTCGCGTAATCGCCTTCGCAAACGGGAAAGCGCATACAGCCCATACCGAGTGCGGATAATTTGAGATCCCCAAAATTTCTGTAGATCATTTTATTTTACCTCTGTTATTAAAATTTGCACTTCGGTGTCATTCTTTATCGTCTTTATCTTGAATATTTTCTTTCGGTAATAGGCGTAACTATCACCTTTCCGTCCTTATCGAGCAAGGGTGTGAGTCCGCCCGAATAGCCGCTTTGGTGATAAAGGTAGTTTACACCCGTCTCTTTATCTACCCAGATCTCGTTTGTAGACATACCCTCTGAATATACCTTTATAAATCTTTTTTCCTTTGCCATAATTTTCTCCTTAAGATTTTTTCACTTCTGCGAGCTTATACATTTCCTCAGTCGCAAGGCGGGTCTTGGCTACTACGTCACCGCAATTCTTCGGGAAGCAGTAGTAAAGCACGTCATTGTTACCAAGGCAGATAATGTCACCTATCTCGTACCAATAATAGTCAACGTTAAGGCTATACGAGGACTTTGTTTTCTGCAGATAATCAAGCTCTCCGTCACAGCCCGTGAGTCTGAAGCCCTCGGGGGTGTGCGTGAGTCTTCCCTCGCCTACGCGGTAGAGGCACTTGGTGTCAACGAGCATACAGATGTCAACGTCGATATCAAGAGAATATTCGCCCCTCTCGATCTCTTCCTTTACGCACTCGCGCTCCCAGCGGTACCAATCGGGGATATGTGGGAATTCGGTCTCGCCCTCAAGAGCCTTCATAAATCCGTATTCGGTGAGCTCATACTGCTTACCACAGGCATTACAAGTAAGAAGTATTCCCTTGCCCACCGTCTTGCCCTCTTCCTTGCAGTTCGGACACTTATAAAGCACACGGTTGAGGCTGTCGGCACGGAAGGAGTCTGTAATACTCACCTTGTTTTCCTGCTGCCAACGGAAGTTGTCAAAATCGAAAGCCTTACGAAGCGTTGCATTTATCTCTTCAACCGACATCTCCTTTATCTCGTCGGGAGACATAAGATATTCCATCTCTGCACTGACCTTTACACCGCGTCTTATCTGCAAATTATTATAAAGTGGGTTGCGAGAGAATGCGCCCCTCGTAGTTATCATAACTACGGGAATCTTGAGCATCTTTACAAGTCCGCCAAGGCTGTCGGGAAGCGTAGTTGCCGTACCGTCAAAGCTATAGCAAGCCTCGGGATACATAAGTATCGAGCTCCTCAGCTTTCGCACGGCATAAGTAATATCACGCACGAGCGTTACGTCGGTTATATACTTCTGTGTCGGGATACAGCCTATCTGTCTCATAAGCCATTTCATTCCCACAAAACCGTCTGTCGTAGTAATGATGTTGTATGCTCTTGGATAAAGCATTTTTGAGGCGATCTCAAAGTCGTTAAAGCAGGAATGGTTCATAAGAAATAGCGCGGGCTCTTTTTTGCCGAGCTTTTCCATTCCCTTTTTCGTATACTTAAATCTCAAAGGAACGAGCATTATCACCGAAAGGACAAGAATAAGTGTTCTCCAAAAGATATTCGGTCTTATCGGTCTTTTATGCTTTGCCTTTACTTTAGCCGCGACAGCTGAATATTCGCTTTTCTTTGACTTTATCTTCATAGTAGCTCCTGACGTAAGATTTTCGACTTTATTTTACCACAAATTTTCTTAGATTGCAACAGTAAATATTTCTCGTGCTTTCCTTGACTTTGTACGACGTTTATAATATAATATATTCAGTATATTTTTTTCGGAGAGGTACAATGAATAACGAAAGAAAAAGGGGTACTCTTACCCTACTTAAAACATTTTTGCCCTACTACAAAAAATACAAATGGATACTTGTGAGCGATCTTTTTTGTGCTTCCCTGACAACAGTGTGCGAGCTTATCCTTCCCCTTCTCGTCCGTGAGATAACGGGTGCGGCATCGAGCGACCCGATAACCCTTACGGTAGGGCTTATACTCAAATGCGCCCTTCTTTACGTCTTTTTGCGTATTATCGACACCGCCGCAAACTATTATATGGCGTCCGTCGGTCACATAATGGGCACGAGAATGGAAACCGATATGCGACACGATTTCTTCGCGCATCTGCAAAAGCTTTCCTTCTCTTACTATGACAACGCAAAGGTCGGAACACTTATGTCGCGTATTACGAGCGACCTTTTTGACGTCACAGAATTCGCACATCACTGCCCTGAGGAATTCTTTATTGCGGGCATCAAAATAATTTGCTCCTTCATTATCCTGTGCACGATAAACGTCCCCCTCACACTTATAATCTTCTCGATAATTCCTCCTATGATAGTCGTTCTCCGCATTTTCAACAAGAGGATGAAGGAGGGCTTCAAGGAATCGCGTAAGCAGGTGGGCGAGCTTAACTCGCAGATTGAGGACAGCCTTCTTGGTATCCGCGTGGTAAAATCCTTTGCGAACGAGTCGGTTGAGCAGAAAAAGTTTGATAGCGGCAACCTCAAATTCCTTGATATAAAGAGACGCGTTTATCACATTATGGCGTCCTTCCACTCCTCAACAAGACTCTTTGACGGTATTATGTATATCGTCGTTGTGGCAGTGGGCGGTCTGTTTATGCTTAATACAGAGGGCTCTCGTCTTGGCAGCATTACTCCTGCCGACTATATAGCATACCTTATGTTCGTAACAACTCTTCTTACGTCGGTAAGACGTATCGTTGAGTTTACCGAGCAGTTCCAGCGCGGTATGACGGGCATTGAGCGTTTTTCCGAGATCATGGATATCGAGCCCGACATCACCGACGCAAAGAGCGCAGAAGTGCTTGAAAACGTGCGCGGAGAGGTGCACTTTTCCGACGTATCCTTTAGCTACGATACGGGCGATAAGACGGTCCTTGCCCACATAAACCTTGACGTAAAGGCGGGTGAGAGCATCGCTCTCGTTGGTCCTTCGGGCGGTGGAAAGACGACCCTTTGCTCACTTATCCCTCGTTTCTATGACACGACGGACGGAGTTATCTCTATTGATGGCAAGGACATAAAGGATGTAAGCCTTGAGTCGCTGCGCGGAAATATCGGTGTTGTGGCACAGGACGTTTACCTATTCTCGGGCAGTATCAAGGAAAACATTGCATACGGTAAGCTTGGTGCCACCGACGATGAGATAATAGAGGCGGCAAAGCTTGCGGGCGCACACGACTTTATTATGGGACTTCCCGACGGATATGACACGTACGTCGGAGAGCGCGGAGTCAAGCTCTCGGGCGGTCAGAAGCAGAGAGTTTCCATTGCCCGCGTATTCCTCAAGAATCCGCCTATCCTTATTCTTGACGAGGCGACAAGCGCGCTTGACAATGAGAGCGAAAAGCTTGTTCAGGAGTCGCTTGAGAAGCTCGCAAAGGGACGCACGACCTTTACTATCGCGCACAGACTTACAACTATCCGCAACGCTGACCGAATCCTTGTTCTTACCGAGAACGGTATTGAGGAGGAGGGCTCTCACAAGGAGCTTATCGAGCGCGGCGGTATGTACAGTGAGCTTTACAAACTCTATTCCGAGCTTTAATAAAAAATAACCGCCAATATGGCGGTTATTTTTTTATTTATTCTTTACATATTCAACAACCTTCTCGGCTATCATTCTATGCCCCATATTGTTGGGATGAAGTCCGTCTACAAAATATTCGGTTGCACCGCCTGTCATAGGAGTAGGAATGAACCCGTTGAAAAGGTCTATGTAGCTTACCCCATAAGCCTCAAGAACCTCGACTATAGCGTCAACGTATTCACGAAGTATGGGGCCCGGCTCCTTTTTATTGCCACCGTCACCCATAACGCTATCCTCGTGGTAACGTCTTATCGGGAGCATAAAGCAAAGCTTATCCTTGCCGTATTTCTCAAGAAGGAACTCCGCAATAATAGCCGTCGCGCCGTAGAAGGTATAGGGGGTCTTGTCACCCATTTTACCAAGAGGCGCGTCGCCGTGGCCGAAATCATTCGTGCCGCCAAAAACAAAAACGAAGTCGGCATCGGGGTCGATATTTGCCATAATCTCCATTCGCATCATAAAGTCATAATCCCACACGTTTGCAGGCGAGTATTTACTCTGACGGGCAAAGCGCGTACCGCCGACACCGTAGTTTCTGACCTCGCAGTCAAGCATCGCCCCAACTACGTTTACGTATCTGTTTTCAATAAGAGTCGCACCCGCGCCCTCTGTTATGCTGTCACCAAGAAAATTTATTTTCATATTACACCTCGGCCAAAAATTTATTACAAAAAAATTTTACCATATAGTATCCCCTATGTCAATGATTTTGGGATATTTGCCAAAATATATTGACAAAGTATTTTCTGTGCGATATCATTTTTATATAAAGAGCTACAAGGAGTTCGTAATATGTTGATTTTCTTTATAATTCTTGCGTTGTTATTGGCTTTTGTCCTTTTAATATCCTTTCTCGCATACCGAAAGACCTTTTATTATAGGCGTCCGCGCAACTACGAGCTATATAGGCTCCCCTCGGGTGAGCAATACGCACCTCACTACGAAAAAATGACATCTCTTATGAAGGAAATGGAAGCTATCGAGGGCGAGCACGTCGAGATACGCTCATACGACGGCAAAAGGCTCTTTGGAAGGTATTATCACGTAAGCGACGGTGCTCCTTTGCACATTCAGATGCACGGCTACAAGGGTCACTATATAAGGGACTTCTGCGGCGGCAACAAGATGGTGCGCGATATGGGTCACAATTCTCTCGTCATTGAACAGCGGGCACACACAGAGGGCAGCGGCAGGACGATAACCTTCGGCATAAAAGAGCGCCGCGACTGCCTTTCGTGGATAAATTACGCAAACGGGAGGTTTGGAGAGAATACACCGATATTCCTCTCGGGAGTATCTATGGGCGCCGCAACAGTGCTTATGACGGCGGGATTAGATCTCCCCTCGAACGTGCGCGGAATTATGGCTGACTGCCCGTATGACTCAACGAAGGATATTATCAAGAAGGTTGCGGGCGATCTTGGTATCCCTCCCGCGCTCACAGTTCCCTTCATCTGGCTTGCCGCATTTTTGTTCGGGCACTTTAATCTCACCAAAACCGACGTTCACCGCTCGCTCAAAAACGCAAATATCCCGATCCTTCTCGTACACGGCGACGATGACCGATTTGTCCCTCTTGAGATGAGCAAGAAGATACACGCATCCCGTAGTGACCTTGTTGAGCTACACGTATTTGAAGGCGCAGGACACGGCATGTCCTATATGCTCGATGAAGAAAGATATCTTAAGTTATCCAAAGATTTTATAAACAGACTTATTGACAAATAAAAGAAGCGGGACGGCATTCGACTCGGGTGCTAAAGGACAGTTCACTACAATCAAATACGAAAAGCCTCGGCAGGGAGTTTCATTGCCGAGGCTGAATTTTTCTGTTGCTCAAAATAATTAACTGTTAGTTAAATCATAGTTGCCTATGCTTCGCTTGTAAATGTTTAGATTTATGATATAATATAATCAGAAACGGGCCTGTTTACTTTACCTACAAGGAGAATGATTATGGAATTGAATATTGGAATGAACATTAAACGTTTGCGCCTTGCTAAAGGATTGACGCAAGAGCAGCTTGCAGAGCTTTTGACGATCTCAACGGCGGCGGTAAGTAAATGGGAAGCTAAAAATACATATCCCGATATTACGATGCTGTTTCCGCTTGCGGAGATATTCGGCGTTACTGTTGATGAGCTTTTAGGATATGATGAAGCAAAAGCCAAGGCGGACGTAGATAAAATACTTGCCGAATATCAGCGTTTATATGTAGAGGGTAGATTTAGCGAGGGCAAGGATTTGATTCTCAACGCGCGAAAGAAATATCCTCATGACTACCGCATTATGAATAAGTATATGTGGGATATAGCAGGCGGAAGCGCAGGAAATAATTCTAAAACTTTGCTGAAAAACAAGGACGAATTGACACAGTTATGCGATTGCATTTTGGAAGGATGCACCCAAGATGATCTTCGAGCTGAAGCAATCAATATGAAAGCAAAACTTCTTCATGCCGCAGGCGATACCGAAACAGCTCTTGAAATTCTGTCAAAACTTCCTGCATGGCACGCTCCGATAGTTAAGGAACAACTTTTCGGAAAAGATACTGTCGAATATCGTTATTGGAATAAAAAGAATTGCTACGGTCTTATGGATGTAATGTCTATCAAACTCGCACGTATCATTCGCTTCGATCCTACACTTTCGGTAACAGAAAAGATTGAGCGTCTTGAACCCATGGCAGAAGCGTTTGCAGAAATGAGCCAAAAGAAAGATCTTGAATTCTTCTGTATCGGAGAGGAATCAATTTATGCGATTTTGGCGGGTATGCTTACGGCAGATAATGCCCAAATTGAAGATGTAATTCGTATAAGAGAGAAGCAGTTTGCATCAATGGAAAAAATGATGGCTCTTGCAAAAACCGATGAAGTCCTTGCGGAACAGATTAAGACAACCTATAAAACCGATGGTATGCTTGCTTGGATGTTAAATCGTCTTTTGAACGCACCGCACTCTCAATTTGCGAAACCGCGAGAAAACCCGAAGTATATGGAAATGCTCAATAAGTGGGCAAGATAAAGTTAGCCTCCGATAAGGAAAATCCTTGTCGGAGGCTGATGCTTTTTATTGAATTATCACCGCATTAGTGGTGAGTAAGTGCGCACTTGCAGGCAAACAAAAAGCCTCCCTTGTGTAAAGGGAGGTGGCACGGCGTAAGCCGTGACGGAGGGATTGTAAAGTTGAAATTTATACTAAATCAATCCCTCAGTCAACTTCGTTGACAGCTCCCTTTACACAAGGGAGCCTCTGGTTGCAGCCGTTCGTCTTTCTGCTGTATTGTTACAAAAACTGTCCTTTAGAACCCGAAGCTTTGCCGTCCCACTTTTTTGTCAGTCATTTTTCTTTTTTGAGGTAAATGCAGCACACACGCCTATCGTCGCGATAAGTGCGAGCGCGACTACCGTTACCGATGCACCGCAACCGTCCTCTGCCGTGGGCTCCTCATTATCGGGAGCTGTCTCTGTGGGGGTAGTTTCTGCGGGTGCAGTATCAACGGGCGCCGTTTCTACGGGTAGAGTTTCGGTCTGAGCCTCTTCATTGAGGATCAATACGTGAGGATATAATTTACCCTTGAAGGCCTCGTATGCATCAAGTCCCTCGGTTCTGAAGGCGAAGTATTGATTACCTATTGCGGCATTCTTGGTATTAGCCGTTGTTACGAGCGCGGCCAAGAATATCTTATCCATATCCACAATTCCGAGTGCTTCCTTACTAAGCGCTATCTCGTAAACTATCGCATTGTCTCTCTCTACAGTCTTTTTTACCCATACAAAATCTGTAGCTCTCAGCTCTGCTGCTTGCGCGTTTTCAATTGTTTCGTTATAGAGCCAAGCCTCAACACCACCATTGGCAAGGCGCGGAATGTAGAAATCGTGAAGCTCGTTGGTTTTATCCGTATTTCCTACGTAAAAATGTATCGAGTCGCCATAGCTGCTGCTTCCCGTATCGGTCACTCTTGCCGCAAGATAGAGATACTCCTTATCGTGGCTTACGTATATGCCTACATTCGAGATATCGTTTGTATATCCATCGTTAAGCATAAAGTAAAATCTGTCGTCAATAAGATCGTACTCAGGGATCATATCCTCTATCTCGATCGTATATTCTCCCGCCTTTATTCTTCCGTCGACCTTGGGAGCCTTATCGGTCTCGTTAACCACAAAATGCTGTTGTCCTGCGGGCTCAAGGCTATACTGATCCTTGGGCGCATCAAGCTTTGCTATGGTTGTTGTTCGCATCTCATTGCAAAGTGTGCAGGTATAGGTACGAACACCATCGGCATTATATGTAGCAGGCTTTGTAGCTACTCCGTCATCCCAGATATGAGCCTCGGTCTTCTCGCTACCGCAAGGACATTTTGCCATATGAGTATCATCCTCACCCTTTCCGTTTGACGTATAAACGTACTCGTGAGCCTTATCAGAGGTATGTCCGCACTCGCATTTTCCGATGCAGTTGTCGGCATCCTTCTGAGTATACGTATATACGTGAGCGCTTACGCCAACGGTATTACATACAGGACAAAGTCCCTTATGGGTCTGATCATCAAGCATCTCTCCAGAGTGAGCGCTGTGCGCCTCGTAATCGATATACCCGCACACCGTGCACTCTTTTCCGTGTGCATTGCCACCCTCCTCAGCTACGTAGCTTGAGGAATAGGTATGCTCCTCATACTTATTGAGATAGCACTCGGTGCAAGGAGTCTTGTGCTCCACGCCATCGTGCTGCTCGGTCGCGCCGTAGGTATGCTTGTGGTCGGTGCCGAGAAGTCTGAAAGTGAGTCTCTGCGCGGTATGGTCAGTATAGGTATACGAGAATATTACCCTACCGTCGTACTTTGCTGACGTCTCGAAAACAAGCTCCCACTTCTCTGCTGCAATTCCGTTCTTCGAATAGAAGCAATGGTCTATCTGTCCACTTCCCGCTTCATTTGAGAGCACGGGCTTCTGACCCATGCCGTTATGTGTCTGATATTCGGTGTTAGCCGTCTCTTTTGCGGTATATCTTGCGACGTTCATATTCTCGGAATATGCGTGACAGCCCGCCTCCGACATTATAGAGTTATAGTCGCCCATTGAGATAACGGGACAGCTATATTTTTCTTCAATTTCAGCTATCTTCTTAAGCCCCTTGAGAGCAAACTCGTATCTCTGCTCGGAATTATCTGCCCCACCGTAGTTTGCGGGAAGGTGAGTTGAGGTCACACCAAGAAGCTTGCCTGTTGCCTTTGCGCGAAGCACCGCCCAAGGAAGCGAGAATGCCGCCTCATAATATCTGCCGTTATCATAGTAGGCAAACACTCCCGACTCTACAAGCTCAAAAATATTGCTATCGTAATATATAGGTGTATTTACGTCGCGGGGCGCGAACTTTTCGTGTCCCTCGAGAATGCTCTTATATCCAAGCGCCGAGAAGGGGTTAAGTCCGTAAAGCTCGCTTTCGGGATTTTCGGTATTTGCCGCAACGTCTCCCGTATAATCGTCAATAAGATAATGCCAACCGCGGTCGCACTCCTGAAGTGCAATAATGCTCGGTTTTTCTGCTTCCATTGTCGCATACATCTTCTTATAACGCGCGATAGGCTTTATGCCATACTCATCGCCGGCAACAGCCGTACCGTTCTTGTTCTCTTCAATGTGCGACTGCTTTACGTTGTGCCCCCACATCGTATAAACAGGCTCTCCTGCCGCAAAGGTGTTCATAGGAAATATGGACACGAGCATCACGGCGCAAATAAGTGAGGAAATTACTTTTTTCATAATCGGCTCCTTTTTTATAGTTTTACAGCACTATGCTTACCTTTTATTCTATCACATAAGTACGTTAAAATCAATAATACACTTAAAAATTAATCAAAAAAAGGTGTACGTTTGTCAATGATGTGAGACCAAATAGTAAAAAAAGAAATTAGATGTTAGAATAAAGCTCTGCGAGGTGAATGGATGAGGGGTGGAGCGAAGCGGAACCCCGAAGGAATGAAGCTCGCAGAGCATCAGCCGCCAAGCTCGGCGCGCATCTGGATAGGTGTTTTCCAACCTAAAACCGTCATTGGTATGCGGTTTGAACGGTATAAGTACGCTTTCATTTGTTTTAGTAAATCGTGGTATGAATAGAATTTCAGATGGTTGTAGAAGCGTTCTTGGTCGTTTCTGTGGCTACGTTCCACCTTGCCGTTATGCCAAGGAGTTCTCGGACGAATTGTTTTGTGTGTAATGCCAAGATAGTTGAGAAGGGCGTCGAAGTAATGCGTACGCTTTGTTTTTTGTGTATTGCAAAACTCACAGCCATTATCCGTTTGTATCGTTTCCGGAGCATAGCCAAAGTAAGCAATAGCTCTCTTCACGAAATCTACGGAAGAGTAACCGCTTTGCTCTCTGTAAGGATATATGAAACGTTCTCTTGAGGCCTCGTCAATCATTGTGTATTGGTAGAATTTCTCACCATCTTTACCCGAATAACAAGCAGCAGGTACTACTTTAACGTCAAGCTGCCACTTAATACCTAACACGGTAGGCGTGTCGTATTTCTTGTTGTGTTTAGACTTTTTCTTTGTGGATTCTGCCTTTTTCCTGAATCCGAGGCGCACGAAAACGCGGTAAAGTGATCCTGGATTCCTTGTATATCCCTTATCCTCTCGAAGTTTACCAAAAAGCTCACAAATTGAAATGTTGGGGTTTCTTCTATGGTAATCCTTGATCCACTTTAACTCTTCCTCGGTATGTGAGTTAGGGTGAGGAGAGTGTGGTTTGTGAGATTTTGGAATGAGAGATTCTCTCGTTCCGTCATAGATCTTGTTCCAACGCATAAGCGATGCTTTGGATATGTGGTATCTACGGCATACAAAATCTATGTCATGCGTATAGCGGTACAAATTGATGGAACCTATTTTTGTTGAAATTTGGTGTGGACAAAATCCTTTTGTTGTGGTATAATGTTTCATGGAAGTGATTGGGTCCTTTCTGTCAGATTGTTTGTAGCAAAACTATTCTAACATGACTCAATCACTTTTTCTATTGTTTTTTTGTTTTTAGTCTCACAACAATTGTAACACTACA
>JAZQYP010000035.1:0-172755 GCA_045633625.1 Eubacteriales bacterium
AGCTGCAGCACCGCCTGCCTCAACAGCAGCCTTAACTGCACCAACGTCTCCGCGAACCATTACGCTTACGAGTCCCGAACCGATCTTCTCAGATCCGATGAGCTGTACGTTAGCAGCCTTTACCATTGCATCTGCTGCCTCGATTGCAGCAACGAGTCCTCTGGTTTCTACCATTCCTAATGCTTCCATGTTAATTTTCTCCTTTTTTATTTGAGTTAATTTTTTTATCTTAGTTTATCCTTACCTGTAGCGGTAAGATCTGCAAACCACTGTACCTGAGGGTCAAGTCCTGCTATTATCTCGGAGGTTATATAAAGACCTCTGCGCTGAGCCTCGGCAACGCCTGCGTCAAGTGCTGACTGCACTGCACCGGCATTACCCATAAACTTAACGACCATAACGAGCGGTACTTCAACCTGATCGGCGTTAGCGGGTTTGTTCTTATCAATGGCTACGACCTTAACGTCAGCAGTCTTTGCGACGAGGTCTGCAATTACTATCGAGGTTGTATAGCCATATACCTCGATCATTCCAAGCGCTGCCATAGGTGCACCTCGAATTACTTATCGTTGAGGTAGCAAATCTTGATACCCTTTTGTGCCACGTTCACTTCCATAGCCTCGTTCATCTTATCAAGAGGGAAGGAGTGAGTGATGAGCTCCTCAATCGGGATATTCATCTCCTGGCACTGCTTAAGGAATGCTACCGTCTTGGGGTAATCCTCTGCGGAATAGTCCCAAGAGCCAACGATATCGATCTCCTTGTTACACATAGCGAAGTGGGGATTTACCTGATATTCGCCATTGTTAACGAAGAAGCCCATCTCGCACATACCGCCACCGCGACGAATGTAGCTGTAAATGTCAGCTGCCGCAACGGGAGCGCCTGTGCACTGGAATGCAAAATCAACGCCGTTGTTAGAAACTGCCTTGACCTTTGCAACTCTCTTATCAAGCGTGTCCTCATCGGGACGCTTGAAGCAAACGGTGGTCTTTGCACCCATCTTCTGAGCTACCTTAAGACGATCCTCGTTTCCATCAACCGCGATAATGTGGTTGATACCTGCTGCGCGGAGAACTGTTATCATAACAAGTCCTACGGGACCGCAGCCCTGAACGAGAACCTTAGATCCAAAGTTGAGAAGACCTGTTTTCTGTCCGCGCTCTAGAGCATGAACACAAACACAAGCAAGCTCAAGGATCATTCTCTGCTTAAGATTGAGCTCGTTTACCTGGAAATAGGTAACTCCGTGGCCGCCCTTGATGACCATATAGTCAGCGAACCAACCGTTAGCTCTGTTGCCTTCGTTTTCGCCTCTCTTGTCTCCAATAAGACCGAAGACGCCCTGATTATCACAGAGATTTGTTCTGCCGGGAACCATACGGCAGGGATAGCAATCGCCACAGCTTATAACGGAGGTAACGATCTTGTCACCAACCTTAAGAGGCTTTCCTGCAGTATCCTTTGTAACGTTCTTTCCGGTAAAGACTACCTCGCCCGTGCCCTCGTGACCGAGTACAACAGGGATGAGTCCGAAGGGGTCGCCCTTCCACTCGTGAACGTCGGTTCCGCAAATTCCTGCACCCTCTACCTTAACGAGAATGTCATCATCGCCAAGCTCGGGGAGGGGAATTTCTTTTACTTCTATTTGTTTAGGACCGGTAAGCATTGCTACGCGAACAGTCTTGGGGAGAGAGCCACACGAAGTGGGGGCTGACGCACCCATAGAGCTTATCACGGAGCGTACAATGCTTTCGATCTGGGAAGCACTGATATCCATTATGTATTTCCTTTCTCAAAATTCGCGTTAAATTATTCTGAAGCTGTCGACCATTACGCAACGGCGCTTTCTCGTAAAGCTTCTTGCCGAGGTGATACCCTCGCCTGTGGGACCTGCAATAGTAAATGTTGCATGACCTTCTCCTCCAAATCCGATTCCGGCATAAGAGGGAGCATTCTTTACGAAAATAGTTGTTTCAACCGCACGAGCAAATCTTGTCAGATTGTCGACGTTCTTTGAGTGCATATGAGCCGTATGTCTAAAGCCGTGCTCAGCCTTAACAGCGAGGTCAATGGCCTCATCGATATTTTTGACACGCACAATACCGAGAATAGGCATCATAAGCTCCTCCTGAATGAAGGGATGCTCAAAGGGAACTTCAGCGATAGCACAACGGATCTCTGGACCTACCTTGATTCCTATCTTCTCAAGAATCACCGCGCAATCACGGCCTACGCAATCACGGCTTACCGTGAGTGATACCTTGCCGGTCTTGGGACTCTTTTTCTCAACGAGAACTACCCTTGAGAGCTCGTCTGCCTGAGCTTTTGTGAGAAGGATAGCGCCGTTTTTCTGCATTCCGTCGATAAGTCTGTCCGCAACGTTCTCAAAAACGAAGACTTCCTTTTCGGCAATGCAGGGAAGGTTGTTATCAAATGTACAGCCGTCGATAATATCCTTTGCAGCCTTCGTGATGTCAGCAGTATCGTCAACGATTACGGGAGGATTTCCCGCGCCCGCGCCGATAGCCTTCTTACCGGAGGAAAGCACCGCTTTAACAACTCCGGGACCTCCCGTACAAACGAGAAGCTTTATTGAGGGATGCTTGTACATAACGTCTGCAGTATCAAGTGTAGGCTTTGCAACACTCGCAACGAGGACGGAAGGTCCTCCTGCCGCAGCAACTGCACGGTTGACAAGATCAACTGCGTAGTTGGAGGTTGCGATAGCGCCGGGATGAGGGTTAAATACAACACCGTTTCCTGCGGCTATCATACCTATACTGTTACAAATTACGGTTTCCGAGGGGTTTGTCGAGGGGGTGATCGCACCTACGACGCCAAACGGTGCCATTTCTGTAAGAGTAAGTCCGTTATCACCGGTCTTTGCTTCTTCAACAATGTCCTCGGTACCCGGTGTTTTATCTGCCACAAGGTTGTGCTTTGCTGTCTTGTGGTCAACACGTCCCATCTTTGTCTCAGCAACACCGAGAGCGGCCATAATAGGCGCTTCCTTACGGGTGAATTCTCTTATGGAGGTTATCACCTTTTCCCTCTGTGCTACAGACATTGCCCTGACGATCTTGTATCCCTCGTTTGCGGCGTCAATTGCTTCTTCCATAGTAGCGTAAACACCGACAAGACGGCGTCCCTCATACTGTGTCGAATCCCATGCCTTGTTAGTGGGGACCGATGCGGGCTTTTTGTATTCAGAGACTACACGAGCGACTATAGCGCTGATTTGAGCCTCTGTAAGATTAGTTGCCATGTTGGGTTGCTCCTTTCTTTAAGATTTTTGGTAAAATAATTCGCGTGAATTATCTACCGAGAGCAGCCATTACTTTTCTTGTGATCTCTGCAACGAGAGCGTCGTCAGAATTTGTATTGCAAGAGCAGTTGTCGGAATGTGTATGTCCGTTATCCTTGCAACGGCAGTTAGGTGTTCCAAGGTTCGGGCACTTCTTACAGCCGGGATGCTTACCGGGAAGATTGAACTTCTTACGGAGGTCCATAAGCTTCTCAAGCTCTGCGCAAGGAATCTCATCAACGCTACCGAGCTGGCGAGCGTAAAGATTGATCTTTGCATTGAACTCTACCTCTTCCATTGTGAAGCAAGCTCTCTGAAGTGTATTTCCTACAGTAAGTGCACCGTGGTTCTTAAGAAGGAATGCGTCGTGCTGCTGGATGTAGGGCATAAGAGAATCGGGAATCTCCATTGTAGAGGGAGTACCGTAAGCACATGTGGGAACGTTACCGATAGTAAGAATTGCTTCGGGGAGGATGTACTGATCCATAGGAACGTTAGCAACTGTGAAAGCGGTAGCTACGGGAGGATGAGCGTGAACAACTGCATTAACGTCGGGACGCTCCTTGTAAACTCTCATATGCATCTTTATCTCGGAGGAGGGGTTAAGCTTACCTTCAAGCTTGTTACCCTCAGCATCGATCTTAATGATCATATCGGGTGTCATATAACCCTTGGAAACTCCTGTGGGAGTGCAGTAGAACTCATTAGGTCCTACCTTGACGGAGATGTTACCGTCGTTTGCTGCAACGAAGCCGAGATTGTAGATCTTCTTACCGACTTCGCAAATTTCCTTTTTGATTTCAAAAGATGACTGTGCCATGTTTTTGATCCTTTCTTTGATTTTAGTAATATATTTTCAATTATTTAACAAGCTCGTAAGTATCCGAAGCGATCATAAACTCCTCGTCGGTAGGAATAACGACTACCTTTACCTTAGAGTCGGGAGCGCTTATAACGAGGTTTTCACCGCGAGGACCGTTCATATTAACGTCCTTGTCAAACTTAACTCCGAGGAATTCCATATTTTCGCAGACAAGCTCACGCATCTGGCGATCGTTTTCACCAAGACCTGCAGTGAAGATAAGCACGTCCATACCGTTCATCTCTGCTGCGTAAGAACCGATGATCTTCTTTGCATAGTGAGCAAGGATGTTCATTGCAAGCGCTGCACGCTTATCGCCCTTTGCGGCTGCCTCCCAAACATCACGCGCATCATTGGAAATGCCCGAAACACCGAGAAGACCGGATTTCTTGTTAAGTGCGTCGTTTACCTCAGAAACGGTCATGCCGCTCTGCTTGCAAACGTATTCAACGATAGAGGGGTCGATAGATCCGCTTCGTGTACCCATAGGAAGTCCTTCCTGGGGTGTAAAGCCCATAGACGTATCAACAGCACGACCGCCGTCAACAGCGGTTATAGAGGATCCCGAGCCTATGTGGCAGGAGACGATCTTTGTGTTTTTGATGTCAAGTCCGAGGAATTCGCAAGCCTTGCCTGAAACAAATCTATGAGATGTTCCGTGGAAGCCGTAACGGCGAACGCCATACTTCTCGTACCACTCGTAGGGAACGGGGTATATGTAAGATTTTTCATCAAAGTTTGAGTAGAAGGAGGTATCAAATACACCAACGTGAGGGATATTTGACATAAGAGCCATACAAGCGGAAACGCCCTTGAGTGCGGGAGGTCCGTGGAGGGGGTTGATCGGCACGATCGACTCAATGTAGTTAAGCTCCTCGTCCTTGAGTATGCAGGAGCGGGAGAGCTTGCCGCCGTGAGCAAATCTGTGTCCGACAGCCGAAATCTCGTCAATGCTCTTAATAACACCGAGCTCGGGGTCAGTAAGGAGCTTGAGAACGAGAGCAATAGCCTCGTTGTGTGTGGGCATGGGATAATCCTCGCTGTAGTTGTCCTTGCCGGGACGCTTATGTGTTATTGCACCCGTAAGACCGATCTTCTCGCAGAGACCCTTTGCCATTACCGTCTTCGACTCCATATCAAAAAGCTGATACTTGAGGGAGCTACTTCCGGCGTTGATTACCAAAATTTTCATAGTTTTCCTCCGAATTAGATTATTAAATTCTTAATCATTGTACATTATATCATAGATATAATTAAAATTCAAGGTTTTTCTTTAAAAATAATCAAAACACATAAAAAAACACAAATATGTGCAAAAAAGGAAAAGTTCACTCAAATTTTGACATAAAAAAGCCGCCATTTTGTATGGCGGCTCAAAAAATTATTTTGCGGTTTTTCTATTAAAATCATCCATAACGATATCGCGAAGCCTTGAGAGAAGGGCGGGGGCTCTGTTGCCGACAGGCTTGCCATCGATTTCAGAAACGGGGCGGCAAAGCGCGCCCGACGCCGTAACGATTATCTCACGTGCCGACATCATTTCTTCAACAGTAAACGCCTCCTCGATGACAGGAACATCTATAGATCTTGCCGCTTCTATAAGGTGAGCTCTTGATACACCGGGAAGAATCATATTGCTTATCGGAGCAGTTTTGAGTTCATAATTCTCGGTTATTATGAAAATGTTTGAGTGTGTGCATTCGGTAACAGTGCTGTTTCGGTGGAGCACCGCTTCATCAACACCCGCCTCAAGTGCCTGCATAGACGTAATTACGGCAGTAAGCAGATTTAAGGTCTTTACGTTGCAATAAAGATGTCTTGTGTCTTCAAGCACCGTAAGAGTCATAGGAATATACGAGCTACGAAGACTCATCGGACGGATAGTGACCCAAAAATTTCCCACAAGCGCGGGATCGGGTGTGTGGCTTCTCATTTGAGTTCCTCGTGATACCTGAAAATAGATGAGATGGTCCTCACCGTCAACCTTTTTGAGAAGATCATTTATAATATTTTGCATTTCGTCCTTTGTATGAGGAACGACTATACCGAGTGTCGCAGCACTGTCAAAAAGTCTGTCGATATGCTCGTCAAGCGCGTAAACTATATGATTTTTTGCATATGCCGCCTCATAAATTCCGTCGCCAAAAAAACAAGCGCGATCGTTCATTGGAACGTACATATTTTCAATGAGGTCATATTTTCCGTTGTAGTATCCCAAATTCTCCATAATCTATCTCCGAGCGTATTTTCTTACGGTAATTCTATGCAGCAAATCATCGCAAAATTACATAAATATTGCAGTATAATAAATTATATCATAGCCAAAATACATTGTCAAGTAAGGTGCGGATTTTTGAAAAATTATTCAGCATTGTTGACAATAGACAAAGAATGGGTTATAATAAACGTACAAATTTTGAATGGAGAAAAAGTATATGTATCCGAATGATATTTTGCCGGGTATCGACCTATACGTCGTCTTTTTAGCGCTTGCTGTTGTTGCCGCAATTGTTACCTTCAGCAAAACGTCCGATGTCTTGAAAATAAACGGAAAGCTTCACAATTTCTGTCTTTATACTGCAATAGGTGCAGTTGTTCTGGGGTATGGATCAGCCGTGCTCTTTCAGGCGTTTTATAATATAGCTGAGCTTGGACGCTTCGAGATAAATCAAAGCACCGGAGCTACCTTCTACGGCGGTCTTATAGGCGGTGCGACCTTCTTCCTTGCAATATATTTTGGCGTCGGTCATTTTGTATTCAAGGACAAAACACATACGGCTGATTTTTTCAAGGTTGCAGATTGCGTTGCACCTGCTATAGCTATAGCGCATTCTCTCGGACGTCTCGGTTGTCTTATGGCGGGCTGCTGCTATGGTGCCGTTACCGATAAATGGTACGGAATATATATGGTTTCAATCGGCAAAAAGGTCGTTCCGGTTCAGCTCTTTGAATCAATATTTTTGCTGTTGCTTTTCGCCTTTTTTATCTTCAGAATATTTAAGAAAAAGACGTACAATCTTCCTCTTTATATGATCATTTACGGTGTATGGAGATTCTTTATAGAATACTTCAGAACCGACAATAGAGGAACAACTTTTATTTCTGCATTGACGCCCTCACAGCTTACAGCTGTCGTTATGATCATCTGTGGCATAGCGCTTATATTCCTTTTCAGAGTCATTATGAAAAAGAGATCGCTAAAGGATGATCCGATAGCGGAAGGGGCCACAAATGAGTGAAAGAAAGGTCGTTTTTAGCGACAAGAAAAAGTTGTATCTGATTCTTTTTGCATTCTTTGCCGTCGCAGTCATCGTTATCGAAATTCTTGGATTAAAATTCTTCAAAGACCCGATTCTCAATGACCTTGTATACGGCACTGTAACGCGACTTTTAGGTGCGGGAATTTGTCTTTTGATGATGTCCTTTTGTTCCTTCTTATATCTTTTGTCACCCACAAGAAAGGTAAGCATTAAAAGCCTTTTTTTAATACTTCCGTGTTGGCTCGTTGTGATAAACAATTTCCCGTTTATCCCCGTGATAACAGGAAGCGCAACACTCAATACATCATGGTGGTACGTGCTGCTTTATGCGCTTCAATGTCTTACTGTAGGATTGTTTGAGGAATGTGCCTTCAGAGGCTGTGTTTTTATGCTTATACTTGAAGGCAAGCACAAGACAAAAAAGGACGTTTTTTTCTCAATCATATATTCCTCACTCATCTTCGGCGCGATACATATCGTAAATCTTTTGGCGGGCTCCGGAATAGTGCCCGTAATACAGCAGCTCGGTTACTCGTTTCTCATAGGAGCAATGTGTGCCGTAGCCCTTATTATTACAAAAAATCTATGGGTCAGCGTTCTCCTTCACGCCTGCTTCAATTTTGCCGGCGGAGTCATTCCCACACTTGGTGAGGGACATATATGGGATGCGCCCACTATAATTATTACAGCTGTTCTTGCAGTTATCGTGACTGTCTATATGATAATCGTATTTGTCAAATATGATATGTCAAAAATCCAAGACCTGTTCAAGAAAACAATAAAAGAAAGCCGTGCATAAGCTCGGCTTCTTTTTTTGCGAATATTTCATACTGCGATCTTATATATTGTTCTATAAAGAATAATGAAAGGACAAAGCGTATGAAAACTATTAAAATTTTAAGTCTTATACTTGTTTTATGTATTGTGTTCCTTACACCGCTGAATTTAGGCGCAACAAGCATTAGTGAGGAAGATAGCTATACCGCACAACTTGGGAAAAATTTTGATTGTACCTCGGCAATTCTGATTGAAAAAGAAACGGGCAAGGTGCTTTTTGAGCAGAATGCCGATGAGGCACTCCCGCCTGCATCGGTAACAAAAATCATGACGTTGCTTCTTGTAATGGAAGCGATAGAAGAGGGAAAGCTTAAGCTTGACGATATGGTTACCGCAAGTGCACATGCGTGCTCTATGGGTGGCTCACAGATATACCTTGAAGAGGGTGAATCAATGACTGCTCAGGATATGATAAAAAGTGTTGTTATTGCCTCGGCGAACGACGCGGCGGTAGCTCTCGCAGAGCATATTGCCGGTACCGAGGAGGCATTTGTTGAAATGATGAATCAGCGAGCAAAAGAGCTCGGTATGTACAAGACGAATTTTGAGAATACAAATGGTCTTGACGATACGGCGGAGAATCACGTAACATCAGCTCGTGACATCGCAATAATGTCGGCAAAGCTCCTATCGTATGAAAAGATAACCGAGTTCAGCTCGATATGGATGGATACTGTAAGAGACGGCAAGTTTGGACTTACAAATACCAACCGTCTTGTGCGTTTTTATAAGGGTGCAAACGGACTTAAAACGGGCTCTACCTCAAAGGCAAAATTCTGCATTTCAGCATCGGCAGAGCGCGACGGAATGACCCTTATAGCAGTTATTATGGCGGCTCCCACGAGAGACGTAAGAAACGCCGCGGCAACGTCACTTCTTGACTATGGATTCGCAAATTATGCGCTTTATGAGGATAGCTCAAGCGTTCCGCAAGCTATACCTGTATCGGGCGGAATGAAGAATAACTGTAGAATACAAAACACAAATTTTTCTACAGTTATAGAAAAGTCAAAATCAAGCTCAATAACAACCAAGGTTGAGATTCCCGAAAGCGTTTCTGCACCTATAAAAAAAGGTGAAAAAATAGGAACGGTAAGCTATTACTGTGGCGAGGAGCTCATAGGTAGCTGTGACGTTATTGCGGGAGAAAGTGTCGATAAAATATCTTTTTTGACTCTTTTGGCTAAAATTTTTGCGGCGATCTCTCTCATTTAAAAAAAGTTAATAGAAACATAACATTTTGTTATTATTTGATTTTGTCAAGTATATTATAATATACTTGTAATATTAAAATGACGGAAAGGAAATTTCACAATGGCAATAAAACTGAATGACAAATACGTAAGACCGTTTCTCGATGCTGATGCACTTGAGAAGATACAGCCCGAAATAACTGCGGCTCACAAGACCTTGCTTGAGGGCACAGGAGAGGGTAACGATTTTCTTGGTTGGGTAGATCTTCCCGTAAATTACGATAAGGAAGAATTTGAGAGGATCAAGGTTGCTGCCAAGAAGATACAGCAAAAGTGTGACGTGTTTGTCGTGATAGGCATTGGAGGCTCATATCTTGGAGCTCGTGCCGTAATAGAATTTATAAAATCTCCTCTTTACAACAACGTAAAGAAGGACACACCCGATATCTATTTTGCAGGCGCAAATATCAGCGCACAGTCCTTCAACGAGATTATGCAGCTTTGTGAGGGCAAGGACGTTTGCATCAACGTTATTTCGAAGTCAGGTACAACGACGGAGCCTGCTGTCGCATTCAGACTCTTCCGCGCTATGCTTGAGAAGAAGTATGGCATAGACGGAGCAAGAGAGAGAATTTTTGTTACAACAGATAAAGCAAGAGGAACTCTCAAGCAGTTCTCGACCGAGGCAGGATACGAGACATTTGTCGTACCGGACAACGTCGGCGGACGTTATTCCGTGCTCACGGCAGTAGGACTTCTTCCTATCGCTGTTGCAGGCATTGATATCGACGGACTTATGAAGGGCGCAGCAGATGCAAGAGCTGAATATACAGCAACAGCCGATATCAATAATAACGTATGTGCAAAGTACGCAGCCCTCAGAAACATCCTTTATAGAGATAATAAGGTGATGGAGATACTTGTAAGCTATGAGCCCTGTGCTGCTATGCTTAACGAGTGGTGGAAGCAGCTTTACGGCGAGAGCGAGGGTAAGGATAAGAAGGGACTTTTCACAGCTTCTGTAATTTTCTCAACAGATCTTCATTCTCTCGGTCAGTTCATTCAGGACGGTACGAGAACGATGTTTGAGACCGTTGTATCCATTGAGGATACCGGTGTCACACTCGCTATCCCTGAGGATGCGGCTAACGTTGACGGATTAAATTTCCTTGCAGGAACCGATCTTAACGACGTAAATAAGACTGCTATGAAGGGCACCATTCTTGCACACAATGACGGTGGTGTTCCCAATATTCTTATCGAGCTTAAGGATAGAAGCGAGTATTCTCTTGGATATCTCCTTTATTTCTTCGAGCTTGCGTGCGGAATTTCGGGCTACACTCTCGGCGTAAATCCCTTCAATCAGCCCGGTGTTGAGGCATACAAGAAGAATATGTTTGCGCTTCTTGGAAAGCCCGGATATGAGGATCAGAAGAAGGCTCTTGAGGAAAGATTAAAATAATTTAAAAATTTTCACTAATTTTTACCAAAAGATACTTGCAAATTTTAGAAAAATAAGTTATAATGTATATGAACCTTAAAAGTTCAAAAAAATATTGCGGAGGTTCCGGATGTTGAAGTTAATTATAGGCGTAAAGGGCACAGGTAAGACAAAGACACTTATTAGCATGGTTAATGAGGCTGTTGAGAAGTCGCATGGTGCGGTTATTTGTATTGAAAAGGGCGATAAGCTTCGTTTTGACGTAAAATATCAGGCAAGACTTATCGATACTGATGAATATTTTGTTGACGACGCACAGTCGTTGTTTGGCTTTGTAGCTGGTATTTTGGCAAGTAATCACGACGTTACCGATCTTTTCATAGATTCCGCGCTCAAGATCTGCCAGAATGATAGCGAAGGCTTTGATAAATTCCTTGATGAGATGAATGCTCTTGTAGGTAAGCTTGATATCAACGTTGTTATTACATCGTCGATTCCCACTGAGAGCGCTTCTGAGACTGTCAAGAAATACATCTGAAGCAAACATAAAACTTAAAACAAAACTATCGGCGGGTCAAACCCGCCGATTTGTTTAATGAGGTAAAAAATTGATACTTATTATAGCCGAAAAGCCAAGCCTTGGGCGTAACATTGCGGCGGGCATCGGAAATATGGTAAGGCGGGACGGATATCTTGAAGGACAGGGGTATATAATCTCTTGGGCGTTTGGACATTTGTTTAGCCTTGCCGATATAGAAAGATACACGGGCAAAGAGGGAACGGGCGCAAGATGGAGCATGGAGGATCTTCCGTGCTTTCCGGAAAAATTTGAATACGTGCTTCGTAGCGGCGACGACAAAAAGCCTGACAGCGGAGTTATAAAACAATTTAATACGCTTGAGTATTTATGCAACAGAGAAGACGTTGACACTATAGTCAACGCAGGAGACGCTGACCGCGAGGGAGAAATAATCATACGTCTTTGCATTATGAAAGCGCTTAAGAGCGAAAAAAAGCTGCTTCGTCTTTGGCTTCCCGATCAGACACCCGAAACTGTTGCCGCGGCACTTTGCGAGATGAAAAGCGAATCGGAATATGATAACCTTGCCGACGAGGGATTTGCGCGAACCTATACCGACTGGCTATACGGCGTGAATCTGACGCGCTATGCGACACTTCGTTCAGGCACGCTTCTTCGCGTAGGACGCGTTATAATTCCTATTGTACGAGCAATTTATGAGCGTGATATGGCAATACGCAACTTTGTGCCTCAGAAATATTTCGGCATGGCGAGCAATGAGGAAACTAACGGCGAGAAGGTCGAGCTTGTAAGCAAAAATAAGTTTGATTACGACAAGCAAAACGCAGTTCTTGCCGAATGCGCGAGATATAATGCCTGTGAGGCGGTCGTCACTGCGGTCAAACGTAAGAAGGACACGATCTCCTCTGGTAAGCTTTACTCACTCTCAAAGCTGCAGAATGCACTCGGCAAGAAATACAAAATGTCGATGGCAGATAGCTTGGCTATTATTCAGAAGCTCTACGAGGAGGGATATCTCACGTACCCGAGAACAAATTCCGAGTATCTTGCGACTGCCGAGAAGGATAAGATAAAAAAGATCATTGCAAACTGCAAAAAGATCGGATACGGCGTTGTTTTCAAGGATAAAAAGACGATATTCGACGACTCTAAGATAGAGTCTCACTCGGCTATAACACCGACCTATAAAATACCCGACAAGACAAGACTTTCCGAGCGCGAGATGCAGGTCTATTCTACCGTAATGCGTCGCTTTGCGGCGGTATTTTGCGAGGAGGACTGTCTTGCTGAGAGAGTTGAGATAACGGTTAAGGTTGGCGAGCTTGAGGAGTTTACTCTTAAGGGGCTTACAATCGTTCAAAAGGGTTGGATGAAGTATGACGATGGCGGCAAGAAGGATAAAGTTCTTCCAAAGCTCTCAAAGGGCGATAAGGTAAACATCTGCTTCAAACCCGTTGAAAAGGAGACCACACCGCCTAAGCATTATACTATTGAGACACTCAATAATTATCTCAAAAATCCTTTCCGAGAGGAAAAGGCATCTATCGACGACAGTATGGGTGCCGACGATGCAGAGGAGTACAGAGCAATGTTTGAGGGCGTTGAGCTTGGAACTGAGGCTACGAGAACGGGAATCATCGATAACGCGCGAAAGAGCGGTTATATTAAGCTCACAAAGGACGTTTACACGATTTTACCTGATGGAGAATATCTTATCGAATCGCTTGACAGAATGAAGATAAGCATGGATAAGTTCAAGACCTCCGAGATGGGCAAGGCTCTCAAAAAGGTCTACCGCGGTGAGATGACTATAGATGATACCGTAAATATGGCAAAGAATGAAATAGCGGGCTATTTTAAGCGCGAGGAACTGCCTATAGAGGAGGACACCGACACGGGCTTCTTTGGTGACGAGATAGGGAAGTGCCCTATGTGCGGTGGCGCTATAAAGCGATATAAATATAATTATGGATGTGCCGAATATAAAGCGGGCTGTAAATTCTCGATTCCATCTTTTCTCTGCGGCAGAGCAATTTCGGTATCAAACGCAAAGCTTCTTCTTAGCGAAGGACATTCTTCGAAAATAAAGGGATTTGTCTCAAAAAAAGGAACGCTGTTTGATTCAAAACTTGAGATCAAGGACGGAAAATGCGTGTTTAATTTTGATATATAAGAGTCATAATACTTAAAAAAGGAGCAAACTATGAAAAAGGCCAAAAGAATAATTTTGTCTCTGATCATAACACTTTTGATAGCATTCATTGGATTTTATGTAACTCTGACACCGATAAATTTAAGGAGCACCGATTTCTGGGGATTTATCACTTTTGTGGTAATAGTTTTCGGTATAAGCAACTTGATCCTTTCTGTAGGAAGCGTTAAAAAAATATTATCGGGCGGACACGAGATCAATATATCCTTCAAATCAACAAAGGGTAACGGATTTGCAAAAGGAATAATTATCGCGGCTATTATACCGATACTTATTATCTTTGTTGGATCAATTGTGTCCTCAACATTCTTCAATGCACGCGCATATGCAAATATTATCGAAGTAAACGAGGCGGTATTTGAAGATGATATGCCAGAGAACGATACCGTTAAAAATATCGCTCTTATGGACAGTGATTCGGCAACTATTATAGGTAACAGAACACTTGGTGCGCTCTCTGACGTTGTCTCACAGTACGAGATAGCTCCAACGTACGCACAGATAAACTACCGTGGAACACCGCAGAAGGTCTCGAATCTTGAATATGCAGACTTTTTCAGATGGCTCAATAATAAAAATAACGGTATTCCCGGATACGTTATGGTTGACCCTGTAAATATTTCGGCTGAATACGTTGAGCTTGAGAAGCCCCTTAAGTACGTAGACAGTGCATATTTTGGAGAGGATCTCTACCGTGCGCTCCGCTTCAAATATCCTACGAAAATATTCCATAATTTCAGCTTTGAGATAGACGAAGCGGGTAATCCTTACTATATTGTTGCTTGTGCTACTCCAAAGGTTGCGCTTTTTGGTGCGTATGATATAAATGAGGTAATAATTTTTGACCCCTGCACGGGTGAGTCTCAGATATACGGCGTTGATGAGACACCCAGCTGGATCGATACGGTATATAACGGCTATCTTGCATCTGAAAAATACGACTGGCACGGACTTTATTCTAACGGATTCCTTAATTCCGTTATCTCCAAGAAGGGCTGTAAGGTCACGACCGCAGATTTTGGATATATAATGATAGACGATGACGTATGGTATTTTACGGGTGTTACCTCGATAACGAGCGATGAGAGTAATATAGGCTTTATACTCAGTAACGCAAGAACAGGTGAATATAAATTCTACTCAGTAATTGGTGCTGAGGAATATTCTGCAATGGCGGCGGCTGAGGGTGAGGTGCAGGAGAAGAGATATACGGCTTCATTCCCGTCCCTTATTAACGTCTCGGGTGAGGCTACCTATATTATGGTTCTCAAGGACGATGCGGGAATTGTTAAGCTTTATGCACTCGTTAACGTTGAGCAGTACACCATAGTAGCTACGGGCAACACACAGACGGAGGCAAAGGCGGCGTATATTACAAGACTCAAGCAAGAGGGAATAATAGATGACGCAATAATTGACGATCCCGATCTTCCAATAGTAAATACCGTAAGCATATCGGTTACAGATATCAAAATGCCCGTTGTTAGCGGCGAGACCGTTGTATATATCACCGATGAAAACGGCGTTGTATATAAGCAAAGGCTTTCAGAAAACGAAGCGCTTATCCTTCTTGCACAGGGCGATAAGATTGAGGTATCATATGCCGATACTAACATCGAAAAAATAAAACAGATCGTTTCATTTGAATATGTAACTGCCCAATAAAAAAAGGGCAAAAATATAACTCTGTGCCGCCATACCGAGAGGGGTGGCGGCACAGAAAAAATAATTAAAAAATTTCGAAAAAAGTGTTGACAAAGATAACCTTATATGGTATAATAGTCAAGCGTTCGACGCGGACGCAATATGGCGGAATAGCTCAGTTGGGTAGAGCATCCGGTTCATACCCGGCAGGTCGTTGGTTCAAGTCCGACTTCCGCTACCATAATACAAAATGCGGATGAAAATCCGCATTTTGTCAATATGGCCCGTTGGTCAAGCGGCTAAGACACCGCCCTTTCACGGCGGTAACAGGAGTTCGATTCTCCTACGGGTCACCAAAAAAAGAGATAGGATCTTGATCCTATCTCTTTTTTTGACGCCCCGTGTCGCCATCGGCGACCCGCGCGCTCTGCTAACTAACAATTAAGTTTACACAAAACGGCGCGCGATGGGAGTTCGCATTCGCGCCGCTGACGCGTCGAGCTCGCTAGTAAGCGACGAGGCTGCGAATATTGACGCTTTGCGTCAAATTCTCCTACGGGTCACATTTGCGGTGTAAATACAATATTATTTTCATTTTCAATGCAACATAGTATATCAATTTTGCATAATAGAATATTTTTATTGTTTTTTTATGTAAGATAATGTATAATCTAAGATAAGAGGAGGATGATATATGAAAGTTACGATTGAAAAAAATGAATTATATTCAAATCCCGAAATTATTGTGAGATGTAAAGAAATTGATGATACACTTCAAGACATCATTTCCTACATCGGTATTGCAGACAAAAATATTATTGGCGAATTAGACGGAGAAACATTTTTCATACCACTGAACAATGTCCTCTACTTTGAATCTGTTGATAAAATAGTATATATTTATACAGATAATAGGGTTTATAAGTCATCTGCTAAACTGTACATATTAGAGGAGCAGTTGGCAGATACCTACTTTGCACGAATATCAAAAACATCCATCCTTAATTTGAAGAAGCTTAATAGTGTTAGATCTGTGAGAAACGCAAAACTAGAAGGAACACTTATTAACAACGAAAGGATCCTTATATCTCGACAATATGTTTCTGTGATAAAGGAAAGATTGGGGGTATAATTATGCTAAAAAAAATATTAAAAAAAAGTTTTTCGGATATTTGCGCATCATTTTCAATTATTCTGATAGTTTTTCTTACATCAGCATATTTTCCTAGTTACATGAATTATACCCCACATCAAAGGTTATTTTTTTATGAAATGTTATTCAAAGTAATTTTAGGACTTGTGATTATTGCAACAGTTGGAACATTCATAAATCATTTTATTATGGAGTTTGAGTTGTTTTCTAAGAAAGAATTTATGCGCCGTAGTATAATTGTTGTAATAATTGCTCTACTTTCAGTAGTCGTTGTTCTATCTGTATTTTCCATATTGCCATTATCAAAAACTTATGTTATTACAGGAGTAATAATTATTGTGTTGCTTGGCGTTATAGGGGCAACTATTGGTTTCATTATAGAGAATAAAAAGAGAAAAAAGGACATCGAAGCCATAAACGAACGTTTGATCAAATTAAAAGAAGAACATTAAAAGGATGTTAAACATCGATGAAAGATCGCAATTTGGAACTTGATCCTAAATCATTTCTATACTGGGTATTTAATTATGTATCCGCTTTGCTTTTTGCATATTTTTTAGAAGAAGCTGTCCGTTTTTCAGCTATATTTGACTTAAAATTCTTGGCAGAACGAATAAATGTTAATGATCCGTTGGTTTGGGATATTACATATGAAATATGTTTCCTAATTTCTTTTATTATATTTCATATTATTTTTAGTATTGCACACAAATCTCGACGTAAAGATTTTATTAATGATACCAAGGGCTTAGTATTAAAAAAGGACGGGTTGGTTTATCACGTTAAACGTTATTGGATAAACGATATTATTGTTATTATTCTACAAGTTATTATATATTTAATCTTGTTTTTATCCGCTAAGGAACTTTGCCCTGTAGCTATTGTATATAGGCTTTTGGGAACACCTATAGGTATTATTGCAAGTCTAATTTTGCTTATCGGGCTTCAAACAAATCATATTCTTTGGTCGCAGTATAATTGGCGAGTTAGCCATTATATGCATGAATAGAAAGGGCTCAGAGTATGATAATTATTATTTTAATCGTTTTAATTCCAATTTTAACAATAGGTATTTGTGTAACTGTATTTTCTTATGTACGAGCACTCATAAATAGAATAACCTTCTATAAAAAAATCATAGCTATATGTGATTCAAAAAATTATAAAATAACCTTTCCAAGAAAACTTCTTGCTTCATTTTTCAGGTATAGTGATAAACCTGATATTATTATCAAAACATTTGATAATAATTATCTTATCCGCTTTATCACTTGCAGAAACAAATCTTTATTTTATAATTTTCCAACTTCAGAATGGTATGTCTCTTTTGAAAGAGTTTTGTCAGCGCCATTTAATCTAACTGGAAAATTCAAGCATCTTCCTAAAATAGATAAGCTTTATTTCAGTTCAGACGAAAAGATTGAAAATAAATGCATAATCATATTTGCGCCTTATTTGCCGAAGGTATCCTTCTTGAATGAAAATAGCGCTAAAAGAGAACTTGTTGGTAATAGCATTAACATTGAAGATTGGACGGTATACAATATAGAATCATATCTAAAGAATCTTTGATACATCAAAAAGGGACACCTCACGGTGTCCCTTTTTTTATTCCTTTGTATCACAGCCGCCCTTAGATCTCGCGGAACATGAGTCACTGTATGGACAGCCGATGCACTTTTTTCCTTTTTTCTTTTCTCTGATAATATATGCCGTGGCGGCACCTACTATCAAAGCTATAATTATAATTACTATGATATCTGTAGGTCCCATAATTATACCTTAATTTTATACGTTTACAGTTTCCTTTTTAGCGGTTTTAGTAGCCGTTACAGCTTCGGCTTTGAGCTCATTGTTCTTCTTGATTATCATAATAGTGAGGATAAACGTAAAGAGAAGCACTATCGACCAACCGAGAACGGTCATCCAAGTCTCTCCAAGAGTTGTTCCTGTGATAAGTGAGCCAAAGAAGAATACGAGGAAGCCGACCGAGTATCCAACGCCCATCTGAAGACCGATACCTGCCCAGAGCCACTTGGCACTCTTCATTTCAGCATTCATAGCACCGATAGCCGCGAAGCAGGGGGGAGAAAAGAGATTAAACATAAGATATGCAAGAGCCGCCGTTTTTGTGATGGCCATAATGCCCGCAACCTCAGCACCTGCGTTCTCCATAAGTGCAAGATCATCTGTATTGATAAGATTTTCGAGTCCAACAAAGCAAACCGCAAGCGTTCCGACAACGTTTTCTTTTGCGATAAAGCCCGTGATTGCCGCTGCGGCAAGCTGCCAAGCAACAACACCAACAATAGGAGCAAAGAGATAAGCGAATGGAGCACCGACCGATGCAAGTATCGACTGACTTGCGTCCTCAACGGGTCTGAGATCCCAGCCAAAGCTCTGCATAAGCTGAACTACGAAGTTACAAACGAGAATTATCGTTCCCGCCTTGACTATGTAAGACCAACCGCGCTGACACATAGAGCCAAACGCCTTACTAAAGGAAGGTGCTTTGTACTCGGGAAGCTCAATAATAAAGAACGATTTTCTATTCTTATATCCCGTGATCTTATTGATAAGAAGCGCGCAGATAAGAATTATAACGATGCCTGCAAAATACATCGAAACACCGACCCACCGGCTCTCACCGAAGAATGCGCCCGCAAAAAGCGAAATAACGGGAAGCTTTGCACCGCAAGGCATAAAGGGTGCGAGCATCGCTGTTGCTCTGCGCTCACGCTCGTTTCTGATGGTACGGCACGCCATAACTCCGGGGATCGCACATCCTGTTCCGATAACAAAGGGAATTACAGACTTGCCCGAGAGACCGACCTTCTTGAATATGGGGTCAAGAACAACGGTTGCACGCGCCATATATCCGCAATCCTCAAGGAGTGCTATGAGGAAATACATAACCATAACGAGCGGCAAAAATCCTACGACCGCGCCAACGCCGTTTATAATACCGTCAACAACGATCGACGTAAGCAGGGGATTTGCATTTACCATAAGCCCCGCAACCCACTCGCCAAACCACCCAATAAGTGTTACAAGTCCGGGAATCGCAAGCTCGTTTGCCTCGCCCTCGTTGAACACGTAGCCTTCTGCAATCCAAAAGCCGAGCCACGATTGCGAGATCTGGAACACAAGGAACATAACCACTGCGAATATCGGGATACCCAGCAATCTGTTCGTGAGAACTGCGTCGATCTTATCCTGATAATTCTTGTTTTTGGTGAGCACCTTTCGGGTCTCAACCTCCCTGACGATACCATTCACGAATGCAAAACGCTTTCTGTCAGCATCCTCAACCGACTTTCTGTCGGTAAGGTCCACATTTGTCTGAAAATAGGGAGCACGTTGTTTTTTGCCAACTGATGCGATTGCCGCATCAATCACTGCCTTAAGACCCGTCGCTGACGTGGAAACCGTCTCAAGAACAGGACAGCAAAGCTTCTCTGAAAGCTTCTTTGCATCTATTTTATTGTGCTTTTTCTTATTTGCGTCTGTCTTATTAAGCGCAACTACTACGGGAATACCAAGCTCAAGAAGCTGTGTCGTAAAGAAAAGACTTCTCGAGAGATTGGTAGAATCAACAATATTTATTATTACGTCGGGATGCTCATTATTTACGTAAACGCTTGTAATGGACTCCTCACTGGTAAAGGGAGACATCGAATAAGCTCCGGGCAGATCAACTGCTATAAGCTCATCCTTGCCGCTATAGAAGCTTCTCTTTATCGCGTGCTCCTTTTTCTCAACAGTAACGCCCGCCCAGTTTCCGACCTTCTCATTTCGGCCTGTAAGAGCATTGTACATCGTTGTCTTACCGCTGTTCGGATTACCCGTAAGCGCAATTCTCATTTGAAAGTTCCTCCAAAGTATATGTTTATCGGTACAATAATAGTTATCAGTTAGCCACGACTAACTTTGTTTCTAAAAAAAATAATCCAAGGATCATTTTTTATACAATAATTGCCTCAGCGAGAGCATTATCAATGTTATATCTGCCATCCTTGATAGAGACCACACAACCGCTTCTGCGACGCGAAACAACGGTTATCGGCTCGCCACTATAACAACCGAGAGAGAAGAGAAAGGCATCAAGCTCTTCGTCGTGGGTAACTATTTCCTTAATGATGTATTCTTTTCCTTCTTCAGCGTTGCGCAAATTCATTTAAGTTCTCCTATGGTCTATCGTCACTAAATAGCTTGCAGTTAGCATCTGCTAACCCTATATATTATATCTGCTTTTTGAGGCTTTGTCAAGTTATTTTTGGAAAAAAATTAAATAAAAAAACGGCATTTAAGCCGTTTTTTATTTAGGAAAGTCGACGCTTATTTCAGTTCCTACGTCAAGCTCGCTTTTTATTGTTAATTTCGCGCCATACAATGCACATATATGCTTAACTATAGCAAGTCCAAGTCCCGTTCCGCCCGTTTTCTTGGAGCGTGATTTATCCACGCGGTAAAATCTTTCGCATAGATGGGGAATATTCTCCTTTGCGATTCCGATTCCCGTATCCTTTACGGCAATGGTAGAAACCTCTTCATTTTCATACAGACAAATATCTATCGCTCCGCCTTGCTTGTTATAATTTACAGCATTAGAACAAAGATTTTGAATTATCTCATAGACACGCTTCTCATTTGCCATTATAGATGCATTTCCAGTCAATGTAACTCTGATATCTTTTGCTTTAATTGCTTCAGAGAGCTCGTTGATCACGTCTTCAGCAATAGGCTTTGCTAAGACAGGCACTCTCAACTCGTTTTCACGTACGTTTTCAAGCATGCTAAGTTTGAGCATATCGGATATAAGGACAGACATGCGCAAGGATTCCTTGTGTATCCTTTCTATTTGCTTGTGTGTGCCCTCATCAAGCTCTTTTGTAAGAGCTATTTCAGCGAGCCCTACCATAGCTGTAAGAGGTGTTTTTAGTTCATGAGATGCATTAGCAAAAAACTCCTCCTTCTGCTTCGCAAGCTGTTTTTCGGCATCAAGCACGGCATTAAGGCGTTCGCGCTCATATTCCTCATTTTGCAAATGCTTGAGTGTCTTTTCATTGATGTCATTTATCTCGTTATATACCTCATAAAATTCGACGTCTCCCTCGTCAATTTTAAGAGGTACGTAATCACCCTCGCTCACACTTTTTAAGCTCGAGGATATATTAGTAATTCTTTTTGCGACACTCTCGGACAGCTTTTTAGAAAATATTGCAGCAATTATAGCGCTTATTATAAGTGAGACAAAAAGAAAGGGAATTGCTCGTAAAATATACGAGTTCATCTCGGCACTTCTTACTGCAAGACGAAGTATTGCTTCAGAGCCATCAGAAAAATGGATCGGTACGGCATAATACGTCATCTTACAAGCAAACGTTTTGGAATATCTTTCAACTGTCTTGGGATTTCCATTTATGGCCGCTACAACTTCTTCGCGGTCGATATGATTTTCTAATTCTTCAAGCGTATCGCTTTCAAACAGCACCTCACCGTCAAGTGAAATTACCGTTACTCTACAGGAATTATCATTATAAAAGCTCTCAAGCCCGCCAAGATCATTTTGATCGTAAATAAGTGAAGAAGCAATTTTTACCTCTGTAACAAGGCGCTCATTTACAAGATTTTTGTTTATAACGTATGTAATTCCTATACCGGAAGCAAAAACTACCAGTACCGAAACAAGAACTATAAGAAGGCATCTTAAAAAAATTATTTTTTTCATATATTCTCAAACCTATATCCAATTCCACGAACAGTTATAATGCACTCTCCGCTACCGCCGGCAGAGCTTATTTTATCACGAAGGGTTGCTATATGCATATCAAGCGTTCTTGATTCTCCAATAAAATTTTCTCCCCAGACCTCGCGGAAAAGCTCCTCGCGATTAACCGTTACTCCTGATTTGCCGACAAGCATTTTAAGTAGCTTGAATTCCTTGAGCGTAAGCTTAAGATCGTTCTGGTTGTAAAAAATTTTGTACGTATTGTTATCAACCAGAAAACCGCCCGAATGTGTCACGTAGAGATTGGCGCGTCGCAGATTAGTTTTTACACGTGCCAAGAGCTCAAGCACAGAGAATGGCTTTGACATATAGTCGTCAGCGCCCTTGTTAAGTCCTTTAACAAAGCTTATTTCGTCAGATTTTGCGCTTACAATGATAACGGGGACACGCTCGTCAACCTCACGTATCTTTTCAAGAATCGTATATCCATCCATATCAGGAAGCATTATATCAAGTATTATCAGGTCAGGTCTTGAAATATTAAAATCGAAAAAGAAATCACTTCCACACGAAAAAAGTCGAACGGAATACATGTCCTCAAGAGCGCCCTCGTATACTTCCTGTATGCCTTCGTCGTCCTCAACTACATATATTACAGCGGTCTTATCCTTTGCCATTTTAACTACCTCCGTTATGTCTTTACCTTATTATATCATTTCTTTATTGAATGTTCAATATTTAATATCAAATAAACGGGGAGTTATCCCCGTTTATTTGATTTACGCAAAGTTAAAATATTTATCTGAATATTCTGTATATTTTTCTTTATAAAAATTGCTCTCACTTCTTGCTATCTTAAGCGACTCGTGGATATTCATATTGTATTCCTTGGCATCTATTACACAACCTGCAATGTTTGAACAATGGTCGGAAACTCTTTCCATATTTGTAATAAGATCGTTCCATACAAACCCCGCCTCAATACTGCAGTTACCAAGACGCATACGTTCGATATGCTGACTGCGCAGGTATTCCTTGAGCCTGTCGATGACCTCTTCAAGCGGCTCGATGCAGTTTGCTATATCTTCATTTCCCTCAGTGAAAACTGTGTATGCAAGAGAGATTATTTCATAAGTTGCGTCACACATTGTATCCATTTCTGCTTTTGCCGAATCGGAGAATGATATACCTTTTGAACGAAGCTCCTCTGCAGACTCAAGAATATTTACGGCGTGGTCGCCTATTCTTTCAAAATCTCCTATTGCCTTGAGAAGCAATGAAGCGGTCGCGCCCTCGGTCTCATTGAGCGAATGCGTGCTGAGCTTTACAAGATAACTACCAATAATATCTTCATAGTGGTCTGTCTTGTTTTCCAGCTCACGAATAGACTCAGCAAGCTTTGCGTCATGTTTTTTGAAGCAATCAATACTATATTTGAGGGAATCCGTTGCACATTTTGCCATTTCAACAGTAAGATCATGGCAACGCTCAAGGGCAACGGCAGGAGTAGAAAGAAGTCTTTCATCAAGCTCTTCGACCTTCTCGGGCGTCTTCGCGTCAGGAACAAGCTTATAAGCAAGCTTCTCAAGGAGTCTTGACATCGGGAAGAGAAGTAAAGTACAAGCAATGTTAAAAATAGAATGTATTGTCGCGATTCCTGCGGAGGTTGCGGCATCAGACAATATCATAGGTGCAAATACTGCCTTTATAATACTGAACAGTGACAGCCAGATCATCGTTCCAAGAACATTGAAGGACAGGTGAACAAGTGCCGCTCTCTTTGCGTTTTTGTTAGTTCCAAAGGAAGAGAGTATAGCTGTAATACATGTACCGATATTTTGTCCCATAATTATTGGGATACAAGCACCGTATGTGATCTGTCCTGTAACGGTAAATGCCTGAAGTATACCCACAGATGCCGAGCTTGACTGAATGATAGCAGTCAATGCCGCTCCAACAAGTACTCCGAGAATGGGATTTTGGAACATAACGAAAAGCTCGCGGAATGCAGGAACATCGGCAAGACCCGAAACTGCATCAGACATAGCGTCCATTCCAAACATAAGTACAGAAAAGCCAAGAAGGATAGTGCCTATATCTTTTTTCTTTTTGCTCTTGCTGAACATACATAATGTTATTCCAATCAGCGCAAGAACCGGTGTAAACGAAGTGGGCTTAAGAAGCTTCAAGAAAATGCTGTCTCCGGAAATGCCGCTAAGACTTAGAATCCAGGCAGTAACAGTTGTTCCGATGTTAGCACCCATGATAACGTGTATAGCTTGTCTGAGATTCATGAGCCCTGAGTTTACAAAGCCGACAACCATAACGGTCGTAGCAGATGAGCTCTGAATAATAGAAGTTATGCCAAGACCGGTGAGAAGCCCTGCAAATTTGTTTGTCGTCATTTTGCCCAGCATCTGTTCAAGCTTGCCACCGGCACTTCTTTCAAGAGACTCGCCCATTATATTCATTCCAAACAAGAACAGACAAAGTCCCCAAATTAATGTAAGTACGTCAAAAATATTCATTTGTTTCTCCTTTTATTTTCTTTCCTGGCGAAATTATAGCACTGTTTCTTTTTTCATGCTATCAAACAAATATTTGAGTAATGTAAAATTCATGTAAAGAAAAGAGCCCCGACGTATCGTCGGGGCTCTTTATTACGGCTTACAGCTCTTGCATGCAGAATAGCCCTGAGCGATCAGCTCGCTATCATCACCGCAAAATTCTGCCTTATTTGCTTCATTCATTCTTGTAACAAAGCTGCAAGATGGAGTATGATATTTCTTTGAATTGGTATTGAGTATATACGTTTCTGCTTCTTTTTCTATATCAGTCTCGGTCTGTGTTTCTGTAACCGATTCAGATTCGGTTATGGCTTGAGTCTCCGATTCTATTGCAGATGGCACCTCAGGTTCAGTCTCAGACGTTGTTGTTGACTCGGTACTATCTTCTTTAGTCTCTTTTTCTAATACGTTTATTTTGATTGGCTCGGATATAACACTTCCGTCCACACTCTGAGCATAAATTATTGCTTCGCCTACAGAAACGGCTTCAATATCAAAATAAGTATAAATAGGAAACTCTTGTGTCGAAACGTCAACACGTACGATTTTTTCATCAGATGATACAAATATTACGTTATTGTTCTTAAAATCAACAATTCCTTTGAACATAACGTAATTGTCATTCAACTCCTCACCTTCATACATATCAATTACTGTAGGAAAGCCCTTCATAAAGACTATTTCCGTTGGAATTTGATCTTTTTTCTCATTACAGCCGGTGAGAAGAGCCAAGCATAGCATAATAATAAAAAGAATAGAAAGTCCTTTTTTCATATACCCTCGCAAAATGTCATTTTACTTACAAAAGTATAGCATAATATGCAATATTTGTCAACTTAGAAAACAAAAAGCGGAGTCAAATTGACTCCGCTTGATATTATTAATACATTCCGCCCATTCCGCCGGCGCCCATAGCCGCATTAGCGTCTGCTGCGGGATCCTTCTTGTCTGCAACGACAGACTCTGTTGTAAGAATAACAGATGCGATCGAAGCGGCGTTCTGAAGTGCAGAACGGGTAACCTTTGTAGGATCAACAATTCCGTTTGCCATCATATCGCAGTATACCTCGTTATAAGCATCAAAGCCATAACCGATCTTACCGCTCTTAACGATCTCGTTAACGATAACACCGCCGTCGAAGCCTGCGTTAGCAGCTATCTGACGAACGGGCTCCTCAAGGGCCTTAAGAACTATCTTAACACCTGTCTTTTCGTCGCCATCAACAGTATCGATAAGCTTTGCAACCTCAGGAATAACGTTAAGGTAAGCAGTACCACCACCTGCGACGATTCCTTCCTCAACTGCAGCCTTTGTTGCGTTGAGAGCGTCCTCAATGCGAAGCTTCTTTTCCTTCATTTCTGCCTCGGTAGCAGCACCAACCTTGATAACTGCAACTCCGCCCGAAAGCTTTGCAAGTCTTTCCTGAAGCTTTTCGCGGTCAAAGTCAGAGGAAGTTGTCTCCATAGCAAGCTTGATCTGAGCTATGCGGGACTTGATCTCGTCTGTAGAGCCAGCTCCACCAACGATAATAGTGTTTTCCTTGTTTACCTTGATCTGTCTTGCGCGACCGAGCTGTGCGAGAGTTGTATCCTTAAGCTCAAGGCCGAGATCAGCAGTGATAACCTCACCGCCTGTAAGGATAGCGATGTCGCGAAGCATCTCTTTTCTTCTGTCTCCAAATCCGGGAGCCTTAACTGCAACGCAAACAAACGTTCCACGAAGCTTGTTGAGCACAAGAGTAGTAAGAGCCTCACCCTCAACGTCCTCAGCGATTATAAGAAGCTTTCTGCCCGCCTGAACGACCTGCTCAAGCACGGGAAGTATCTCCTGAATGTTGGATATCTTCTTATCAGTGATAAGAATTACAGCATCGTCAATAACAGCCTCCATCTTATCCATATCGGTTGCCATATAGGGAGAGAGGTATCCACGATCAAACTGCATACCCTCAACAACCTCGGAATAGGTATCAGCAGACTTCGACTCCTCAACGGTAATAACACCGTCGGAGGTAACCTTTTCCATAGCGTCTGCGATAAGCTGACCTATAACCTCGTCACCTGCAGAGATAGTTCCAACTCTTGCGATATCCTCACTGCCGTTAACCTTCTTGGATGTAGCAACGAGACACTCAACAGCCTTATCAACTGCCTTCTTGATACCCTTGCGGATAACCATGGGGTTAGCGCCGGCGGTAACGTTCTTCATACCCTCGCGAACGAATGCCTGAGCGAGAAGGGTAGCGGTAGTAGTACCGTCACCTGCAGCATCGTTAGTCTTGGTAGCAACCTCTTTAACGAGCTGTGCGCCCATATTTTCTGCTTCATTCTCAAGCTCGATCTCCTTTGCAATTGTAACACCGTCGTTAGTTATAAGGGGAGAGCCGAATTTTCTGCCAAGAACAACGTTTCTGCCCTTAGGGCCGAGTGTGATCTTGACTGTATTTGCAAGCTTGTCAACGCCGTTTACAAGGGCGTTTCTTGCTTCAATTCCATAAAGAATTTCCTTTGCCATATCGATAATTCCTTTCCGTATGTTTATTCAACTATTGCAAGTATGTCTGCCTGACGAACTATATTGTATTCAACTCCGTCTGCCTTTACCTCTGTACCTGCGTACTTCGAAGTGATAACTCTGTCGCCGACCTTAACAGTCATAACGATCTCCTTACCGTCAACAAGTCCGCCGGGACCTACTGCTACGACCTCTGCGATCTGAGGCTTCTCCTGTGAAGCTGCTGTGAGAATAAGTCCGCTCTTTGTTTTTTCTTCAACATCAACGAGCTTAACGACAACTCTGTCTGCCAAGGGTTTGATTGTCATTTTTTGATCCTCCTGAATGAAATATAAATAAATTTTTAATTTTACAAATTATGTCGAGTTTTAGCACTCAAAAACGCGGAGTGCTAACCCACAATTGATATTTTACACTATTTTCCTAAAAAATCAAGAGTTTTTTCAATATTTAACATTTAATTAACATTTGAAAAGTTCAGTATGCATAAGGTTCAGTAATAAGATATAAAAAACTGTTATTTGAGGTCATTATGCTTGAATTTTTCAATAAATATCTTTTTGGGATTGGCGTTCCCATCATCTTGATCGTCGCGGGTATATACTTTATTTTTCTTTTAAAGGGATTTCATATAACGAAAATAAAATCGATAGTAAACGTTTTTACAAGAAAGCAGACGACAAGTGGCACCTCCCCCATAAAAGCCCTTATGCTTGCTCTTGCGGGAACGCTTGGTGTCGGCAACATTGTCGGAGTTTCTGCAGCAATTTATCTTGGTGGCTTCGGTGCTGTATTTTGGATGTGGATAAGTGCATTTTTAGCAATGCTTCTTAAATATGCTGAGATTGTCCTTGCAATACGCCACAGACGCTTCGATAAAGAAGGTGTTCCGCACGGATCGGCGATGCAGTACATAAGTGATTATTTCATAAACATAGGAGCCTCATCATCCGGCAAGCTCATAGCAGGTATATTTGCAATCTTCTGTATAGTTAATTCCTTATCAATGGGGAGTATGATACAGATAAATGCAGTAAGCACCTCGTTTTATGATATTTTTCATATAAAGCCAGTGATAAGCGGTATAATTTTATCCGGTTTAACAGCACTTATAATATCAAAAGGGTCAAAGAGAATAATTAATATTACCGATAAGCTTGTTCCTTTAATGACACTTGGTTACGTAATTCTTTCCCTTGCAGTGATAATACTAAGGAGAAATGAAATTGATGACGCACTAAAGCTTATTTTCAGTGATGCTTTTTCAATAAACTCTACAGTGGGCGGTGTTATGGGCTTTCTTTTATCGCGTGGCATAAGATACGGCGTGATGAGAGGTCTTGTCTCAAACGAGGCGGGGTGCGGCACAGCGCCAAGTGCTCATGCAACCGCTGACACAAAAAGCCCCGTTGAGCAAGGTTTTTTCGGTATAATAGAGGTGTTTGTAGACACAATTCTTCTTTGTACTATGACAGCACTTGTAGTAATATTATCATATTCCGAGGTTGCATATTTTGGAAGTAATTTTATAATGATGACCATAGGTGCGTATTCGTCAGTGCTTGGAAAATGGGCAGAATATTTTCTTGCCGCTGCAGTTCTTTTCTTCGCATTTGCAACAGTAATCTGTTGGGCACACTACGGTTTTGAATGCTGTTTTTATCTTGACAAGAAAAAAAGACTTTTGTTGCCTTACACAGTTTTATACGTTGTCTGCGTTTTTCTTGGAACTATCATAGATGCTAAAATTATATGGGATATTGCAGATTTTTCTATAGGTGCTATGACGCTTATAAACGTCGTGATTATATGTCTTATGAGCAGGGAAGTTAAAAAGGAAACAGATGAATACTTCAACAAAAGAAGCGCACCCAAATAATTTGGGTGCGCTGATAAATATCATAAATCAGTTGTAAGAAACAATGAGCTCGTCGATCTTGCTCTGTGCAGCCTTCTTTGTAGAATCAAAGAGACGCTTGTACAGATTTACACCTTTCTTCTGGAGATCAAAAGCTGTACGTGTGTAAAGCTCATTGGAACCATTGAAGAGGAAGGCACCAACGTCATAGATCTGATTTTCAAAGCAAAGATCCAACATTCTTGCACAGTCCGCGTCAGGAGCATCCTGATACTTACTCTTTGTATCAATATACGTTATGTAAGACGTGTCTGTAGATTCCTCTGTAATAGCCTCAAGACAGAAGCCTGCCATATCCTCATCAAAAACCGTATAGGGAATAGCAAGAACGGAACCAAGGGATACGTCAGGATAAGAACCGTACTCTTCCTGAGCAGCGTCATACTTAGGGTTAGGAAGAATACCAAAATTGAGGGTAGCGCCATGGAGCTTGTAAGAATACTCAATGTATGCCGCAGTCATGCTAAGGAGAAGTGCTCTACCGTCATTGAAAATGATCTCAGGATGAGTTTCATCAGTGCTAGCGTCACTCATAGTCTGCTGACACCAGGTTATGTTCTGATCTGCTGTAAACTCGAGTGTCTTATCAAGAATGTTAAGCATCTTGTCAGTTGCGCCAACAAGCTTGGGGAATCCGTCATTACCCTTTTCGGTAAATCTGAAGCCTGCGCTGACAGCCATATATATGAATTGCGATGCGCCCTGCATTGTAAATCCGTAGTAATCCGCACAGGAAACACCGTTATTATCAACGTCTCTATACACCTGCTTACCAAGCTTTATTGCATTTTCAAGAGTCCATGTGTTGTTGTCTACCATATCCTCAAGATAACCAAGCTTAAGATCGGCTGCAAGGTCTCTGTTGTAGAAAAGGAAGAACGCTCTTGACTTATCGAGGAGAAGGAAGTCGTTGGTTGTATAGTAAAGCTTATCACCGATAGTAAGCTGCTCGTTTATGTATTGGCTCCAGCTATCGTGCTCAAGGTCAATATGCTCAAATTCTTTGAGATCAAGAAGGTAACCCTCCTGAGCGTGAGCCTGAACGAACTGAGGCTGATAGATAACAAGATCATAAAGATCGTCACCCGACTCGTAAGCGATCTTCGCTGTGTCGCTTGTGTTGTCAACAAGGACCTGAAGAACGGTGAAGTTGTACTTGTTTTTGAGCGCCTGGTTTCTGTTGTAAACAGCCTGGCCGACAACGTCCTCAGGGAGCTCGTCGTAAGCTATCTCAAAGTTGTCAAGATGAGTCCAGTTCGCAGCGTCTCTGCCAAGGACGGTGTAAAGTTCCCCATTAAGATCCATGTCGGGAAGAGACTGGGTATCATCACCGGGAGTAACACTAGTGTCATTTTGATCTGTAGTTTTTTCTGATTCTTTTTCGTCTGAAGAAGTGTTGCATGCAATAAAACAAGAAGAAAGCATTACAACAACAAGGAGAAGAGAAAGAAGTCTGATAAACGTTTTCATAATTTCCTCCAAAAAAATTTTTATAATAATATATTCTACCACAAAGGGCATTTATTGTCAATAGGCAAAAGAATTTCGAAAAAATTTCGTGCACATAAAACTCCCAAGAATTTTCTTGGGAGTTTTATCGTATAAAATATTAAAAATCAGCGTTTTGTATAATTTTCAAAAAGCTCGTCAAGCTCAGCCTGTGCAGCCTTCTTTGTTGTATCAAAGAGACGCTTGTAAAGGTTAGCACCCGTACCCTGCATATTCTCGGTAACGTATGCATAAAGCTCACCGCTGTCGCTGAAGAGGAATGCACCGATATCGTATGCCTGGTTCTCAAAGCAAAGGTCCATCATTCTTGCACAATCTGCATCGGGCGCATCCTGATACATACACTTTGTCTCGATATATGTAATGTAAGACGTGTCAGAGGAAGCCTCGGTAAGAGCCTCAAGACAGAAGCCTGCGATATCTTCATCCGCTACAGTATAGGGAATTGCAATAACTGAGCCATGGTGAATGTCAGGATAAGAGTTGTACTGCTCCTGATCTACGTCATACTTAGGATTGGGAAGGATACCGAAATTGATAGTCGATTCCTGAACCTTATAGTTATACTCTATAAACGTTGCAAATGCGCTGACAAAGAGCATTCTGTTGTCAAGGAATACTGTTTCGGGGTGCTGCTCATATATATCACCAATATTCTGCCATGTAGCATTCTTATCGGTAGTAAGCTCAAGAGTTGCATCAAGAATATTGAGCATCTTGTCAGTAGCACCAACAAGCGTAGGATAACCTACGTTATCCATCTCAGTAACACGGAAGCCTGCACTTGCCGCAAGTGTTATGAACTGGAAGTTTGTCTGAAGACCAAGTCCAAAATAATCGGTATAAGTAGGACCGTTGTTGTCAACGTCTCTTGCAGCCGCTCTTGAAAGCTTTGTCATCTCTTCAAGAGTCCACGTATTGTTATCTACGAGATCCTCAAAGTATCCAAGCTTAAGATCGGAAGCCATATCTCTGTTATAGAAGAGATAGAAAGCTCTTGCCTTGTCAAGAAGAACAAAATCATTAGTAGTATAGTAGAGCTTATCTGCTATTGTAAGCTGATCGCTGACGTACTGGCTCCAGCTGTCATTCTCAAGATCTACGTATTTGACCGACTTAAGATCAAGAAGATAGCCCTCCTGCGCGTGAGCCTGAACGGTAACAGGCTTGTAAAGCACGAGATCATAAAGATCATCGCCCGACTCATAGGCGATCTTTGCGGTCTCATGTGTAGCTGCTGTAAGAGTCTGTGTTACAATAAAGTTATACTTGTTCTTAAGCGACTGGTTTCTGTTGAAGACTGCCTGACCTACGACGTCTTCGGGAAGCTCTTCATAGAAGATCTCAAAGTTGTCAAGATGAACCCACGCAGGATCATCACGACCAAGAACGTTATAGGTTATACCGCCGAGATCCATATCGGGAAGTGAAGTACCATTATCTTCCACAACATCCGTATCAACGACTGTATCCGATTCCGATTCCTTGTCGTTTCCTTCGTCAACGTTACAAGCAATAAAACAGGATGCGAGCATTACGAGAACGAGAAGAAGAGATAGAATTCTGATAAACGTTTTCATAATTTCCTCCGTAAAATAAATTTATACATTTTAATTTTATCACATCACTAAAGCATTGTCCAATGAAAAAAGAGATAAAAGTAATGAAAATTCACACTCATTTAGGATGTTTTTTTGCTAAAAAGTCAATGATACTGCGGTCTAACAATTTGATAAAAATTCAAGAGCCATTTTATAGCCATCAAAGCCGTATCCGCAGATGGTTTTTTTTGCAACGAGAGAAACGTAGGAGAACTGTCTGAAGCTCTCTCTTTTGGATATATCGGAAATATGCACCTCTACGGTCGGTATTCCTACGGATTTGAGTGCGTCAAGAATAGCTATGCTCGTGTGCGTATACGCCGCGGGATTTATAACTATTCCATCAAATACACCGTACGCTTCCTGTATTTTGTCAACTATCACGCCCTCGTGATTTGACTGAAACAGCTCTACTGAAAGAGAGAGCTCCTCGGATGCCTTGTTTATAAAATCACAAAGATCAGAAAAAGTCTGCTTGCCGTATATATCGGGCTCACGAATTCCGAGCATATTGATATTTGGACCGTTAATTACAAGTATTTTCATATTTATTTTCCTTCTGTAATAATTCTTACGATTTTGTCTACAGTATCCTGCTTTATTTCATTGCTTACGATCTTATGATCGCAAAATCTCGTATACATAGGATATCTTGTCTTGTAAAGTGTCTCAACTCCGACAGATTTTGAAAGCGGACGGTTCTGCGTTTCAAGATTTTTTATATCTCTGTCAATAAAGAAAATGACTCCGTTCTGATGCAGGGCAGGGAAATTTTCTTCTCTTGTGACAACACCTCCGCCCGTTGATATAACAACACCGCTAAGCTTTCCAAGATCAAGAGACATTTCGTGCTCCATCTCCCTGAATTTTGCTTCACCTTCGGCGTCTATAACCTCGGCAGGAGTTTTACCGAACCTTTCTGTAAAAACATCGTCCGCATCATAAAATTTGCGTCCAAGCATCTGTGCAACAAGTCGTCCTACAGACGATTTACCACACCCGGGCATACCAATAAGAACAATATTTTTTGTATTCGATTCAATCTTAGCGCAGATCTCGTCAATAACGCTGTCATCGATCTTCTTCTCAGTAAATATCTCTGCCGCCTTCTTAGCTTGTGCCACAAGCATATAAAGTCCGCCGATATGTGAAATTCCTTTAGCCTCTGCGTCAAGCAAAAGTTTTGTATGAGCAGGGTTATATATGATATCGATAACGCCCCCCAAATTTGTGAAAATATCAAGTGAAAGAGGAGCTTGTCCGTTATCGGGATACATACCTACAGGCGTTGTATTTACTATCACGTCAGCATCTGCGTGAATTGAAAGATTCGAATAATTATTCTCTCCGCTACGAGATATCGTAACTATCTCTTTAGCCCCGCAAGCCTCAAGAACAGCCCTGACAGGCATCGAAGCGCCTCCCGAACCGAGAAGTAGCACCTTTTTGTCAGTCACACAAATTCCGCTCTTTTTTAGTAATAGCTCAAATCCGTAATAATCGGTGTTGTAACCGACAAGAGAGCCGTCAGACATCTTTTTGACAGTGTTTACAGCACCTATCGACTTCGCTTCATCCGATAAAGCAGAAAGATAAGGAATAACGTCCTTTTTGTAAGGAATGGTGACGTTAAAAAAGTCAAAATCCTTTTCCTTCATAAACGATTCAAGGCTCTGGCGAGGAACTTCCTTTATTTGATAGCCGTAATCGGCAAGCATTGAGTGAATACTTGGAGAAAAAGAGTGAGAGAGGTGCTCGCCGAGGAGAAAACCGCAAAGCTTTTCATACCCTTTAAGCATCAGACTTCCTCCATATAGGTGCCAAGGTAAGTAAACTCCTCACAGTTCTGCTCAAGCTCAGAGATGAGCCTTGCAAACTTATCGGAATAGACCGAGGCTTCTATGTCAAAATAGAACATAAACTCAAAGTTTGAATCAGCGATCGGTCTTGATTCAAGCTTTAAGAGGTTAATACCAAGCGCGTTAAATCTCGAAAGAATCTTGTAAAGCGCACCGGGCTTATGCGGAGTAACAAGCATAAGGCTTGTCTTGTTTGATCCGGGGTATATCTCAAGCTTGTTTGAAATACAGATAAATCTCGTCTGATTATTTCCGTTATCCTGAACAGAGGGAGAAATAACCTCGAGACCGTATTGATCAGCACAGGAATGCGCAGATATTGAGGCCACGTCGTCTCTCATTGACATAGCAACCATAAGCGCCGCCTTTGCAGTATTCTCAACCCTCGTTATCTTAACGTCCTTCGGCAACGTCGCAAGGAATTTAGAGCACTGTGATATTGCCTGATCGTGCGAATAAATTTCCTTGATATCCGAAAGGCGTGTTCCGGGCTTTGCCAGAAGGCTATGATCTATCTTGATCCTTACGGAGCGGATTATCTTGAACTTATGGTCCTTCATAAGATCGTAGACCTGTTTTACCGAGCCTGCAGTGCTATTCTCAATAGGAAGAACACCGTACTCACACATACCCGCTTCAATTGCCGCAAAAACAGCGTTGAAATTTGAAAAATAGGTTATAGAGGGAAGAGCGAAAAACTTTTCAGCCGCAAGCTGTGAATATGCACCCTCAACGCCTTGACAAGCAACGCTTGCGCGCTCAGGAAACACCTTGGAGGTGGCTTTTACCGAATTTTCTATTTCATCGTAAAGAGATGAAGTCATGCCAAGCCTTTTGTGTTGATATGAACGCGAAAGGTCGAGAATAGTTGAATAAAGCGTCCTCGTATATTCCTCAAACTCCTCCCCCGAGAGATCGGCAACCTTGTTGAGAAGCACTCTTTCTCTTTCGGTATCAAGAACGGGAATGCTGTTTGCGCGCTTATATTCTGCAACCTCCGCGCAAAGTGCCATACGGTCGGTATATAATTTTACGAGTTGTGTGTCGATTTTGTCTATTTTATCTCTGATTTCACTGAGTTTCATAATTTCAACCTCTTGATTTTTTAGCTTTAACAAATTTCATTAAAACAAGCATCGTAAGCGGGAAGAGCAAATTAAAGATGAATCCTATCTTCAAATTATCGTCAAATATTCCCGCTATCCATCCTGCACTTGCAGGACCTATAAGACATCCAAGGTCTCCGACAAACGCAAGCAATGCAAAAAGCCTTACGTTGCAATTAGGCATATTTTTCGCCGCAAGACTGAGCGTTCCGGGCCACATAATGCCAACTGATAACCCACAAAGTGCACACCCGATAAGAGAAAGCGCGGGAAAGGGAGAGAGCGCTACCAAAAGATAGCTTATAACGCAAAGAATACACGAAAACGTCATATATACGCGAAGCTTTATCTTGTGACTGAAAAGTCCGTAAAAGACTCTTGCAGAGCCCATAAGCACGGCAAAGGAAAGCGGGCCGAGTAAATCACCGAGCGTTTTTGAAACACCAAGTCCTTTTTCGGCAAATACAGACGCCCACTGACTTATCGCTTGCTCCGCCGCACCCGTGCAAAGCATTATTGCAACGAAAATCCAGAAAAGCGACTCCTTGTACATCGGTCTTTTTGCTTCTGAAGTGTCCTCACGCTTTTCAAGCTCATAAACGGGAACCACACAAAATCCTATCGCGCCAACGAGGGGTACGATTGCCCAAAGACAAGAAAGGATACGCCAATTCTCAAGCCCGAAAAGCTCGAAAAAGATTGTCGAGAATAGTATGACCGCAACAAGACCCCACGAATAGAATGAATGAAGGAGCGCCATAGATGCGCTTTTCTTTTTGGTAGGACAAGCCTCAACTATAGGGCTTATTACTACCTCCGTAAGACCGCCGCCCATAGATGCAACGATTACCGATATGCAAAGTCCGAGATAGTGATTCGGCAAAATATCGGGCAGGTAGGCAAAAGCCGTAAGACCGATAACGGCAAAAACGTGTGCGGCTATTGCAGCATAGCGAAGATTGAGCTTGTCGGAAAGCCTTGCCGCCACAAGATCTGTAAGAAATTGAGTCGTAAAGCTTATGGCTATCAAAAGGCTAATTTTCGATAGTGAAATACCGTAGGTCCTTTCAAAGGTCACAAAAAGTAGGGGAGCAAAATTTATAGTAATTGCTTGCGTAAGATATCCAATATACGAGCAAGCGACCGTATGCTTTGAATTAAACATTGTCTATTCCTTATAAGCTTATTTATCAAGCATCATATCGTATACAGCAATAGCGGTAGCCGCCTCAAAAACGGGGACTGCGCGCAGTGCCACGCAAGGATCGTGACGTCCCTTTATCGTAAGCTTGACATTAGTCATTGTATTCATATCAACACTATCCTGCTCACAAAAGATAGAGGGCGTGGGCTTCATCGCGGCGCGGAATATAAGGGGCATTCCATTTGTCATTCCGCCGATTATTCCGCCGCAATTGTTTGTTTTTGTACGGATATTTTTGCCGTCGGTATAAAAGGCGTCGTTGTTTTGACTTCCAAGCATACGGGCGCACTCAAATCCATTTCCAAACTCTATACCCTTAACGGCAGGGATACCGAAAACTATCTGAGATATTCTGTTTTCGACCCCGGAGAAGATATGTTCACCCAAGCCTCTAGGAAGACCTACCGCGGCACATTCGATAATTGCGCCAACAGAGTCCCCCGCGTCCCTTGCTTGCGAAATAACTCTCTTCATACACTCAGCAGAAGCTTTATTTATAACAGGGAAATCTGCATTATGAAGCTCGCAAATATCAGATTTTGACACTTTTACAGGATCAAACGGAGTGTCTTTTGCTTCACCTACCGAATATAGATGAGCCCCAACGTCTATTCCTTCCTTTTCAAGAATCTGTAAGCATATTCCACCCACAATACACATAGGAGCTGTGAGCCTGCCCGAAAAATGTCCGCCACCGCGAAGATCTACTGCCTCACCGTATTTTATTCTCGCCGCAAAATCAGCGTGAGAGGGGCGGGGAATAAACGATTCCTCGCTGTAGTCAGATGAGCGCTGATTTGTATTGTAAATTATAGCGTGAACGGTGTCAGAAACTATTTTGTTCTCTTCAACACCTTCAATAAATACAGGCACGTCAGCTTCTTTTCTTCCGGTGGAAAGAGAGGATGCTCCGGGTGCTCTGCGCGCCATAAAAGCATGAAGCTTTTCTGTGTCAATGCAAAAACCAACAGGCAATCCCTTAACTATAACGCCAATTTTTTCGTCGTGAGAGCCACCGTATATCTCAACGTCAATATTTTGTCCGTAATGTGTTGCCATTTTATTACTCCTTATCAGTAAAGGAAATATCAAGACCTAAGGTCCTCACGTCTTTCCAAAAGTCAGGGTATGATTTATTTACCGCTTCGGCATCCGTAACAGTCACACTTCCTTTACAAACCGCAGATGCCACCGCCGCACTCATAGCTATTCTATGGTCATTGTACGACGAAACGGTGCCGCCGTCAAGCCCTTTTTTACCGTTTATTATAAGTCCGTCATCCGTCTCGGTAATATCAGCGCCAAGAGAAGAGAGCATTTCTTTTGTTGTAAAGAGTCTGTCACTTTCTTTTATGCGAAGACGCTTTGCACCGTATATCACCGTTTGTCCCTCGGCAACCGATGCAACGGTTGCAATAACAGGTACAAGATCGGGGATATGGGAGGCATCAAGCTCTATTCCGCAAAGCTTGTTTATTTTAACGGTTATCGAGTCGTTTTGAATCAAAACGTCTGCTCCGAATGACCTAAGAATAGAAATTATTTCCTTGTCGCCCTGCGCCGAGTCAAAATTAAGATTATAAACCGTAACACCCCCACTAACCGCACCAAGACAAAGAGGAAATGCGGCGTTTGACCAGTCACCTTCAACAAAAAGATTCTGAGGAGCGTGAAGCTTGCCTCCTATAATTGAAAAAACGTTATCTTTTCTCTTTATATTTGCACCAAACAGAGCAAGCGAATCAAGTGTCATTTGCACGTAGGGAGCCGATTCAAGCTTACCCGTAACAGTCAGCGTGCTATTGCCATCAAGAATCGAAAGGGCAAACAAAAGACCGCTTATAAACTGTGAAGATATCTCTCCGCTTATAGTATAGGAACCGCTTGAAAGGCGTCCTTTGGTATTAAGTACGTTTTTTTCTGAATAATCAAAAGAAATTCCGTGAATCTCAAGCTCCTCGCGCAAAGGAGAGAGAGGACGCTCGGGAAGCCTACCCGACATCAAAAAGGAGGCACTATCACAAATGGCACACACCACGGGAATAAGAAATCTCAAGGTAGATCCGCTCTCATTGCAATCAAGAATAGGGCTGTTATTTATTGCAGTGATAGGTTCAATATAAAAGCTACCGTCCTTGTATTCAATTTTTGCTCCAAGATCCGTAAGACATTTAACCGTGGCAAGAATATCCTCGTTGTGGGTTTCACAACGTATTACCGAGCTATTATCAGCAAACGCCGCACAGATCAGCAGTCTATGCGCCATAGATTTTGAGGATATGGCAGAGATACTGCCGTATGTCTCGGCTTTTGAAATCAAAGCTCTCATTAAGAAAGTCCTTTCGAAATAAATTCTTCAAGTTTATCCACCGATATCGGCAAAAGTCTTGTGTCGCCGATAGCGTAGGGAACGACGAGAGTTATAGTGTCGCGCTGTCTCTTTTTATCTGATACCGCAACCCTTGTAAGCTCATCAGGCGTATATTCGCATTCAGTAGGCAGGGAAGTCTTCTTTAATACGTAAACAAGCTCGTCAAGCTCATCCTTTGCGCAATATCCGTAAGCGACCGATGCCGTCATAACTATTACCATTCCGATAGCCACAGCACTTCCGTGCGAAATTGAAAAATCAGAAAGCCTCTCGATCGCGTGACCTATAGTATGACCGAGATTGAGAAGCTGACGCATACCCGTGTCAAACTCGTCTGCCTTTACGATATTGCTCTTGTTTTGTACGCAGGAGGCGATTATTTCTTCAATGTTATACTTTATATTTCCTTTGAGAACCTCAAAAAGCTCCTTGTCGTTTATTACTCCGTACTTTATAACCTCTGCCATACCGTCGGCAAATATTTCAGGAGGAAGGGTACAAAGAAGAGAGGGATCACAAATAACGAGTGAGGGCTGATGGAAAGCACCTGCAAGATTTTTTCCCGCCTCAAGATCTATTCCCGTCTTTCCGCCAACAGATGAGTCTACCGCCGCAAGTAAGGTCGTAGGTATCTGAATAAAGCGAATACCGCGCAAATAAATAGCCGCGGCAAATCCCGCAATATCTCCCACAACACCGCCACCAAGAGCAAATATACAATCGGCACGAGTAAGCTCGACATTCGCAAGAAACTCAAGTATATCTATAAGAGTTTTTGGTTTTTTCGATTCTTCTCCCGCCTCAAAAACGTATTTTTTGACGTTATATCCTGCAGACTTAAGAGACCTCTCAAGTCGTTCAGAGTAAAGTGCGTCAACGTTAGAGTCCGTAATGATAACTCCTCGGCAGACCCCAACTGCCTCCTTGCAAAGCTCTCCCGCATTGTCAAGAAGCCCATTCCCTATGATAACGTCATATTTTTTTGATGCGTCAACACGTATCGTTTTCATAAATTTTCTCCGTTTATCCGTCAATTTCTTCCTTGGCGATCCTTCCGTCTCTTAAAAGAGAGGCAAGGGTAGTAATGTCATCGTTTTCAATTGCTTTTTTATATTCAGAAAGCGAATGTATTATCGTTTCTATCTCAAAAGCAAGCGCTTCCTTGTTTTCAAGAAACAGCTCGCTCCACATATTTTCATTGAGCCACGCAACTCTCGTAAGATCCTTATAGCTTCCTGCCGAAAATCCCTTGTGGAGCTTTGCGGTAGGACTCTTTACATATGCGTTTGACACAACGTGAGCAAGCTGTGAGGTAAATGCAATCACCTCGTCGTGCTCCTTTGCCGTAGTCACCGATATCTTTCCAAATCCCGCTGGAGAAAGAAGCTTTTTTATTCTATCAAAAAATTCGATATCATCATATACAGCGGGAACGATGACCATAGGTGCATTTTTGAAAAGTGTCGCCTTTGAATGCTTTATTCCCGAATACTGCGTTCCTGCCATTGGGTGACCGCCAACAAAGGTAAATCCGTATTCCTTAGCAAGAGCAAAGGCACGCTCACAAACGAGCTGTTTTGTTCCGCAAAGATCAATAACAACAGTGTTTTTGTTAAGCTTAGGAGCAATATTCTCAATATATTTTACAGTGGCGACAGGGTAGAGTGCTATGAAAATGAGCTCACACTCCCTTAGTGTATCATCATCGAGCTCGCCGTCAATTATAGATGCGATAGAAGCAAATCCAAGTGTTGCAGGATCTTTGTCATAACCGTAAACAGTATGTCCTTCCGCCTTATATGCCTTTGCCATCGACCCACCTATAAGTCCAAGTCCGCAAATTCCGACTATCATAAAAATCTCCTTGATCAGATAACGTCGAGTACTTTTTTTACCGACTTACAAACGTCATCAAATGCTGCGGGTGTAAGCGACTGAGCGCCGTCGCAAAGAGCATGTTGAGGATCATTATGCACTTCAATCATAAGACCGTCAGCACCAACTGCCGCCGCCGCAAGTGAAAGAGGCTTTACAAGACGAGCAACTCCTGTGGCGTGCGAAGGATCAATGATTATAGGAAGATGAGAAAGCCCCTGAAGAAGCGGAACTGCCGCAAGATCAAGAGTATTTCTTGTGTAGGTCTCAAATGTTCTGATACCTCTCTCGCAAAGGATTATGTTTTCGTTTCCGCCCGCCATAATATACTCGGCAGACATAAGAAATTCCTTTATGGTATTTGCAAGACCGCGCTTGAGAAGTATTGTCTTTTTAGTTCTTCCAAGCTCCTTGAGAAGCTCAAAATTTTGCATATTTCTCGCGCCGACCTGAATTACGTCAACGTCCTCAAAAAGATCGAGGTGATTTGCGTTCATTATCTCGGTAACGATAGGAAGACCCGTTTCTTTTTTAGCTTTCAGCAGGTACTCAATTCCGTCTGCTTTGAGACCCTGGAAATCGTAAGGGGACGTGCGGGGCTTGAATGCTCCGCCGCGAAGCATTGTTGCTCCCGATGCTTTTACAGCTCTTGCAATCTCAAGCACCTGCTCCTCGCTTTCAACAGAGCAGGGACCCGCGATCAAAGCAAATACGTCACCGCCAACCGAGGTGTTTCCCACGGCCACAACTGTGTCATCGGGATGAAATTTTCTATTTGCGCTCTTAAAAGGCTCAGAAATCACCTTTACAGATTCAACGATCTCAAGACTTCCAAGAAGATCTGCATCTATCCTGCTCGTATCACCCACAAGACCGAGTATCGTGTGCTCCTGACCGTGCGAGGTGTGTACGTCAAGACCTTGCGACTTTATCCATTTTGTAAGATTTTCTATTTGTTGTTCTGTAGTTCCTCTTTTAATTACAGCGATCATTTTATATTTCTCCTTAAAAAACTGAAAATAAAAATGGAGCCTACGGTGTTTTACCCGCTAGGCTCCATTTACATAAATATATGCATATGAAACTAAAAAAATGCAGACAAAAGCACCTTTAATTTTATTAGCAAAAGTAATAAAAGTAAAGGTAAAAATATATGTCTGCAAAATTCTTGTTCATCACGATATTTTCTCCTAAGAAAAATAAATTATGTGATAAGTGTATCACTCACATTCTTATTTGTCAAGCCTTTTTGAATTTTTTTTTAATTTCTTGACATTTCAATAGCTAAATGGTAAAATTATACTCGTATGAGGGGCGTGCTAGTCACTTAATAAGGAAACAGGTGAGATGCCTGTGCGAGCGCGTCGCCGTAAACGGTGCTTGATTTTTTGCAAATACGGCCGCAACGTATTTTGTCCATTGGGATTGTCCCGAGAAGGCGCAAATTATTTTTACCGTTAAGCCGGAAGACTTACCCCGTATTTATCTTTTGCCGCGCGATCCGGTTCATTTTTGAAAGATAAAACATACAAAAAAATCAAAAAATAAGAAGAAAAAATATGAAAAAACAAAACGGAAAGCTTAACGTTTTGTCGTTTCTGACTTTGGCGATGCTTCTTGCGGCGATGCTTCTGACTATTGTCTCTTGCGACAAACCAATTACCACAGAAGGCGAAAAAAGCTTCAAATTTGAAGTTACATTTGCCGACGGAACAACTCGTTCCTTTGAAATTACGAGTGAAAAATCAACGGTGGGTGAGGCCCTTATTGATGAAGGGCTCATATCGGGCGAGGACGGACAGTATGGATTGTACGTATTGACCGTTTGCGACGAATACCACAAATATGAAGAAGACGGAAAGTATTGGGCGTTTTATATAAACGGTGAATACGGAATGACAGGAGTTGACAAAACGACCATAGAGGAAGGAGCTTCCTATAGTTTCAAGGCGGAATAATGCAGTATTCAAAACGCACTGACAGGCTCAGAAGGCTCATATTGCTTACAATATTCGGCTCGCTGATGTATCTTTCGCAATTACTTATGGCGGCACTTCCAAACATACATATGATTGCACTTTTTATAACGGTTCTAACCGTTGTTTACAGAAAATGGGCACTCATTTCGATATACGTCTATGCCTTCCTTAACGGTATGTACGGCATCTACGTACTGATTCCTTATCTATATGTCTGGACGGTATTGTGGGCGATCATAATGCTCTTGCCAAAGAAGATGAAGCCTCATACGGCAATGATAGTTTATGCTCTCGTATGTGCTATTCACGGCCTTTTATTTGGAATTTTGTATGCGCCCGCGCAAGCGCTTTTGTTTGGATTTTCCTTTGAACAAACTGTTGCATGGGTAGCTTTTGGCTTCCCTTACGATATCCTGCACGGAATCGGAAATATAGTCTTCAGTCTGCTTTCATATCCCATAATAACTCTTCTTTTGAAGCTCGAGTCATCAGTTTCTAAAAGAATGTCGTAAAAATACACAAAAATAACGGTCTAATATTGTTGAATCTTTTACGTTAGTTGAAAAAAATATTGTTGACATTAAATATTATATATGATATAATATTATTACAAAAATACAACTTTGTTGAAGAGGTTTTTTGCAACCGACGGAGCTGTGGAAATAACCACAAGGGAGCAAAAAGCAATAATGTCGACCGTCTGGGCAGTCCTCTCTATATTAGGATAGGACTGCCCTTATATTTTTTGTTTTGGAGGAATGAAATGAAAAAGATTGGAATTATCATGGGAAGTGACAGCGACCTTCCCGTAGTTGAAAAGGCAATAAACACACTTAAAGAGTACGGCGTACCTTTTGAGGTTCACGTTTTCTCGGCACACAGAACTCCAGCCGAGGCAAAGGAATTTTCAGCAAATGCAAGAGCCAACGGCTTTGGTGCTGTTATAGCTGCTGCAGGCATGGCGGCACATCTTGCGGGCGCAATTGCTGCAAACACCACTCTCCCCGTTATCGGAATACCCGTAAAATCGAAGAATCTTGACGGAATGGATGCACTCCTCTCAACAGTCCAGATGCCCACAGGACTTCCCGTTGCAACCGTTGCTATTGACGGCGCTGCAAACGCGGCTATTCTCGCAATTCAGATACTTGCAGTCGAGGACAAGGAGCTTGCTGCAAAGCTTGACGACGCAAGAGTAAAGGGAGCAGAGAAGGTTCTCGCAAAGGATGCTGAGATATCTGCTAAATACAATAACTAAACACGATAAATTATTCACGGAGGAACTATGGGAGGCTTTTTTGGCGTAGTAAGCAAAAAGGATGCTATCTCAGACGTCTTTTTCGGCACAGACTATCATTCTCATCTCGGTCCCAAGAGAGGTGGAATGGCAGCGTACGATGAGACGATCGGACTTCAAAGAGATATCCACAATATTGAAAACTCACCGTTCAGAACAAAATTTGATAAGATCTTCGACGAAATGAAGGGAAACTCGGCTATCGGTTGTATAAGCGATTCCGATCCACAGCCCCTTCTGATACGTGCCAACATTGGAACTTATGCAATTGCTGTTGTTGGTCGCGTAAACAACTCCGAGGAGCTTATCGAAAAATATCTTTTGACAGGCGGTGGACATTTCGGTGTTATGACAGGCGGAAGGGTTAATACTGTAGAGCTTGTTGCATCCCTTATAAATCACAAAAGCGATTTTTGCCAAGGCATAAAATTTGCTCAGGACGTTATAGACGGATCAATGTCCGTACTTATACTTAAAGACGACGGCACAATTATTGCTGCAAGAGACAAGCTGGGTAGACTCCCTGTAATAATTGGAAAGAGCAAGAACGCACATAGCGTATCCCTTGAATCCTTTGCATTCGAAAAGCTCGGGTACACGATTGAAAAGGAGCTTGGTCCCGGTGAGATCGTTGAGCTTACACCGAATTCTATGATACAGCTCTCCGCACCCGGAGAAAAAATGAAAATTTGTTCATTTTTGTGGACTTATTACGGATATTCAAACTCCATTTACGAGGGTAAGAACGTAGAAATAATGAGATACAGAAATGGACAGATACTTGCAAAAAAAGATCTCGAGAACCGAGTGGCTCAGGATATCGATTATGCTTGCGGAGTGCCCGATTCCGGAACCCCACACGCAATAGGCTATGCAAATGAATGCAAAGCACCGTTTGCCCGTCCTTTTATCAAATATACTCCAACATGGCCAAGAAGTTTTACTCCGTCAAATCCTGCTGAGAGAAAAAAGATTGCAAAAATGAAGCAGATACCCGTCAAGGAGCTTATTGACGGAAAGAAGCTTCTCTTTGTCGATGACTCCATAGTCAGAGGAACACAGCTCAAGGAGACGGTAGATTTTCTTTATGAGCACGGAGCTAAGGCCGTTCATATGCGTTCTGCTTGCCCGCCTATAATGTATAGCTGTAAGTATCTGAACTTCTCTCGTGCAACCTCTGAGCTCGAGCTGATTGCAAGAAGAACGATACTTGAGCTTGAAGGGGAAGAGGGATTCAATTATATTGACGAATATATTGACTCAAACACCGAGCGCGGAAAGAAGCTTCGAGAAATAATAGCAGAATCTTTACATTTCGACTCTCTCGAATTTCAGTCAATAGATGGTCTTATCGAAGCAATAGGTGTTGATCCGTGCAAGCTTTGCACATACTGTATGAACGGTAAGGAATAAATTACATTCGAATATTTTTATCACGAAAGGAAAAATAAAATGTCAAAGAGTTACAGTGAAAGCTACAAGTCCGCAGGAGTTGATATAACTGCGGGTTACAAGTCAGTAGAGCTTATGAAAAAGCACATTGCAAGAACCAAGAACGAGGGTTGTCTTGACGACATCGGAGGCTTTGGCGGTTGCTTTGGTCTTAATCTTGCGAGAATCGAGGAGCCCGTGCTCGTATCGGGAACCGACGGATGCGGCACAAAGGTAAAGATGGCTATCCTTATGGACAAGCACGACACTATCGGTATCGACGCAGTTGCTATGTGTGTAAACGATATCATCTGTTGTGGTGCAAAGCCTCTTTTCTTCCTTGATTACATTGCTTGTGGAAAGAACTATCCCGAAAAGATCGCAGAGATAGTTGGCGGTGTTGCAGAAGGCTGTGTACAGTCCGGAGCTGCGCTTATCGGCGGAGAGACGGCGGAGCATCCCGGTCTTATGCCCGCTGAGGACTATGATCTTGCAGGCTTTGCTGTAGGTGTAGTTGATAAGAAAAAGATACTTGACAACAAGAGAATGGCGGCAGGCGACGTAGTTATCGCACTTGCGTCTACCGGTATCCACTCAAACGGATTCTCGCTTGTTCGCAAGGTCTTTGACATTGATAACAATCCCGCATCGCTTTATGAGGCAAACGAGGCACTCGGCGGCAAATCTATAGCTGAGACACTTCTTACACCTACTAAGATATACGTAAAGAGCGTGCTTGAGCTTCTTGAGAAGGTAGACGTAAAGGGAATAAGCCATATCACAGGCGGTGGCTTCTATGAGAATATTCCGAGAAGCATTCCCGATGGACTTGGTGCGAAGATAAACAGAAGTGCTGTCCGCGTCCTTCCTATATTCGAGCTTATCGCAAAAACCGGCAACGTATGTGAGAGAGATATGTTCAACACATTCAATATGGGTGTTGGTATGAGTATCGTTGTACCCGCTAACGAAGTAGACAAGGCACTTGAGATACTTAAGGCTTCGGGTGAGGATGCATACGTGATCGGAGAAATAGTAGAATCTGAGGAGAGCATCGTTATCCTTTAATGTTCACAATTCCACATTTCAGCTTTTTAATTGGTGACTGTAAATGAAAAAAAATAAAAAAATAAATATTGCCGTTCTTGTTTCAGGTGGCGGCACTAATCTGCAAGCACTTATTGATGCCGAGAAGAGTGGCATAATAAAGAGCGGTAAGCTTGCGCTTGTCGTGTCAAGCAATGCAAGTGCTTATGCAATAACACGCGCGGAAATGGCAGATATACCTGTTGCAATCGTTCCAAAAAAAGAAATGTCCTCTCAAGAGGAGTTCGAGGCTAAAATGATAGCCGCACTTGAGGAATACGAGATTGATATGATAGTTCTCGCAGGATTTATGAATATACTCACTGCTAATTTCATCAAGCACTATGAGAATAGAATAATCAACGTTCACCCCTCTCTTATTCCTTCCTTCTGCGGAAAGGGATTTTACGGCCTCCGCGTTCACGAGGCGGCACTTGCTTACGGAGTTAAGGTCACGGGCGCTACCGTGCATTTCGTCAACGAGATACCTGACGGCGGTCAGATAATCCTCCAGAAGAGTGTTTACGTCAAGAAGGACGAAACTCCCGAGAGCCTCCAGCAGCGTGTTATGCGTCAGGCTGAATGGCAGATACTCCCGAGGGCTACTGAAATAGTTGCAAAACAACTAAGAAAAAACTTTAATTAAACGGAGATAAAGATATGAGCACACTTTTTGATCTTAAGAAGCTCCTTTCGGAGAATACATATCCCGGACGTGGAATAGTCATCGGCAAGAGTGCTGACGGAAAATCTGCACTCATCGCATATTTCATAATGGGTAGAAGCGTAAATTCGCGTAACCGCGTATTTGAGATGCATGATAATGGTATGCGCACAAAGGCATTTGACGAATCAAAGCTCACCGACCCCCATCTTATAATTTACAATCCTTATCTTCGCGCAAATGGCGGAAATATCGATATTATAACAAACGGAGATCAGACCGATACGATCTATAATTTCATTAACGACGGAAGCAATTTCGAGGATGCTCTTCGCACACGTGAATTTGAGGACGACGCACCGAATTATACTCCTCGTATCTCGGGCGCACTCTATTACGACTTTTCTAATAGCACATTCAATTACAAGCTCTCGATCCTCAAGAGCAACAACGGAAATCCCGATGCTTGTCAGAGATATTTCTTCGACTATATGCCTCTCGACGGTGTAGGTCATTTCATTCATACGTATAAGTGTGACGGAAATCCTATTCCTTCCTTCTACGGAGAGCCCGAGGAGGTAGCACTTCCCAACACAGCAGAGGAGCTTGCAGATATCTGCTGGACAAACCTCAACGAAGACAATAAAGTATCGCTCTTCGTTCGTCAGATTCCTCTTGACGGAAGCGAGCCCACAGAAATTATAATCAATAAAAACAAATAAGGAGTGCCCGAAAATGAAAGAATTTGAACTCAAATACGGTTGTAACCCTAATCAGAAGCCCGCAAAGATCTATATGCACGACGGAAGCGAGCTTCCTATAGAGATACTTTCGGGCAGACCCGGATATATCAACTTCCTTGATGCATTTAACTCCTGGCAGCTCGTAAAGGAGCTCAAGGCAGCACTTGGACTTCCCGCAGTAACGTCCTTTAAGCACGTCAGCCCCACAAGCGCGGCGGTAGGCATTCCGCTTTCTGACAAGCTCAAGAAGGCTTGCTTCGTTGACGATATCGAGGGTCTTGATGATTCTCCTCTCGCTTGTGCATATGCAAGAGCAAGAGGCACTGACAGAATGTGCTCCTTTGGTGATTGGGTAGCACTTTCCGACGTTTGCGACGTAACTACTGCAAAGATGCTCGCACGCGAGGTCTCCGACGGTATTATCGCTCCCGGATATGAGCCCGAGGCTCTTGAGATTCTCAAAGGAAAGAGAAAGGGCAACTACAATATCGTAAAGATTGACCCCGACTTCGTTCCCGCAGAGATCGAGACAAAACAGGTTTACGGAATCACGTTCCAGCAAGGAAGAAATAACTTCGAGATCAACCGTGAGCTTCTCACTAATATCGTAACTGAGAATAAGGATATGCCCGAAAGCGCTATCCGCGATCTTATCGTTGCACTTATCACTCTTAAGTATACACAGTCTAACTCTGTATGCTTTGCTATCGACGGACAGGCTATCGGTGTTGGTGCAGGTCAGCAGTCGAGAGTTCACTGCACACGTCTTGCAGGCGGCAAGGCAGATACCTGGTTCCTTCGTCAGAGCGATAAGGTTCTTAATCTTCCTTTCAAGTCCACTCTTGGCCGTCCCGACAGAGATAACGTTATTGACGGATATATCAATCAGAACGAAGAGGATGTTTGCGCTGACGGCAACTGGCAGAAGTACTTTACCGAGCAGCCCGCGCCCTTCACAAAGGAAGAGCAGAGAGCATACCTTGATACAATTGACGGCGTAGCTCTCGGATCTGACGCATTCTTCCCGTTCAGCGACAATATTGAGCGCGCAAAGGAGTCTGGCGTCAAGTACATTGCAGAGCCCGGCGGATCTATAAGAGATGATCTCGTTATCGAGTGCTGCAACAAGTACGAAATGGCTATGGCATTCACAGGAATGAGACTTTTCCATCACTAATACGCTATTTGGAGATTTTATGAAGATAATGGTTGTAGGCGGTGGCGGAAGAGAACACGCCATCATCAAAAAATTAAAAGAAAATAAAGATATTGAAAAGATTTACGCGCTCCCCGGAAACGGCGGTATGACAAAAGACGCCGAGTGTGTAAATATCGGTGCAAAGGATATCCCCGCAATAGTTGAATTTGCAAAAAGCAATGCAATCGACTATGCAGTTGTCGCTCCCGACGATCCCTTGGTGCTTGGTGCAGTTGATGCGCTGAACGAGGCAGGAATTCCTTGCTTCGGTCCTCGCGCAAATGCCGCAATAATTGAGGGAAGCAAGGTCTTTTCAAAGAATCTTATGAAAAAATACGGTATTCCCACCGCAGAATACGAGGTCTTTGACAATATGGAAGCGGCTCTCAAATATATTGAGACCGCACCCATTCCCACAGTTATCAAGGCAGACGGACTCGCACTTGGCAAGGGTGTTATCATAGCTATGACACGTGACGAGGCAAGGGCTGCGGTCATCTCTATGATGCAGGACAAGCAGTTCGGTGCAAGCGGTGACAATATCGTTATCGAGGAGTTCCTCACGGGTCCTGAGGTGTCGGTTCTTTCCTTCACTGACGGAAAAACAGTTGTTCCTATGATCTCCTCTATGGATCATAAGAGAGCTAAGGATAACGATGAGGGACTTAACACAGGTGGTATGGGAACTGTTGCTCCTAATCCCTATTATACGGCAGATATCGCAGAGGAATGTATGAAGACTATCTTCCTTCCTACGATAGACGCGATGAACAAAGAGGGAAGAACCTTTAAGGGTTGTCTGTATTTTGGACTTATGATAACTCCCAAGGGTCCTAAGGTCATTGAGTACAACTGCCGTTTTGGTGACCCCGAGACACAAGTAGTACTTCCTTTGCTTGAGAGCGACCTTCTCACTATTATGAAGGCATGTACCGACGGAACACTTGATAAAGTTGACGTAAAATTTGCCGACAAGCATGCTTGCTGTGTTATTATGGCATCGGCAGGTTATCCCGAAAGCTATGAAAAGGGCTATGAGATGACCATTCCCGAGGAGCTTGAGTCCTCTGTATACGTAGCAGGCGCAAAGCTTGAGGGAGATAAGCTTCTCACAAACGGAGGCAGAGTTCTTGGCGTGACCTCTATTGATACAACACTTGAGGGCGCTATTAAAAAGTCCTACGATAAGGTGGAAAATATCAAATTCGGTAATGCTTATTACCGTCACGACATCGGCAAGCGAGCTCTTGCGGCATATAAGGAGTAAAATTAAAAAATGGTTTACAGAATATTTGTTGAAAAGAAAAGAGAGCTTGCGCACGAGGCAATGTCCCTTTGCTCCGAGCTTAAAAATCTGCTTGGAATTGAAAATCTTACCTCAGTACGTATCCTTAACCGTTATGATGCTGAAAACATAACTGAAAATCTTTTTGAGGATGCGATCGCTTCGGTATTTTCCGAGCCCCAGCTTGATATAGCAACAAAGGAGCTTGATGCAGGCGACGGCAAGGTATTCGCAGTTGAATATCTTCCCGGTCAGTTTGACCAGAGAGCCGATTCTGCCGCACAGTGCATTCAGATAATCTCCTGCGGCGACAGACCCACTATTCGTACGGCAAAGGTTTACGTTCTTGGCGGAGATCTTACCGATGCTGATATAGCGGAGATCAAGAAGTACGTTATCAACCCTGTGGAAGCGCGTGAGGCAAGCCTTGAGAAGCCCGAAACACTTGCTATGGATTATGAGATCCCCACAAGCGTTGCAACAGTTGACGGCTTTATAGGTATGAGCGACGATGAGCTTGCAAATCTTATCAAGGCGCTCGGACTTGCTATGGATATTGATGATATCAAGTTCTGCCGCTCATATTTCGCATCGGAAAAGAGAGACCCCACTATCACCGAAATAAAGATGATAGATACTTATTGGTCTGACCATTGCCGTCACACTACCTTCCTTACAACTATTGACAGCGTAAAGTTTGAGGACGAGCTTCTTGAGAAGACCTACAAGGAATATCTTGCTACAAGAGAAAAGCTTGGCAGAACAAAGCCGCAGAATCTTATGGATATCGGTACTCTTGCGGCAAAGTATCACAAGAAGACCGGTCAGCTTAAGAAGCTTGATGAGTCGGAGGAGATAAATGCTTGTACTGTTAAGATGACGGTAACCGTTGACGGAGTTGACGAGGAATGGTTGCTCCTCTTTAAGAACGAAACACATAACCACCCCACAGAGATCGAGCCCTTCGGTGGCGCGGCTACTTGTATCGGTGGTGCTATCCGTGACCCACTTTCGGGACGTTCTTACGTCTATGCGGCAATGAGAGTTACTGGTGCGGCAGATCCTACAGTTCCTGTAAGTGAGACCATAAAGGGTAAGCTTCCCCAGAGAAAGATCGTTCAGACTGCGGCAGCAGGATATTCGTCCTACGGTAACCAGATAGGACTTGCAACCGGTATGGTAGACGAGCTTTATCACCCCGGATATGCGGCAAAGAGAATGGAGATTGGTGCAGTTATTGCAGCAGCTCCCGCGGCAAACGTTCGCCGCGAGTGTCCTCTTGACGGTGACGTAGTTATCCTTCTCGGTGGACGTACGGGACGCGACGGTATTGGTGGAGCTACCGGTTCCTCAAAGGCACACGATTCTCACTCTGTTGAGACGTGCGGTGCCGAGGTTCAGAAGGGAAATGCTCCCGAGGAAAGAAAGCTTCAGCGTCTTTTCCGTAATGCCGAGGCTTGCAGAATGATAAAGAGATGTAACGACTTCGGTGCAGGCGGTGTATCGGTTGCGATCGGTGAGCTTGCAGACGGTCTTGACATTGATCTTAATAAGGTTCCCAAGAAGTACGAGGGCCTTGACGGCACAGAGCTTGCAATCTCCGAGTCTCAGGAGAGAATGGCCGTTGTTATTGAAAAAGAAAATATCGAAAGATTTATGGCTCTCGCAGAGAGTGAGAACCTTGAGGCTACAGTTGTTGCACGCGTTACAGAGGAGCCTCGTCTCCGCGTTCACTGGAACGGCAAGACAATAATCGATATCTCCCGTGAGTTCCTCAACTCAAACGGCGCAGAAAAGCACATAGATATCACTCCCGCGGCTACTGCTGATTATTCCAAGACTCCCGTTACCGACTTTGAGGAGGGATATAAGGCGATAGCCTCCGACCTCAACGTTTGCTCAAAGCGCGGACTTTCAGAGAGATTTGACTCTACCATCGGTGCCGGCACAGTACTTATGCCCTTTGGCGGTAAGCATCAGAGAACACCTATTCAGGCAATGGTACATAAGATATCTGTTGAAGAGAAGCACACAGATAACTGTTCCTTTATGTCTTGGGGATATAACCCCTATATTGCCGAGAAGTCTCCTTATCACTCTGCATATCTTGCAGTTGTTGAGAGTGCCGCAAAGCTTATCGCGGCAGGCGCTTCTTACGAGGACGTTTACCTTACCTTCCAGGAGTATTTTGAGAAGCCTATGAAGGATGGCGCTCGTTGGGGCAAGCCTTTCTCGGCGCTCCTCGGTGCATTCAGAGCTCAGGTAGAGCTTGGCATTGCGGCTATCGGCGGTAAGGACTCGATGAGTGGCTCCTTTGAGAAGCTCGACGTTCCTCCCACACTCGTTTCCTTCGCTGTTACTACAGGCAATGTGAACGAGGTTATCACAAACGACGCGAAGGCGGCAGGTCATAAGATAGTTATGATCTCTCCCGAGTATGGTAGCGATAATCTCCCTGTTGCAAGCTCTCTTATTGAGACCTTCAACAAGGTTACGGCTCTTATGCGCGCAGGAAAGGTATATTCGGCTTACACACCCACATTTGGCGGTGTTGCTGAGGCGATTTACAAGATGTGTATCGGTAACGGACTCGGCTTTGAATTCGATAGCTCACTCACACTTGACGATATCTTCGGTTATGCTTACGGCTCCTTCTTGCTTGAGGTTGATGCTGATTTTGATGGCAAGAATATAGGTACTCTTACCGATAACGGCAAGTTCGTTTACGGCGATAAGTCGGTATGTGCATGCCAGCTTGATAAGCTTTACGAAGAGAAGCTTGAGGGAGTATTCCCGACGCTTGAGAAGGCAGAGAATAAGACCTACGAAAACTTCAGCTTTAAGGCAGAGAAGAGAGCGGCTCCTGCGATCAAGGTAGCAAAGCCCAAGGTACTTATCCCTGTATTCCCCGGCACCAACTGCGAGTTTGATACTGCAAAGGTTATGAGAGATGCAGGTGCTGAGGCTAAGATATTCGTTATCAATAACCTCACAAGCGACGGAATTCAGAGAAGCGTTGAAAACTTCGCAAATGAGCTTCGTGATAGCCAGATGATATTCGTTCCCGGCGGATTTTCGGGTGGTGACGAGCCTGACGGATCGGGTAAGTTCATTATGGCATTCTTCCGTAATCAGCAGATCAAGGACGGAGTTCACGATCTTCTTAATAATCGCGATGGACTTATGTGCGGTATTTGTAACGGATTCCAGGCACTTATCAAGATCGGTCTTGTTCCTTACGGAAAGATTATCGACACCGATGAGAACTGTCCTACACTTACCTTCAACACCATTGGCAGACACCAGTCAAAGCTTGTAAGAACAAGAATTGCATCCAACAAGTCTCCTTGGCTTGCGGCTACCGAGGTCGGTGACGTTTATACCGTTGCTATCTCTCACGGCGAGGGACGCTTCCTCGCATCTGACGAGCTTGTACGTGAGCTTGCGGCTAACGGACAGATCGCAACACAGTACGTTGACCTTAACGGTAACGCAACAAGCGACATAAGATACAACCCCAACGATTCGGTATGCGCTATCGAGGGTATTACCTCTCCTGATGGCCGTGTATTCGGTAAGATGGGTCACTCCGAGCGAATCGGAAACGGACTTTACAAGAACGTTCTTGGTGAGTTCGATATGAAGATGTTCGAGTCGGCAGTTAAATACTTTAAGTAAAAATCACGACCCCGACGGATTTTCCGTCGGGGTCGCAAAGAAAGAGCTATCTATGGAAATAAGAATTGCTACGACAGATGATCTCTGTGAGATTCTCTCAATATACGAATATGCAAGAAGATTTATGGCGGAAAACGGCAATCCTACTCAGTGGAAGAAAAATTATCCGTCCGTCGAGATAGTTGAAAATGACATATCTACTCAAAAGCTTCACGTATGTATTGATGAAGAGAAGATTGCGTGCGTATTTTTCTACAACGAGGGAATTGACCCAACCTATAACGTTATAGACGGTGCATGGTTAAATAATGAGCCTTATGGCGTTGTTCATCGCATAGCATCAGCCGAGGGAACAAGGGGGGCGGCAACCTTTTGTCTTAATTGGGCGTATGCAAAATGCAAAAACCTCAAGATAGACACCCACGAAAATAATATTCCAATGCAAAGACTCTTAAATAAACTTGGATTTGAGCGGTGCGGCACGATAACTCTTGCCAACGGCGAGCCAAGATGGGCGTATCAAAAAAAGTAAAGGTTACAACAAAAATGTTGTAACCTTTTTTGTTTATTTTGATCCAAGTCTTTCTTTAATCGTCTGTGCAACGTCGTTTGCAATCTCATTTATCTTATTTTCATCCTCACCCTCAACCATTACACGAATAAGAGGCTCTGTTCCCGACGGACGAACAACTATTCTGCCCGTATCTCCAAGAAGCTCCTTTGCTTCGTTTATCTTGTTATCGACAACTTTGTCGGTATAAAAGGCAAGCTTACCTTCGGCGGAAATATTTATATTTACCGCTACCTGAGGATATCTTGTCATAACAGAGGCAAGGGAAGAGAGCGTTTTATTTTCTGCCTTAAGATGTGAGAGAAGCTGAATTGCAGTAAGCTGACCGTCTCCGGTCGTAGCAAATTCACGGAAAATAACGTGTCCCGACTGCTCGCCGCCAAATGAATAGTCCTCAAGAAGCATCTCCTCAAGCACGTATCGGTCTCCGACCTTTGTTGCAATAAAACGAATTTCGTTATCCTCGCAGAACTTTGTAAATCCAAAGTTTGTAAGAATAGTACCGACAACAGTATTACGGTTAAGCTGTCCTTTTTCCTTCATTTTCAGCGCACAGATCGCCATTATCATATCACCGTCAACAACGTTGCCTTTCTCGTCAATGCAAAGACATCTGTCCGCATCTCCGTCGAATGCAACACCGCAATCAAGTTTATTACTCAAAACAAACTCTCTGAGGCCTTCAAGATGAGTCGATCCGCAATTTTCATTTATATTTATGCCATTGGGCTCGGAATTAAGAATATGAACTTCAGCACAAAGACCCTCAAATAATTTTTTAGCTGTGACCGAAGAGGAACCGTTAGCACAATCAATTGCAATCCTAAGTCCGCTCAAATCTCCACTTATTGAATTTTTTATATGAAGAATATAATCATCAACTGCATCGACTGCATATTTTACGTTTCCAACCTTAGCACCCGACGCAAGTGTGGGAATAGCAATGCGGTCAAGAACTATCTCCTCAATTCTTTCCTCAAGCATGTCAGCAAGCTTAAATCCGCTTCCGTTAAATATCTTAATGCCGTTAAATTCCGCGGGATTATGCGAAGCGGATATCATAATTCCGGCATCGGCTTTGTATTTATCTACGAGAAATGCAACTGCAGGCGTGGGAACAACCCCAAGATTTAATACGCTCGCTCCAACCGAGCAAAGTCCCGCAGAGAGAGCACAGGCAAGCATATCTGAGGAAGCTCTTGTATCACTTCCGATTATAAATGTAGGAGCCTCATTACCGTCAGCTATAATGGCGGCTGCAGCGCGTCCTATCTCCATAGCGCGCTCACAAGTAAGCTCGGTGTTGGCAATCCCCCTTACACCGTCAGTTCCAAAAAGTCTGCCCATATATTTTTCCTTTCGAGGTTATTTTTTTGCCACTATATTGTCAGCGGCCTTATAAATACTGTCAGCAGGAACTACACCTCTGACAGACGACAGTGGATAGACGTTTGAATTTTTACCAATAATCGTACCGGGATTTAGCACGCTGTTACAGCCGATCTCAGCTCCATCGCCTATCATTGCGCCAAACTTCTTAAGTCCCGTTTCTATCTTTTTGCCTCCATCGTTCACACATACAAGCGTTCTGTCGCTTTTTACGTTTGACGTGATCGCGCCAGCTCCCGTGTGAGACTTATATCCGAGTATAGAGTCACCAATATAATTAAAATGCGGTATCTGCACGTTATCAAAAATAATCGAGTTCTTTAACTCGCAGGAATTTCCTATAACGCAGTTCTTACCAATTATGACCTTACCCCTTATATATGCCCCGGGACGCACCTCTGTACCGCTTTCAATTATTGTAGGTCCATAAATAGTTGCTGTAGCAGGTATTTCTACATCCTTTGCTATCCAAACGTTATCACCAAGACAATAATATTCATCAAAAGAAAGGGAGGCACCAAGCTCTATAATGAAATCACCTATTTTTTTTAGTGCTTCCCACGGATATTCACATTTATCAAGCAATGGCGATGCTATTGTTTTTGAAAGGTCATATAAGTCCTTTGTCATTATATTACTCATATTATATCTTCTTTCTGAAATTTATCAGAGCGCTTCGACATATTCCTCATAGCAAATGCCCGCTTCATAGATCTTTGATGCAGTTGTTCTGCCAACAAATCTGTAATGCCACGGCTCGTAGCCGTATCCCGTTATTTCAACTTTATCTTTAGGATAACGAAGAATAAATCCAAATTTATGAGCGTTTTGAGAGAGCCACGCAAATGCATCTGTATTCTCAAATTTCTCGGTTAGCGCGGTTGTCCCCTTAACAAAGTCAACACACAGTCCTGTCTGATGCTCGCTGTGACCGGGACGCGCAAGGTATTTATTTGCGGCAGCCTCGGCGGCGCTTCTCGACATACCTCTTGACATATAAAGCGCCACGTCTTCTTCAAATCGCTCCTCCTGTCTTGCATAAGAACGGTATGAGCTGGAGACCTTTACACCATCAATCCCACTTTGCTCCATAGCATCAAGCATTGCATAAAGTGCCTCTGCTACCTCTTCACGAAGCGTATAATAGCTTGGTGCATGAACGGGATTGACTGCACACTTTAGCTGAACAAGATCTGGAGGAATGTACGTGGAAGACAGTGGATGCTCGTGATTTACAAGCAAAAGATATCTTTTTTCAGAAAGATCAACCGGATCTACCACTGCTATAACCTCATCAACGTTATCAAAAGAATAATCGGCATAAGCTACGTCTGATTTTACAAATGCCTCGGTTGTGAATCCTACGTCCTGATATTTTTTATTATTATTTTTGTCAATTCCCGTAACAATTCGAGCGATCTCTATTTCATTATCGTCGGAATTATATGAAAACTCAAGTCCAACCATAATTTTTGAGAGAAAATGATAGGGAACAAGACATTTATCTTTATCAACTATTATATCGTTTACAAGCTCAATATATTCTCCGTTTATGATAACATATTCGCTTTCCGCATCGAATCTTATATATTCATAGTCGGAGAGTGTGTATTTTCTACTTGTACTGTCTCCGCTAATTGTCATATTGCAAAGATCGGAAATGTAATCCATATCAACGTATATAACGTCATCAACTACAACGTCGCTATAAGACGCCGTGTATTTTGCAGAGCCAACATAAAAATAAAAGTCGTCTTTATTCGTCTTGCCGCGTTGGATAATGCCATATATCAATGAAAATATCAAAATAAAAGCAAGCAATGCCGCAACCGCAATTGCAATCACCGCAGTAAGCTTATGTTTTTTTGCGTATCTGACAGCACTCGCCTTAAGGCTCTTATCGAAGGGCTCAACCTCGCTTCTGTCATCATCTACCTGCTCAATACGTTTTTCAAGCAGTTCAAGCTGCTCATCTGTAAGGGAGTCCTGTATATCAACCTTTTCCTTCTTTTCTTTTTTCTTCATTATTTTATCCTTCTTATCTTTTTTGAGGCTTGCTTTCAATCATTATAAAGAATGGAGACGTCGGGGAATTGAGTATACGTATCTGTGTCGCACAAACCTTGTACCTTGAGAGACCCGAAAGATATTCACAAATTTCTCTGCCTTCAGCCTCACCCTCTGCGTGACCCGGATAAACAGCAACGATTATAATACCGTCGGGAGCCATAAGATCAATTGCCGCCTCGATCGCGGGAAGTGTAGTGCTTCGCATAGTAGTTACCGTCTTATCGCTTCCGGGGAGGTATCCAAGATTGAACATTCCAGCCTTAAAGGGCACGTCAACATATTTTTTTACGTTATGGTGAGAGTCAAGAATGAGAGTATAATTCTTCGGACAGCCTGCATTTTCAAGATTCTCTGCAGTTGACGCAAGTGCCTGCTCTTGAATGTCGAATGCAAACACATGACCGAATTCTCCTACTGTTTTTGAGAGAAACTCGGTGTCATGGCCGTTGCCCATCGTAAAATCAACGGCAACGTCCCCCTCCTTTAAGTGCTCTAAAATAAAGTGCTTATGTAAGTCAAGAAGATCTATCATAATTTTTCCTATCAGTTTGTTTTTTTGTTGTTTATATTATTTTTATGCAGGTCGCTGCGTAAAAATTTTATCGCTCGCTCAACAGCATCCTTAGAATTGTACCAGGGCTCATCGTCATACCTATAGTCAAACTTCTTGCAAAACCAGCTGACGTCTCCGCGAAGCTCGTCAAGATAAGTACCAACTATATTCTCGCATATGGCACTAAATTCTGAAAATTCCTTTTTAGATAGTCTTTTTTGCGCGTACTCGAGAATTCTACGATAATGAGGCAAGCAAAAATAGGGAATTGCCTCAAGCTTTTTTCTGAATTCTTCATCACGCTGCCAAAGCAGAACTGCTGTTTCTATCATATGCACAAAGTTGAATTCTATTCTTCGACATACGTAGCAAGAAGACTCAAGCTCAGTTATTCGTGGAATCGCCTTCGGGACTTTCGGAGCAAAAAGCTTTGGAGATTTGATTTGCTCAGAAAGCTCATTAAGATGACTTTCAAGTGTAAGCGCCATACCCAATCGATTCTTTCTGACGAACATCATATCGTAATGTGTTTTACAAAAGCCTTCCTTATTTGTCTTGATTCGCACGTCGGGCTCCATCATCGATGCCCCGAGTATAAGCTCGAGCTCGTCATTTTCAAGATTATTAAATATAGTGCAAAAGGGGCAACCGCAAGAGTGATCAGCGCCGCAAAGCTCAAAGGCTTCGTTTACGGGAATGGTATAAATTTGTTCCATTTTTTCTCCTTTTTGAAAATGACTTGATTTATACACAAAACTGTTATATAATATGTATATAGTTATATATAATTATATCATACGGCGCACTTTCTTTCAATAGAATTTTCCAAATAAAAAGGGATTTTAAGAAAAAATGATAACAAAAAAACAAGATAAACAAAACACTGTCTCCTGCGTGAAGATAGAAGGGGTAGAGAACTTTGACGTCAATAAAATTTTTGACTGCGGTCAGTGCTTCAGATTTGACAAGGTAGCGCAATCAAAACACGAGTGCGAGTTCTCAGGTATTGCTTTCGGAAAATTTGTCTCATTCGCGCAAGACGGACAAGCTCTTTACATATACAATACAAATGAGGAGGAATACGAAACCATCTGGCGACATTTTCTTTCTCTTGACGTAGATTATAATCATATTGAAGATGATATATTAAGCCGCTCAGACAATCCCTCACTCCGTAAAGCCGTAGAGTTTGGTAGAGGAATAAGAATTCTCTCGCAAGATCCGTGGGAAGCCGTTTGTTCATTTATTATCTCACAAAACAACAACATCCCGCGAATCAAAAAAATAATCGAGGCACTATCTGAAAAATGCGGTACTCGCGTTTACCTACCAAACGGCTATGAGTCACATCTTTCAGGCTTATCCTCACTTTGCTCCTTCCCGACACCTGAAGCAATACTCGAGCTTGGTGTTGACGGACTTTTGGCTCTAAAAACAGGCTTCAGAGCAAAATACATATACGACGCTGCAGAGAAAGCAGTGTCAGGTGAGCTTGATTATGGATTTATTCAATCACTGTCTACAGCTGATGCAATAAAATCACTTTGTAACGTAAAGGGAATCGGCCCCAAGGTTGCAAGCTGCGCACTCCTATTTGGATTTGAAAAATACGATGCATTTCCGATTGACGTATGGATAAAGAAGGTAATCGCTAAATATTTTACGGATAATATAAATTCCTTTGATCCAAATTCTCTCGGTGAATACGCAGGAATTGCACAACAATATCTTTTTTACTATGAGCGCTATGGTGGATACGAAGAATAAAAAGCACGACTTTAAGTCGTGCTTTTTATTATGCAAGAGACAGCTCTTCCTTTCTTTTTTTAAGAAGAGGTCTTAACGTTACTATCGTATATACGAGGAATACACTCGCAGTTATAGTCCACGAGATAGGATATGAGAGATATATGATCTCAAGCGTAGGACTTGCTCTGAACGCTGTTAATATCCAGAATATACGGAATAAGCAAGCTCCTATAAGAGAAATTACGGTAGAGGATATTGATTTGCCAAGTCCTCTGACCACACCACAGCCTACTTCCATACATGCAAGCATTCCATACGAGGTAAAAATATAAAGCATACGTTTAATAGCCGTATCATATGCTATTGCTTCAAGCGAGCCCTCAACGCTTCTATGTACGGAATAAAGTGAAAGAAGCGGATCTCGGAACAACAGTATAATTGCCGTTACGAATGTTGCAGTAAGAACGCCAAGAAGATAACAGGAGCCCATTATTTTTGGAATACGCTCATATTTCTTCGCACCGTTATTTTGACTTGTAAAGGTAATAGCCGCCTGATATACCGAGTTTTGCGCCTGATAAATAAATCCTTCAAGAGAATTTGCAGAGGAGTTACCCTTAACTACGGGCTCAAAGGCGCTGCCGGGAGGACAAATGGTGTTGTTGACCTGAATTATTGAAGACTGAATTAGCAAATTGGAAAGAGAAAACAAACAGCCTTGAATACCCGCTGGCAAACCAACGTAAAGAATGTTTTTGAATGCCTGTTTATCAAAGCACAAGCGCTTGAATGAAAAGCGGCAAGCTGTAAAATCCTTAGAGAGAACGATCAGCAACAAAATTGCGGATACAGTATTTGATATCATAGTTGCTATTGAAACACCTTCGACAGATGTATTAAAACCAAACACAAATACAAAATTCAAAATTACATTGAGTATTCCCGAAAGAGTAAGGACAACAAGCGGTGTTTTTGTATCTCCCTTAGCTCTGAATATGGCTATAAGGTAATTCGCAAGTGAGATAAAGGGAATACCCGAGAAATATATTTTAAGATAAAGCACAGAAAGCTCTAAAAGCTTGCCCTTTGCACCCATAAAAACAAGTATGGGGCGACAAGCAGATATACCTATAACAGAACAGATCACACCAAAAATCAAGCTCATAATAAGTGAAGTATGAACTGTACGAGACGTATTTGCGTCATCCTTAGCCCCAAGGCCTTTTGCAACCATTACATTAGCGCCTGTAGAGAAGCCTATAAACAAATTGACAATCAATCCGCTGATAGGGGCAGTAATACCAATAGCGCCAACTGCATCAGGCTCACTTGAGAAGCTTACTATAATAGTATCAGCAACTCCATAGAGCACCTGCAAAATATTTGTGATCATAAGGGGCAATATGAACATCAATATTTTTGAAAAAAGCGCTCCTTCCGTCATATTGAAGTTACGCTTTTCCAAGTGCTTCTTCGAATACGAATGTGTATAAATCGTATTTTGCTTATGCAAAGACGTGCGCGAATAGGTTCTTCTATGTGGCATTTTTACCTCCGCGGATAACCGCAAGTCATTCAAATATGTCAGCCAAAATATCGCGTATTCGATATCTTGACCTCATTATATCACAACAAAAAATTATGTCAATTACTTTTGATAATTTAATTAAAATATATTTATGAAAAAGAAAAGAGATGCCTAGGCATCTCTTTATTTGTTAAATTTCGCCTTATATCCGTCCATTGCATCCTTTATGATCTTTACCGCATCTTGTCTGTTGTAAAGCTCTTTTACAGCTGTCTGCTTGTTCTCAAGATGCTTGTAAACACTGAAGAAATGCATTATCTCATCAAATATATGAGCAGGAAGCTCATCGATCGATTTAATGTTGTTATAAGAAGGATCGGAAACGGGAACTGCGATTATTTTATCGTCAAGCGCTCCCGAGTCAATCATTCGCATAACGCCGATGGGATAAACGTCAATAAGTGTCATAGGCTGTATAGGCGCGGCACAGAGAACGAGTACGTCAAGCGGGTCATTATCATCTGCATAAGTAAGCGGGATAAATCCGTAATTTGCAGGGTAGTGCGTTGAAGTATAAAGAACTCTGTCAAGACGCAAAAGCCCCGTGTATTTATCAAGCTCGTATTTGCATTTGCTGCCTTTGGATATCTCAATAACAGCAGTAAATCTTTCGGGCGTTATCTGTTCGGGATTTATGTCGTGCCAAATGTTCATCCAATTCCTCCGTTACTTAACGTAATCAAATTCAAAATCATAAATTGATACAGTGTGACCGTCAGTACAGCCGTGCTCCTCAAGTAAGGTGAAAACGCCACTGCGCTGAAGCACCTTCTGGAAGAAATTAAGTGACTCGTAATCGTCGAAATTAACCTGACCCATAAGATTGAGGAGCCACTCGCCCTCAACGTAAAATACGTCGTTCTCGCGGCGTACCGTTGTTTCCTTAGATCCGCCAACGTATGCGTCCTCGGGTGCGTATTCGCTTTCATAAACAAGCATAGGGGGCAGGAGCTTGAGTCTTTCTGCAACCGTATGGACAAGTCTGTCAAGTCCTTCACCGGTAGCGGCGGAAACGTAAAGCATCTCCCAACCATTCTCATCAACAAAGTCCTCAAAGGCCTTTACGTCAACGACATCTTCGTCAAGCGCATCTACCTTATTTGCCACAATTATCTGCGGGCGAGTTGCAAGCTGCTCGCTGTATCGTGCGAGCTCATTATTTATAAGCTTTACGTCCTCAATAGGATCTCTGCCCTCGAAGCACGAAATATCCACAACGTGCAGAAGAAGTCTGCATCTGTCAACGTGACGAAGGAATGCGTGTCCAAGTCCAAGACCGTCAGCCGCACCCTCGATAAGACCAGGGATATCAGCGGCTACAAAGCCCTCCTCACCGCCTGTTGACACAACTCCAAGGTTAGGTGAAAGTGTAGTGAAATGGTAATCAGCTATCTTCGGCTTTGCCGCGCTTATCATAGAAAGAATAGATGATTTTCCAACGCTTGGATAGCCTATGAGACCTACGTCGGCAAGCATCTTAAGCTCAAGTATAACCTCTTTTTCCTCGCCCTTAGTTCCGCTCTTTGCAAACATAGGGATCTGACGTGTGGGAGTAGCAAAATGTCTGTTACCCCAACCTCCGCGTCCGCCCTTACAGCAAACGTAGTCAGCACCGTCATTCTCGGTCATATCGTGAATTATCTTTCCCGTCTCTGCATCCTTTATAAGTGTTCCGGGGGGAACAAGGATAACTACGTCATCGGCAGTTTTGCCGTGGAATTTGTTGCCCTTACCGTTGTCACCGTTAAGAGCTATAAATTTTCTTTTATATCTGAAGGCAAGAAGGGTATTTGAACCCGGATCTACACGGAAAACTATATTTCCGCCACGACCGCCGTCACCGCCGTCAGGTCCTCCGTGCGAAACGTATTTTTCACGGTGAAATGCGACGGCGCCATTTCCGCCGTCACCTGCCTTGATATATATTTTTACGTTATCTACAAACATAAAATCACTCCTTTCAATTTATTAATCAAAAGAATATCCTAATCTACGAAGAAGTCCTCTCCAATCATCTAAGCTATGAAGAACGTCAAAGGTGGTAATATCCTTTGTTACAGGAGAGGGAAGTCCTTCCTCATATACAGCTATGACCTTTTCTACTCCCGCTCTTTGTGCCGCGATCATTCCGCTTGTGCCATCTTCAAAAACGATACACTCCGAGGGATCAAGTCCGATACGCTTAGCCGCCATCTCGTATATGTCGGGAGAAGGCTTACAAGGAAACGAGCCGTCACAGTAAACGATGTTATCAAGCGTAAACCATCTGTCAATACCCATTTCATTAAGGTAAAAATTGACGTTATCAATATCAGAGCCCGTTGCAATGCAATAGGGAATAGAATTTTCCTTAAGATAGTCAAGCAGCTCACACGCTCCGCTTATAAGATGCATTTCTTCGGGATTTTTGCGGCACAGCTCTCGGTAAAGACCCTCTTTTTCATCAGTAAAAGCCGCAATATCCTCATCGGTAGCATCCTTTTTGTAGTTATCACGAACGATAAGATCGTTAGCCCTACCAAGAATGTGAGTTACGACATACTCGTCGCTTAATACCTCAAATCCATATTTCAAGGCATATTCGCGAAAGCATTTTATGTGCAGCCTTGAATCAAAGAATAAGGTGCCGTTGAAGTCAAATATAAATCCCTTAGGAGTACTCAATTTTCGTCGCCTCTCATTCTGATAATAAGCTTTATCGGCGTACCGGAGAAACCAAACGTCTGTCTTAAGCAGTTCTCAATATATCTCTGATATGAGAAGTGGAAGAGCTCTACGTCATTACAGAAAAGAACGAAGGTAGGAGGCGCAACGCTTGCTTGGGTCATATAGTATATCTTAAGGCGCTTACCCTTATCAGACGGAGGCTGAACCTTCATCGTAGCATCTGCAAGAACCTCGTTAAGAATTCCTGTAGGAATACGAGTATATGCCTGTGCGTGAACGTATTTGATACGTTCAAACAGGTTATTCATACGCTGACCTGTCTTTGCAGAAACAAAGATAATAGGCGCGTATGGCATATATGCAAGTGCTACGCGTATCTTATCAGTAAACTCCTTTACAGTGCTATTGTCCTTCTCGATAGTATCCCATTTGTTGACGACAATAATTATAGCCTTGCCAGACTCATGGGCAATACCGGCTATCTTCTCGTCCTGCTCTGTGATTCCCGTTGACGCATCGATAAGAAGTAAACAAACCTCGGCACGTTCAACTGCCATATGAGCTTTAAGTACACTATACTTTTCAAGCTTATCATTTACCTTTGACTTGCGACGCATACCGGCAGTATCAATAAAGGTAAACGAGCCGAATTCATTTGTCAGATGCGTGTCAACTGCATCTCTCGTTGTACCTGCGATATCGGAAACAATAAGTCTCTCCTGACCGATAAGACGGTTTATAGTAGAGGATTTACCCGCATTAGGCTTACCTATAACGGCTACCTTTATGCTGTCATCCTCTTCCTCTTCATCCTCATAATCAGGGATAGCTCTTGCGACCGCGTCAAGAAGATCGCCCGTGCCGTTTCCGTGAAGCGATGATACCGCGACAGGCTCCTCGGTAAATCCAAGCTCAAAGAACTCGTAATACTCAAAGGGAGGCTGACCAACACTGTCACATTTATTTATGCAAGGAATAATGGGCTTTCCGCTCTTTTTAAGCATAACGGCAATATCTCTGTCGTTTGCGGTAAGTCCGGTTCTTACGTCACACATAAATACGATAGCATCAGCTGTCTCAATAGCGATCTCTGCCTGATTTTTCATCTGCTTGAGGATCACGTCATCGGTTTTTGGCTCGATACCGCCCGTATCGATAACAACGTAACGTCTGCCACACCACTCGGTCTCTCCGTATATTCTGTCTCTGGTGACACCCGGGGTATCCTCAACGATGGAACGGCGCTCGCCAATAAGTTTATTAAAAAGTGTGCTTTTGCCGACGTTAGGTCTGCCGACAATCGCAATAATAGGTTTTGCCATAATTAACCTCCTTTTGCTCTCGCAACTTTACAGTCCGAGAACTCCTTTTATAAATTCTGTCCCCTCGCTTCCGTTTGCTCGCACTCGAACTCCAAGCGCGGCAGAGAGCTCATCAGGCGTTTTGCCGTCAAGGAATAAGTCACCCTCCGCGCGAAGTGCACATGAGGGGAAGAGAAGCTCATCCCCAAGCTCTTTATCGTGAAGCTGATCTATGATATCGGTAGCGGTAAGAAGTCCAGCAACCGTTATAAGATCGCCAAAAAAGTTATTTTTGATGGGATAAATAATAATTTTAAGTCCGTCTATCTTTGCCTCTATCTTTCGACATACGTTTTGTATGTGCTCGAACGCAGAATATCCGGTAACAATCGAAACGGTGCGTGGCGGCTTGAAATCGGGAAGATACTCATCGATATATTCAAGCTCGGTATCGATCTCAGTGCCAAGAGAAGTCAGCATTCCCACGCCGTTTTCTATCTGCGAATACTCCTCGTAGTATTCTTCGCAAGGCAGAGGAAGCTCGGCCTTAACGTAAAGCTCATCTGCACAGAAAAATAGTCTTGATCCGTAGGCCTTCAAGCACTCATCACCAAACTGAGTAACCGTCTTTATTATCTCAACACATTCTTCCTTTGAATAAGGCTCTATAGGGTAGAGCTTCTCACGAAATTTCGTAAGTCCCGCAGGAACGATAGAAACACTCCTCAAGGCAGGAACGAAGGAAACAAGGTCATGCATTGATCGCACAAGCTCCTCACCGTCGTTTATACCCTTGCAAAGTACTATCTGCCCGCAAATATCGATACCCGCCTTAGCAAGCTTGTCAAGATAGGAAAGCACCTCTCCCGCGCGCTTATTATGCATCATCTTTACACGAAGCTCGGGATTTGTGGTATGTACAGAGACGTTGACGGGCGAGATGTGCATCTCAATTATTCTATCAATGTCCTTTTCATAGAGATTGGTAAGCGTGATATAATTTCCGTGAAGGAAAGAGAGGCGCGAATCATCGTCCTTAAAATAAAGCGACTTACGTAACCCCTTTGGGAGCTGGTCGATAAAGCAAAAAACACACTTATTCTCGCAAGAATGCTTCTTGTCCATAAGAGGCGTCTCAAAATCAAGGCCTATGTCATCATATTCACTTTTTTTGATAGTCACCTCAAAGGGCTCGTTATTTCTTTCTACCGAAAGCACTACAGTCCTGTTAGCAAGATGAAATCTGTAATCAAGCACGTCATTTATCTCTCTGCCGTTTATACAAACAAGTATATCCTCGGCCATAAGACCTGCCTTTTGGGCGCGGCTTCTCGGCAATACGTCTGTTATCTTTACCATATAAACTCCACATTAGTTTATTTAACAAATTATTATAACATATTTTTTGCGAATTGTCAAAGAATATTTATAATAATTGTAATATTCTTAAAAAGTCATAATATTTTCTCATAAGTCATAGAATTAAACGAAAAATAAAATCCTTAAGGAGAAAGTTATATGGATAACCGAGAAATACCTATGACGGATACAAGAATAAGCATACCTGTATGTGACAAGCTCATCACTATTGACTCAACCTGTGACTATACCATACCTGATTATCAGCCGGAAGCAACAAGAATTCTTTTTGTAAATGCAACGCCTACGCAACCTGCAAAATACGTAAACGCCAATACCGCAGAGTTTAGCGGAAATATTGAATATCTTGTATTCTACGTAGGGGCGGACGGTGAGATCTATTCCGCACCGGTAGGAGGAGAATACGGTTTTGAGTTACCAATAGATCCCCTTTTTTCACAGGATTTTGACAACAGTCTTACCGCCTGTGCCGAAATGTATGTTGAGAATGCAACGGCACGTCTAATCGGTCCGAGAAAAATGAATCTGAAGGGTAAAATAAAGGCGCACGCGAGAGCATACTCACTCGCAAATACACGCACCTTATCTCCTAAAACGGACGATATAACACTTGAGCGCCTTGTAGAGACTACCCCCGTAATGACGGTGCTTCATTCTATAAGCGATACAATTGATGTGAGTGAAGAGATCATTCCCGAGCATGAAGGTATAAGAATTATCGGCGCTGACTCAAGAACGTTCGTTTCAGGAGTTATATGTACAAAAAACAAAGTAAACGTTAAGGGCGAGCTATATCTGACACTTCTCGTTTGTGAATCCGACAATGTAGGTAAAGTTAGCGCGATAGAAAGAAAAATTCCTATAAATACCGATCTTGAAATAGAAGGATTGACTCCCGAAAGCAAGTGCACAGCGTACGGAACAGTAGGCGACGTAGCAGTAAATATGCTTGACGGAAGAATAGTTTGTGATATTTCCGTAATTCTTACAGCGAACGCGCAAGTCCCCAGAACACTTGAATACACAAAGGATATGTATTCAACCAAAAACGAGTGCAACACAAGCTATAGAAGCTATCCCACTATAAATAACGGATACTGTATTAACGGCAATTTTTCTATGAATGAAAGATTGATCAAGAAAAATATTTCTTATCCTGAAAACGCAAATATTATAGGAGCATTCGGTGCCGCATTTGCAAACGGATTAGAGTCAAACGAAAATAAGAAAACAGTAAACGGTCAAGTGAAATTTACACTTCTACTTGATGTGGACGGAGAATATATGACAAATGACGTCATTCTTCCTTTGCGCTATGAATTTGATGGTTGTAAGGATGACATATCGAGTGCCGATACGACTATTTCTGTAATAAATTGCAATGTAAGACAGGACGCCGAAAGCATCAGTATTGACGCAGAGCTTGCCGTAAGTGCATGGGGCATAACATATGACGATATAAACGTCGCTTACGAGATAAATATCGGCGAAGAAATACACAAAAACAAGGGTGAGCTTGTAATATATTACCTTTGTCCCGAAGACACCGTGTGGTCGGTTGCAAAAAAATATCACATATCAAGAAAAGAGCTTGAAAGAAAAAATAAGAAGCTCGAAAATGTCGATTATATGATAATATAAATTAAGGGCGCTGATAATGATCAGCGCCTTTTTCGTATTTAATCATAAAATATGGGATATTATATATCTAAACTAATGCGGAGGAAGCTATGAGAGGGTATAAAACAATAAAAAGAATACTCGACGTAATTTTAGCATACTTTGGACTTATCTTAGCATATCTGCCGATGCTTATTATTGCTTTATCAATATATTTTACAGACGGAGGTCCCGTAATATTCAAGCAGTTACGCGTTGGCAGAGAGGGAAGACCCTTTGTATGCTACAAATTCAGGACTATGCGCTCTGATGCGCCGAAAAATCTCTCAACCGAACAATTCAAGAACTCACACGAGTATATAACAAAAACGGGTGCATTTTTACGCAAATACAGCCTTGACGAGTTACCACAGCTCTTTAACGTCCTATCGGGAGATATGAGTATAGTTGGTCCGCGACCTCTCATTCCTGAGGAAACGACGGTACATTCAACAAGAAAAACGTGGGGAGTATACCAAGTGCGTCCCGGCATTACGGGTCTTGCACAGATCTGCGGCAGAGATAGACTATCAAATGAAAGAAAGCTTGAATGCGATGTCATATACACCCAAAATATGTGTCTTTCAAACGATTTTAAGATACTGACAACAACATTGCTCAAAATAATAAAAGGGGATGGCGTAAAGGGTATAACAATACTTGACACTACCGCTCAGCAGTAGTATAATATAGTTATAAATACGGAGGACTGTATGGTATACACGACTGATAATAAGCTAAAAATAATAACCGCATTCAGAAAATATAAAAGACTTGGCCTTGCATCGGCAAGTCTATCGCCATTTGTGGCATACAAAAGAATCAGAGGCTGCTCGAGGAATATAGCCGAGGCATACGATCTGCTTGCCGTTTACGACACGGTAAGAATTCTTAAGCTTCTTAATAAATCTGATGTCCTAAATTCGGTTAATGCCGTATATTTTGCCCATATAAGAGCATCTCAGAAAGCAACGTCAGTTTCTATGCGTGTCCTTCGGCACGCGTATGAGACAAGCTGTGACGAGCGCACCGTTTACCGCCAGCTTGAATTTGCAAGAAAGCTTTACTCTGATTTAAGAAACAGCTATTGATATATTGCAAAATAATATTGAAAAAAGAATCATTTCGTGATAAAATATTAAAAATTCCTTCGGAGGAAAAGCTTGATGAATATCCTAAACGTAAAAAATAAAAATATGGGAATCCCTTTCTTTGCAGTTTTGATAATTACAGCGCTTCTGCTATTATCAGTAGTTATATTTTTGACTGTGGTTATGATAAACGATGGCAAGGATCAATTAGACAAAAATCCGTCAGGAACAATTGAAAATACAGATAAAGAAACGGATAATTCAGTGCAGGCAAACGCTGATGCAACAAACACCCCTCCTCCTACAAAGCCGTCAAGGACAAGCTACATAATAGGCACCTCCACTGACGTAACAAATATCGGCACCGAAATAAAATCAAAGAATACGATTCTCGTTGAGCTTGATTCATATACTTCAATAGCAGAAAAGGGTGCGGATGAAAAGATGTACCCCGCATCGATGACAAAGGTCATGACCCTTATTATCGCTTGTGAAAACATCAATGATCTTAACGAAAGGCTGACCGTAACGCAAGAGATCGCAGATTATATGAAGGATAACGACGGCTCGGGAGCTGGACTTAAGATCGGCGAGAGCTATCTTATCGAGGATCTGCTTTATCTCGTTGCATATCAGTCAGACACTATGGCGTGCCTGCTTATTGCCGATCACGTAGCGGGAAGTGAGGAACAATTCGTTGCTCTTATGAATAAGAAAGCAAGTGATTTAGGACTTACGGGCACTCATTTTACAAACTGCACAGGTCTATATAACGAAAATCACTACACTACCTGCAGAGAAATGGCATCAATTATGGCTTATGCTATGGATAATGAGCTTGCATACAAGTGTCTATCCTCTTACAGAGGCAGACCGATGACAGTCGGTGGCGTTGATTGCACCTTCTACGCAAATTGGTACAGCGGACGAAGCAGATTTGCCGACAATCCTAACCTTAAGACCTCTACGGTCGTTGCCGGTAAAACGGGATACACCGACGAGTCTGGCTTTACCTTCGTAACAGTCGCAGAAGGGGACAACGGTAAGACCTACATAAACGTCATTGTCGGGCTTCCTAAGGGCTCGGGGCTCAGTGAAAAAATGCTTACCGACGAGGTTAAGAAAATTTATAATACGTATGTTCCCGCAAAATAAAATAACGGGTGATGCAAATTGCATCACCCGTTTTAATTATTTATGATAAAGCTTTTTTGTCTGATATTCAGGCTCACATGTAAGGTTTATGCCAAGCTTACGATAAACGTCTCTGTCAACGTTTGAGACGATAACCGTCGTGTGCGCCTCACTTCCGCGAAGCTTGGGAAGCTGCTCCATCGCAAGTGCCGCCATAGGATTCGTAGTTGCCGAAATAGCAAGCGCTATGAGTATTTCGTCTGCGTGAAGTCTTGGATTGTGATTTCCGAGATTTTCAAGCTTAAGTCTCTGTAAGGGCTCCATAACAAGCTGGGGAAGAAGCAAAAACTCGTCGTTTATACCGCCAAGCTTCTTGAGCGCGTTAAGAAGTGCCGATGCAGATGCACCCATAAGCTTTGACGTCTTTCCCGTAACTATCGTTCCATCGTTAAGCTCGATCGCAGTAGCGGGGCCGTCAGTTGCAGCCGCCTTGTCAAGGGACGCCTTAACAACAGCTCTATAGGATGTATCAACACCCGACTTGTTCATTATAAGCTCTGCCTTGTAAATCTCCTCATCGTCTGCCTGACCCTTTTTCTTCTTGCAAAGAGCGTCATAATAACGGCGAACAATCTCCATTTTAGCCGCATTCTGTACAGCCTCATCATCGTAAATGCAGTATCCTGCCATATTTACACCCATATCAGTCGGAGATTTATAGGGGCACTCACCATAAATGTTCTCAAACATAGTTTTTACAACGGGGAATATCTCAATATCTCTGTTGTAGTTTACCGCCTGAGTGCCGTACGCATCGAGGTGGAAGGGGTCTATCATATTTACGTCATTGAGGTCAACTGTTGCCGCCTCATACGCCATATTTACAGGGTGCTTAAGGGGAAGATTCCAAACGGGGAAGGTCTCGAACTTTGCGTATCCTGACTTGATACCATTCTTATTATCGTGATAAAGCTGAGACATACAGGTTGCCATTTTACCGCTTCCCGGACCGGGAGCAGTAACCACAACGAGGGAGCGAGTAGTCTTAATATAGTCGTTCTTGCCGTAACCCTCTTCGCTGACGACTCTCTTTATATTGGTCGGGTAGCCGGGAATACTATAGTGCTTGTAGACACTGATACCGAGATTTTCAAGTCTCTTTATAAATGCATCTACCGAGGGGTTTGCTGAATATCTTGTAATAACGACACCGCCAACGTAAAGACCAAGCTCGTTAAAGGCATCAATGAGTCTGAGCGCATCCATATCATATGAAATGCCGAGATCTCCTCTTATCTTATTCTGCTCAATCGCCTCAGCGGATACTACTATAACCATCTCTGCCTCTTCTTTTAGTTGAAGAAGCATTTTTATTTTTGAGTCGGGCAAAAAACCGGGCAGTACTCTTGACGCATGAAAATCGTCAAAAAGCTTACCGCCAAACTCGATGTATAGCTTATCGCCAAAGCTTTTTATTCTCTCTAAGATCTTCTCAGACTGAAGACTTATATATTTGTCATTATCAAATCCCTTTACAAGCATTATATAGCCCCCGAAACGTAAATAATAATAGATGTATATATTTTAATATATTTTGTCCTTTTTTGCAAGGAGTTTTTTATAAAAAAATAAATTCTTTTTCTTTTTTTCAAAACTGCTCATTTATTGTCAAATTTTGCTTACTTGCATACTATGTTAAAGAAGAGCGAACTGCTCATTTTGATTACATCAGGAGGAAAAAGAATATCATGGGAGAAAATAGATTTCCTTGCGGTCCTCAGAGTCAGCCCAACAAGGAGACAGTTTGCATAGAAACAAACAAGGTCCTTGATTCCTGCCGTGACAGAGACTGCTTCGAAAACGTTAAGGTAATTCTTACCGATTACGGCAAAAGCATTATTGCCCATACAACAAACGTTCGCGCAAAGGACGCATGTATAGCGTGGACGTATATCGGCATCGAGCCCGTTAGATTCAACAGGGGATTTTATTCGGTAAATATCAAGTTCTATATCAAGCTCTGCTTCGAGGCGTGTCTCGGACCCGGCAGATCTGAGGAATTTGAGGGTGTAGCAATTCTTGAAAAGAAGGTCATACTTTATGGCAGTGAAAGCAACGTAAGTATATTCAAGAGCAACCCCGACACTTCCGATTTCTGCAGTGCACCCGAGCTTTGCTGTGCCGCCAAGAACGTCCCCATTGCTATCGTCGAGGTAGTCGATCCGATAATCCTTAACACAAAGGTGCGTGAGTACGATGACCCGTGCGAATGCTGCTGTTGTTGCTGCTGCAGCTGTCATGACGTACCTGAATCGCTTGCACACACCATACACGGCAATTTTATTGATGACGATGAAGATGGAAGATACCTCACCGTATCTCTCGGCATCTTCTCGGTAGTAAGAATCGTCAGACCCGCGCAGTATCTTATCAACGCCACCGAATATTGCATACCCGACAAGGAGTGCATCTCGGCAGAGGAGGACGACCCTTGTGCAATATTCCGTCATATGTCATTCCCGACGTCCGAATTTTGCCCGCCCGACTATAAGCCCGAAAAACACGACAGACCCCTCGGCAAATGTGGATGCTGAACACAGAACAGCGGCAGAGTTAATCTGCCGCTGTTCTTAGATAGCAGTATTATATTAAGAATAACTGTAAAATCAAAATAATTTTAAAAAAGTATTGCAAAACTAAAAAAAATATGATATAATACCATTCGTTGCGGAGGCATAGCTCAGTTGGTTAGAGTACTTGCTTGACATGCAAGGGGTCACTGGTTCGAATCCAGTTGTCTCCACCACAACAAAAGCCGACCTTATAAGGTCGGCTTTCTTTTTATCTTGTTAGCCCATTTTTAATATATTTCTTGTAATTTTTCACCTGCGACGGCTTCACGGATCCCGTGGCAAATAAAAACAAAACGTAAATTGCAAGAGAGATAACTATATACGACACGAGCATAAATACGTCTGATACAAAATATGCGTTATTTCCCGAAAACATCACCTTTATTATAAGCGTGGCACCGATTATTGATATAAGCGGCTTACCCACCCAACTAAGAATTCGCGGTTTTACCTTCGAGAGGGAAAGTAGTCTTGTAATACTCAAGAACGCATTTATAAGCTCGGTAAAATAAACTGTTATTATGTAACCGAGAATGCCGTATTTTGGGATCAGGATAACGACAAGAATTACCGAAAGGGCAGAGTCAAGAATATTTACGCCCATACAGTAAACCTGCTCACCGAGTCCCTTTAGTATTGCATCAACAGAGGAATCAATATACATCACAGGTATGAGAGGCGCTATCATTCTGATATATTTTCCCGCATCGGTATCAGGATATATCACTGCACCAAGATCGTACGCAAAGCAACCGATGATCCCCGCCACTCCAATCGAAAATATAAGAGCCGCGCGCATCACACGGGACACAATACGGTCAATCCTCGCTTTATCCTCGCGTGCGTTTGACTCAGACACCTCGGGAACAAGAAGTCCTGCAAATGAGGTAAGTATTGCCGAAGGAAAAAGCACGAGAGGAAACACCATACTGTGAACCGTTCCGTATGATGCAAGTGCCACTGTTTTGTCGCTACCGCTTTTCTCAAGACCTATCGGGATAAGTATATGCTCTATAGTGATAAGTGCCGAACGAACGTAAGCGCTAAAGGCAACGGGAAGAGCAATGCCAAGAAGCTTCTTTGTGACGATTTTTTTGTATCCTTCTTCACATTTATCCTTACAAGCACTCTTTCTTTCATACGCGTACAGTCCCCACTGAACAAGAAAGGAAAGGATCTCGCTCATAGCCCCACCTACCACCATAGCAATACACGCACTTTCGGTGTCAAAGGTGAAAATAAGTGCAAATATTCCAACTGTAGCAAAGATCTTCACAAGCTGCCCGAATATCTGAATACCTGCATTTTTATAGACTCTTCGTACAGCCGTAAAATAGCCGCTGAGAGCAGAGGATACAGCTATTGGCGGGAGTGTGACGGCAAGAATACGCAGTGATTCAACGGTACGCAAATCGCGTAAAATATACCTTCCTATCGGCTCAGAGAAAATATAAAGCACGAGTGCAGTTGTTATGCTAAAAGCAAGAGAATACGCTACGCACCTACGAACTATACAACTTATCTTATTTGAATTTTCGTCGTTTATTTTACCAAGCGCTTCGGAGATAAGGCGCGTAGTAGAAAGATTTATACCCGATGTGGCAATAGTCAACGCAAAGCCATAGACCGTTGATATAAGAGTAAATAGACCTATGCCCTCGGCACCGATCTTATTTGAAACGTATACGTTAAAACTCACCGAAATTCCACGTATAAGTAAAGAAACTAAGGTGAGAATCACTCCATTTATAAAAAACCTTCCAAATCTTGTCATATAATAGCCTTTCAGGTAATCGTTATAAGATAATAATATGTTCGAAAAGCCTTATATAGACATGATTTGTTGTGCAAAATAATTGTGTGCTGCCGGAAAAGAGGACTTTGAGATAGCAGACGAAAATGAATCATACGACGATCAATAATATATAAAGCAAATCGGCACGCAAATGCGTGCCGATTTTTTTACGGTGTATAGTATTTTTCTCTTATTTTTTTAGTTACGATATGCTTTACTGCAAGCGCAATTATTGCCACAAGAATTATGCCGCAGGTAACATATATACCGGGGCTGATTCCGCTCTGTACCTTAAGCTCCTCCCAAAGCTCGTTTACAAAGGTAAGTCTTTCAGGGGAGAGATTGAGGTACGCCTGCGTGGGCACTGATGCCGCCATATCGCCATAGAGGATCTCTATAGCATCCTCGTGAACCTCTGCCATCGTCTCCTGATAGCCCTCATCCTCAATAACGCTTGTCAAGGGGGATGCGTAGTAAGTATACTCCGCATTTGCAATCGCGATCTCCTTAGCACACATGAAGTTTATATACTCGTGCGCAAGATCGTAATTCGAGCTATTCTTGGGGATACACATAGCATCGATATAGGAGTTCGTACCCTCCTTGGGGTAATAGAAGGAAAGGGAATCGTTGTCCTCATACATCGTAAGGAAGTCGCCCGCATAGTAGGCAGCGATAGCGGCAGAGCCACTTGACATCTTGTTAAAGATCTCATCCATAACGTATCCCTGAACGATATCCTTCTGTGCCTTGAGAGTGTCGAGTGCCTCATACCACTCCTCGTCGGTCGCCTCATTTACATCATATCCAAGTCGATAGAGCGCCGTACCAAATGCGTCACGGCTATTATTGAACTGGAGTATATCGCGAGAATATTTCTCATCCCACATAAGATCCCAGCTCTGCTTTTCTGCATCAAGCTCGTCAACGATATCTTCGTTATAGATTATACCGATCATTCCATAGAAATAGGGAACCGAGTACGTGTTATCCGAGTCATCCTCATAATAGACGTTATCGCCCTTAAATCTATCATCAATAAACTCGTAATTGGGTATCTTCGTCAAATCAAGAGGCGCCAAAAGATCCTCAGACACCATTCTCTCTATCATATAATCAGAGGGAATAATGACGTCATATACTGCCGAGCCACTGCTGACCTTCGCATACATGCTTTCATTACTCGAATACGTCGAATAATTGACACTTACGTTAAGACCGAGCACCTCTTCACAGTATTTTTCAAATTCTGCGTTGGTGTCAAGTGTACCCTCGGAGCCGTCGGAAATATACTCACCCCAGTTATAGACGTAGAGCACCGTCTCCTTTTCACTACCACAAGACGAGAGAGTGAGTACGAAGGAAGAAACAAGTACAAGGAGCACAAGAATAGAAGCTAATTTTTTCATCTTGCCGCACCCCCTTTTTTCTTTGATCCCGCAACGTTTACCGCTATGAGAAGCAATAGAATGGTGATAATGATTATCGTACAAAGGGCATACATGCTGAATTTAACATTGTGCGCCGTCTGATTGTAAATATAAAGGGGAAGTGTCTGTATGTCGGGATGGCTAACAAAATGGCTTATTACGAAGTCATCAAGTGAAAGCGTAAACGACATCATAAGACCCGATATAATTCCAGGAAGTATGCAGGGAACCTCAATCTTAAAGAATGTTTGAGTGGGCGTACATCCAAGGTCAAGCGCCGCCTCAATGAGATTCTTATCCATCTGCTTGAATTTAGGCAATACGGAAAGAATTACGTAGGGTAGATTGAAGGTAGTATGCGCGATAATCATCGTCCAAATACCAAGGGAGTTCTTGAATCCAAGAATTGATGCAACACCAACAAAAAGAAGCATCATCGATACACCCGTCACGATATCGGGATTCATCATAGGAATGTTTGATACCGTCGTCATTGATTTTTGATACAGCTTGCTCTTCGAATGAGCTATACTGAAGGCGGCAAAGGTTCCCATAATAGTTGCCAAAACCGAAGAGGTAATTGCAATTATAAGAGAATTTTTAAGCGCCTCAAGTGCTTGCCCGTCCCTGAAAAGCTCCTCATACCAATGGACTGTAAAGCCCGAAAAGCTACTGAGGTTTCCCGATTCGTTAAAGGAAAAAAGTATAACGACAAGAATCGGGGCATACAGTATCGAAAAAATAATAAAAATGTAGAATCGAGAAAGGAATTTCATACTATGATCTCCTCCTCGCTATCTGAAAATTTATTCATTATCGCAAGCGATATGAGAATAAGTATCATCATTACAAGAGAAATCGCCGCACCCGTGTGGTAGGTTACAGCATTCTGGAACTGTCTCTCGATCGTATCACCGATAAGGTCAAACGCACCACCGCCGAGCTTCTGTGAAATATAAAACGTACTGATCGAGGGCACGAAAACCATAGTAACGCCCGAAATTATGCCGGGGGTTGTAAGGGGCAGGATGACCTTTGTAAGCGTCTGAATAGAATTACAGCCAAGGTCAGCCGAGGCTTCAAGATAACGCTTGTCAAGCTTTGTGAGCGAAGTATATATCGGCAAAACCATATACGGCAAAAAGTCGTATATCATACCGAGAATTACCGCGCCGTCAGTGCCTATAAAGGTAAGCTTCTCAAATCCGAGGCTTACAAGGAAGGAGCTGACAAGTCCGCCATTGTCAAGAAGAGCCATAAGGGAATACGTTCTTATAAGAAGACTTATCCACATGGGAAGCATAAGAAGCACCATAAGGATTCCGCGCGTTCTCTCAGACGTCTTAGACATACAATAAGCAAGCGGATACCCAATAAGAAGGCAAACGGTCGTTGCGATAAGCGAAAATCCAAGCGACATAACAAACGTGCCCGAATATTGCGAGAGCGACGTGATGTTCTCAAAGGTAAACGCGCCGTTTCTGTCGGTAAACGCGAAATAAAGCACGAAAAGAAGGGGGGCAATAATAAACAGCAAAGCCCAGACGGTGTAAGGCGCTCCCGCTATCCGTTCAAATACAGAGCGCGTCTTTTTCATTCCTCGTCCTCCTCAACAATGTCAGAAAGATGATCCATCTCATCCGAGAAGGTAGAGTAGTCACCAAACATATTAGAATATTCGGATTTTTTCATAACGTGAATAGCATCAGGCTCGATATAAACACCAATAGTAGAATTAGGTGCTACGTAATCGGTAGACTGTATCATCCACTTGAAGCCCTTTATATCAACTATTATCTCATAATGAACGCCCTTGAACGTAACCGACGTAACAAGACCCGTAAGCATACCCTTTTCGACAGGAACGACGTCTACGTCCTCAGGACGAACGACAACGTCAACTGCCTCGCCCTTTGCAAATCCCTTATCAAGGCATTCAAAGGTCTGTCCTGCAAATTTTGTCTTGTAGTCCTCAAGCATAACGCCGTCAAGTATGTTCGACTCACCGATAAAGTCGGCAACAAACGCGTTTACAGGCTCGTTATATATATCGGTAGGAGTTCCTATCTGCTGTATTTTTCCGTCAGCCATAACGACAACGGTATCAGACATAGAGAGAGCCTCCTCCTGATCGTGCGTTACGTATATAAATGTAATACCCGTCTTGTGCTGAATATTCTTAAGCTCGTTCTGCATATCCTTGCGGAGCTTGAGGTCAAGCGCACCAAGAGGCTCGTCAAGAAGAAGAACCTTGGGATGATTTATAAGAGCGCGTGCAATAGCCACACGCTGCTGCTGACCGCCCGAAAGAAGCGTTACGTTTCTTCTTTCAAAGCCACGAAGATTAACAAGCTCCAGCATCTCGGTAACACGTGTTCTTATTTCGTCTTCCTTGACCTTCGAAATACGGAGACCGAATGCTATATTGTCATATACGTTAAGGTGCGGGAAAAGAGCATACCTCTGGAACACGGTGTTTACGTGTCGCTTGTATGCTGGGACATCATTTATTTTCTTTCCACCAAATACAACGTCTCCACTGTCAGGTGTCTCAAAACCGCCAATAATGCGAAGAGTCGTGGTTTTACCGCAGCCCGAAGGACCGAGCAGCGTTATAAATTCCTTATCGCAAATATGTAAAGTTATGTCAGAGAGTATCTGTTCATCGTCAAACGACTTGCAGATGTTTTTGAGTTCGATGAGTTTAGTCTTCATTCTGCATCAATACCCCTTGAATTGAAAATTTTTATCTTGTTTTTGAAAAAAAGCAAGGCAAAAAAGACAAGCCCTCGTTGCCATGCGAATATTGTAGCAGATATTGAAACAAAATGCAATATAATTTTTCAAAAAAATCAAGAAAAATCCGAATTATATCGCATTATTTAGGATAAAAGCGATTTATTTCGCAAAATTCGCATAAAATCTCGCTAATTCTTACAAAAATCTCTTGTTTCCTTCCGAAATGAACAAGGAAGAGAAAAGAGAAGCAGAAAATATGAATAAGTTCAAGGATGAGCCATATATCAGCAAAAAATAAACCGAAACCGACCATAAAAAAAAGATAATAAGAAAGCTGATTATATCTAAGACACGCTTAGAAAAGGATAAAGAAAACATTTGCATAAGCAAGCATTCAAATATCCTCCCCCCATCAAAGGTACGGATGGGCAGAAGATTGAGTAATGACAAAAAAAGAGAGAAGGTTATAAATATATTCACATTTTCACCGTCAAAGAGAAAAAACGCAAGTAAAGCAGAGAGTAGATTTGCCAAAGGACCACCTACACACAAAAAGATCTCTTGCTTATATGAATAAACCGAATTTGCAATCTTGAGTCGCGCACCAAAAATCCCAAGAGCAAATTGTGATATTTGCACACGTATCAAGCTGGCGGCAATCAAGTGGCCAAGCTCGTGGAGTGTGGCAGCAAAAATGCAAATGAAGGTGTATTTGTTTCCGGTTATTATAAAGGCTACGATAAGCATAACAGAGAAAAATCCAAGCCTCACGTTTGTTTTTTTCATACAATTACCTCGGAATATTTTTACATCAATTATATGAGAAATTAAAAAACAAAAAGACAAAAAAATATTTTTAATTTTTTTCAAAAAAGGTATTGACATTTGGGAAAAAAGTAGTATAATAATATCGTTGTCGCGAAAACGACATCACGCGAGAGTGGCGGAACTGGCAGACGCGCACGTTTGAGGGGCGTGTGGTTACACCGTACGGGTTCAAGTCCCGTTTCTCGCACCAAACAAAGAGCAGACCGATATGTCGGTCTGCTTTTTGTTTTGTCTGACTAACCGACGACGAACCCCGAAAAGCCATAGGCTTTTCTTAATTTGCGCAAGGCGAATAAACAGTTATAACAAATAACGTCGCAAATATGGGTTCGGAAGTCCCGTTTTCCGCACCAAACGTGACTTAAAGTGACAAGGAAGTAAATGACAGACAATACCGCAAATACAGGTTCAAATTCCGCTTCTCGTGCCCATATTGACATTTCACCCTATTTGTGCTAATATACTGTAGAGACCGATTTAAGGAGTAAATATGGAACCAATCGAAATAATCGCACAAATAATCGGAATATTCGGTATGGCGGCAAATATATCGTCATATCAGTTAAAGAAAAAGACTTCCGTTCTTATTTTCCAGCTTTGCGGAGCGGCACTCTTTACTGTAAACTTCTTTATGCTTGGTGCAATTACGGGAGCTATAATGAATATGATAAACGTGGCGCTCTCCCTTGTATTCGTGTATAAGGAAAAGACACACGCAGATCATATCGCGTGGGCAATTTTCTTTGCTGCAGCATACGTTACGTCATATATTTTGACCTTTGCTGTTTTTGGTAAAGAACCAACGGTAACTAATCTTATTACCGAATTTTTCCCACTTATCGGTACTATTACAACAATAATCAGCTATAAGATGAAGGATGCGAAGGCTATCCGCAGACTCGGCTTTATCCGCTCGCCCGCGTGGCTTGCATACGATATCCTCGTATTTTCCATAGGCGGAATTCTTTGTGAGATATTCACTCTTATTTCAATAATAATCGGCACGATACGGCTTGACATAAAAAAGCAGGAGAAATAAATCTCCTGCTTTTTCTGATTTTAAGAGAGTTCTTTGTTTGACGTATATTTACTTGGAGAAATTCCGATCTCCTTTTTGAATATTTGACTGAAAGTATAAATATCAGAAAAACCAAGTGCGCCCGATATTTCACTTACGTTCATATTTCCGTTATCAAGCATCTTACAAGCATGAGACATTATCAGTTGATTTTTGTATTTGATTGGTGTTTTTCCCATAAGAGATTTAAAAATTCTTCTGAAATGTGAAGGGCTGAGATCACACATTTTTGCAAGCTCAATAACTGACACCGCATATTGAGGATTTTTGTTTATGTAGTTAAGCGCAGGTATGATTTTTTTTCGCTCGTTACTGTTCGCAAGGATGTAATCAGCCTCTCCGAAAAAAATAGCAAGCAAACGGTAAAGATTTGATAACGTCATAAAGCTATCCTTCCAATAGCTTCCTGCAAGATCAAAGAATATCGTTTTCGCCTCATCAGTAGCAGTCATCTTAGTAGGAACATCAAAAAAGCAAAGAGGCTCAACTGCGTTTTCATTACGGCGATACAGATCAAATTCGACCTGAATACAACGTGGTTTTTCACTTTCAACAGTAAACGTATACTGTGCTCCTCGCGGAATATACAGTATCTCTCCGCTACAAACGTAAAAAGTCTCTTTGTTTAAATCATATCTATAGCACCCCTCTATTACAAACAGGAATGAAGAATTTACACGTGACTTTATGTTTGCGTGAAGATTTCTTGGAGTATATTGCATTACAATAATGTTTTCAAAAGCAAACTGCTGGGGATCTAGAAAAAATTTATTTATCAATCTTATCACCTCATAAAGAATTATAAGCATAAACGTTTATTTTGTCAACACAAAATAAGCGTTTTATTTAAATATTGCTCTTTTTATATATTGTTTTTAGTTCTTTTGTTTGCTACAATAAAATCATCTTATTACATAAAGGAGAAATATATGAGCGTAGTTTTCATAACGGGAGCGACAAAAAATACCGGACTCGCTATAGCCGAAAAATTCGCATCTGAAGGATATGACGTGGCAATCTCGGGCAGAAACAGGGAACAGCTTAACAATGCAGTAGGCTATTTACGAGAAAAATACGGAGTAAAGGCTTATGGTTATCACATGGAACTTTCTGATCTGTCATCAATAAAAACCATCTTTACTGCTATTGAAAATGACCTTGGCACACTTGACGTTTTTGTTGCTAATGCAGCTCAGCTTGGAATAAACATCGATATTCTTTCAGCAACCGAAGAGGACTATGATAACGTAATGGATGCAAATCTTAAGGGGACGTTTTTTGCATGTAAATATTCGGCTCAGATAATGAAAAAGAAGAACAAAGGATCTATCGTTGTAATTAGTTCCGTTCATTCGAAGCAATGCATATGGGGAAGATGTCTTTACAGTATATCAAAGGGCGGTCTAAATTCATTGGTACGTGCCATAGCTATAGAGCTTGCCCCCTATGGCATACGTGCAAATGCGATACTTGCCGGAGCAATAAGGACCGACAGGTGGGAGGGAATTACACCTGAAGAAGAGGCTACACGCCGAGCAAACTGGCCCCTTGGCATAGAATCCACGGGAGAGGATATTGCAAACGGTGTATATTATCTCGGAAGTGACCTTTCAAAAACCGTTACGGGTAGCGAGCTGACTATTGATTCGGGAATTCTTGCATCGCTTCTTCCGCCAAAGAAAAAAGAGAAATAAAGGAGAAAAATCATGAAAATATCCGACGTAAAAATTTATACCTTTGACGCATATAGAACTAATTGGGCATTTATAAAGGTAGAAACAGACGAGGGACTTTACGGTTGGGGAGAAGCATCTCTCGGTACAAACGAGCAATCCCTTGAAGGAATGGTTGCAGATCTTAAAAGACTTGTTGTTGGCAGAAATCCGCTTGAAATAGAAAAGATATGCTTTGAGGTTTATCGCGATATATACTGGAAGGGCGGTGCCGTTCTTATGTCGGCAATCAGCGGCATTGAGATTGCACTCTGGGATATCGCTGGAAAATATTTTAACACTCCTACGTACAATCTCCTTGGCGGAAAAATGAGAAACGAGGTTAAGATGTATGCTAATGCTTGGTTTGTAGGAGCAAGAACAGCAGACGACTTTGCAAAGAAGGCTAAGCAAGCTACCTCCCTTGGCATAAAGGCACTTAAATGGGATCCATTCGGTGCATCTCATATGACAATCAGCCGAGAGCAGCTGCACAAGAGTGTAGATATAGTTGGAGCTGTCAGAGAGGCTGTGGGAGAAAACGTAGACCTCCTTATAGAGTGCCACGGACGTTTTAATCCAACAACTGCAATAGAGATCTCTAGAGAGCTTGAGCAGTTCAAGCCAATGTTTATGGAAGAGCCCTGTCCCCCTGACAATATTGACTCCACAGCTTACGTACGCCATCACTCGCGTATCCCGATAGCAGCAGGAGAGCGTGCATATACAAAATATGCATTCCAGGATATATTCTCAAAAGATGCGGTTGATTACGCACAGCCCGACGTATTCCACACAGGCGGCCTTATGGAAGGTAAAAAAATCGCAGCTATGGCAGAAGCAAAGCACGTTATGATCTCATTCCATAATCCCTCAGGACCAATTTCAAATGCGGCAATACTCCAACTTGCGGCTACCGTCCCGAACTTTGTTATCCATGAGATTATGCTCACCGACGGCTCGTTCAGAAAAGCAATTACAAATGAAGAAGTTGAATTCAATGACGGATTCATTAAAATACCCGACAAGCCCGGACTTGGAATCGACGTTAACGTTGAAGAAATACTGAAACGTCCTTACACACCAAGAAACCTTCGTCATTATACGGGAACAGTTACCGATATAAGACCCAAGGACGATACTGTATATTATTTCAAGGGATTAGAAGATAAAGTCTTTGAATATTGAGGTAAGGCATTATGCATGATTTAATTTATAAGCACGGATTAATAGTTTTGTTCCGTGGCGTAGCAGAGGACAAAATAGAAAGGTGTGTAGACGCACTATACGAAGGCGGAGCAAGAATACTTGAATTTACCTTTGATCCGAGTGATAAGTACACCGCAAAGAAAACGGGAGCCATTATAAAACGAGTTGTTGACAAAATGGGAGATAAGATAGTTGTTGGAGCGGGAACGGTTATCTGCAAGAAATATCTTGACGCAGCATACAAAGCAGGAGCAAAATTTATATACTCCCCCAATACCGACGTAAAGCTGATAAAGCGCACAAAAAGATTAGGACTTATCTCTGTCCCCGGTGCATTTACTCCTACCGAGATAATGACCGCATACAATGCAGGTGCCGATATAATCAAGATGTTTCCAATCAAAGAGGCAAACGTAGATTATCTTATAAACATAACGCGTCCCCTTTCTCATATTCCGTTTATCTGCACGGGAGGGGTAAATGAAAACACCATTGCAACCTTTATAAATGCAGGTGCAATCGGTGTTGGAACGGGAATATCTATACTAAAGCCCGAGCTTATCCAAAACGATGACTATGCTGAAATTACAAGACTCACAAAACTTCATGTTGAAAATCTGGAAAAAGCAAGAAACCGTAAAGCATAGATATAATATGTCATAAGAAATCCCCGCAGTTCGATCGAACTGCGGGGTACTTGTATAATATAATATTTTATTTTCTAACTATACTTGCGGGGTATCTTATTACGTCAGTGCCGTTGTGATTGGTAAGAATAGAGAAGTTATCTCCAACAACTATATTCGGCTGAACACCTTTATCATCAGATACAATAGCCATATAGTGATTTCCAAAGAGCTTTCCGTCATATTCAACCGTAACAGGATCACTCCAATGGATCATATCCTCACTTGAGCGAATCTCCATAACGTCAGCGGGGAATGCCTTCTCGTCCTCGGTGGAGAGAGGGGAAGATGTAGCAAGAAATAGTCCGTATTTCTCGGCATATACAACTCTTGTGTGCCACGTATTATGAATTATTATCGACTCGCGACCAAGATTTCCCGCCTCAGAGAATGCGCCGTCATAGTATTTAACGAAATCTCCCATAATACCGTCTGTACGCTTACGTGTGCGCGCTATGTAAGTATCACAATGCTCCCAAATGCCCTTATCCATATTTACCTGCGCAATATTGTAAATGAGGTACATATACTCGCCGTCGGGCTCAACAAAGAAAGAGAAGTCCCCGCTTCCAAGACCAATCGAGCCCGCCTTCTGACCGATCGCATTTATTCCTTCGGGAATAAATTTCTCTGTAAAGCAAACATGATTTGCGGTAAGCACCCAGCGATCAAATGTCCAGGTTTTACCTTCGTCATCCGAGTGCATAAGACCTATATGACGGAAATCTGAATCAAAATGGGGTATCTGACAATAACCAAAGGAATCATATGCCGTACCTCTTCCATTCCAGCCTGTTTCATTATGGAAGAAGCAGAAAAATCTATGTGTGCCGGGGCATATATAAAGTCCAAAGGGCCAAATACTGCCACGCGCCTTTACGCCCTCGGGATATTTTATCTTGTCAAACGCATATTCGGCATTTCCAACGCTGAAATTTGTCTCGATGCGGTACATATACTTCATATCGTCAAGGCTCGTACCGCAAAACATAGCGATATGTCCCTTGTGCGAGTGGCCACTCATAGCCCAGAGCTTACCGTCGGTATCACGATACATAGGTGTCGTACCGTCTTGATAAATATCAATTTTGTTAAGAAAAGGAGATTCTGTCGCCTGACCTATCTCAAGTGTATGTGTATCGAAAAACTTGCTCATATTTTCCTCCAAAAAGAATTTTATTGTCAAGATAAGTATAAATCGAGCGAGGTGTTTTTTCAATACACTATATTAACATATTCTTGACAAAATTAAGATATTTTGTTAAAATAATTTCATCAATTCAAGGAGTCTATCTATGAGATATATTAGAATAAATACACTTCCAAAAACACTTTTTGCCCATTTCTTCGGTGCGGAAAAATACGAAAAAATATTACCCGTAAGAAAAAACAGAATAGAGATAAGCTATATTTCCGAAGGACAGATGACAACCAATAAAATATCAAAAGAAAAATATGCTGTGTCCTTTAATTTATTTGACAAAGAGACTTACATTTCTTCTTTCTCATTTCATGAGCACCGCACAGTTTGCTTCAGTCTTGAATACGACGTCTTCGACACAAAAAAAGATGGGGCTATCCGCGTGCCTGAGTATTTGCTTTTGTCTGAATACGGACGATGCCACGAGCTTATAGACAAAATTATACAGATTCACACCATTTCCCCCGAGAATGAGCTTTTACTGTCGGCTCTGTTTCTCGAGCTTATCTTTGAATATTCAAAGCAATCTGAGAACCCACGAGAGCTCAAATCATCGATATATGCCGACAGAGCAAAGGAGTACGTTTTCAGCCATCTTCACGAACCGATAACACAAAAGGAAGTGGCAGACGCACTTCATATAACTCCCGAATATCTCTGTGCCGTATTTAAGAAGGCAAACGGTATTTCATTTATTAAATTTGTGAACCTGACGAAGCTCTCAAAGATAGACGACCTGATCAAAAGAGAAAACCTGAAGCTCTACGAAGCCGCAGAAATATACGGCTATAATGATCCTAATTACGTAAGCCGTATTAGAAAAAAATACGGTGTTTAATTCTTTAATTTTCAAAATTTGTTGATTTCTCCACAATTTTATGTTATAATGTCTTAACAATAAATTATTTTTCTGAATTTCGCGGAGGATTATTATGACGGATCAGAAAAAAACGAAAAAATGGATAAAACCCCGCCACCGCATAATAAGATTTGTCGCGAGCTGGGCAGTAAAAATTTTTACGGTCATAAAATACGGCGTAAAGATGGAAAAATTTAAGGATAAAACAAAAAGACCGTATCTTATCCTGCTTAACCATCAAACTGTTTTTGATCAATTTTTTGTCGATTTTTCATTTGACAGACCGATTTATTACGTTGCAACCGAGGATATATTTTCTAACGGCTGGGTCTCGTCAATAATCAAATACCTTGTAGCTCCAATACCAATCAAAAAACAGACAACTGATGTCCATGCAGTTATAAACTGTATGAGAGTTGCTAAGGAGGGCGGAACGATCGCTATCGCTCCCGAGGGAAACCGCACGTATAGCGGAAAGACCGAATATATGAATCCCTCTATATCCTTTCTCATTAAAAAATTAGGCCTTCCTATCGCGTTCTTCCGTATCGAGGGTGGCTACGGCATTCAGCCCAGATGGTCGGACAAGATCCGAAAGGGAAGCATGCGCTCATACGTATCCCGCATAGTAGAGCCCGAGGAATATGCTTCTATGACCAACGACGAGATATATGAGATGGTTCAAAAGGAGCTTTACGTAAACGAGGCCTGCGTCGACGGTCTTTACTATTCGAAAAAGAACGCCGAATATCTTGAGCGTGTTCTTTACGTTTGTCCACATTGCGGACTTTCAACATTTTTCAGCAAGGGTGATACCGTCGAATGTAAAAAATGCGGTCTGAAGGCAAGATATCTGCCCTCAAAAGAATTTGAGCCTGTAAGTGGAGAGCTCCCCTTTAAGTTCGTGAACGATTGGTACGAGTACCAAAGGGATTTTGTAAATAATCTTGCTGTCGAAGACTACTTTGACAAACCTATGTATAGAGAGCATTCGTCCTTTTCCGAGGTTATCGTCTACAAGAACAAAAACCTTCTCAGAAAGGATGCGGCTATCTCACTGTATGGTGACAAAATAGTCATTGACGAGGGCGCTGAAAATGAATTTATCATTCCTTTTGCGGACACTATGGCCCTCTCGGTGCTTGGTAGAAATAAGCTCAATATCTACTATAACAAACAGGTATTTCAGCTTAAGGGTGACAAGCATTTCAATGCTCTTAAGTACGTAAACATATATTATCGACACAAAAATACAGTAAAAGGAGAAAGCGATGTCAAATTTTTGGGACTCTAGTGTATGGGGCTTTATAATGGTTATGTCTGCCGTTCTTGGCAGCCTTCTTCTCGGCAACGTGTTAAGAAGAAGTATTCCTTTCCTTAAAAACTCACTTATTCCTACGTCGGTTGTAGGTGGAGCAATTCTTCTCATAGTTGCCGCAATATTTAAGGCAATTACGGGCAACGTATTCTTTGAATCAAAAATGTTTGGAGATAACGGAACCGCAATGCTTGAGCTTATTACATATCACACCTTGGCTCTTGGATTTATTGCATCAACACTTAAGTCCTCGAATACAAAGCTCTCAAAAAGACGTGTAACCGAGATCTTCAATACGGGTGTTACCACAGTTTCTACATACTTGCTTCAGGCAATAGTAGGATTTGGAATCACACTTATCGCAGCACTTTTTATTTCTGGATTCTTCTCAGCGGCAGGAGTTCTGTTACCCTTTGGATACGGTCAGGGAACAGGTCAGGCGCTCAATTACGGCTCTATATATGAGTTAGAATATGGCTTTGACGGCGGTAAGAGCTTTGGTCTTACTATAGCGGCTCTCGGCTTCCTCAGCGCAAGTATTGGAGGAGTTATTCACCTGAATATCATAAAGAGAAAGTCAAGAATAAAGAAATACGAGGAAACTGAGGAAGTCCTCAATATGAGTGACATCGAGGAAAAGAACGAGATTCCTATGCAGGAGAGCATCGATAAGATGACTATTCAGTTTGCACTCGTCGCTGTAGCATACGTCCTCGCATACGGACTTATGGCGCTTCTTGGCTCATTGCTTCCCGGCATGCGCTCAGTGATCTATGGCTTCAACTTCCTGCTTGGTGTCTTGGCGGCTACTCTCGTTAAGCTTGTATTCAACCTTCTTAAAAAGGTAAAGATCGTAAATAAGGAATATTCAAACAACTTCCTTCTTACACGAATCAGTAATTTCTTCTTCGACATAATGGTCGTTGCGGGAATTGCGGCGATAAGACTTGATATTCTTGAAAACTATTGGGGAATAATGCTTATCCTCGGAATTGCAGGACTTATCATAACGTACGTATACAACCTTATCGTTGCAAAGACTCTTTTCCCGAGATATGCACAGCAGCAGTTCCTTATGATGTACGGAATGCTCACCGGTACGGCAAGTACGGGAACAATTCTTCTTCGTGAGATAGATAAGGATTTCAAGACTCCTGCGGCAGATAATATGGTCTACCAGAATTTCCCCGCGATAGTATTTGGTTTCCCGATGATGTTCCTCGCAACCCTCGCTCCCGAGAAGCCTATAATGACGATGATAATTTTTGTCGCATTCTTCCTTGTAATGAACATAATCCTTTTCAGAAGCAAGATATTCAAGAGAAAGAACAAAAAGAAATAATGATAAAGGCGGTACATAATGTACCGCCTTTATAATTGCTTTCTCATTCTTTCAAGTGCGCCTTTTTCAAGTCTTGATACCTGCGCTTGCGAGATTCCTATCTCCTCGGCAATCTCCATTTGGGTCTTGTTTTTGTAATATCTCATATTGATTATCGTTCTCTCCCTCTCGCTGAGCTTCTCCATAGCCTCGCGCAAAATAATATTTTCCCGCCATATCTCATCAGAGCTGTCGCTGTCACTTAGCTGATCCATAACGTATATTGAATCTCCACTTTCGTTATATACGGGCTCGTAAAGGGAAATAGGCTCAATTATCGCTTCCATAGCCCGCACGACAGCATCGGTGCTCTCACCAAGTCGCTTTGCGATCTCCTCGACCGTAGGATCACTGCCTTTCTCGTTTACAAGCTCCTCTCGTGCCTGAAGGGAACGATAGGCGAGGTCTCTGAGCGAACGACTTATTCTTATTGCATTGTTATCTCTCAAATACCGTCTTATTTCACCAATTATCATAGGCACTGCATAGGTAGAAAATTTAACGTCGTATTCGGTGTTGAAGTTGTCGACCGCCTTGATAAGACCGATACATCCAACTTGAAAAAGATCATCCATATTTTCCTTACGATTTGTAAACCTTTGAATTATACTGAGAACAAGCCTTAAATTGCCGTAAATAAGCTCCTGACGGGCACTCTCGTCACCCGCCTTGCATTTTTGCATCAATATCTTTTTCTCATCATCTGTCAGGACTTTAATGTTTGAGGTGTTGACCCCACATATTTCAACTTTATTATAGTACATAAAATTACTCCCGATAGAACTAAATCTATCGGGAGTATTGCCTTATAACAAATGTTATTATTCAGACCTTTCGGTGCTACTTTTTACCAAAGAAAAGGAGCTTATCGGGGACTCACTTATATTTACAAGATAATCGGCATATTGCGCATCACTTTTATCGTGTGTAACAAAAATCACCGTTTTATCCCTTGAAACGTCAAAAATATATTCAGCAACTTGCTTTGCAGTTACCTCATCAAGAGCACGAAACGGCTCGTCAAGGAGTAAGATGTCATAGTTATACATCAGCGCTCGTGCAATAGAGACACGTTGCTTCATACCACCCGAAAGTTCTTCGGGATACATATCGAGAGTGTCCGAAAGTCCAAGCTCTGCAAGCAATGCCGTTGCTTGAGCCCTCGCTTTTTCTTTAGGTGCATTAGATACAAGCATCACGTTCTCAAGGACAGTAAGCCAAGGGAAGAGGCGCGCATCCTGAAAAACGTACGACACCTTATCGCTATCCCTTTCTACAGTACCGTTTTCTGCCTTTTTAAGCCCTGCAATAATTCCGAGGATCGTTGTCTTACCGATACCCGATTCGCCCATCAGAGCGTATTTTTTTCCACTCTCGAAGCAGAATGAAAGTCGGTCTATTATTTTTTTATCTCCGTATGAGAGGGAAACAGAATCAAATCTTATCATACCTTCACCTCCGATACCGACGTATGCAGTCTATCAGATATTTGCGTGATCGAATAGATGAGTATTTTTTCAATCACAAGACTGAAAACTATAACAACAAAGGTCCATGCAAACATTTGGGGCATTTCCATATACGTTTTCGAAAAATAAAGCTCGGTACCGATAGCATACGTTGGCGTACAAAGCACCTCTGCCGCGATCCCTGCCTTCCAAGCCATACCGAGTGAAGCTTTCATTGCGGCAAGAAAGTAGGGCATAATACTTGGAACGTAGAGCTTTGTTATTCTTTTTTTCAAAGGAAGCTTATATACTTTTGCTACCTCTTCAAGAACAACGCTTACAGAGCGTATACCACCGCTTATATTAGTGCAAACAATAGGAAGAACTATAAGCGCGGTTATAAATATGGGAAGCTCGTTTCTCTCGAACCAAAATGTTACGAGTATTATAAATGACGCCACAGGAGTAGCCTTTACCGCGCTAAGAGCAGGGGTCATAAGCGCATCTGCTATCTTCCATTTTGCAGTAAGCACCGCAATGAGTACTCCAAGCACTACTGCGATTAGTATTCCGGCTATGATTCTTCCGAGTGAGCGTAATGACGTAAGCCAAAAGTCACCGTCTATTATAAGTCCTGAAAGCGCCGAAAGAGTGTCCTTTGGAGATGGGAGCAGAAATGTATTGCCTACCTTATATGAGAGCAGTGCCCATACTCCGATCCAAAAAACAAAGGAAAATAATATACGTAATATTTTCTTTATTGTTTGATTCATTTTGAATAATAGAAGCCGTCATCGGGAATAGCGCCAATAGATGCGTTATTCGACTCGAAAAGCTTTTCATAAAAAACTGTCATAGCAGTCTTCATATCGTCACCGTCAATGAAGCAGATATTACAGTTAGGAAGTGCCTTTTTGGCGATCGGTGCTTTGGGAAGGATACCTGCCTCAACGATAGTATTGATCGCCTCATCGCTACCGCTCATAACGTACTCAACAGATGCCTTATAATCCTCAAGGAACTTTGCAAGCTCCTCGGGATGAGTCTTTGCGAATTCTGTGTTTACAACAAGACAGCCCTGTGCGAGCGTATTCTCTCCGTAGACCTCCTCCCACTTATCAGTAAAGTTCATAGCTATCTGAACAGCGGAATTATTCATCTGTGTCACGGTAACCTTGGGCTCGGGAAGAACTGCAAGCTCGACACCTGCAATATTGCTCACAAGTGCAGTCTGAAGGGCATCGGGAGAGGGATATGACGTTGTGTCAAGAATAACGTCCTCGCCGACCTTAAGACCGTTTGCCTCGAGAAGTGCGGCAGTTATATATTCGGGATTAGAGCCGGCACCGGGAAGATATATCGTCTTGCCCTTGAGGTCCTCAAAACTTGTGACCGTAGTGCCGTTCTGAAGAAGATAGAGAACTCCAAGTGTATTTACTGCAAGGAGCTGTACCTTTCCACCACTTGCCTTATAAAGCTTTGCTGCGACGTTTGTAGGAAGCGCTGCGATATCGCATTCACCCGAAACTATGGGGCCTGTTATACCGTCAGCCGAAGTAAAAAGCTCGATATTGTAATTCATTTCGTCTGCATCGTTGTTTGCATCAACTATCATCTTTGCCATACCAAGTGCCGTCGTACCGTTTAGCATATTTATCTTTATCTCAAGCTCAGTGTCGGGCTTTTGTCCACAAGATACCGCTGCCATAGCGATCATAAGTAACGCAAGAATAAGTGCTAAAAATTTTGTTGTTTTCATTGTTGTCTCTCCTTAGTTTGTATATATTTTTTTAAGTTTTTCTTTGTTAAGCACGTAAATTTTACGGCCCTCTCGCTTTATTATACCGTCATTTTCAAGATCGTCAAACGCACGGTAAAGGGAAGCGCGCCCCATATCAAGCATCACGGCAATATCCGAAATGCTGATATCAGCTGAAAATGATCCATCAACAGAGTTTTCATAGATGAAGTACGCAAGCTTTTGCTCGGTGTTTCCCGCAGTATAGGAAACGATCTTTTTGTTAAGATAAGCGATCTTTCCACTTAAAAAAGCAAGGAAATTTTTCATAAGAATAACATCAGATTCGAGCATCGATCGAAAGGCACAAGGGCATATAAAAAGGATCTTTGTGTCGGTCTTTGCTGAGATCTGTGTCGGAAATCCGTCAGCGCTTGCATAAAGATTTGCGATACCGAAAATCGTACCTCTGCCTGCAGTTTTAAGTAACACCTTATGGGCATTTTCGGGAGCGGCTATCTCTATTTTACCCTCAAGAACGATACCTACCTTTACCTCGTCTGCCCTCGGGGATATAATAACGTCCTGTGATTTATAGTCGACAACGTCAAGTGCGTCACCAGAAAGGTATTTCTTTATATTTGCCTCATCTGCGTTGAAAAAAATGCGATTTTTCTTCACGTCGGGAAAGATATCGAATATATTCATATTTTCCTCCGTTTGTCTCATTTGAGACATTATACCACATTATGATAAAAAGGTCAATAGAATGTAGGAACCAAGATGTAAACAAAGTGTAAACAATACTTTTTTGAAATCTCAAAAACTTGTTCGCGTGATATAATTATCAAAAATAACCCATAAAGGAGAACGCTATGACTTTAATGATTTTAGCAGCAGGAATGGGCTCTCGCTATGGCGGTCTTAAGCAGATAGATCCTATTGGAGAATGTGGCGAATTTATCATCGACTATTCGGTATACGACGCCATTCGTGCAGGCTTTGACAAAGTCGTTTTTATCATAAAAGAAGAAAATTACGAAAGCTTCAGAGATACCATTGGTAAAAGATTTGAAGGCAAAATACAGGTCGATTACGCCTTCCAGGCTCTTGATGATATTCCCGAAGGCTATAAGGTGCCCGAAGGAAGATCAAAGCCCTGGGGCACGGCACACGCAATGCTTGCGGCAAGACACACCGTTAATGAGCCCTTTGCAGTTATAAACGCCGACGACTTTTACGGATATGACTGCTTCTTGAAGCTTGCCGAGCACCTTAAAAAAGAAAACGTCTCTGATAAGTCAAGCTACTGTCTTATAGGCTACAAGCTTGCCAACACCCTCACCGAACACGGAAGCGTATCGAGAGGAGTGTGCGAGGCCGCTGACGGAAGGCTTGTAGATATCGTTGAGAGAACAAAGATATACAATTCCACAAGCGGTGCCTATTATGAGCTTGACGGCAAAAAGAATTTTCTTCCCGACGATACGATAGTTTCGATGAACAGCTGGGGCTTTACTCCCGACATATTCGAACACGTCGAGACCCATTTCAAGGAATTCCTTGAGCACCGCATAAATGAAGAGAAATCCGAATACTTTTTACCGACTGCCGTTAAGGATCTTATGACCGAAGGGCTTTGTGAGGTCACGGTATACAGTACAACAGGACAATGGTACGGAGTCACCTATAAAGAGGACAAGGAATACGTCAAGGCAGGAATCAAAAAGCTTATAGACGAGGGAATATACCCTAAAAAATTATCGTAAGGAGAGAAAAAATGGCAATTCTTATTACAGGCGGTGCCGGATATATCGGTTCGCACGCTATGGTTGAGTTTCTTAATGCAGGCAGGGAAATCGTCTGTGTAGATAACCTTTCCAATAGTAAAATAACCGCTGTAGAGCGCGTAAAAAAAATAACAGGCAAGAATTTCAAATTCTATAAAATAGACCTTCTTGACTATGATGAGCTTGAGACGGTATTTGTAGAAAATGAAATTGAAAGTTGCATACATTTTGCAGGTCTTAAGGCAGTAGGTGAATCCTGCGCTATGCCCCTTGAATATTATCACAACAATATTACAGGCACACTTAATCTTTGCAAACTGCTTAAAAAATACGGTGCGAAGTGCATAGTATTCAGCTCATCCGCAACCGTTTACGGAAACCCTGCATCTTTGCCTATAACAGAGGATTTCCCGCTCTCCACGTCAAATCCTTATGGTGAAACAAAGCTTATGATCGAGAGAATACTCACCGATCTTTGGCGTTCTGACAACTCGTGGAAGGTATCTATCCTTCGCTATTTCAACCCTATTGGAGCGCATGAGAGCGGTCTTATCGGGGAGGATCCGCAGGGAATCCCTAACAACCTTTTACCTTACGTTATGCAGGTTGGTTCGGGACGCAGAGAGTGTCTTTCGGTATTTGGTAATGATTACAACACTCCTGACGGCACGGGTGTACGCGACTATATTCACGTAGTTGATCTTGTTAAAGCTCATCTTTTGGCACTTGACAGAGCAGAGAAAACCGAAGGCGTTGAATGCTTCAACGTCGGAACGGGTGTTGGATATTCTGTTCTTGAAATTGTCAGAGCATATGAGGAGGCATCGGGTCTTAAGATAAATTACAAGATCACAGGCAGACGTCCCGGTGACATTGACGCTTGCTATGCAAATCCCGAAAAAGCCTATAAGGTACTTGGCTGGAAGGCACAGTTTGGCATCAAGGAAATGTGCCGCGATGCTTACAACTGGCAAAGAAAAAATCCATATGGATACGAGGAATAATAAATGAGCATTATAAAAAACACATTCGGTAAACTTCCTGACGGCAGAGAGGTTTTCTCATACTCACTTAAAAACAAAAACGGCGCAGAAGTAAGAATCATTGATTACGGCGCAACACTCACAAACATATTTATGCCTGACCGAGAGGGAAGACTTGCCGACGTAATCGGTGGCTTTGACACACTTGAAGGATATATGACTGCCAAAGGCTATCAGGGCGCAACGATCGGCAGATATTCAAACAGAATAGCAAATGCTGCGTTCACACTTGACGGCAAAGAGTACAAGCTCACGTCGAATGAATACGCCAATCAGCTTCACGGCGGTATAGAGGGATTTGATAAAAAGCTTTGGAAAGCCACTGCTATCGATGCGGACGAGCCTACTCTTGAGCTAACCTATTTCTCGCCCGATGACGAGGAGGGTTTTCCTGGAAACGTAGACGTAAAGGTTACCTATAAGCTCTCAAATGATAACGCTCTTCATATCAATTACAAGGCAACTACCGACAAAAAAACGCCCTTTAATATGACAAATCACTCCTATTTCAACATTGGAGGATATAATAGAGGAACGGTTCGCGACCAGATACTTATGCTTGATGCCGACGCTTTCCTGGCTACTGATGAGGAGCTTATCCCCACGGGCGAGATATGTAACGTAACCGGCACTCCTTTTGATTTCAGAACTCCCAAGGAGATTGGAAGAGACATAGAGGCTGATGACATCAACATAAAGTACGGTAAAGGCTATGACGCTTGCTTCATCTTTGAGGGCGGAGAGACCTCTGAGCCCGTGCTTCGCGCTACTGTTTATGACAAAGAGAGCGGAAGATTCCTTGAGATGTATACCGATCAGCCTTGTATTCAGATCTACACCTACAATGAGCCGACGGATCCCGCTCATCCTCTCAAAAACGGCACTCTGCTTGACAAGTATTCTTTTATCTGTCTTGAGACCGAAAAGATGCCCGACAGCCCCAATCACGAGAACTTTACAAACTCGATCCTTGAGGTCGGCGAGGTATACGATTATACAACAATCTATAAATTCTCCACGAAATAAAAAAGAAGGTGTGACCCAAGCGGTCACACCTTCTTTTGTGTTTTTCTGTACGCTCTCGGTGTCGTACCGTAACGTGCCATAAATTGCTTGTGAAAATAGCTACTGTTCTCATATCCCACGCTATTGAGTATATCACTGACCGACATACTTGTTCTTACAAGCAGATCAGATGCTACGTCAAATCGCTTCTCAAGCAATAGGTCCTTAAACGTGGTATCCATATTTTTTCTTATCCAACGGCTCATATACGTCGGTGTAAAGCCTACAAGCACCGACAAATCTCCAAGGTTAGCATTCTTATACGACGTTTGTATGTAATTTGCAATTATTCGTTTGATCTCGTTGGAATATACCCTGACTGTAGAATGCTCGGTCAGCTCCTCGGGCATAAAACACAGATAGCACAAAAGAAGCTCCATCTCACGCTCAAGAATATACGGCATTATCTTTTTTTCATTGACTATCGACGAAATAATATTCTCAAGAAGATTCTCTATACCAACAATGCCCGAGGTATGAAATATAAAATACTGCGAATCGTCATCAAGCAAAAGACTGTCAATAGGATTGTCGGTTATAAGCTCCTCAAGTCTGAGTCTGTTGATAAGAGCCTCAAAGAAATCGATCGAAATGATAAAATTTATTCCTATGTCGGAGCGCTCCGCGCGCTTTGGTGAGTGCTTTGTATTACGACCGAGCAGAATAATGTCTCCGCTCTCGGTCTTTATCTCCTTATCACCTATCACGTGAGTTATAGCACCGATATACACATACATCATCTCAATATAATCATGCGAATGAGCAGGGAAGTCGGCAAAACGCGTATGTGTTCTGACAAGCACGGGAGAGTTATACGATCCCTCAGAGCTGAGCGCAACTCTGCTCATCTCCACCTGAAAATTATCAGCTCCCCAATACATATTCGTTTTTATATGCTTGTGAGGGTCACTGAGTTGTCTTTCTTCCTCGGTTATCTCTGATAATTTTTTTAATATTTCGTCTTTCATACAGCACCCCTTGAATCGTTTTTTATATTCTATCAGCAAACACAACAAAAATCAAGTGTTTTGTGCAAAAAAAGATATAAATGTTGTCAAAATAAGTCCTTTTACATATATTTGATATGTGGTAAAATTTAATATAGATAATTATATTGTTTTATATATAAGGAGGTATTTATGTCTACGTATTATCTCGCCGTTGATATCGGTGCATCGAGCGGACGTCATATTCTCGGTCACGTTGAGGACGGCAAAATAATTCTCGAAGAGGTCTACCGCTTCCCAAACGGTGCATCCGATAATAACGGAGTAAAGTGCTGGGATTTTGAAGGACTTTTGAATAGCGTTATAGCAGGAATTGCAAAGTGTAAGGAGATCGGCAAAGAGCCCTCATTCCTTGGAATCGACACTTGGGGTGTTGACTATGCGCTTCTTGACAAGAACGGAGAGATCATCGGCAATACAGTTGCTTACCGCGACTCGAGAACCGACGGAATGGACAATAAGGTATATGAGATCATTCCCGAAGCAGAGCTTTACGCGAGAACAGGAATTCAGAAGCAGATCTTTAACACCATATATCAGCTTATGGCGGTTAAAACGCAGAATCCCGAGCAGCTTGATAAGGCAGAAACGCTTCTTATGATGCCTGACCTTCTTAATTACAAGCTTACAGGTGTTGCATCTCAGGAATACACAAATGCATCGACCACACAGCTTGTTGATATTAAGACAGGCGAGTGGGATCTTGAGCTTATCGAGAAGCTTGGTTACCCCACAAAGCTTTTTACGAAGCTTGCACAGCCCGGAGAGGTTGTTGGAAAGCTTTCCGACGAAATTGCACAGAAGGTTGGATATAATCTTACCGTTCTTCACGCACCCTCTCACGACACAGCGTCCGCATATCTTGCATCTCCCGCAGTTACCGACAAATCTGTATACCTCAGCTCAGGTACTTGGTCACTTATGGGACTTGAATCGAAGATACCTTATGCCACAGACGTAGCACAGAAGAACAACCTCACCAACGAGGGCGGATATAACCATACATATAGAGTTCTCAGCAACATTATGGGACTTTGGATAATCCAGTCGATAAAGAAGGAGCTCCAAAAGTATTCCTTCGGTGAGCTTTGTGATATGGCAAGAGCAGTTGGCGACACTGAATATAGAATTGACGTAAATGACAAAGCATTCCTTGCTCCAAAGTCAATGATAGGTGCTATCCGCGAGTACTGCGGTGCTCCCGACATGCCCACTGACGTTCTCCTTTGCTGTGTATATCACAGCCTTGCTATGAGCTATTCCGATACTATTAAGGGTCTTTCCGAGATGACGGGCGTCAAATATGAGACCGTAAACATCTTTGGCGGCGGTTGTCAGGACAACTTCCTCAACGAGCTTACTGCGAAATACTGTAATATGACAGTATATGCAGGTCCTGTTGAAGCAACGTCGCTTGGAAATCTTCTTTCCCTTATGATCGCGAACGGTGAATTCAAGTCGGTCGAGGAAGCAAGAGACGCAATAAGAAATTCTTTTGAAATTAAAATTATAAAATAATAGAGAGGTACTAATATGAACACAGCATATTCACTTGCAAAAGCAAAATACGCTGTTCTCGGCATCGACACCGACGAGGTCATCGCGAAGCTTAAGAGCATTCCCGTATCTATGCACTGTTGGCAGGGTGACGACGTAAGGGGCTTTGACAGCGACTCCGAGCTCAGCGGCGGAATTCAGACAACGGGCAACTACCCCGGAAGCGCACGCAATCCCGAGGAGCTTTTTGCCGATATGGAAATGGTTATGAAGCTCGATGGCGGAGCAAAGAAGGTAAACGTTCACGCTTGCTATGCAATTTTTGAGGACGGCGAATGGGCAGACAGAGATGCGCTTCTTCCCAAGCACTTCGCAAAATGGGTAGAGTTTGCAAAGTCGAAGGGCATGGGCCTTGATTTCAACCCCACCTTCTTCTCTCACCCCAAGGCAGCGTCCCTCACACTTTCTTCTGCAGATGAAGAAATAAGAGCATTCTGGGTAAGACATGGTCAGGCTTGCGTAAAAATAGCTGAATATTTTGCCGAGGAGACCGGAATACCTTGTGTTATGAATATTTGGATACCCGATGGATTCAAGGATATCCCCGCAGATAGACTCGGCCCCAGAGCTCGTTATCTCAAGTCTCTTGATGAGATCCTCTCGGTTCCTTACGATAAATCCAAGGTATTCGTAACCCTTGAGTCCAAGGTATTTGGAATCGGATTCGAGTCCACCACAGTCGGCTCTTCCGAGTTCTGCATGGGCTATACCCTCAGCCGTGGCATCGTTCCGCTTATGGACAACGGTCACTATCATCCCACTGAGGTCGTTTCTGACAAGATCTCTGCACTCCTTCTTTACTCTAAGAAGCTCGCACTTCACGTAACACGTGCGGTAAGATGGGATAGCGACCACGTAATTCGTCTTGATGACGAGACAAAGGAGATCGCAAAGGAGATCGTTGCAAGTGGCAGACTTGACGATATCTTTATAGCTCTTGATTACTTTGATGCAAGCATCAACAGAATCGCGGCTTGGACACTTGGTCTTCGCAACTTCAGAAAGGCAATGCTTATCGCAATGCTCGCTCCTCACGCAAAGCTCAAGGCACTTCAGGATGCTGAGAACTTCACTGAGCTCTTCGTTCTTCAGGAAGCACTTCAGGAGCTTCCTTGGGGTGACGTTTGGGAAGAGTACTGCCGTGTTTGCGGCGTTCCCGCAGGCACCGAGTGGTTTGACGAGGTAAAGAAATACGAAACAGACGTTCTCGCAAAGAGAGCATAATTAAACATAATAAGCCCGCAGGCAAATGCCTGCGGGCTTTCTTTTATTCTTCCACTTCTTCGTTTTCTACGTCGTCTTCGTTATTTTTCTTTACGTAAGGTGCTATCATATATTTGTCTATCACAGGGTATGCCGCGTAAGTAGTGATAAATCCGAGCGTACCCATAAGATAAAGCAATGGCAAGAGAAGGGGAAGTGCGATACCGGAAGGAACAAGCCAGATCATAAGGAAGAAGTTCAAAGCGATGAGTGCCGCAATACCAAGAACTGCCATAAGGTTTCTCTTGATTCCAAGAGCGGTAAATATAAGCGAGTTCTTTATTATCTTTGTGATCTTAAGATCAAAGGTAATAAGCATAAGATATATGTAAAATCGCATTATCATGTACAAGAACATAATTGCGAATATCACAAAATACATAAATCCGCCGTTGCTCGCAAAGAAAGCAAGATCAACTATAAGAACTCCTATGATCAGCACGTCAAGAAGACCCATCAAAAAGCCTTGCTTGAAGTTACGCTTGATACCGTAAAAATAATCGGAGAACACGAACACAGGATCACCTCTGAAAAGTCCGCGCAGAACGTATGCAGATCCCACACACTGCCAGCCAAATGTAAGTGCCCACACAACAGCTACAGAGATAATTACCACATTAATCACGGGAGAAAAAACCGGTATTCCCATACTGATACTTGAAATATCAAGTAAAGGCGCGCCCCCCGTCGTACCAATGAAATTAATTCCGTAAAGAGCGGGGAAGGCAGTATTCGTTATCGTAGGCGTTTTTTCACCCATAAAAAATACGAATACAAGCGCAACGATAGGAACTATGTGTATGAGCATGAGCAAATTAAGCTGAAGTATTGCCGAAAATTTTCTCCATAAGAGCTTGAAAAAGAATTTAAGAGTCGGCTTTCTGTCCTCGTGCTCATATACTCCTTTCCCATCCTTATTCATATTGAAAAGGTTGAATTTTCTCTTCTTATTCTGGGATTCACCCTCATTATATTTCTTCAATTTTTATGCTTCCTTTTCATTTTTTTGCGCCAAGCTCATCTGCTCTTTTAGTGCAAGCAATCATAGCATCGGCAATTATTTTTTCAAAATTGTTTTCGTCAAGCACTCCAAGTGCTCTCTCAGTCGTGCCGCCCTTTGACGCAACGGCTTTTACCATCTCATCAGGCGTTCCAAATCCACTTTTAATAAGCTCAGCAGAACCTATCATCATGTCACAAATAGCCGTGAGCAGTCCTTCCTCACTAAGTCCTTGAGCAACAGCGCCGTCATATATCGCCTTGATGAACTTAAATACGTAAGCAGGTGAGGACGACGTGACACAAATTATTCTGTTCATTTCACTCTCATCTATCTTAAGAACGCTTCCTGCAGACTCAAAAACGTCAACAACAAACTTAAAGTCCTCAGCGCAGACCTTTTCATTGTAGCATATTACCGACACACCCTTGGATATGAGCATCGGAACATTGGGAAGTACGCGTACGATATTATCCGTACCAAGCTTTTCTGAAATCGTTTTTACAGTAATTCCCGCAGCGATCGTAATATAAAGCTTTTCTTTGGCTTCAGGTAATGCCGATATCTTTTCAAGAATTTCAGGAAAATTTTGGGGCTTTACCGACAACAAAATACAGTCGGCTGATCTTACAGCGTCCTCAATGCTATCAAGCACGGTGCTCCTATCATCAACAAGCGGGACACACTGTGACGGATTTATATCAAACAAATAGAAATGCGATACAGGCACCTTCGCTTTTTTTATCCCCGATATAATGGCTTTCGCCATATTTCCAACGCCAATTACGGCAAGCTTTTTTGACATTTTTATCTCCTGACCTATGATTTGTAAAATTATATCATATTATTTCATCCAGAAAATTAATACAATGATAATTTTTGTTTAATTTTCTCTTATTTTTCTTAGTATTTCAAATGCTATTACCGACGTTGCAGCAACAGAGGGCAGAGAACCGCGGAATTCTCGTCCGTAGTCGATTCTTACCACCTCGTCTGCTTTATCAAGCAGCTTTCTAGATATTCCTCGCTTTTCACCGCCTACAATGACCAACAAAGGGGGCTTGATAGGAGCCTCGTAAATAGATTTCGAGTCACGAATTCCTGCACATACGATAGAAAAACCAAGCTCCTTCAACATATCCGCCGCTTCCTCCGGCTCAGAGATAAACATATCTATGAGCTCCGATGTACCTGCTGAAGATCTCGCTACTACCGCCGCCGCAGAAAGCCAATTCCTATGGCTCATAATAATACCGTCAGCACCTGCAGCATACACTGAACGTATCATATATCCAAAATTATAAGGATCCTCAACGCCCTCAAAAATGTAATATACGCCATCATTTTTCACCTTATCAACAGAAAGGGAAGGGATAACTCTTTCCTCACAAACGGCAATTATACCTCCATGTGTATTTCCGCTTGCATATTGATCTATCTCGTCAGACGATACTATCAAGAGCTCGTATCCAAGGATATCTGCATTTGCCTTGAGAAATGACAGCTCACGGGACTTTGATTTGCATTTATCCTTGTCAAACAGTATTTTTTTTATCTTTCTGTCGTTTCTTCCGTCTTTTTTGGAGTTTATAAGGGCGGATATCGTGGTGAGGCCCTCAAAAACGACTGCATTTTGATTTTGTATAATTGTATTTTCCATATTTTTCCTGTTTTATGTAAATTTTTTGATAATCGTCACATATATATGTCATAAGAAAACATAACGGAGATCAAGGTATGATGTATATTTCTGGCAAAAAGGAAAGATGCGTGACACTTGCCACATATCTTATTGAAAACAAGTCAACAGTAAGAGCAGTCGCTCAAACTTTTGGAATAAGCAAAAGCACTGTACACAAGGACATAACCAAAAGCTTAAAAAGCATCAATAAAGAACTGTTTGAACAAGCACAAAAGGTGCTTGAAACAAACAAAAAGGAACGACACCTTCGCGGAGGAGAGGCAACCAAGAAAAAATATATGTATAATTAGAAAACCTGATTTGACAACTTATGCGAAAGATATCCTAAATTCATTCTTTTTGCTCCATCAAGTGAGTTCCAAAGGCTTGAGATATCGCGCTCTATAACAGAAGACGTAAAATGACCCACTGAAAATAGAACTGTGTTATGTGAAGCCAATGACTTGTTTATATAGCCTCTAACAATATCGCTGTATAACGAATCACACTCAAACACAAAAGAAATGTTTTCAGTCGTAAGAAGTGCTTCACAGAAGGATCTCTTAAATACGATCGACATACTGTCAAAGCAGTTGATGATAGGGTGAAATCCTGCATTTTTAAGAGCAAAGACGTTCTTCATAATAACTGCTTGATCGCATAGACGCGGGACGGTCAAAAAATAATAACCAAATCTCTTGTCAGCAATACAGGAAAGCTCTCGAAGCGAATACAGCCTTGATTCAAGAAGCGCGTTTGTAAATATTTCAAATTTGATTGAAGCCGACTTAAAAACAGGCGCGATCCGTTTTCTCAATAGCATAAGAGAACGCTTGTGAGAATAAATATCAGAGCACAAAAAATCAAAGTCGTGTAGAACGATCGCTTTTTTGATTCCTATCGAAGAGAGATCTTGCACAAAGCCTTCAAAATGCCTTGAAAAGCATATGTATGAAGGTATAACGAGGGGTAAATCAAGTTCCAACACAATTTAACCCTCCATTTTCCTTTTTTTGCTATATTTCGCTTCCCTCAATTATACAAAATTTGCATTTTGTATAATTGCTTGAATCTTTCTGGATAGACATGTAGCTTTCTTCACCGTTCATTCAATCCAAGCGCAAATAAAATCACAACTAAGATCAAAGGCGTCAAGTACGCCTTTTTGCTTATTTATCTGCTCTTTTATATCATACCACATTTTTATTTTAATTTCAACCGCATATTGCCTATAATTATCAAACTTTTTTTCAAATTCTTTGCATTACTCATTGTAATTTGAATTCAATTGTGATATAATTATATGTAATTTCTTTTTACAGGTGATACTTATGAAATACTTTATTCTTATTCCCGACGGAATGGCCGATGAACACATTGAAGCTCTTGGTGGCATTTCACCTATGACAAAGGCGGACAAGCCTACTATGAACGCTCTTGCAAAAAGATCGTACGTAGGTATGGTATCCAACGTTCCCGAAGGCATGGTGCCCGAAAGTGACACCGCTAATATGGCAATTCTTTCCTTTGATCCCAAAGTGTATTCCAAGGGGCGTTCCCCGCTTGAAGCTGTCAGCATGGGCATTGAGATGCAGCCCGACGAAACGGCTTATAGATGTAACGTTGTTACGCTCACCGAGGACGAAGAAAGCTATGAGGACAGAGTGATTCTTGATCACAGTGCTGATGAGATCACCACCGAAGAGGCTGATAAGCTTATAAAGACACTTGAAGAAAACTTAGGCGACGAATATAGAAAATTCTATACCGGTGTCAGCTACAGACACTGTCTTATATGGAAAAACTCTGACGATAAATATAATTTTATGCGTCCTCACGATATACTTGGTAAGCGTATCGGCGATTATCTCCCTCGTATTGAGGACGGCGGAGAGAAGTTCCTTAAGCTTATGAAGGACAGCTACGAGCTCCTCAAGGACCACCCCGTAAATCTTGACAGAAAAGCGCGCGGTCTCAAGCCTGCTAACTCCGCTTGGCTCTGGAGCCCCGGAAAAAAGCCCCTTCTTCCCTCTTTTAAGGAAAAATGGGGACTTGATGCTGCGGTTATTTCTGCCGTTGACCTCATAAAAGGTATTGGTCTTTGCGCTGAGATGACCTCCATCGACGTCGAAGGTGCTACAGGAAACGTTCACACGAATTACGAGGGCAAGGCAAATGCCGCTATTGAGGCGTTCAGATCAGGAAAAGAGCTCGTCTACGTACACGTAGAAGCACCCGATGAATGCGGACACCGCGCAGAGCTTGAAAACAAGGTGCTTTCAATCGAGCTTATTGACAAAAAGATACTCTCTCCCGTCTACGAATATCTTAAGGCATCGGGCGACGATTTTAAGATAATGGTACTCCCCGATCATCCTACGCCTATAAGACTCCGTACTCACACAATAACTCCTGTTCCCTTTATGATCTATTCTTCCCTTTCTGACGCCGAGGGTGTTGAATGCTTTGATGAGGATAGCTGTGAAAGATCGGGCAAATATATCCCCAACGGATATACGCTTATGAATATCCTTACCGATAAATAACGATAATTAATCAGATAAAAGAGGTATTTTATGTCTCAAATGACCGAACAAACAAAAAAAGGCAATTTTGCTCTTTCGATTCTCGAAATTCTTGAAACGATTGTTTTTGCAATTGCGGTCGTCATTCTTATATTTTCATTTGTTATGAGACTTTGCGTCGTAGAGGGTGACTCGATGAATCCTACACTCATTGACGGCGAAAGACTACTCGTTACCGATATGTTCTACGAGCCCGAGTGCGGAGATATTATCGTATTTCACCAAACAGGCGCGCATTATAATGAGCCAATAGTAAAACGTGTTATTGCGACCGGAGGCGAGACGGTAGATATTGACTTTGATACTTGGACGGTAACCGTTACCGATAAAGACGGAGTCTGTCGTGTCCTCAGCGAGCCGTATGCGCAGTTTGTGGGGCATCCTCTTACGAGTAATCAAACCTACCCTCTTTACGTTCCCGAGGGATACGTTTTCGTAATGGGCGATAACAGATTCAATTCAGCAGACAGCAGACTTACCACAATAGGACTTGTAGACGAAAGACGCATTCTTGGCAAGGCCGTACTTAGAGTCGCTCCGCTTGACAAGTTTGGAATTATAGACTAAACAGGAGATTATTTAATGCCATCACAAGAAATACAGTGGTTTCCTGGGCATATGGCCAAAACAAAAAGGCTTATCGCGGAAAACCTCAAAAACGTTGATATTATAATCGAAATTCTTGATGCAAGAATTCCCCATAGCTCGCGAAATCCCGTTATAAATAAGCTTTGCGAGGGTAAGCCAATCATTATTCTTCTCAATAAATCTTCCCTTGCTGACCCAGAGGTCACAAAGTATTGGGCCAATAAATACACAAATGAAAACACTCTTTGCATTGAGACCGACTGCATCACGGGAAAAGGAATGGAAAAGCTTCCCGAAGCAATAAAGAAGCTTTTATCGAATAAGATAGAACGATATGACAATCGAGGCATGAGCGGTAGAAGTGTCAAAGCAATGGTGCTTGGTATCCCCAACGTTGGTAAGTCGTCGCTTATCAATAAACTGTGCGGAAACAAGCGTGCAAAGGTCGAAAATCGCCCCGGAGTGACTCTTGACAAGCAGTGGGTATCAACCAATATAGGAATACTTCTTCTTGATATGCCCGGAATCCTTTGGCCTAAATTCGAGGATAGATTTGTGGGAGAAAACCTTGCTATAACGGGAGCTATAAAGGATGACGTCCTGGACATCGAAACAATTGCCACAGCCCTTGTTTCAAGACTCCGCCACTCTTATCCGAAAGAGCTTTCTCTGAGATATAAGCTCGACGATATCTCAAAATACGAAGAGCTTTCCGACTATGACCTTTTGCTCCTTATTGGACGCAAAAGAGGCTGTCTTATTTCAGGAGGAGAGGTTGACTCGGAGAGAGTTGCAAATCTCGTCATAGACGAATATAGAGCGGCAAAAATAGGTCGTATTTCCCTTGATAAGGATTACGAAACTCGAAAGGAAGCACTAAATGCTTGATTACAGTATAGAATCTGAGCTTCTGACACGCGGATATACGCACGTGTGCGGTGTTGACGAGGCTGGACGCGGCCCTCTTTGTGGTCCTGTAGTAGCTGCTGCAGTCATATTGCCTATAGGACTTCACATAGAAGGACTCAACGACTCAAAAAACCTCACCGAGAAAAAAAGAGAAAAGCTTTACGATATCATTATAAACGAAGCGCTTGCATATTCCATTTGCGAGGCATCCGTTGAGGAGATCAACAATACGGATATTCTCTCAGCAACCCTCCTTGCAATGAGACGCGCAATTGCCTCCTTGACGATCCCTGCAGATTACGCGCTGATTGATGGCAACGTCACTAAGGGATTCACCCTTCCCTGCGAGGCTGTGATACACGGAGACGCAACGTCTCCATCTATCGCCGCCGCTTCGATACTTGCCAAGGTCACTCGAGACAGAATGTGTGAGGAGCTTGATAGACAGTATCCTATGTACGGCATTGCAAAGCACAAGGGCTATGGAACAAAGGCTCATATGGACGCTCTCCGAGAGTTTGGTCCGGCACCCATACACAGAACTAAATTCATAAGGTTTTTAGATAATGATAAAGCCGCGAAATAAAGCCGACGTAGGCCGTATAGGCGAAAAGCTCGCCTGCAGATTCCTGCGAAAGAATGGCTACAAAATACTTGAAAACAACAAACGCGAATCACACAAGGAGATAGACATTATAGCCGCAAATAAGGAATATATTGTTTTTGTAGAAGTCAAAACTCGCTCTGTAGAGGCTGATCTATATAGCGACTATGGCTCTCCTGCCTCGGCAGTTAACAAGAAAAAGCAGTCAAATCTTATTTATGCGGCAAATGCATATCTGTCAAATCGCCATATAGACAAACAACCGCGAATGGACGTAATTGAAGTTTATCTTGAAAAAAATTCGGGAAAGCTTCTCATAATAAACCATATAGAAAATGCTTATTCAGCAAGATAAAAACGAGGATATCAAGATGAAATTCTATAGCACAAGAGACAACGAAAAGAAAAAATTTGATTCTGCATTTATAATAAAGCAAGGCCTTGCAGACGATGGCGGCCTCTTTATCCCGGAGGCTATTCCCTCTCTTTCCGAGACGGATATAAAGGAGCTTTGCACAAAAACATATCCCGAAAGAGCGGCAAAGATACTCTCGATGTATCTTACGGATTACACGTATGAGGAGCTTCTTAAGGATTGCACCGAGGCATATTGCGAAAGCTCGTTCCCCGGTGGTGCCGCACCTCTCAAAAAGGTAAAGGACTCTCTTTACTCGCTTGAGCTTTGGCACGGACCTACTGCAGCCTTTAAGGATATGGCGCTTCAGATAATGCCGAGACTTCTTTCCCGCGCACTTGTTAAGACGGGAGAGGACAAGACGGCGCTTATCCTCGTTGCGACCTCAGGTGACACGGGAAAAGCTGCACTCGAGGGATACAAGGATATTGACCGAGTAAAGATAATGGTATTCTATCCCGTCGACGGTGTCAGCAAGGTACAGAAGCTTCAAATGACCACGCAGACAGGATCCAACGTAAACGTATGCGCGATCAAGGGCAACTTTGACGACGCACAAACGGGCGTTAAAAAGATATTCGCAGACCGAGAGGCACACAAGGTATTTAGCGACAATAAGTATACCCTCTCGAGCGCTAACTCAATAAACTGGGGACGTCTTGTTCCGCAGATAGTTTACTACGTATCTGCTTACTGTGATCTGCTTAATTCCGGCGAGATAAGCTTTGGCGAAACTGTGAACGTATGCGTACCTACGGGCAACTTCGGCAACATTTTTGCCGCATATCTTGCAAAGCTTATGGGACTTCCGATAAATAAGTTTATCTGCGCTTCTAACGCTAACAACGTACTTACAGATTTTCTCAGCACCGGAACTTACGACAGAAACCGCAAATTCCACCTTACAATGTCGCCTTCGATGGATATTCTTATATCAAGCAACCTCGAAAGACTTCTTTCGTTTACAGCCGGAACCGAAGAGACAAGCAAGTACATGAAGGAGCTTTCGGCTAACGGAAAATATACCGTTTCCGATAAGGTAAAGAATACTATCGCAGAAAACTTCGTAGGCTATTCTGCAGATGAGAATGCTACCGCCGCAACACTTAAGAAATTCTATGACGAGTACGGATATCTTGCAGACACACATACATCGGTAGCTCTTGACTGTGCTGAACAATACGTAAAGAATACCGGAGACAACAAGAAGATGATCGTTGCGTCGACAGCAAGCCCCTATAAGTTTGCAGCTGACGTATATAAGTCTATAACAGGCACTCCCGCGACTTCGGACACAGATGCTCTTGACGAGCTCTCAAAGCTTACAAACACCGAGATAACCTATCCTCTCAGAGGTCTTACCGAGCGAAAGGTAAACTTTGATACGGTAATAGACTCCGAGAATATGCTCTCAGAGGTATACAAATTTATGTAAAAAAATGAGGCCGACTTGAGAAACACGCGTAATTTTCTCAAGATCAGCCTCTGTGTCAAGCATCAGTCAACAGTTGCCCCTAACGTACAGCTTTGCCGCCTTATCAACCCAGCGGCGCCCCCATACAACGTTACTTTCTTTCCTTGAAGGTAGCACAAATCGTATCGGCACTGCTTGTAGCAAAGCTGGGGCCTACGGCGATCTGTCCGGCTGTGCAATAAGTGTCACAGTCGTGATAAACGCAGTTTTTTACATCACATTTGATTCCCTGGATATGCTTTGCGGACTTATCCGTACAGCAACCGCGCTTTTCGGTATTTTCACTGATCATTACCTTTATACCTCCTTGTAAGAATACTATTATTGTCTCACGTCAAGGCATAATTATGTATTAAAAAAATAACAATATTTGGAGCGACCAATGTCAGTATACGTCATAGCTGACCTTCATCTTTCTACCGAAAACGCCTCAAAATCAATGGAGGTATTCGGCAACAGATGGCAGGATTATCAAAACAAAATAGAACGAAATTGGAATAAGCTCGTATCAAATGATGATACTGTGATAGTTCCGGGAGATATTTCGTGGGCACTGACTCTTAACGATGCACTTTCCGACCTCAGGTTTCTCGATTCTCTTAACGGAAAAAAGATACTTATGAAGGGCAACCATGACTTTTGGTGGACATCTGTAACAAAGATGAAAAAGCTTTTTGAGGATGAGAAAATAAGCAGCATTGATTTTCTCTATAACAATGCTTTAGAGGTCGAAAATTATATCATCACAGGAAGCAGAGGTTGGTTTGTTGATCCATCAATTCAGACCAAGAACGTAAATGCTGACTTTGAGAAGATCAACAATCGAGAGCTCATACGCCTTAAGATCGGTCTTGATGCGGCAAAAGCACTTCAAGATACAACCGAGCCTAAGAAGGAACTGATAGCCTTTTTCCACTTCCCTCTTATGTGGTCGGATTTCAAAAACGAAAAAATGATGGATATGCTTTGTGAATACGGCATATCAAGATGTTATTTCGGACACATACACGGCAATTATTTTAATTCGGGAGTTTTTGAATATAAATCTCTCAAGATGAGGCTGATTTCTGCCGATTTTCTTGATTTTGTGCCACTTTTTGTGTAATATATCTTGACAAATCGGTAAAAAAAAAGTAAAATAAATAAGTATGTAAAAAATATGTATTTTTATATTTTGGAGGAACTAAAAAATGAGTTTGACAAAAAATGAATCTATCGAAAAGAACAGATACGAGTTACAGTTCTCGGTAGATAAGGAGACCTTTGAGGCAGCTGTAACAAAGGTTTACAAGAGACAGGTAGCTAAGATCAACGTACCCGGCTTCAGAAAGGGTAAGGCTCCCCGCTCTATCATAGAAAAGATGTACGGATCGGGTATCTTCTATGAGGATGCTATAAACGATCTTATTCCCGCAGCATACACCGAGGCTCTTACTGAGTCCGGACTTAAGGTTGTTGGACAGCCTGAATTTGACGTTGTTTCCATCGACGATAACGGTCTCGTTCTTTCCGCAAAGGTTTACACAAAGCCTGAGGTAGAGATCAAGGACTATCTTGGTATTGAGGTTGAGAAGACAATCGCTCCCGTTACCGATGAGGAAGTAGACAATGAGATAAAGACTGTAAGAGAAAGAAACTCCCGTGAAATTGACGTTACCGATCGTGCAGCTGAGATGGATGACACAACAGTTATCGACTTCGAGGGCTTTGTTGACGGCGTTGCTTTCGAGGGCGGTAAGGGCACTGACTACGCACTCAAGCTTGGATCCGGATCCTTCATCCCCGGCTTTGAGGAGCAGATCGTTGGCAAGAATATCGGTGAGGAGTTTGACGTAAACGTTACCTTCCCCGCTGAGTATCATGCAGAGGACCTTGCAGGCAAGCCCGCAGTATTTAAGGTAACAATCCACTCTATCTCCAAGGTAGAGCTTCCCGAGCTTGACGACGAGTTTGCAAAGGACGTATCTGAATTTGATACATTTGATGAATATAAGGCTGATATTAAGGCAAAAATCCAGAAGAGACATGAGAACGAAGCTGAGACCGCTGTTGAGGATAAGCTCGCTGAGGCTCTTATGGAGAAGCTTGAGGCTGAGATTCCCGAGGCTATGTTCGAGGCTGAGACCGAGAACTTCGTTCGTGACTACGATAACAGACTTCGCGCAAGCGGACTTGACCTTGCTACTTACTTCAAGTACACTGGCCTTACCCTTGACGCACTCCGCCAGCAGATGAGACCCCAGGCAGAGCGTCAGGTAAAGGTAAGACTTGCTCTTGAGAAGATTGCAGCTCTTGAGAACATCGAGGCAACCGAGGATGATATCAATGCTGAGTTCGAGAACATCGCAAAGATGTACGGAATCGAGGTTGACGAGGTTAAGGCACAGCTTCCCGCAGAGGCAATCGCTGAGGATATGAAGGTCAAGAAGGCTATGGATCTCGTTAAGGAGAAGGCAGTTCTTAAGGTTAAGAAGCCCAGAAAGCCCAGAGCACCCAAGGCTGAGACCGCTGAGGTAGCTGCTGAGGCTCCTGCAACCGAGGAAGCTCCCAAGCCTAAGAGAACAAGAAAGCCCAAGGCTGAGACCACTGAGGCAACTGAAGAAACCAAGTAAGATAAACTTTAATATATTTAGCACCTATGCTTCGTCATATAACTGTGGCGAAGCATAAGTTGCAGAATGGAGGTTTTTTATGATATACGGTAACAAAGGCATATATGACGCACTCGTTCCTATGGTAGTTGAACAGACGAGCAAGGGTGAGCGCTCATATGACATTTTCTCAAGACTTCTCAATGACAGAATAATTTTCTTGTCTGACGAGGTCAATGATACGACCGCATCTCTTGTTGTGGCACAGCTTCTCTTCCTTGAGGCGCAGGATCCCGACAAGGATATATCCTTCTATATAAATAGCCCCGGAGGATCGGTTACTGCTGGTATGGCGATCTACGATACTATGAAGTTCATTAAGTGTGACGTCTCTACCATTTGTATAGGTATGGCGGCAAGCATGGGCGCTTTTCTCCTTTCCTCGGGAACAAAGGGTAAGCGTATCGCGCTCCCCAATAGTGAAATTATGATCCATCAGCCCCTCGGCGGAGCTAAGGGTCAGGCAACCGACATAAAGATTCAGGCAGAGCTTATTCTCCGCACAAGAGACAACCTCAACAGAATTCTTGCCGAGAACACAGGCAGATCTATCGAGGAGATTGCAAGAGATACCGAAAGAGACAACTTTATGACCGCTAAGCAGGCTCTTGAGTATGGACTTATCGACAAGATATACGACAAGCGTGCATAATTCGTTTTTGAAAGGATCAAAAAATGGCAAATAATGACTCAAAGGGCGGAAGCAATACACCACAGATGAGATATTGCTCTTTTTGCGGAAGAAAGGAAAATCAAGTGAATTTCCTTATCCCCTCTCCGACAGGAATCTATATATGCGATTTCTGCGTTGATGCGTGTGATAGACTCATATATGAGACGACCGCAGAAATAGAAAAGGGCGAAGGCCTGTCGTTTGCTTCCCTTCCGAAGCCTATACAGATAAAGAAAAGTCTTGACGAATACGTTATCGGTCAGGATGACGCAAAGGTCGCTTTATCGGTGGCTGTTTATAACCACTATAAGAGAATACTCAACAAGCAAGAAATAGACAGCAAGAAAAATAACAAGAACAACGATGTTACAAATGACGTAGATCTCCAAAAGAGCAACGTGCTCCTCATAGGACCTACCGGTGTTGGAAAAACATATCTTGCGCAGACACTTGCAAAAACACTCACGGTGCCTTTTGCGATTGCCGACGCTACTACCCTCACCGAAGCAGGATACGTTGGTGAGGACGTCGAAAATATACTTCTCCGTCTTATTCAGGCGGCTGACTATGATATCGATCTTGCCGAGCGTGGAATCATTTATATCGATGAGATCGACAAGATTGCAAGAAAGAGCGAGAACCGTTCGATAACGAGAGACGTTTCGGGTGAGGGTGTTCAGCAGGCACTCCTCAAAATTCTTGAGGGTACGGTAGCTAACGTCCCTCCGCAAGGCGGAAGAAAGCATCCCAATCAGGAGTTTATTCAGATAGACACTTCAAATATTCTCTTTATTTGTGGCGGTGCTTTTGAAGGACTTGATAAAATAATTGAGCGACGTCAAGGCAACCAATCGGTTGGATTTACAAGTGAAATAAAGAAAAAGGAAGAACGCAAGAAGAAGGGTATCTTCAAGGACGTAGTTCCCCACGATATCGTAAAGTTTGGTCTTATCCCTGAGCTTGTAGGTAGAATTCCTGTCACGGTAACTCTTGACGATCTTGATAAGGACGCACTTATAAGAATCATATCCGAGCCCAAGAACTCCCTTATCAATCAGTACGTCAAGCTCTTTGAGATGGATGGCGTAACCCTTAGCTTTACTGACGATGCGCTCACAGCCATCGCGGCTCTTGCAATCGAAAGAAACACGGGTGCGAGAGGTCTGCGCTCCATAATGGAAAATCTTATGATGAACATTATGTATGAGATTCCCTCACGCGAGGACGTAACGGAAGTAATTATAAATGCTGACTGCGTAAACTCAAAGGCACAGCCTGAGTACGTTTTAAAGGAAACAATAAACCTTGGTACTTCTGGCAACGTATCTAAACTGATAGAAAAATAAATAAGCCGTTCCATTGGAACGGCTTTTTTATTTAGATTAGAGCGAAGAATAGTTGGGAGCTTCCTTTGTGATATTGATATCGTGAGGATGCGACTCGCGAAGTCCTGCGCTTGTGATACGAACGAACTGTCCGTTGTTGCGAAGAGCCTCAATGTTCGCTGCACCGCAGTAACCCATACCGGAACGAAGTCCACCCATAAGCTGAAATACGGTATCTGCAAGGGGACCCTTGAAGGGTACACGACCCTCAACTCCTTCGGGAACGAGCTTCTTATTGCCCTCCTGGAAGTAACGGTCCTTCGAGCCCTGCTCCATAGCGGCAATAGAGCCCATGCCTCTGTATACCTTGAAGCTTCTTCCCTGGAAGAGCTCTGTATCTCCAGGGCTCTCCTCACAGCCTGCAAACATCGAACCGATCATAACGGTAGATGCGCCTGCCGCGATAGCCTTTACGATATCACCACTGTACTTAAGACCGCCGTCAGCGATTACGGGAATATTATACTTGTCCGCAACCTCAGCAGCATCACAAATAGCTGTGATCTGAGGAACACCGATACCTGCTACGACACGAGTTGTACAGATAGATCCGGGACCAATACCAACCTTTATTGCATCAGCGCCTGCCTTGATAAGATCAAGAGCCGCCTCGCCGGTCGCGATATTACCGGCAATAAGCTGGCACTCGGGGAATGCTTCCTTAACCTTTGCGATACTGTTGATTATGTTCTGCGAGTGACCGTGTGCAGAGTCAAGTACGAGATAGTCAGCGCCGGCTGCGAGAAGCGCACCTGCACGGTCAAGAACGTCCTTGGTAGCACCGATAGCCGCACCGCAGATAAGACGGCCGTTTGCGTCCTTTGCAGAGTTCGGATACTTTGTTGCTTTTTCAATATCCTTTATTGTAATAAGGCCACGAAGAATGTTATTCTCGTCAACGAGAGGAAGCTTCTCTATCTTGTGTCTGCGAAGAATTTCCTGAGCCTCGGGAAGAGTTGTTCCTGCGGGAGCAGTCACAAGATTTGCCTTTGTCATAACGTCAACAATTCTATCGTTATGATCAACAAGGAATCTCATATCTCTATTGGTAATTATACCAACAACCTTTTTATTTGCGTCACAAATCGGAACGCCCGAAATACGGAACTTACGCATAAGAGCCTCTGCCTCATAAACATAGTTATCAGGACCGAGGAATATGGGGTTGGTTATAACTCCATTCTCGCTTCTCTTTACTCTGTCAACATTGTCTACCTGAGCTTCGATAGGCATATTCTTATGAATAGTACCGGCACCGCCCTCACGTGCAATAGCTATTGCGAGAGACGACTCGGTAACGGTATCCATCGCAGCACTGAGCACGGGAATGTTGAGAGTTATCTTGTTTGTAAGTCTTGTCTTAAGAGAAACGTCAGCAGGAAGAACGTCACTCTTGGCGGGAACCAAAAGTACGTCGTCAAACGTAAGTCCCTCTTTTACGAATTTCTGATTATTAGCCATAAATACCTCCAAGCAACAAAGTTATTATTACTGAATATTATATCAAATTCGAGCCTTAAAGTCAATATCTTACGACGAAATTGTATAAATGTCAAAATTAACAATATTTATTTCCGAAATCATTGAAAAATTCATCTTTTCATAGTATAATTATAATGTATAATTATATAAATGAGGTCATTATGAAATACACCACGATTTTATTTGATGCAGACGGCACACTTTTTGATTTTCTTCGCGCTGAAAAGGAATCTTTGTACGAAACCTTCCTTTCCTTCGGAATTGCCCTTGACGACGCAATGATTGCAACGTACAGTGAGATAAACGACGGACTTTGGAAGGCACTTGAGCGCAAAGAGATAGAAAAGGATGCCCTCAGGCTTAAGAGATTCGAGCTGTTTTGCGAGAAATGCGGTTTTATACTTGATATACCTAAGATTTCTTCTCTCTACACCGAAAATCTTTCAACAAAAGGCCATCTTATAGTCGGCGCGGGCGAGCTTTGCAAAAAGCTTTACAAAAAAGCAAGGCTTTATATTGTGACCAACGGCATAGACTTCGTTCAAAAAGGACGAATGGCAAGAAGCGGCATATCCGAATATTTTGAGGCAACCTTTATTTCGGGTGAGATTGGCTGTGAGAAGCCCGATGCAAAATATTTCGAATACGTTTCGAATCGTATCGACGGATTCTCCAAAGAAAATACACTTATCGTTGGAGACTCACTGACCTCTGACATAAAGGGTGGAATACTTTTCGGTATTGACACTTGTTGGTACAATCCTAAAAACAAGGCTGTGCCCGATGGAATGAACATAACACACGTAGCCAATAATTTTGACGAGATATACAAGATAATAACCGACGAAAGCGAGAAATAATATGGATTTGATCTGCAAGAGGCTTCGCGAGGAAAATATTGAATATGCCACGGGGCTTCTACTCTCCCTTCTTTCTTCTTTCAAAGTAGGTGGAGCAGCTCAATGCGTTGTATATCCTAAGAATGAATTTGAGATCTCAAAAACTATTTCCCTTGCCAAGGAATACGGTATACGGTTTGAAATTGTCGGTAACGGCTCAAATATTTTGTTTTCGGATGACGGGTACGACGGTATTATAATCTGCACAAAAAAGATGACATTTGCCGTCTCTGACTCAAATCATATCACTGCTCACTGCGGCACAAGGCTCTCTTCCCTTGCCACAATGGCGAGAGATCTTTCGCTTTCGGGACTTGAATTTGCACACGGCATTCCAGGAACTGTCGGCGGTGCTGTTGCAATGAATGCGGGAGCTTTTGGCGGCGAGATGTCGGACATTGTCATCAGCTCGTTGGCACTTGATATAAAAAGCGGAGAATGCACGTATTTAGATAAAGAACAACACAAATTCGGCTATAGAAAAAGCATATATACCGAGAACAAGGATCTTATCTGCTTGCTTGTTAACATTGAACTTTGCGCAGGCGACAAAGAAAATATCGATGCTCGTATGAAGGAAAACGCAATTGCAAGACGCGAGAAACAACCGCTTGATATGCCAAACTGCGGAAGCTATTTCAAGCGTCCCGATGGATATATTGCCGCCAAGCTTATTGACGATGCGGGGCTTAAGGGGCTTTCGATCGGCGGGGCTATGGTTTCGACAAAGCACGCAGGCTTTATTGTAAACACGGGAAATGCTACTGCGCGAGACATACTCTCTCTTGAAGATAAGATCAAAAATGAAATAATGAAACTATACGGCATCGCGCTTGAGCGCGAGGTAAAATATATTGAGTAAAAAAGGAGGTGCGCCGTGTCTTTTGCAAATGACGTCAAAAAAGAGCTTTTAGAGCTTAGCGTAAAGAAAAATTGCTGTAAGAAGGCTTTTCTTGTCGGACTTATAATAAACGCCAAGAAGAACGGCGAAGGCTCTTTATACGCAGAATTCCACACTCCGGATATCGCAGAAACGACAGCGGCACTTCTGCGGACCTTATATAACAGCAAAGCCGAGATTACACCTATAAAAAAGCCGGGCAGAGTATACTACAGGGTTGACCTTTCCCCCCGTTCGCTCTACGAGCTTCTCGACATCATAGACACCGAGCCTGAAGCTTCAATATCCGAGGCTCTTCCCTTCAAGTGCGCGGCGTGCGAGCAGATGTTTTTGCGCGGAGCATTTATATCGTGCGGAAAGCTGAATGATCCGCAAAAATCATACCATCTTGAATTCACGCTCTCTAAGGAAAATCTCTCAAGGGCATCAAAGCTCTATAGATTTTTGTCGGTCTCGGGCTTTATCGCAAAGATAACCAACAGAGAGTCTTCGAGTGGACTTTATTTCAAGAGCAATCAAACGATTTCCGATATTCTCTACTTTATGGGCGCGGTGCGTTCGAGCTTTGAGTATGAAAACTCGGGTATTGAAAAGGAAATCATCAACAATGAGAACCGTGCAACCAATTGCGTCGCGAGAAACATATATAAATCGGTAAACGCGTCACAAAAGCACATAATTGCCATAAATAAGCTCATAAGCACACACAGGCTTGATTCTCTTGCTGAGGAGCTTATTGTTACTGCAAGGCTCCGAATCGAGAACGAATCGGCAACGCTCTCAGAGCTTGCGGCACTTCATAACCCACCCATTTCAAAATCGGGACTTAATCACCGACTTGAAAAGCTTTGCCTTGAGGCAGAAATTCTTGACGACTAAACGGAGAAAGCTATGTCATCTTTCGTTCATCTTCACCTTCACAGTGAATATAGCCTGCTTGACGGTGCTTGTAGAATAAGCGAGATACCCGAACGCGCCGCAGAGTGCGGACACACAGCGGTTGCTATAACAGACCACGGCGCTATGTACGGCGCGGTGGAGTTTTATACTGCTTGTAAAGCAAAAAATATCAAGCCTATAATCGGCTGTGAGGTCTACGTAGCTCCCTCTTCACGCTTCGGTAAAACTCCTGCTGATGCAAAGCCATATCATTTAGTTCTTCTTTGCAAAAACGAGACAGGATACAAAAATCTCATTTATCTTGTATCAAAGGGCTTTACCGAGGGATTTTATTCAAAGCCAAGAATAGATGATGATCTGCTTGCCTCTCACGCAGAGGGTCTTGTTGCCCTCTCTGCGTGTCTTGCGGGCAAGATCCCACGCGAGCTCTCTGCAGGCGACTATACTGCCGCAAAGAATTACGCACTAAAATTAAAGTCTATATTCGGCAAGGAAAATTTTTATATTGAGCTTCAAAATCACGGGCTTGCCGAACAGGCACAGATACTTCCCTCTCTCGTTTCTCTCGCAAGCGAATGTGACGTAGGGCTTGTAGCAACGAACGACTGCCATTATCTGCGCCGTGCCGATTCAGAGACACAAGCGGTACTACTTTGCATACAGACCGATAACGTAATAACAGACGGTCGTCCCATAGGATTTGAGACCGATGAATTTTACTATAAGACGACCGAAGAAATGACGGCTCTTTTTGGTAAATATGAGGGAGCAATCGAAAACACTCAGAAGATCGCCGATATGTGCGAGTTTGAGTTTGATTTTACCAGAACAAACCTTCCTACCTATAAAACCAATAACCGACTTACGTCTTCTGAATTTTTGAGAAAGCTTACCTTTGAGGGCTTTGAGCAAAAAATAGCAGACGGTAGAATCGTGTTCGATATTCACTCAAAGGAAGAGTATCTCGAACGCATAGAGTATGAGCTTTCGGTTATAAGCTCAATGGGATATTCAGACTATTTCCTTATAGTTGAGGACTACGTAAACTTTGCCCGAAAGAAAAGCATCCCTGTAGGTCCCGGAAGAGGCTCGGGAGCCGGTAGCCTTGTTGCCTTCCTTATTGGCATCACTGACGTTGACTCGATCAAATTCGATCTGCTTTTCGAGCGTTTTCTCAACCCCGAAAGAGTAAGTATGCCCGATATTGACGTTGACTTTTGCTATAATCGTCGTGATGAAGTAATTGAATATATGTTCGACAGATACGGCAAGGATAACGTATCACAAATAGCGGCATTCGGCACGCTTGCCGCACGCGCCGCGATAAGAGACGTTGGACGTGCAATGGGAATGCCTTACGCCGACGTTGACAAGGTAGCACGTGCCGTACCGAAGGATCTCGGCATCACGATAAGATCGGCACTTAAGCTCCCTGAGCTCAAGGAGCTTTATAACAGCTCCGAGGAAACACAAAAGCTTATAAATACGGCTATGGCTATAGAGGGAATGCCGCGAAATATCACCGTACACGCCGCAGGACTTGTTGTGACTGATGAGCCCGTTGCCGATCACGTCCCGCTTGCTACGAGCAAGGATACCGTTGTCACACAGTTCGATATGAATACCGTGGCAAACCTCGGTCTTCTCAAGTTTGACTTTTTGGGACTTCGTTATCTTACGATAATCGACGATGCGGTAAGATCAATAAAAGAGAGAGAGCCAAACTTTGACCTCGACAAGATACCGTTTGACGATAAGAAGACATATGAGCTTCTCTCAAGCGGAAACACTCTCGGACTTTTCCAGCTTGAATCTGCGGGAATGCGCAGTATGCTCCAAGAGCTCGTTCCCTCTCGATTTGACGACATTATAGCGGCAATAGCGCTCTACCGACCCGGTCCTATGGATTCGATTCCCAAATATATTAAAGGACGTCACAATCCCGACAAGGTAAAATATGCACTTCCACAGCTTGAGCCGATACTGCGTTCAACCTATGGTTGTACCGTTTATCAGGAACAGGTTATGAGCATATGCCGCGAGATAGCGGGCTTCTCCTTCGGACACGCTGATATAGTAAGACGCGCTATGTCAAAGAAAAAGGCAGATCTGCTTAATGCCGAGTGTGAGAGCTTCGTTGCAGGTGCTATCGAAAAAGGTATCAGCGAGTCTGATGCAAGAAAGCTCTTCGATGATCTTACGTCCTTTGCAAATTATGCCTTCAATAAGAGCCACGCAGCCGCATATGCTGTTATCTCTTATCGTACCGCCTACCTTAAGGCTCATTATACGACCGAATATATGGCGGCACTGCTTACATCGGTCCTTGGAAACGTCACAAAGCTTGCCGAATATATCAGTGAGTGTTCAAAATACGGAATAAAGGTCCTTCCTCCCGATATAAACGCCAGCGGAATATACTTTACACCCAAGGATAACGATATAGTTTTCGGTCTGCTTGCGCTTAAGAACATTGGCAAACAATTCGTTGAAAACCTTATCGTTCAGAGAAGATCAAAGCCCTTTTCGAGCTTTGAGGATTTTCTTGAGAGAATGAGCGAGTGCGACCTTAATAAGCGAATGGTAGAAACCCTTATAAAATCGGGCTCCTTCGATGGGCTTGGCGTTTATCGTAGCAGGCTTTTAAGTTCCTACGAGCGCCTTATAGACGTACTCAACGAAAAGACGAGAAATAACGTTATGGGACAGCTTGATATGTTCTCGTCATTTCCTTCATCAAATACCGTTGCGCCCGCCTTTGAATATCCAAACATCCCCGACCTCACACTCAAGGAAAAGCTTATGTGCGAAAAGGAAAGCTCGGGAATGTACTTCTCAGGACATATGATGGATAACTATTCAAGGCATGCCGAATCTCTTGGTGCGACTTCTTTGTCTTCTTTGTTAACCGCCGAGGATATTGTAGACAGAAAGCCTATAAGGATCGCGGCAATGGTGACCTCTGTCACTGTAAAGACGACAAGAAAGAATGACAGAATGGCGTTTGTGACCCTTGAGGACAGATACGGCGAGGCTGAATGCATCGTCTTCTCTCAGCAGTATTCAAGGTTTATGCACACCCTGCGCACAGATAACGCTCTTTACGTAGAGGGATATATTTCTCAAAAGGATGATGAAGCACCGAGAATAGTTGCCTCAACCATTGAAGAACTTACCGACAACGATCGCTATCTGCCGCCACAGAAAAAAGAAGCACCGCAGACAGTAAAGCCTGCAGTGCAAACAGATACGGCACAAAAAAAGATCTATCTACGCGTAAACGATATGCAATGCCACGAATACAAAAAAGCACTCAATATAATCAATATATTTGAAGGCACCGCTAAGGTCATCTTTTACGATCTCTCGACGAAGAAATATATCGCGTACTCAAACGGTCTTGACGCAACACAAAAGGTTATAGGAGAGCTCAAAGCGATTCTTGGCGACGATAACGTCGTACTCAGATAACAGCAACTATGCGGTATAATCCTCAATAATACTGCGAAGCTCGGCTTCGCTATAGACCACAATACCCTCCTCAAGCAGATATCTATCTGATTTGGGGAGGGTATTTATATATACGTCAAGCAAATATGAAAGCTCGCCGTCAACAAATACACCTATCCTTCCCTCATGGCTCTTTACAGTATACGTTACCCTTTTTTCCGTTTCCATAGTTTCACTCTCGCCTTCGGGCTCTGCATAAACGGGGATATATATTATCTCAGTAACTACACGCTCGGTATCGCTCTCATCGCCTTCTGTCAAAGGCTCATTTACCTCTTTTCTGATCGTGGCTATAGCCACAAGACCAATTAGGAGCATTGTAAGAATGTATGCAACTATTACGAGCATCGCCTTTCCTTCGTTTTTCATAAAACCTCCTAAGTATATTTTCATTATGATTATCGTCAAGCTTTTGATTATATATTCTATTTCTGAGGAATAATACCATAAAAGAGTGTGAGGTCATATTTATGGAAAATACTAAAAGAAGAAAGAGATTTTTTTCCTCTGTACTAAAATTCACTTTAGGCGTTGCTATCATTCTTATACTGATAGCTCTCATATTGTGCCTTGTTTTTGCTATATATATCGAGAAAAAGATAGATAAAACTGTAGATGAATCGCTTTTTACACCAATTGGTACAAGCTCATCTACAAAGATATATTATTATGATTTCGAGGACCGCGAAAATAGGATCGGCACACCCGTTGAAATATCGTCAAGAGCACTCTACAGCACTTATAAATGCAAAAGCACAACCTATGATGAGCTTCCCGAAGATCTTATAAATGCCTTTATCAGTATTGAGGACAAACGCTTTATGGAGCACAGCGGTGTTGATTTCAAGCGCACTATTGCGGCGGGATTTAATTATTTTCTTAAATTCAACAAAAGCTTTGGCGGCTCTACTATTACACAGCAGCTCATCAAAAACGTCACCGAAAACGACGACTTTTCCTTTCAAAGAAAACTTCAGGAGATATTCTGGGCACTTGATCTTGAGAAAAAGTTTGATAAGGAGGAAATCCTTCTTATGTATCTTAACATAATAAATTTCTCAAACGGCTGTTACGGTGTGGGGGCTGCGGCAGAATATTATTTTTCTAAGGACGTAAGTGAGCTGACTTTACCAGAATGCGCTTGTATCGCGGCGATAACCAACAACCCATCGTATTATAATCCTATCAAAAATCCCGAAAATAATAAAAAAAGAAGAGATATTATTCTCTCCGAGATGCTCTCACAGGGATATATCAGCGAGAACGAGTATAACGATGCTAAAAATTCGCCCATAGCACTCAACATCATGGAACAAGAAGAGGGCTCACAGATAAACTCCTGGTATCTTGATATGGTAATTGAGGACATTATAGACGATCTTCAGATAGAATACGGTTACTCACGTTCAATGGCGAGTATAATGATATACACGGGCGGTCTTAATATCTATACTGCTATGGATAAGGAAGTGCAGACTACGCTTGAGGAATACTACGCTGACCAAAGAAATTTTCCGGCAAGCTCAGCAGAAAACAAGCTTCAGTCCTCTATGATAGTTATAGATCCAAATACGGGGGACGTGCTCGGTGTTGCGGGAGCTATCGGTAAGAAGAGCGGAAACAGAATACAAAGCTTTGCGACCGACACTCTTCGCCCTGCGGGCTCTGTTATAAAGCCACTGTCAGTCTATGCTCCGGCGCTTGAGGCGGGGATTATCAATTTTTCTTCTGTATATGACGACGTACCGATAAAATTTGAAGGTACGTCGTCAAAGCTCACGTCTTGGCCCAAAAACGCAAACGGAATATACCGTGGACTTACTAATATAAATTACGCTATAAGTCACTCTATAAACACCGTATCAATTAAGGTGCTCTCCGACTTGGGACTTGATAATTCCTTTGATTTTCTCTATAATAAGCTAAATATGAAAAGTCTGATTACCGAAGCGAGGACAGACAAAGGTATAATAACCGATATTGACTACGCCGCTCTCGCCCTCGGGCAGTTCAATTACGGTGTGACCCTGCGTGAGACAACCGCCGCATACTCGATATTCGCAAATAATGGCATATACAACGATTATCGCTCCTATATAAAGGTCACCGACGGAGCGGGAAATATAATACTTTCAAAGCCCTATCACGGTAAGACGGTGCTAAGCGAGGAAAATGCAACAATTATGACTTATATGCTCAAGGAGGTCCTCAAAAGCGGAACTGCGAAGGATATAAGTCTAAAAAGCAGGCTTGACGTGGCAGGCAAGACGGGTACTACGCAAAACGGGTACGACAAATGGTTTATCGGCTACACCCCAAGCTATATCTGCGGCGTTTGGCTCGGCTACGAGTACCCAAAGGCTCTTGACGAATACGTCAGCGATTACTGCCACAGCGCGTGGAACGACGTTATGAGTTCCCTTTCACAAAATGATATTGAATCGGGAGAAAACGTAAAATTTTCACTGAGTGAGGGGGTCGTATCTGCCACCTACTGCGCCGATTCGGGCAAGCTTATGACAGAGGCATGTGCAGCAGATCCAAGAGGCTCGAGGGCTGAGACGGGATATTTTGTGCGTGGAAATGAACCAAATGAATATTGCGACGTTCATAGGCTTGTCACCTACGACAATATTTTCGGAGGTGTAGCCTGCCCTGATTGCCCGGAATTTGATACCGTGAGCGTAGGGCTCCTCAATGTAAAAAGAAGCTTTCCCAAGCAAATCTACGTATCTGACGCGCAGTACGTCTGGCGGGATATAGGAAAGTCCATGCCTACCACAACGCCAAATCTGCCGTTTTTTGCGGGAACACTCAAGCACGGTGAATATGCGGGGATATCCTATGGCACGGCACAATATAACAGATACTGCACTGAGCACTTCAGCTACTATGCGTGGAAGGAAGAAGAAAAAAGCGATAGGTAAAACCTATCGCTTTTTTTAACATATATTGAAATAGTCTTTTATATATCGCGTCTACCGTCAATAGCTCGTCCGAGAGTAACCTCGTCGGCATATTCAAGATCAGCGCCCACGGGCACACCGTATGCAAGGCGTGTTACCTTGATGCCAAGCGGCTTTAAGTACTTCGAGATGTACATAGCAGTAACCTCACCGTCGGGAGTAGGATTGGTTGCTATGATGACCTCCTTCACCTCGTCGCTCCCTGCTCTTTCTATGAGCTCGCGAAAACGAATCTTGTCGGGCGTGATCCCGTTGACGGGTGATATCGCACCGTGAAGAACGTGATATACACCTCTATACTCGCGCACCTTTTCAAGCGAAATGACCGTCTTTACGTCCTCGACCACGCAAATAGTGCTTTTGTCTCTTGTAAGATCAGAACAAACTGAGCATGCGTCCTTATCGGTAAGATTTCCGCAAACGGGACACTCGTGTATCCTTCTCTTTGCGTCAATCAGTGCCGAGGCAAATTCTGCAACGGCTTCATCGTCAAGCTCGATGACCGAGAACGCCATTCTCATAGCCGATTTTCTGCCAACACCCTGAAGTCTTGCAAATTGCTCTGAGAGTCTCTCAAGCGACTCGATGTAATCTGCCATATCAGAACATTCCGGGAAGACCTACGCTACCCGTGAGAGCCGACATCTCGGCATTGTTTGTGTCATCAACTCTCTTTATTGCCTCATTTACTGCTGCAACAAGAATATCGGAAAGTGTCTCTATATCATCAGGATCAACTATCTCCGGAGAGATGTCTATAGAAAGGATCTCTCTCTTGCCGTTTATTTTGAGAGACACGGCTCCGCCGCCTGCGCTGACGTCATATTCGCGCGAATCAAGATCCTCCTGAAGCGCCGCCATATCCTCCTGCATTTTCTGTGCCTGACGAAGCATTGAATTCATGCTCGGTCCCTTCGGTACGTTTGCTCTCATTTTTTATTTCTCCTTTATTATTAGTTTTGAATTATATCGTCAAGAGCATCGCTCTCAGGTGCCACCGTCGAGACAACGTACTCTATCTTATCTTTGGGTATTTCCTGCTTTATGGCGTTACCTATTATTGCCGCAAAGCTACCAAAAAGCCCTGACATTATAAACATATCCTTCGCAAAATCGTTCTGGAATTTTACAACAACACTGCCGTCCTCCCTCAAATAACCTCTTGACATTTTAAGAAAAGGTACGAGTGAGGGATCGTTCGATGCCGCCTTGTCACAAATCTCCGCCCAACCGCGTATGAGCTTTTCGCCACTATGCGTGGGGGTGGACTTCACCTCAGCAGTTTTCGTTGTCGCCTCGGATTCTTTATTTTTAGCTTCCTTCTGCGCACTCTTTTTTTCTGCCGGCTTGTCTGCTGTAGGGGTCGAAATTACGCTTACTCCCGCAAGCTGTGCCTCAAGCTTCGAGATTCTTGAGACGAGCGCATCATTCGACGTGTCGAGTGCCTCATCTCCCATTCTGATAAGCGTCATTTCTGCGATATTCCTCTTGGCACTGCCCGCCTTCTGCATAGCATAAAACGAATCGTTAAGCAAACGCAAGAAATAAAGCACGGTGTCCTTTGTAAACTTTGCCGAGGTCTCACCAAGCAGCTTTTTCTCACTGTCGGTAAGGTCGAGGTATTCCTCAGGCTTCTTGGTAGTCTTATAGACAAGCATGTCTCGGCAGAAGCTCATAATATCGTTCCAAAATACCAATATATCCTTTGAAGAGCGAACGATCTCGTCTACTACATCGAAAATAACGTCATAATTCTGCTCGTGAACGGCAGAAAGCACGCCAGCTACAGTTTCGCTACTGCTTGAGCCTATCGTATCGGTGACGTCCCTTGCCGTAAGCTTTTTATTATTACCGGTACAAAGCTCGAAGAGGCTTATTGCGTCACGCATACCGCCTTGTGCGTATTTTGCAATGATTCGCAAAGCATCATTCTCAGCCTCAACGCCTTCCCTCTGTGCGATAAAGGCAAGTCGCGCCATTATGTCGGGCACCGATATTCTTCTGAAATCAAATCGCTGACAACGCGAAATTATCGTCGCGGGAAGCTTATGAAGCTCTGTCGTGGCAAGTATGAAGACAACGTGTGCGGGCGGCTCCTCAAGCGTTTTTAGGAGCGCATTAAAGGCACTTCCCGAAAGCATGTGTACCTCGTCGACGATATACACACGGTATTTTAAGAGAGAGGGAGAATAAACGACCTCGTCTCTTATATCTCTTATGTTATCGACACCGTTGTTTGACGCCGCGTCCATCTCAAGCACGTCGGTTGCAGTTCCTGCGTCGATAGCCATACAAGACGCACACTTATTACAGGGACCTCCGTTTACGGGAGACACGCAGTTTACCGCCTTTGCAAGTATCTTTGCGCAGGTCGTCTTTCCTGTTCCTCTTGAGCCACAGAAAAGATACGCGTGAGAAAACTTGTTATTCTCGGTCTCATATTTAAGAATAGACGTTATATGCTCCTGACCGTAAACGTCGTCAAAGGTCTGCGGACGCCATTTTCTATATAATGCCTGATGCACGTTTTCTCACCTCTTTTTACATAAAATAAGCAAGCCGCAAAATAAGACCATACACCTTAAAATCGAATGTCACCACTACGCGATTTCCGTAACTACTGCTCGGACCAGGCGACCTCGCGGCACATCAGTTAAACTGCTTAATGCTGCTTGGTTCCCCACCTGACATGGTTCACAATCACCAATTGCGCAAGACCCGATCTTCAACACAATAGGTACGGTTCTTGACCGTAGAGGCTCGACCCTCAAAAAAGGAATGAACCCCTGCTGTAGCGGATTTCAGGTTCAGGGCACCGCTAATTCCCCGGCTGGTATGGCCTTATTTTACGGCTTGCTACCGTCATAAAGGATATTTCCTTCAGTACTATATAGTATAGCAGATTTTCTTCTTTTTTGCAATAGATTTTTATATTTTTCTAAATAAATTAACAAGCCGTCGCATTGCGACGGCTTGCCTTAAATTTTAGACTGTGTGAACTCCAAGTGTTGCGTCAGAATTCTCTGCGTCAAGCGCATACTTCTTTGCCTTTCTATACTCGAAGAACTTAACTGCAACCTGCTCAAAGAGCGCATAGGAGAGAACGTCCTCGTCCTGCTCGATATACTGTGCGATCTTTGCACGGAGAGTGTCAAGCTCGGGCTCGAGCTTGTCTGCGGGACGGCATGTGATAAGCTCAGTGTCACCAATGATCTTCTTTGTAAACTCGGGATCAATGTCAACGGGAGCCTTACCGTACTGACCCTGAACGAGTCCCTTGAACTCCTTCGTTACCATCTTGTATCTCTCGCCGCCGATTACGTTGAACACAGCCTGTGTTCCGACGATCTGCGAGGAAGGAGTAACGAGAGGGGGATATCCTGCGTCAGCTCTTACTCTCGGTACTTCCTCAAGCACCTCGGTAAGCTTATCAGACTTTCCTGCCTGCTTAAGCTGAGAAACGAGGTTAGAGAGCATTCCACCGGGAACCTGATAGATAAGCGCGTTTACGTCAACCTTGAGCATCTTGGGGTCAAGAAGTCCCGATGCGAGATACTTCTCACGAAGGGGTGCGAAGTACTTTGTGATCTCGTCAAGTTCAGAAAGCTGAATACCGGTATCATACTCGGTGCCTGCAAGAGTTGCAACGAGTGCCTCTGTGGGAGGCTGGGACGTACCCATAGCCATGGGAGATATAGCGGTATCAACGATATCAGCACCTGCCTCTATGGACTTAAGAAGCGTCATAGAAGCGAGACCCGAAGTATAGTGGGTGTGTACCTGAATCGGAACCTTAACGGTCTCCTTGAGTGCTTTTACGAGCTCATACGCGTCGTAAGGCTTAAGAAGTCCTGCCATATCCTTGATACAAATGGAATCAGCACCCATATTCTCGAGTGTCTTTGCGTAACCCGTGTAATAATCGGTGGTGTATACGGGACCTGTTGTATAGCTTATAGCCGCCTGAACGTGTCCCTGCTCCTTCTTGGTCGCCTTAATAGCGGTCTCAAGGTTACGGGGATCGTTTAGTGCGTCGAAGATACGGAGAATATCAATTCCGTTAGCGATAGACTTCTGTACGAAGTACTCAACAACGTCATCGGAATAATGGCGGTAGCCAAGAATATTCTGTCCGCGGAAGAGCATCTGAAGCTTTGTGTTCTTTACTGCCGCGCGGATCTTGCGGAGTCTCTCCCAAGGGTCCTCATTGAGAAAACGCATACAGGAGTCGAAGGTAGCACCGCCCCACGCCTCAAGGGAGTGGTAGCCAATCTTATCGAGCTTCTCAAGTATGGGAAGCATCTCCTCGGTGGTCATTCTGGTCGCGATAAGCGACTGATGGGAGTCACGAAGGACTGTTTCTGTAATTTTTACTTTATTCATTATAAATACCTCACATTATTACGCGGCAAACCACGAAAGGAATACGCCTGCGGCAACCGCAGAACCGATAACGCCTGCGACGTTGGGTCCCATAGCGTGCATAAGTAAGAAGTTTGAGGGATCCTCCTGCTGTCCGACCTTCTGCGAAACTCTTGCCGCCATAGGAACGGCAGAAACGCCCGCAGAACCGATAAGGGGATTTATCTTACCACCGGTGATAACGTTCATAACCTTAGCAGTAAGAAGTCCGCCTATCGTAGACACGATAAATGCGGCAAGTCCGCAAAGGATTATAAGCACCGTTTCTCCACGAAGGAAGTTATCAGCGCTTGCCGTAGCACCTACAGATATTCCAAGGAAGATCGTTACTATGTTCATAAGCTCGTTCTGAGCTGTCTTCGAGAGTCTGTCGGTAACTCCGCAAACGTTAAGGAGATTACCAAACATAAGACAACCGATAAGAGGAAGCGCATCGGGAACGATAAGACCTACAACTGCAGTTACGACTATTGGGAAAAGGATCTTCTCGGCCTTTGATACGGGACGAAGTGTCTCCATCTTTATCATTCTCTCCTTCTTTGTGGTAAGGAGCTTCATAAAGGGAGGCTGTATCATAGGTATAAGTGCCATATAGCTATATGCCGCGATAGCAATAGCTCCGAGAAGTGCGGGGGCGAGCGTCTTTGTAACAAGAATTGCCGTGGGTCCGTCAGCACCGCCTATGATACCGATAGCCGCCGCCTGCTCGGGGGTAAATGAACCAGAGATAAGCGCCGCTGAGAATGCAACGAAAACTCCAAGCTGTGCACCTGCGCCGATAAGCAAACTCTTGGGATTGGATATAAGAGGTGTAAAATCTGTCATAGCACCTATACCCATAAATATAAGCGAAGGATATATTCCAAGCTTAACACCAAGATAAAGCAGGTCAAGAAATCCTCCATCGTGAAGTATCTGACTATAGCTTATTTCCTCTTGAATAAAGAAGTCAAGATGGAAGAGTGTACCGCCGGGAAGGTTGGTAAGCAACATACCGATAGCTATAGGCAAAAGAAGCAGCGGCTCAAATTTCTTGACGATTGCAAGATAAACAAGCACAAATGAGATAAAGAGCATTAAGAGACATTTGAAGGTGTCAAGAGGCTCCATTCCGAAAAGCTTGGCTATACCGGTCGTACTTAAAAAATTCAATATGCTTTCAAGCATTTCTTTTTATGCCTCCTTTCAAAATATTCAAAAGGAGTTATCAGTTGAGCGACAAGATAACGTCGTCGGTCTGAACTGTTGCGCCCTGAGATACGTTAACGCCTGCTACAGTTCCGTCCTGAGGAGCACAGATCTCGTTTTCCATCTTCATAGCCTCAAGGATGCAAAGAATGTCGCCCTTCTTAACAGCGTCGCCTGCCTTTACGTTTACCTTGAGAATGTTACCGGGCATGGGAGCCTTTACGGTAACTGCACCTGCCGCTGCGGGCTTTGCTGCGGGAGCGGGAGCAGCCTTGGGAGCTACGGGAGCTGCTACAGGAGCAGCTACGGGAGCCGCTACGGGTGCGGGTGCTGCTACAGGAGCGGAGTAGGAAGCGCCTACCTCTTCAACTTCAACCTCATATACTACACCGTTTACGGTTACGTTATATTTTTTCATAATTTTAATCCTCTCAATCAATTATTTTTTGTTCCATGATGCCTTATCGCGCACACGCTTAAAGGACACAACTCTAAAGCCGCCGGCATACTCCTCTGCAAGTGCGGGGTCTGCCGCAATATAAGCGGATATTGCCGCCATAATAACGGCTACCGTCTCGTCTTCGTTCTTCACAATTACAGGAACGGGTGCGACGGGCTCGGTTACAACAACAGGCTCTTCCTTAGGCTCGACTTTTTCTTTCGCCTTCTTCTGAGGAATGTCGTACATAAACACCTTAAAGAGCGCAAGCACTCCCCAAAGTATTGCAAGAACCGCAAAAACCGCAAGCAAGCCAAGAGCCGTCATCTCAAGAGAATACGCAATTCTCTCGGGTGAAAAAGCACCGCCAAGGTCACCCGTTGTTTTTGCAAGCAACATTACGTTATTCATACTTACCTCCAATTAAAGAGGAAGGTTTGAATGCTTGCGGGCAGGGGTATTCTCTGCCTTGTAAGCGAGCATCGAGAGTGCCGCGCAAATTCTCTTGCGAAGCTCTGCGGGCTCGATAACGTCATCTATCTCGCCAAGATCGCACGCCTCGGATGCCGATGCGCACTTCTCTTTCCACTCTGCCTCAAGCTCCTCACGAGTCTTCTCTCCTACCTTATCGTTCCATACGAATGCAACGGACGCCTCAGGAGAAAGCACGCTTATAGCCGCGCCCTCAAGAGCATAAGCCATATCAGCGCCAAGTGCCTTCGAACCAAGAAGTGTGAATGCCGCGCCGTATGCCTTGTTCATAACAACCGATACCTTTGCATTGGTCGAGGATGCATAAACTGTAGCAAGACGGGCAAGCTCAGAGGAATATGCCTCAACCTCAGCCTCAAGAGAAACGTCAAGACCCTCACTGTTAACAAGATTTACAACAGGAATATTGAAGCTATCGCAGAAGGCGATAAGCTTAGACATAACTCTTGCCGCCCTAATATCAAGAAGTCCCTTTTCCGCATTTGCAAATACGCATGCAAGAACACCGCCAAAGGTTACAAAACCTGCTGTAAGGTTCTTGGAATAATCACCGTAAAGCTTAACAAAGCTTCCATTATCTGCAATCGTTGCGACAAGCTCGTCTGCCACGTAATTTGCAGGATCAACGTCAACAACACGGTTGAGATCATCACAAACGTCGCCGCAGAATGCGCCCTCTGAGTTATTTGAAGGAAGAAGCGCAATAAGCTTCTTAACGAAAGCAGCTGCATCTGCCTCGTTCTCTGCACAATATGCCGAAGCACCGTTCTTTGCGGAGTCTACCTTTTCGCCTACAACGAAAGGAGCATTCACGTAAAGCTTAGATGTTTCCTTTACCGTAACGGTAAAATCAAACATAGAAGCAATTACTGCAGAGCTACCTGCACAAACACCGTTTATCAGTGCGATCTGAGGAATGATTCCCGAAGCCTTCGATACACACTTCATAAATCTTGCGTATGCACCGAGAGCCGCAGCTCCGTCATAAACTATTGCTCCCATGCTGTCGAACATTGCGACAACAGGCGCGCCATTCTTTACAGCAAGCGAATAAAGATCACAGATCTTCTTTGCCTGTCTCTCACCGAATGCGCCCTTGCTTCTTTCGGTCTCCTGAGCAAATGCGAAAACAAGCTTTCCGTCTATCGCTCCGTAACCGCAAACAACTCCCTCAAGTGTATCGGGAGCAGTTTTTCTCTTTGTGTATGCACCAAGCTCCACGAAGGTTCCCGCATCAAAAAGAGATGCAAGCTTCTCGGTAGCGGCACAGCACGTCAAAGGATTTTTTTGCGCCATAATCAGCCTCCAAAATGATATATTTTTGAGTTAAAATTTTTGTCTGATAAACAATTACCAATTCTTCCCCAATTTTACATATATTATAACCTTTTTCTTACATTATTGCAAGTTTTTTAACAAAGTATATTTGTTAATTTATTATGAATAAAGCCCTCCAAAAATTCGGAGGGCTTTATATTATATTATTGGTTCTTTTGGTATGCTTCAACAAGTACGTCTATTGCACTCTGTGCAGCCTTCTTGTTTTGGTCGAAAAGTCTCTTGTAAAGATTGACTCCCATTTTCTGCATCGTATAAGTTACCGATGAATAAAGCTTTCCAAAATCACAGTATGCACCAACGTCGTATACAACACCGTCGAAGCAAATATCAAGCATTCTTGCACAGTCCTCATCGTAGGCATCCTGATACTTGCACTTAGTATCGATATATGCACTGTAAGTAGTATCCGTAGAAGCTTCGGTAAGTGCCTCAAGACAGAAGCCTGTTTTCTCCGTATCAAATACCGTATAAGGAACTGCAAAAAGTCCACCTAACGAGAATGTATTATAAAACTCCTGGTCGCTGTCATACTTCGGATTAGGAAGTGCGCCTACAGTGATCTCTGCCTGGTGAAGCCACTCATCATAGAAGGATGTGAACTCAGTGATCATAAGAATATTTCCATCAAGGAAATAGTTGAACAAAAACATATGCGCAGGATTTGCTCCATAATGAGGGTTAGCCTCCATTATGTACGTACATCTTTTATCTGACGTAATATCAAGTGTTCTGTCAATAATATTGAGCATCTTATCCGAGGCTCCCACAAGCTGAGGAAGTCCCTCGGCATTTGTTTCTGTAACACGGAAGCCTGCCGAGAACAGAAGTGCCGCAAAATTAGCGTAATTTTCCATTCCGAGACCATATCTGTCTGTCTGCGACATTCCGGGAATGTTATCTATATCGGCATATACTTCTTTGGTGATCTTAAGCATATTCTCGAGAGTCCATGTATTATTGTCAACCATATCCTCGAAATATCCAAGCTTAAGATCTGCCGCAAGATCTCTGTTGTAGAAAAGGAACTGTGTTCTGTGCTTATCATAAAGCAGAAAATCACTCGTTGTATAATAAAGCTTACCTGCTATAGTGAGCTGCTCATTGGCATAGGCATTCCAGCTGGGATGCATAAGATCTATGTATTCGAGCTCACTCTTAAAGTCTAGAAGATACCCGCTCTGTGCATGGACCTGTGCCTGGCTTGCAGGGTATACAATGAGATCATAAAGGTCATCACCCGACTCAAGTGCCACCTGGGCAACCTCATTCACGTTAAACTCAAGTTGCTGAGTAACGATAAAACCGTATTTTTCCTTAAGCTTGTTGTTTCTGTTAAAGATAGCCTGCCCAACAACGTCCTCGGGATACTCATCACGAGCTATTTCAAAATTATGAAATATTGTCGCATAATCTGTTCCACCGTCACGCCCTAAAACGCGGAAAGAATCACCGTTCCAGTTAATATCTGGCAGCTTAGATCCATCCCCCTCTGTCTCCACCGTGTCAAGCACAGTTTCACTCTCCTTGATAGGCTCATCAGGATCATCACAAGAAACCACACAAGAAGCGAGCATAACAAGCGCGATCAAAAAAGATAGTACTCTGATAATCTTCACTGAAATTTCCTCCATTCACATCATATTTATGGATATATTATACACTATGTTTTATAACTTTGCAACAGTTTTTTTCTTCAATGGAATTTTATGTTATAAAATAATTACATTTTATAAAAAACTCCCGAGCTTACTGCTCTGGAGCCTTAAATTATTCTTCAACATATGCCGCAACAAGCTCGTCTATCGCGCTCTGTGCAGCCTTCTTGTTCTGATCGAAAAGTCTCTTATAAAGGTTTACACCCATCTTCTGAATATCGAAGGTAACCTTTGAGTAAAGCTGACCGAAATCACAGAATGCGGCAACGTCGTAAACAACTCCGTCAAAGCAAATATCAAGCATTCTTGCGCAATCCTCATCATACGCATCCTGATACTTACACTTGGTCTCGATATACGTGATGTAGGTAGTATCTGTCGATGCCTCTGTCAGCGCCTCAAGGCAAAAGCCTGTTTTTTCAGTATCAAAAACAGTATACGGAATAGCAAAAAGGCTTCCTAATGCATACGTATTATATCTCTCCTGATCGGAATCGTATTTGGGATTAGGTAACGCGCCTATATTGATCTCTGCCTGATGCAGCCATTCATCATACAACGACGTAAACTCTGAAAGGAAAAGTACGTTTCCATCAAGGAAATAGTTGAACAAGAACATATGGGCAGGATTTGCACCGTAGTAATAATTTGCCTCCATTATGTACGTATTCCTTTTATCTCCTGTAATATCAAGAACTCTGTCTATAATGTTAAGCATTTGATCGGTCGCGCCAACAAGAGTCGGACATCCGTTGTTATCCATTTCGGTAAAACGGAAGCCTGCAGAGAACAAAAATCCTCCAAAATACGTGTAATTCTCCATACCAAGACCGTATCGGTCGGTCTGCGATATTCCGGGAACATTATCTATATCTGCATACACTTCCTTGGTTATTTGAAGCATATTTTCGAGCGTCCACGTATTATCGTCTACCATATCCTCAAAATATCCAAGCTTGAGGTCAGCGGCAAGATCTCTGTTATAGAAGATAAACTGTGTTCTATGCTTATCGTGAAGCAAAAAGTCGTTTGTTGTATAGTAGAGTCTGCCTGCTATGGTAAGCTGCTCATTCGCATAAGAATTCCAGCTCGGATGACTGAGATCTACGTATTCAAGCTCCTCGTTAAGATCAAGAAAATATCCGCTTTGTGCATGAGCCTGTATTAATCTTACGGGGTAGATTATCATATCGTAAAGATCGTCGCCCGATTCGAGCGCAACCTGAGCAGTCTCGGGAACGTTGAGCTCGAGCTGCTGTGTTACCTTGAAGCCGTATTTCTGCTCAAGCTGGTGATTTCTGTTGTAGATCGCCTGACCTACGACGTCCTCGGGATACTCCTCGCGTGCTATTTCGAAGTTATGGAAAATAGTTGCATAGTCGGTTCCACCGTCACGACCGAGCACATGGAAGGTAGCTCCTCCCCAGTTTATATCATCGGGCAGCTTTGTGTCACTCGGATCTGTTTCAACCGTGGTATCCACAACTGCGGTGTCGCTTTCCTTTTCAGTATCATCGGGCTGGTTACAAGAAATAATGCACGAGGCAAGCATAACAAGCGCGATAAAAAGGGACAAAACTCTGATAATCTTCACTTAAATTTCCTCCGTTATTTTACGTCTGTATAAAATATCATTTCGTCAGGAAAGCACATTCCAAGTCTTTCCCGAGCAATTCTGATCTTGTATTCATCGTCGAGCGGCATCTCGACAAGATATTCGAGCTCGTCTATCTTCTCCTTAAGCTCGGATATATAGCTTGCTTTATCTTCCTTCTCCTCAAGCAGCTTATTGTATTTCATAACGCTCCAAAGAAAAAAAACAAGCGCAAAAACAAAAAGAAGAACTACAAATACTTTCAAGAGCGTATAAAGAGTGCTTTTATCTTTATCGAAATATCTGCCAAGATCAAATTTCATCCGACTTCCTCTATCCTTTCGAAGCATCCTTACGTAAGAATCCGACATGCGAGAGCTCTGTATAGTATTCTTTCCTTACATTATTATATCGTATATTTGTCTTATTTGCAATAGCTTTTTTCATTTCACGTGAAATTTTTTTATACATATTCACAATCAACGTAAAAATCAATTTTATTGGAGCATACAAGAGCATTATAAGAGCTACTACTAAAAACCTGAGCACGACCACGATAGGCTCCGAAAACATCATTACAATTTTTCCAAAGCTCATATACCAAAGTACAGCTCCAATGATCATTGATGCGACACAGAACACTCTGAATTCACCGTCGTTCAAGTAGTAGCAAAGTATTACGATCCCTGACGCCGCAACGACAGCCAAAACAACGTCCTGAAAAAAAATAACACAGTCAAGAATTGTCCTTACACCCCGTTTTTTTGTAAGCTCCTTCTCTTTTTGATATTTCATCATTGAATACAGTCTATCGAAGCGGCGCTTTGAATATCTGACACCGAAAAACACGCGAATTATCCTTAAGGCATCGTTAAACACACCCAAACTCATTCCCAACAAAAATGAAAAAAAGAGCAGCTCCGATAATAAAATGGGAGAGAGCTCCATTTATCTCAACAGCCTCCCAAAAAGCCCGCGCCCTGAATTATCCTTTTCATCACTGAAATAAACGGCGTCAACTCTTCCATCAAGACTGACTATCCCCTTATCGATATCGAGCACCGATATCTTAAGCTCCTTGCCATCGACGTTTAAGAGCCCGCACAAGGTCCTTAAAACAACGCTCTCCTCGTCAAAGCTCTCCACCTCCTTAACACCGTTTACATCAAAATGCTTCCTTGATAAGAGTCGTATCTCTTGAACGTTTTTTTGATTATCCATAATTCTTCCCCCAAATAAAAAAAGAGCATATTCTCTAAATAATATGCTCTTGGAAGTATTATTATTCTATTATCTCGTACATACCTGCCGCATCTGCTTTAGCGGTGGTTTCCTTAATATTAAGGACTCTGAGCTTAAGCTTTTTCTGTCCGAAGGTGACCTCTATTACGTCCCCTTCCTTTACCTCATATGATGCTTTGGCAAGCCTGCCGTTGACGCAAATATGCTGTGCGTCACACGCCTCGTTTGCTACGGTGCGTCTTTTTATAATTCTTGATACCTTTAAATATTTATCCAGTCTCATATTTCAATTAAAAAGAGGCAAAATCAAAGTTTTGCCTCTTTCCCACAGATTAGTTGATGGAATCCTTAAGAGCCTTACCTGCTGTGAATGCGGGTGCCTTGGAAGCTGCGATTGTGATCTTAGCACCAGTCTTGGGGTTACGTCCCTCTCTAGCTGCTCTTGTCTTAACGCCGAATGTACCGAATCCAACAAGCTGAACCTTGTCACCAGCCTTGAGAGCGTCTGCAACAACTGCTGTAAGAGCGTTAACTGCTGCCTCTGCATCCTTCTTCTTGATATTAGCCTTAACTGCTACAGCCTCGATTAACTGTGTCTTATTCATAACTCTTCACCTTTCTTTTTGTCGGTCTTGCCCGCCGACATATTTTACAATGTAATTATATCATATAAAATCAATAATTTCAATAGCTTTTTTTGCTTTTTTTTCGTTTTTTTTACAAAAAAATTAATATTTTTTCTTGATTTTATCCCAAATTTCATCAAGCTCTCTCATTTCAAGTTCCCTAATATTTTTACCCTCCGATATGACCACATTCTCTACCTTTTCAAAGCGCGCGATGAACTTATCGGTAGCATCATTGAGTGCTCTTTCGGGATTTACCGAGAGCTTACGGCAAAGCGAGGTTATAGACAAAAGAAGATCTCCCATCTCCTCATATATATTATCACTATTATTCTCCGCAATCGCTGCCTTTAATTCGTCAAGCTCCTCATAAACCTTAGCGCTTATCGAAGGAACGTCCGGAAAATCAAAGCAGGATGCCTTCTTCCCCACCTTAGTAGCTCTCATAAGCGCGGGAAGCTGCGGAGGGATTGCGCGGAGCTTGTCCGTGACGGTGACGCGATTTTTCTCGTCACTTTTAAGTATCTCCCAATTTTTGAGGACCTGCTCAGACGTATCGGCCTGAACATCCGAAAAAACGTGAGGATGACGGTATATCATCTTTTTACATATTCCGTCAGCAACGTCGTCAATATTAAATCTGCCTGCATCGCTCTCAATATCTGCGTGAAAAGCAACTTGAAGCATCACGTCACCGAGCTCCTCACACAGAAGCTCGAAATTATCGCTATCTATTGCCTCTATTACCTCGTAGGTCTCCTCAATAAGATCGTCGCGAATGCTTTTATGCGTTTGCTCTCTGTCCCAAGGACAGCCATCCTCTCCGCGAAGCACCTTGACAAGCGTTACGAGATCGTAAAGGTCGTAATTTTCTTTTTCTAATAGCTCTGCCTTTTTCGTCTTCATTTTTTACTCCTTGAAATATCGTTTCGTTCTTTTTATTTTATTCATAAAGGGTATCGTTTTTATATCTTCGTCAGTTATGGTTTTAGTTAAGCGCGCAACGGCAAAATAAGCAATGACCGCCACCGGTGCCGCAACAACAAATGCCAGCTTCTCACTCTCAGTAGCGCGCAGCATCGGAAGATAAGCAAGCACAGACGCAAGCATCGCTATGACCGAAGCTAAAAGAGGCTTTACGTATATCCTTGCAATACTGCACCTTTCACTATTAAGCTTATATATCTGTCTGATATTTATGACCGTTATGACAGCGTCGCAAAAAAACGTACTTATGGGAGCGCCGTAAACATTTACGTTGGGTATTGCGATAAGAAAATATGCAAGCACTATTTTTACCATTGCGCCGACCGCCATAGAAATTATCGGTATTACCGTTTTTCTATATGCCTGGAGCACTGCATTGGTCGTGGTTATAAGACAGGCAAATGGGATAGATGCCGCAAGAGTTGCCAAAACAGGCGCTATATAGTCTATATTCTCTCCTGCATCACCAAAAAGAAGCGATATTATAGGAGACGAATAGATAATGATCGCAAGAGCTGAAGGTATTGCGAACAAGACTGTCATTCTGATAGCACTCTCGGTAACCTCCGCTTGCTCATTTGTTGCTTTTCTCTCTATAGCGGCAGAAAGCACAGGTATGAGTGAGAGGGATATCGGCGTTATGAGTGCAGGCAAAAGGCTGAATATGGGCAATGCTATCGTAGAATAAGCGCCGTAAATTTCATTTGCAAGTCCTGCGCTATACCCAATATTTTGCAATCGCTTCATAATTAACGACATATCGACAAGTCGCGTCACGCTGAGCACGGTTGAGCTAAGAGTGATGGGTATAGCTATCTTCAGAAGCGTTTTGTAAGTACCGTTTTGTGCTTTCTTGGCCTTTTCCTGTCTACCTTCCCGATGCGAAGCTTTTTTGACTATAAGATATGCGCTTGAGAGAAGCATTCCAAAAGAAAGTCCTAAGACGGCAAACGAGGCAACAACGGGCACCGAATAGCCTCTTTTAATCCCAAAATACGCAAAAAGAATACCGAAGATAAGCTTTCCAAGCGCTTCTATCAATTGTGAGATCGCGGTAGGAGCCATACTTCCATTGCCTTGAAAATATCCTCTTATAGCACTTGATATGCAAATAAGAAGTATTGACGGAGATATGGCAACTATGCAATATACCGAGCCCAAATTATCTATCGATGCCGAAATCGCGGGCGCAAAAATCAGCATCGCAACGCTTCCAAGTATTCCGAAAACCAAAAATATTGTAAGGGCACTACGAAATACGCTCTTTATCATTCCGTACTCCCTTACTTCTTTATAAGAGGAAACGAGCATCGAGAGCGCCACAGGAAGTCCCGCCGTAGAAATAACGCATAAAAGTGCATATATCTCATACGCTGAGTTAAAATACCCCATTCCCTCGGCACCGAGCACAGAAAGCATAGGTATCTTATAAGCAAGACCTATGATCTTTACTATAACGGTCGAAACCGAGAGCACGAGCACACCAGAAAAAAAGCCTTCTTTAACCGAGCTTCCTTTTTTTGCTACCATAAGCATCCCTCCACACAAACAACGTCTATCATTTAAGTTTTATTCGTCAGACGCCGTACATATGTATGGAAGGAATGTTAAAATCCCTCACCCCGTCGGGTGAGGGCGTTTTTTATATAAATTCGTGATATAGTGAATTCTCGGATATATAGCTCTTCGGTATTGCTTCTATATGAGATATCTTCTTAAGAATAGCCTGCGCATCGTCGTAAAACTCACTCGTCTGGCTAACAGTAGGCAAAAATTCCTCAAGATAGGGCTTAAGAAGCGATATCTCGTGCGGAAATACCGAGTCTATCTGATATTTACATTTATCGGCATATGGGAAGATATTTATATCCTCATTATGACGCACGTTTTTCCACATACCAAAGGTAAGCTCAGGAGACGTTGCCCTACGGTGATTATCTCTGACCAGTCGGCGCAAGAGCCTTATCTCATTTGGCTCAAACACAGCACCTTCTACGTCAAGACCGCTCTTTGCGCATATAAATATACTGCTGAAGTCACGTCCGTCAAAAAGCGCAACCACCTCAGGATAAAGTGCCTGTATGCCCTCGAAAACGAATATATCGTCGTCGGTACATTCAAGAGTTTTGTAGTGCGTACGCCTCTTCTCTACAAAATCATACACAGGACAGTGAACCTCGGGCTTTTTGCTGTCAAGTATCTCATCGATAAAAAGATCAAGCGCACTTAGATCAATAGTATCAGCCGAGTCGTAATCAACGTGGTCTATTCCCTTTGCCTTCGATATCTCAACAAGCTTTACGTTATCATAATAAAAATCGTCAATAGAAATTATGTTAACTCTCTTATGGCACGCATCAAAGGTATCCACAAGCTTCTTTGCCGTGGTAGTCTTTCCCGAACAGGTAGGACCCGTAAGGGTGATAAGACGGGAGTGTGACTCCTCACTGACACTCCTTGTCAGCGCGGTAAGCCTCGACTCAAAATCCGCCTCATTTTCTCTGACGATGCGTCTTGCCTCGTCAGCACTTTCAAATTTTGCCTTTGAATATTTTATCATCTAATCCACCATCGCCTCTTAGGCTAAATCATATCGTGTTCTCTGTAAAAATCTACTGCGGCCCTGTAAAATTCCTCACTTCTATCCTCATTCAGATATTCATACGGGTACTTCTGATTGAAAAGTCTTACTATCTTCTTTTCTGCTCCCTTGCCATCTGTGCTTACGTTGTCAACAAGCTTTGTGACGGCTCCCGCACCAACGGCAAATATCGAATGAAGCTCCTCCATCATATAAATATTGTAAAGTCCCTCGTGACCTTCCTTTGAAAAGCCTACGTTTTCATAGTTTCCCACAGAATTCTTCTGTCTATACATATAATACGGTATATAAAGATTTTGAGATGCCTTTATCTGCGTATAATCAACGCATTTTCCCGTATCAATGTCACTTGCCGAATATATATCAGTGTTCATCTTTCTTATCTCTGCAGATTTCTTTACGCAGAAGGTATGTACCGTTATATTTTCCGGCTCAAGACGGAGCACGTTGTCTATGGTCTTTGCAAAATTCTTGAAATTATCTCCCGGAAGACCTGCTATAAGATCCACGTTAACCGTGCGGATACCCGAGCACTTTGCGAGCTCGTAAGCGGCATAAAAATCATCTACCGTATGGCTTCTTCCTATTCCGCAAAGTATCTCGTCACAAAGGGTCTGCGGATTTACGCAAACTCTTGTTACACCGTATTTTTTCGCAACAAAAAGCTTTTCTTCTGTTATCGTATCGGGTCTGCCCGACTCAAGCGTGAATTCCTCGAGTGCCGTTACGTCGGTATGCGCACTTATTTTTGACAACAGGCTTTCAAGCTGCTCGGCATCAAGAATAGTTGGCGTACCGCCACCGATATATATTGTCTTGAGCTTAAGACCAAGATCGTTTATTATTCTGAAATTTGTCTCAAGGTCGGACAGCAGTCTTTCAAGATACGCAGGAATAAGTGAAAGCAGCTTTTTAGAAGTATATGAAACGAAGGAGCAATAGGTGCAGCGCGTCGGACAAAAAGGAATGGAAATATACATACTGCAATCCTTTGGCGTGCTCGTGCCCGCTATTCTCTTTTCATTAAGTGCCACGTCTACGGCAAGCGCCGCCTTCTTGGGTATTACAAGGTAGTCGCTTGTAAGCGTCTTTTTTACCTTTGTCTTACTCATTCCCGAATTGAGCATCTCGGTTGCGACCTTCGAGGGTCTGACGCCGACGAGCATTCCCCATGCGGGACGATATCCAAGCAGAGAAACTCCGCACGAAAGGACGGCAAGGCCCACGGCGAGCTTGAGTGTTCTCTCCTTGGTTCTTGTCGCATTATACTCAACTCTGTGCTCTGCCTCTGTGCTCTTTCCCATATACGTCATTCTTGCATAAGAGGAGATTCCCTCATCGTCTGACACGGTCTTGAGGAAAAGGGCATGAGACGCGTCTTCCTCCTCGCCATCACGGAATTTTGAGCCTGGGAAGAAGATCATACAGAGAGTCTGCACGTAATATTTATTTATCGGAGATTCAATTTCGATCTTCATTTGAAAACCTATCCTTATTTTTTTAATAGCACCTTGCTGTCCATTACTATAGTGACGGGACCGTCACCCACCATTCCGACGTGCATATGCTCACCAAAGCGGCCCGTCTGAACAGATCTTATCTCTTCTCGCATAAGCGAAGTAAAGTACTCGTAAAGCCTATTTGCCTCAGCGGGTGCAGCCGAATTGAGATAATCGGGTCTGTTTCCCTTTCTGTAATTTGCAAGAAGAGTAAAATTAGAGACGACGAGAGCCTCTTTGTCAACGTCCTTAAGAGAAAGATTCATTTTATCGTTCTCATCAGTAAATATACGGAGATTTATTATCTTTTTTGACAGGACCTTTGCGTCCTCCTCGGTATCCCCCTCGGCAACACCGAGAAGGATGAGCAGTCCTCCGCGGCACGAGCCGCAAAGCTCGCCGTCCACCTTTACACTGGCTTCACTTACTCGCTGAATTACAGCTATCATATCTTACCTCTTATTATGAAAATCCGCGTGTTACGTCAAGCACGCCTCTGAGCGAGCGCAGACGAGACACAATAGAATGATAATGCTCTACGTTCTTACAGCATATCTTCATATTTACTATTGTGTTTTCCTCGGATTCCTTAATTGTATTTATCTGAAGGATATAAACCTTCATATCACTGAGCGCTACCGAAATGTCGGCAAGAATTCCAATTCTATCATAAACGTAGACCTTTATTTGCGCCTCGTATACGTCATTATGATTCGAGGAATTGCCGGTCTCCCAATGAGCCTCTACCCAACGGGAAGCATTTTCTTCCTTCTCTTTGCCTGTGATGACGTTGGGACAGTCGTGCTTATGGATAGACACGCCGTAGCCCTTTGTGACAAATCCTATTATATCGTCGCCCGGCAAAGGATTACAGCATCTTGCAAATTTAACAAGGCAGCCGCGCTCACCGTCAACCACGATGCCACCGTTTGACTTGACGTTCTTCGGCTGAGCCGTCTTTATCATTTCAGCCGTTATCTCCTCGGGCTCAGGATCGGGAGCCTTAACTGTACGATCAAATTCCTCGCGAAGCTTAAGAGCGATCTTTGAAATGGACAGACCGCCGTAGCCAAGGGTATTGTAAAGGTCGTCAGCACTTGCAAAGCCTACTCTCTGACCTACGTTTGAAACAACATCGTTTTTCTGCTGATCAGTATAGCTTCTGCCAAAGCGCTTAAATTCGTTGTCGATTATAGCCTTACCCGCAACGATATTCTCACTTCTCTTTTCCTTTTTGAACCAAGCGCGTATCTTGGTTCTCGCTTCACTTGTCTTTACGATATTAAGCCAATCTCGGCTCGGTCCCTTTGAGGAGGACGAGGTGAGTATCTCAACGATCTCGCCGTTCTGAGGCACTCTGTCGATCGGAACTATCATACCGTTTATCTTTGCGCCTACCATCTTATTGCCGACGCCCGAATGTATAGCATAGGCAAAGTCAATGACGGTTGAGCCCTGAGGAAGCGCTATAACGTCTCCCTTTGGAGTAAATATAAAGGTCTCGTCCTGGAATATATCGGTCTTAAATACGTGTATGAACTCGTCAGGATCCTTTGTGTCATCCTCGGTCTCGATGAGCTTTGACACCCACTCGAGCTTCTTGTCCATTTCTTCCTTCGATTTTTCACCAGACTTGTACTTCCAATGCGCCGCGATACCGTATTCTGCAATATGATGCATATCACGGGTTCTTATCTGAACCTCGAAGGGTATTCCGTCTCTACCGATTACCGTGGTATGAAGGGACTGATAAAGATTTGACTTTGGCGTCGAAATATAGTCCTTGAAGCGTCCGGGGATGGACTTGAACATCTCGTGGATAAGACCGAGTGCTGTGTAGCATTCAAGCTCGGTATCAACGATGATACGAAGAGCATAAAAGTCATATATCTCGTCAAAGCTCTTGTTCTGTGTATACATTTTTCTATAAATGCTGTACACAGACTTTATTCTACCCTCAAGGGTAAAGTTTATATCGTTCTCAGCCAGCCTGTCACCGACCATTCGCCTTATTGTCTCGATAAACTCAACGTTCTCGCCGTACTTTTCCTCAATATATTTCGTTATTTCCTCATATCCAATAGGATCAAGGTAGCTAAGTCCGAGATTCTCAAGCTCATGCTTGATGCGCTGCATACCGAGACGGTGAGCAAGAGGTGCGTAGACCTGCATCGTCTCAAGTGCCGTCTTTCTTCTCTTAACGTCCGGCTTTACCGCAAGCGTACGCATATTGTGAAGTCTATCACAGAGCTTGATGAAGATGACTCTTATATCCTTTGACATAGCGAGGAGCATCTTACGGAGGTTCTCTATATGTGCCTCCTCCTTGTCCTCGATGTTAAGGAGAATCATTTTTGTAAGACCGTCAACAAGCAGAGCGACACTCGACCCGAATTGCTTTTCGATAGCCTTGAGGTCTGTCCTATCGGCACAGTCCTCAACCGTATCGTGAAGGAGTGCCGCGCAGATAGAATCGGTGTCAAGCTCAAGCCCTGCAACTATCTCGGCTACCGCGATCGGATGCGAGATATATGGCTCTCCGCTAACTCTGAACTGTCCCTCATGCAAGTCCTTAGCATAGTTATACGCTGCCTCTATCTTGGCAAGGTCGTATCTCTTGCCCGTCGCAATCAAAATATTTAGTAGATTTTTTATGTCTGTATGCACCGAAATATCCATAGATTACCGTACTTTCTCGAATAATGAGTGGGTCTTATTTATGCACGTCTGTTACACTGACCCTTAAGTTTTTTTAATATTGACGATTTCTCAATGTTTGTCTTTGAGGAGTTGAACGGAACGTCAAATCTGAATATATTTTCATCAAGATTCTCAACGTTACATATTTTCATTTCGTTAAGAATTCTGAGTATGTATCTGAGCTTGACGTAATTTATGCGAGTTTCCTCCGTTGAATTAAGCATCTTAAAGAGAGTAACCTCGTCAAAGATCGTGTTTCCGTTTCTGAATTCACGGCGAAGGATCGTATATACCTTAACAAAATCCTCGCGTGCGGGAATTATTTCCTCATCCTCGTCAAATCTTTCTCCGCTCCGTATCTCTTCATACCTTCTTCGCTGTTCCTCTATATAAAGAGTAAAAGTATTTGCCACGCGAGCGTCCTCGATTATCAGCTGAACGCTCTTGACGTTTCTGAAATCGTTTATGTCTATGTTGAAAAGAATATCAATACTATCTCCAACTTCAAAGCCAAGAACGCTGGGCGATACGCCAAAGTAAAGTGCGTAAAGGCTTACGCCGTCCTTGCTGAGCAACAGCTTGGTATGCTTTCCCGCGCCTATCTGCATGATTCTTGCGACAGTTACGTCTCGCATAATGAAGGAGGGAGAAGCATTTCCAACACCATACGGCTCAAGCAAGGCAAGAGACTGTGCAAGATCCATAGTCACGTCACTCATCTCTATCTCACAGTCTGCAGTGATGCTTATTTTGAAATCTTCATCACTGAGCTTTTGTGCCGCGTATTCGTTTATCTTCTCTCTGAAGGCGTCTACCTGTGACCTGTGTATCGTAAGACCTGCCGCAAGCTCGTGTCCGCCGAACTTTATTAGCTGATCCTCACAGTGGCCGAGTGCCTCAACAAGATTCATTCCCTTTATACTTCTTCCCGAGCCCTTTCCGATATCGGTACCAAGCTCCACCCCGTCGTACGACGTGGAAAAAGAAATAAGAATTGAGGGTAACCCGTATTTTTCAGTTATTCTCGAGGATACGATACCCACAATACCCTGCTGCCACTCGTTGTCAGCAAGAACGATCACCTTGTCCTTTCCTACAAGACAGTTTTCCTCTATCATAGAATATGCCTGCTCGGCGATCCTATTCTCCTCAAGCTGACGGGTATAATTTATCTCGCAAAGCTCCTCGGCAAGCGCCTTTGCCTTTTCATCATCAAGACAAAGCAAAAGACGAACTGCTATCATAGCGTCGCTTATTCTGCCCGCGGCATTAATTCTCGGCGCCAAGGCGTATCCTATAAAGTTAGAGGTTATCTTCTTCTTTTTGGCAGTTTGATTGTCCCCTGAGGGTCTGCCGAGAGATGCCGCGTCTATAAGGGCGGCAAGTCCCTTTCTGTCGGTTTTCTCGATCTGCTTGAGTCCGAGATTTACTATAAGTCTGTTCTCGTCCACAAGCGGCATAACGTCGGCAATAGTACCTATTGCCGCAAGATCTGCATACTCATAGCATATTCTGCGAACTCCGTCAATACGGGGCTCTCCTTGCTTATCGCAAAGGTGCATTTCATATGCACACAGGAGCTTAAAAACAACTCCTACGCCCGCAAGCTCGCAAAAAGGATATTTTCCTCCAGGTCTATGAGGGTTTACAACCGCTACGGCAGAAGGAAGCTCGTTCCTGCATTCGTGGTGATCGGTAATTACAACGTCGATACCAAGCGTTTTTGCATACTCTACCTCCTCGGTAGCCGTAATACCCGTATCTACAGTTATAACGAGAGTCGTTCCCTCCTTTGCCATAAGCGAAAGAGCTTCGCAGGACACTCCGTATCCTTCGCTGTCTCGCTTGGGTATCTTTATGCCTACCTGCGCTCCCATTGAAGCAAGATACAGATATAGCATACTGACAGACGTAACTCCGTCTACGTCATAGTCGCCGTAGATATAGATCTTTTCTTTGTTTTCAATTGCATCTTCGATGCGATGGACAGCAGCCTCCATATCGTCAAGAAGATAGGGATCGTGCAAGTCAGTAGTCTCAAAGCATATAAATCTCTTTGCGTCCTCTGCACTGCGATATCCTCTATTGTATAACAGAATAGCAAGTAACCTTGGAATCTTGAGCTCCTCGGATATCTCCCTTACGATCCTGTCCCCTTCTTCATTTCCGCAAACAAAAGCCTGTGACCACACCTTCTTTCTGTTGTTTTGTGTCATTTGTTGCCTCTATATAATTTTATTAATAACATTTTTAAGCGACAAACAAGTACACAGGGCTGCCGACACAGCATGGCAGCCCTGCATCATCTTCTAATTGTCGCAAATCACTCTGCTGATGCGTCAGCAGATACTGTCACTGAAAGGCCCTTTATCTCATAGTCAAGGAAAGAAACGAGAATCGGCGTTTCATTCTCATCAAGAAGCATAACGTCGGTAAGCGGTACTACAGAATCAATATTCTCCTCGTCCGCGTCAATAACGCCTCTCGCAACGGTAATTTTATCAAGATACGACTTAGGTCCTCTTACGGTTATATACTCCTCGCTTGGCTGAAGCACCACATTTGTATCGTCATTTGAGGAATAAACGGTAAGAGCGATATCCTTTGTCTCCATTTTGTCTATCATAACGGTAAAAAAGCCCGGCTCTACGGATACGACTGTAAGAGCGGCACTTGGGCTCTCCACCATAACGCTAAGTGACGTAAGTCCTGCCTCTTCGACAGAGGAAACGTCAACGTACACCTTAAAATCCTTTTCAGAATACTTCTGAAGCTCTGCCTTTGTTCCCTTGATAGTTACCTTAACCGTGTCGGTTATGGTTCCAAACATTGAAAAGCCCGTGTCGTTGAGCAGTGCGCTCTCACCCTTTACGTCGGGAACTATAGAAAAGGTCTTGGTGTTATCACTCATCTTAACGTTCATAACGTACACCCACATAACGAATGCAAGAAGAACGCATCCAATGAACGCAAGTATATTTATCCTTTTGTCTTTTTTTACGTTATATGAACCGTCGGACTTCTCCGCGGCATTTTGCTTTCTGAACTTCATATTGCCCCCAAAAGATTACTTTTCATTCTTTTCATTGCTCTTCTTGTCGTGCCTTCTCGCGTGTTCTGCCTGAAGTGGAGCGGAAAGCTGACTGTTGAGCTCCTGCTTGAGTGAGTTGTAGTTATAATTTCTGCTAAGACTGCCGTCCTTTGCTATAGAAATATTACCTGTTTCCTCAGAAACCACTATTATAACTGCATCGCTCGTCTCAGAAAGTCCTATTGCGGCTCTGTGTCTCGTTCCAAGCTCGGAATCGATATCCTCACCTGCGGAGAGAGGCAAAAAGCAACCTGCGGCATATACGCGCTTATCTCTTATAATGACCGCTCCGTCATGAAGGGGCGCTTTATTGAAAAATATGTTTTTAAGTATCTGGGGCGAGAGGACCGAATCAACGAGAACGCCCGAATTTATATACTCTCCGAGCTTTGTCGTGCGCTCAATTACAATAAGTGCTCCCACCTTGTCTCTTGAAAGATCGCTGACCGCACTGCATATAGACTCTATCTGCGCTCCAATTGCCGCAAGCTCACGCGAATCGGCAGTTATATTCTTTATTCCCCAGAAGGACGTGCCACCCACCTTCTCAAGCGCGGCGCGAAGCTCGGGCTGGAAGACGATAAGAACCGCAATAAGTCCTATTTGATAGAAATTCTGAAGAATGTATTCAAGCGCATACATATTGAATGCAGAGCTTATAACAAAGAGACCCATAATGATGAGAAGACCGAGCGCAAGCTTTCCTGCTCGTCTATCTCTTATAAAGCGATATACGTAGTAAAACAAGAAAGAGAGAATGAGGATATCGATAACGTCGACAAAGCCGATTTCGGATACCGTTGTCAAAAAATAGTCCTCAAAGAAAACTGCTATTCCATTCCAAATGTTGACAAGTGCCTGCATTTTTTCTCTCCAAATAATTTATGTATTTGCTCTGCCAAGCGTTATCTTTCAGAGCACGAATTATTACCCAATTATATTATATCATAGTATTCTACTAATTTCAAATACTTTTTTTAATTTTCTTCGATATTTTTTGTGTTTTTTTATCACTTTTTCGTCAAAAACGACGTTTAAGCAAAACAAAGGCGTTGCGCCAATAGCGCAACGCCTTTGTTTTCTCTTAATTAAGGATTGTTCGTCTCAAATCCGTGGATAAATCCTGCGGCATCCGCACTGCAAACGTCTCCGCCAACGACCTTATTTTTATATACGAGGACCGTTGCATACACCACTCCGTCATACCCCTTATAATTGGTCACCTCATATGTATAGCTCATAAGCTCCTTACCCTTATATTTTTCAAGACTCAACCCCTGCTCCTTCTGGATCTCGTTATAGCCCATAAGCACCTTGTCAAAGCTGCTTGGAACGGTTACCTTCTCAGAGCTTACAGGGTCACTTTTCACCTGCCAACCAAACTGTGAAAGAAAGTTCACCCTATCCTCGTTTGACTTTACCTTTTCATAACTATAGCTGACCGTCTCCCCCGTAGCAGTTGAGGCATAGCCTCCCTCAAAGCTCGGAACAAATGCAATAAGCGTTATAAGCGCAACAAGCGCAACACAGACAACGGCAAAAAATTTAAGGGTGCTTGCCCGCAAGGAATAAATAAACATAAAATACCTCCCGTATCATAATTTCTGTATTTCTACCGAAATTATATTTTAACGGGAGGTATTTTATTACATTCTTATAGCTCTCTGCTGAAATAAAATTTTTTCTCCTGAGCGCACACGCTGTGCACCATTCCTATTATGAGATATAATGCCAGCGTTGACGATCCGCCTGCACTAAGGAACGGGAGAGTTATTCCAATGACGGGAATTACTGCAAGACTCATTCCTATTCCCTCAAGCGTCTGAAAAATAAATATAGCTGAGACGCCAAAGCATATCATCTTACCCATAATATCCTTACATTTTGCCGCAATGACAAGGATCCTTATAACCAGTACTGAGATCACTACAATGTAGAGAAAACCGCCGACAAATCCGAATTTTTCACAAACGGTCGCAAATATGAAGTCTGTATGGGACGCGGGAAGCTCCTCATAAACACTGCCACCGAAGAGTCCCTTGCCCCAGAATCCACCGTTCATTATGGCATCACGGCTCATAAGCGGCTGCATTCCGTAGCCTAAAGGATCCGCCTCAGGGTCAAAGCCTACGAGTATTCTCTGTTGCTGATATTCTGAAAGGAAGTCCCACAAAAACGGAAACAGAAGTGCTACGAGCGCAACAGCGCCCACAAAATACCATATCGACACACCCGCGCACAAAAGCATAACTGCAAATATTCCTACGAATACAAGAGATACTCCAAGATCTCCCGAAAGAAGTATGAGGCCGATTATCGCCGTGGCGTGAAGGCAAAGCAACAAGAGTGTTTTTGGCTTGTTTATAGTATCCCTTACATGGGATATATGCTTTGCAAAGGTGCAGATAAAGGTCAGCTTTACAAACTCGGACGGCTGCACCGAGATCTCAAAGCTACCGATGCTAATGATTGTAAGCCAGCTTCGGTTTGAAGTCTCCATATTTGCTCCGCTTATACCGAATACAAGGGTGATGGCAAGAATAAAGACCGAAAACAAAAACATAACTATGTACAATCTGTCAATGATGTGCCTGTAGTCAAGATTTGCTATAAGAAAGACGAAAACAAATCCAAGCACCGTCATAGCCGTCTGCATGACCATCTTCGTTTTACCGAAGTTGTCCATACCGCCCAAAATTACAAGGAGGCTCATAAGAGAAAGTATAGTCGTGCATATAAGCAGAACACTGTCCATTCTCTTAAAGCGTTCCTTAAAGGTCACGCCAAACGATCTCATTATCTCACCCCCTTTTTAGTAAAAGCGGACCGACCGCTACGGTCGGTCCGAATTTTTATTAATACTGTCTGCCCCAGACCACCATATGCTTTGCGGGCTTTCCGCAGCATACGCACTTGTCGGAGATATTGTCCTCTACGAAAGGAATGCAACGGGACTTAACGCCACCCGTTACGTCCTTGAGCTTGTCCTCACACTCGGTCTCTCCGCACCACATAGCCTTGATAAAGCCGGGACGGTTCTCCGCGATGTCGAGGAATTCATCGTAATCGTGAGCCACGTGCGTCTTCTCTGCAAGATTCTGACGTGCGCGCTCAACAAGCTCGTTATGAACACTGTCAAGCATCTTGCCGACCTCTGCCTCAACGTCCGCGATAGCCACGAAGTTCTTATCACGCGATACACGGCTGACGAGCACGCAGTTGCCCTCCTCAATGTCGCGAGGACCGATCTCAAGACGAACGGGCACACCCTTCATCTCATACTGGCTGTACTTCCAGCCTGTAGACTGATCACTGTCGTCAAGCTTTACTCTGTAGCCTGCCGCTACGAGTCTTGCCTTTATCTCGTTTGCCTTCTCAAGTACACCCTCCTTGTGCTGTGCGACAGGTACTATAACTACCTGAATGGGAGCAACTCTGGGCGGAAGGATAAGTCCGTTATCGTCACCGTGCGCCATAATGATAGCACCGATCATTCTTGTGGACACGCCCCAAGAGGTCTGGTGAGGATGCTTTATGGTGTTATCTCTGCCTGTAAAGGTAATGTCGAATGCCTTTGCAAATCCATCACCGAAGTAGTGGGTCGTACCACCCTGGAGAGCCACGCCATTGTGCATCATAGGCTCGATAGTATAGGTCTCGACAGCGCCAGCGAACTTCTCCTTCTCGGTCTTCTGTCCCGTTATTGCAGGGATCGCGAGGCAGTTGAGATAGAACTCCTCATAAACCTTAAGCATCTGAAGGGTCTCCTGTCTTGCCTCCTCCTCGGTCTCGTGCATCGTGTGTCCCTCCTGCCACAAGAATTCGCTTGTACGGAGGAAGGGTCTTGTCGTCTTTTCCCAACGAACGACGTTTACCCACTGATTGTAGAGCTTGGGAAGGTCGCGATAGGACTGGATTATATTCTTGAAATGATCGCAGAAAAGAGTCTCCGAGGTGGGGCGCACAATAAGACGCTCTGCGAGCTTATTCTGTCCACCGATAGTAACTATAGCACACTCGGGAGCAAATCCCTCTACGTGATCCTTTTCCTTCTGAAGAAGACTCTCGGGAATGAACATAGGCATATATACGTTCTCGTGTCCCGTCTCCTTAAAACGAGCGTCAAGCTCCTTCTGTATGTTTTCCCAAATAGCGTAGCCGTAGGGGCGGATTATCATACAGCCCTTAACACCCGAGTAATCTGCGAGCTCTGCCTTCTTTACAACGTCTGTGTACCACTGCGCGAAATCAACGTCCATTGACGTGATCTCTGCAACCATTTTCTGATTCTTTGCCATGTATCTTTATGTCCTTTCGATTAAATTACATAGTTATTCATAATAATATATTATAGTCCATTCTTCCCTTCTTGTCAAGAAAGGATTGGAGAATTTAACACGAATTTTTAAAAATTAAGGAGACGAGCATAAAATTATGGCACAAAGAGTTGATATTTTGGGCATAATGATAGACGATATTGACAAAAAAATGCTTCACGAATCCGTAAAGAGCGCCCTTACCGAAAGGAAAAGATTAAAGATTTTTACCCCAAATCCCGAAATCTTGCTCTCTGCATCGCACGATGAGGAGCTCAAGGCTATCTTGTCTGGCGCCGAGCTTTGCATTGCTGACGGAGTGGGGCTTATTATGGCGTCAAAGCTTCTTGGCACTCCCCTTCCCAAACGACTTGCGGGCATTGAGCTTGGAGAGTTTGTTCTTGAGTATGCAAGCAAAAAACACCTTTCAGTTTTTCTGCTTGGAGGAGAACGCGGAGTCGCTGAGCTTGCAAAAAAAAGGCTTGAAGAAAGATACGAAGGGCTTTATATTTGCGGCACACATCACGGATTTTTTGACGTAAGAGGTGAGGAAAACGACAAAGTGATAGAGCTTATAAACTCAGCATCTCCCGATATTCTTTTCGTTTGTATGGGATTTCCGCGTCAGGAGAGGTGGATACGTGAAAATGAAAAAAAAACTCCTTCGGCTTTGCTCTACGTGGGACTTGGTGGAAGCCTTGACGTGTGGTCGGGCAAATTGCGCCGTGCTCCGTCAATTTTTCGCTCGCTCTCACTCGAATGGCTTTGGAGAATCGCACGAGAGCCGAGGAGAATAAAATTTATTGCTAAAATTCCACTTTTTTTCATCAACGTAATAACCCAAAAAGTGTCGAAATCGGGGAAAAAGCACCTCAAAAATAGTGAAAATGCACATAAGTTTTGATTTTTTTTGTGAATTTAGGTAGATTTTTACAAAATTGATAAATTTTAATCAAAGGTCTTGTATATTGAAGAAAAATAAGTTAAAATATATACTTGGAAGGATATGACAACATATCTTGAAAATGAAAGCAAAAAAAATTATAATACAAAAAATTGGAGGAATTTTACTATGTCAGTAAAAGTTGCTATCAATGGATTCGGCCGTATCGGTCGTCTCGCATTCAGACAGATGTTCGGTGCTGAGGGTTATGAGATCGTTGCAATCAACGACCTTACCAGCCCCAAGATGCTCGCTCACCTTCTCAAGTACGACACCGCTCAGGGTCGTTACGACGGTCACACCGTAGAGGCTGACGACGAGGCAGGCACAATCACTGTTGACGGAAAGACTCTTAAGATCTATGCTGAGAAGAACGCAGCTGACTGTCCTTGGGGCGAGCTCGGCGTTGACGTTGTTCTCGAGTGCACAGGCTTCTACTGCTCCAAGGAGAAGTCCATGGCTCACATCAATGCAGGCGCAAAGAAGGTTGTTATCTCCGCTCCCGCCGGAAACGACCTCAAGACAATCGTTTACTCTGTAAACGAGAACACACTTACAGCTGATGACCAGATCATCTCCGCTGCATCCTGCACAACCAACTGCCTCGCTCCTATGGCAAAGGCTCTCAACGATTACGCTCCTATCCAGAGCGGTATCATGACAACTGTTCACGCTTACACAGGTGACCAGATGATCCTTGACGGTCCTCACAGAAAGGGTGACCTCAGACGTGCAAGAGCTGGTGCTCAGAACATCGTTCCTAACTCCACCGGCGCTGCAAAGGCTATCGGCCTTGTTATCCCCGAGCTCAACGGCAAGCTCATCGGTTCTGCTCAGAGAGTTCCTACCTGCACAGGTTCTACAACTATCCTTGTTGCAGTTGTTAAGGGCACTGACGTAACCAAGGACGGCATCAACGCTGCAATGAAGGCTGTTGCTAACGATTCCTACGGCTACAACGAGGATCAGATCGTTTCCTCCGACGTAATCGGTATCCGTTACGGTTCTCTCTTCGATGCAACTCAGACAATGGTTGCAAAGATCGACGACGACACATATCAGGTACAGGTTGTTTCTTGGTACGACAACGAGAACTCCTACACAAGCCAGATGGTTCGTACGATCAAGTACTTCGCAGAGCTTAACTAATTTAAGACACGCAAAAATCCTGCCGAATTTTCGGCAGGATTTTCTTTACCAATTTGGCAAAAAGATGTTGACAAAGATGGGGGGCTGTGGTATACTTATCGGGTATGAAAAGAATATAACGGGGTGTGGCACAGTTTGGTAGTGCGCTTGGTTCGGGACCAAGAGGTCGCAGGTTCGAATCCTGTCACTCCGACCAAAAATAAAGGGATGGACTTTTGTCCATCCCTTTATTTTTAGTTTAAGTTAACCGATGAAGAACCTCTCGAACGCAACGCGTTCGATTGGCTTGCGCAAGGATTACATAACTTTAAGATAAACCTCGGCGCAAGCTTGAATCCTGTCACTCCGTCCTCAAACCATGCGACGACGGCGGTAGTCGCAGGTTCGACACTGTCACCCGCAAAAATTTTATCAAATCCTCTTGAAAAGACCTCAGCAAAGTGCTATAATGATACGTCAATTAAAATACAGGGATCAATTACTATGAACAAATATCATTCTCATTACATAAAAAATCTTCTTCTCCCGTGCCTTCTTTTTTCAGTAACCACGGGTATTTTCTCGTCCTTGCTTATCACGGCATTCAAGCTTGCCGCAACGGACGTTGTAAATCTGTCAAAAACCATCTATGATGCGGTAAGGTCAAATCCGGTATGGCTTCCCTGCCTTATCGGCGGTGCGGCGCTTTTAGGTTTTATCGCAAGTCTTATACTCACCCTCTCACAAAGCTGTCGTGGTGGCGGAATTCCTACCTCTATCGCGGCAATAAGAGGAATTACAGGCTTTAAGTGGCTCGAAAGTGCCTTTATTCTTCCTGTATCCGCTCTGATCACCTTCCTTAGCGGTCTTCCGCTTGGTACCGAAGGCCCTTGCGTACAGATGGGTACTGCCATAGGCGACGGAGTAGTTCGTATTATTGGAAAAGAAAAACATAAGGGATGGCGCCGTTACATAATGACGGGCGGTGCCTCGGCAGGATTTGCCTTGGCTACGGGTTCACCTATCACCGCCATACTCTTTTCTATGGAAGAAATACACAAGCGCTTTTCACCCCTTCTCTTTTCCGTCGTTTCTATATCGGTCATTGTCAGCCAGCTTATGGCTCAACTCCTCGCTAATTTTGGAGTTGGGACAATACGCCTTTTCCACGTTGATGCTCTTGAGGCCTTCCCACTTACACTTATTCTGGTTCCTCTCATAACGGGGCTTTTGTGCGGTGTATGCTCGGTTTTGTTTATCAGAGTCTACAACCTTATTGACACATTTATCCGCAAAGGACTTAACAGTTTGTCGGTAATGGTAAAATTCCCTATTATATTTGCTCTCGTTTCCCTTATTGGCTTCTTCTTTGCAAAGATACTCGGCACGGGACACGATCTGATTGACCATCTTCTTGGTGAGCATTTATTTGAGAACGAGACGTTTTGGTATCTTCTCATTATTATTTTCCTTGTCCGCGCTATTTTTATGATGGTATCGAACACGGCGGGCATCACGGGTGGTATCTTCCTTCCTACACTCGCATTCGGTGCTATCCTCGGAGCACTTTCTGCTGAAGCATTTATTGCGCTCGGTCTTATTGGAGAGGAATATTACGTGCTTCTCGTTGTAATAGGTATGGTGTCTTTCCTTGGAGCATCCTCGCGAATTCCTGTAACTGCTTGTTTCTTTGCTATCGAGGCACTTGGTGGATTTAACAATATACTTCCCATTATCGTAGCTGTCACGGCAGCATTCATTGCCGTTGAGCTCTCGGGTCTCGGCGACTTTACCGACACGGTCATCAAGACAAAAGCTAACGCAATTCACAAAGGCAAAGAGCCTTACGTTATCGAGGTTCCTCTTACTGTATACAAAGGCTCGTTCGTCATAGATAAAGAGCTTCGTGATATCCTTTGGCCTGCCTCTTGCACGCTCCTTTCAATTGAGAAGGGTCCAAACAAAACAGGTAAGCTTGGAATTGCAGAGGGTGATATCCTCACCGTTCACTATACGACCTACGATCCCGTAGCCACTGCCGAAGAATTTGAGGTGCTTGTGGGTGATCAGTGCGAGGAAATTGACAAAATTATGCGCCCCAAATAAAAAAGAACCCACATGGGTTCTTTTTTATTTGCAAAACTGACTCTTTATTATTTCGGTATTATCCTCGGAATATTCTATTTCCTCGGAAATAATTCGGGCAAGCTCGGTGATAGCCACGTCATTCTCCAAGGCAAGAGACGCAAGCAATCTTTCACAAATCAAGGCAAAGCCAAGTGATGCGCGAAGCTCTTCAAGATCATACGCGCCCGAACAATGTCTGTAAACAAAGTAAGCAAATGCACGTTCAAGCTGTTTTTCGTGCTTTTGAAGTACGTTATTATTCACCGAAAAGCAAGCAAATAGACCTTTGTGAGCATCGTCAAGATATTCAAGCGAAGCAAGCAGCTCCCGCCATTCCCCGTCAGTTTTTTGGGAAAGCGAAACGTCAAATTCACAGCTTATTTTATGTAGCTTTTCGTGATACTTGAGCTCATTTTCAGCGAGAATATCATATATTCTCGCTCTGTATCCAACAGCGTCAAAGTCGTAAATATCAACCTCACCCTCAAGCTCTTCGACAACGCAGAAGTCATTATAGAAATCGGACGAGAGGATTATCCTTGCTGCTTCCTCGCACGACATACCGATACCGACCTCCTTGCCACGTGCGGTATCGTTATAAAAGCGCGGGTGCTCACGGCAAATGTCGCACAAATAGTCCTCGCCATACTCACTGATTATTCTACAAAGACCCTTATCATCAAGATGAGGGCATTTTTCATTTTCACAAAGTCTGAAATGAGGTGTTTCGGTAAGATCAATGCTCTCTTTTATTTTTATGCCATAGCCCTCGGTAAGTGACGAATATATCTCCATAGTACAAGAATCAACGTCTATCTCCCAGCCAACACAACAGCTATGGCGACATTTATCGGCTATGCAGTGAAAGTCTTTATAGTATTTTGGTGCAAAAAGCTTCATATTATCTCAAGTATCTCAGCGGCATTGGTATCGGGCTTTACCTTGGGCATAACGTGCTCCACAATTCCCTTTTCATCTATTATAAACGTGCTTCTGACAACACCCATAGAGACCTTGCCGTAAAGCTTCTTTTCCTGCCATACACCAAATGCCTTGATAGCCTCAAGCTCGGGATCAGAGAGGAGGACAAAGGGCAAGGAGTGCTTCTCAGCAAACTTTACGTGAGAGGCAACACTATCCTTACTAATACCTATGACCTCGATATTTCTGTTTTTAAACTCATCGTATGCACCCGCAAACGCGCACGCCTGACGGGTGCAGCCGGGGGTGTTATCCTTGGGGTAAAAATACACTACGACCTTCTTCCCAAGAAAATCTGACAAGGATACTTCCTTACCGTCCTTGTCCTTAAGTGTAAAATTCGGTGCCTTCATTCCTATCTCAAGCATTTTTTGTTCTCCTTTTTTCAAGATTCTGAAAACAAGCTTCGAAAAAGCTCGCATTCAATGTCATATATTTTATCGTGGTCAATTCTTGTACCGTCGAGAAGCACGAGCTGCTTTTCGTATTCGTCTATCATCTTAAGCTCTCCCGTAACCGTTTTATACATTCCGCCCTGTTTTTTCGCATCGGGCACAAAATAGGTTACTGTGACTGCGGGATGTGTGTTTATCACGTCAATTAGGAAGCTCTGCTTTGCGTCAAGTATCTCCTTCATTTCCTCAGACAGCTCGGTCATTCTATCAGTAAGTCGTGCCGTCTCGTCAATTACGTCGTCATATCCCGTAAGTGCCGCAAACGGTGCAAACTGTGCCGCTCGGTCACCTATCGGCATACGTGGGTGTCGCGCCGACGTGGGATGCGGCAGATTTATTATATCATCGTATTTTCCGCTCAAGCCTTATGCCCTCCTATCTGCGTGTTTCTATCTTTTGCCGTCGCGCCCTCCTCAAGATTCATTCCCTTGATTATTGCGTTCTTTCCGTGTTTTTTCTTTATGTCGATAACGGCGGTTTGTATCTTCTTTTCTCGCTCTCTTGCACGTTCATCGCTCTCTGCCTTTTCTTCTGCATTCATTGCCGAGAAAATATCAAGCTGCTCATACGGCTGTGCCTTATTTGCAGCCTTTTCGGTGAGAACGCGACAGGCAGCTATCGTTATTCTTCTGACGAGGAGCTTGGGGTCAATTATCCTATCGTAAAGCTCTGAGACAACAGCAAGTATCTCCTTGGTCGACGAGCTGTATTTGCCGATATTACCCGTTCCGTGCGCGTGCTTAGGTATCTCTCTGCCATATCGGTCTATAGTCACCTCGCCGTGATATTTCTTCCTTCTTCCCTCATCTTTAAGGTTGTCGATATCATACCCTATAGTCAGCACTATCTGGTCGGTCATAAGCTTTTTTTCAACAAGCTCAAGAACAAGAAGGTCTGCCATCTCGCGCACGACAAGCTTTGCCTTTGCCGCCGTGTATGGCTCCTGAAGCACCTGCCCTGATGAAATACTGTTTGTGCTTGGCTTATATGCCTTGATATCGGCTATCGTTGTGGGCTCATAGCCCCACGCGTGATCTATAAGAAGCTCGGCATTAACCCCGAAGGTCTTATACAAAAGCTCTTCATTATAATACTCGTTGGGCGCGCCTATAGAGCATCTTGCGACGTCCCCCATAGTATAAAGCCCGAGCGATGCAAGTCTCTTTTCATAACCCTTGCCGAGTCGCCAGAAGTCGGTAAGAGGCGTATGATCCCAAAGGGTCTTGCGGTAGCTCATCTCGTCAAGCTCGGCAATACGCACACCGTTCTCATCTGCGGGAATATGCTTTGCAACAATGTCCATTGCTATCTTACACAAATACATATTCGTTCCAATGCCCGCAGTAGCAGTAATCCCCGTCGTCCTCAAGACGTCAAGTATCATCGTCATAGCAAGCTCACGAGGTGTCATATTATAGGTAGAAAGATAGGCGGTAGCGTCGATAAACACCTCGTCCACCGAATAGACGTGAATATCCTCGGGGGCTATATATTTAAGGTAAACGTCGTATATGCGCGAGCTGTATTCCATATAGTACGCCATTCTCGGAGGCGCGACGATATAGTCTATGGCAAGGCTTGGATTTCTTTTGAGCTCCTTATAATCATAGGAAGAGCCAACAAGTCTTTGCCCCGGTGCCCTCAGACGCCGCTCGGCGTTTGCCTCCTTTACCTTTTGCACGACCTCAAAGAGTCTCGGGCGTCCGGGTATCCCGCAGGTCTTAAGACTCGGAGAAACGGCAAGTCCAATAGTTTTATCTGTTCTGCGCTTATCGGCAACGACAAGATTCGTCGTCATCGGATCAAGCCCACGTTCTATACATTCAACAGATGCGTAAAATGATTTTAAGTCTATTGCGATATAGCTTTTTTGTCTCATTTGCCATTCCTCCTTTCCTATATATATTGTAGCATATATGCGTCTTAAATGCAAGGTCTTAAGAGCACCAAAAAAATTTTCAAAAATTTTTTAAAAAGCTATTGACAAATAAAAAATTTGTGGTATACTTTATTTGTACCAAGTACTAATAAGGATTTGATATTATGACAAAACGAAACACGATTCAAAAGAAAATCGTCTACGATATCTTCTCGAAGATGTGTAATCATCCTTCAGCAGGCATGGTTTATGAGGCAGTTCACGCCGAGTATCCCAACATAAGTCGTGCGACAGTCTTCAGACTTCTTGCAGAGGCCGCCGACGAGGGTGAAATACAAAGAGTTAAGCTTAATGACTCGTCCGACAGATACGATATCACGACAAGACATCACCATCATATAGTCTGCAAGTGTTGCGGCGCTGTCGCTGACGTAGACATTGATTTTGATGACAGCTCCCTTCTGAATGGAGCTACAGGACACGAGGGCTTCCTTGTTGAAGAAAGCCACGTAGAATTCTTAGGCGTTTGTAAAGAATGCCAATCAGCTCAGTAAACAAAAAATTAAAATAAAATTTATTTAACGGAGGATTTTTATTATGAAAAAATGGAGATGTAAGGTTTGCGGTGAGATCGTTGAGGGCGAGCACGCCCCCGAAAAGTGCCCTCTTTGTAAGGCACCCGCTGAAAAGTTTGAGGAAGTAGTCGAGACAGAGAGAACTTGGGCTGCTGAGCACATCGTTGGCGTTGCAAAGGACGCTCCCGCAGAGATAATCGAGGGACTTCGCGCTAACTTCAACGGCGAGTGCATGGAAGTAGGTATGTATCTTGCAATGGCAAGAGTTGCACATAGAGAGGGCTACCCCGAGATCGGTCTTTACTGGGAAAAGGCAGCATGGGAAGAGGCTGAGCACGCTGCAAAGTTCGCTGAGCTTCTCGGCGAGTGCGTATCTACCTCTACCAAGGAGAACCTCACTGTAAGAGTTGCAGCTGAGAACGGCGCTACTGCAGGCAAGTTCGAGCTTGCTAAGATGGCAAAGCAGCTTAATCTCGACGCAATACATGATACAGTTCACGAGATGGCTCGTGACGAGGCAAGACACGGCAAGGCATTCGAGGGTCTTCTTCAGAGATACTTTGGCTAATAAACATACAAAAAGGCAGTCGAAAGACTGCCTTTTTCTTTAGAATTCTTTTCCTATAAGATATGCAACGTCAATATATTGGTCAGCTATCGTTGCAATAATAGCTACGTTATCTTCTCCGCTAAGTCCGCTTGTGCCCGTCTTTCCGACTATCTCACCCTTTGCAACGTACTGCCCCTCCTCAACGTCGATAGCACTCAGATGCGCGTACCACGTGGCAAGTCCTGCTCCGTGAGAAACAATGACGTAATTTCCAAGTCTTGCGTTGTATCCTGTCCTTATGACCTTTCCGTTATTGAGCACAGGAACGCCAATTCCTATACCATTCTCAAAGCGATATTCAGTACCGACAGTCCTATAATAATTTAGTGAAGCTACACGGAAGAAGTCATCAAACTTTGCATACCTTGTCGCACCCATATCGGTGTAATCAAGGAATTTACCGCTATAGAGCTTCTCAGTGAGCGTTTCTTTTGCACACTGCGTCCTAAGTAGCTCCATATCATTTTCAACCTCTATAGTTTGGGTCTCGTTGAATCTTTCGATCGTGGCCGAGGAATCAACGATAACGCTCTTATCCGGATTTATTGGAACACTTACCTTAAAGGTATCATTGGCGGCACCGTACGAAACAGACACCGTATATTCCTTTCCTCGCATATCCTTTGTCACGGGAACTAATGCCACCAACGAATCTCCGCTTCCGCAGAAATTTATCGCGTGATTGATGCTTGGAGAGACAGTTGCTCTGAGCTTTGACGCATCTTCTATGTTAGTTGCCTCTAAGACAAAGAAGGAATTGATTTCCGACGTTGTTCCGATTATGCTGAAATCAGGTCTCTCGGTTACCCTTGCATCAAAGGAATAATTTATTCTTCCGTGGTAATTGCTTTCTTCCTTCAAGGCCCATTCTGCCTCGACGATGACCGATACCGTGTCGTTATTATCGTAGTATATAACAGGCATATTGTAATAGCTACCCGAAAAAAGCTCTGAGCCATTCTGTGAGACAGTTATTATGCAGATATCGGGCTCTGCCGAAAAATAGAGAGAGAGTGAGCCTACCATACCGTATTCTGTATTCTCATTCGAGATCTCATATGATCCCGATTTGAAATACTCTCCGGATGCCACCTTATATTTCCACGACACGCTTTCAGGTATAATAATGTCGCCCGATGAGCTATACAACGTCGGGGGCACGGCAGTTTTATAGAATATCTCGGCAAATTTTGACGATAATATACTATGTACGCTTTCATCATCAAGCCTGTAATGCTTTTTGCCGTTTACCGTACAATAACCTACGTCATCGGTAGTTGACAAATAAAAGGTATATTCATCGGTATATCCCTCGTAGGATATAAGTGCCTTAAAATGCTTATCTTTATTGAGCGTATCGGGAAGCTCGGTGGTTTGGGCAAAGCTTGTAGTTATGGGAGAGAAAAGAGCTACTATACTTCCCTCTTCGGCCTCATCTATATATGAGCTATCCTCGCCGATAAGTCCACCCTCCGTGTCATAAAGCCTTATTTCATAAAGGGACCTCTGGGAATCGAGGATAAAGCCGTCGGAAATAAGGGCAAAAAGGACCACGGCAAACAAGGTAGGAAGCAAAACAACTGCCACCAGAATAAGCATTCCAAATGACCTTTTGCTGCGTTTTACAGATTTCCTTGAGATATCGTTGTTATCCATAGCCTTACCTCCCTTCACAAGCTTTTTATATATTATACAACTTTTATAAGAGAAGGTCAAGACAAAATTATATCAACACGTATGGAATACCAAAGCTTTCTGCGTAGGAATGCGCATAGGAATCCCTTTCGCAGTATATCGTGAGGGACGACGAGCAGCCGTCAAAGGCGGAATAACCGATCTTTGTCACGCTTTGTGGGATGGTCACGTTTACGAGAAAGGGTGAGTTAAAGAAAGCGAACCAATCTATCTCTTTTATGCCGTCACTTATTATGACGGTTGTAAGCTTTGTGGAGGAGAGTGCCTTTTCTCCTATTCTTATCACAGGATAGCCGTCGATGTGGGACGGAATAACAAGGATCGTCTCGCTACCCGCATAGCCTGTGAAAATTGCCGCCTCTCCTGCAAGCTCATATTGGAACTCCTTTTTTTCGGGAACGATCTCGGGCGCGTCCGTGACACTCTCTTCTTTTTTGAGTGACTCAAGCTCCTGCGAGAGCACCTCGAGCTTTACGTTACTTGCCGCAACGTACTCGTCGTACTTTTCATTTAGCTTGCTTATCTCGGCTTGGAGCAGAATTATTTTTTCAAGATATTCGATGCTCTCCTTTTTTCCATCGCTGCTTATATCTTCATCAAAGCTGCAGGAGCAAAAATTAAGAACGATAAGAAATGCAAGGAATACAAAAATAAGTTTTTTCATGGTTTTAACCTCCGTTTTTTATATAGGATAGCATTTTATGGGGCGAGAAATTAAGAAAAAAGCGTCGATAAAATAAATTTAAATTTTTCAAAAAAAATCTCAAAAAAGTATTGACAAATCGATTCCTTCGTGCTATAATCTATATCGTTCCGCGTGAGGCGGACATGCTGGTGTGGCTCAATGGCAGAGCAGCTGATTTGTAATCAGCAGGTTGTTGGTTCGACTCCGATCACCAGCTCCATATGGGGGATTTCCCGAGCGGCCAAAGGGGGCAGACTGTAAATCTGTTGTCACTGACTTCGGTGGTCCGAATCCACCATCCCCCACCAACAAAAAGCACTTGCTTTAGCAAGTGCTTTTTGTTGTTTTTGGGGGATATTTAACGTGGATTCGGAAGCCCGTGTGCATCGCGTATGCGGCACAAAAATGTCCTAAATGGACATTTTTAGGGCGTGGGCCTTCGCAGACTACACTATACCGATACACAACATCACGTGCACTACTTAGCATCTGCTAAGTGCTTTTTCTGTTTTTACGTGGTGGATGGTGGATTCGGAAGCCCGTGTGCATCGCGTTTTTATTTTTCTATTGCAATTCCCCTTTCTTTTTGGTATAATGAATCCATACAAACTATAGAATAGGAAATCGTTTATGAAAATAACAGTTCTTGATGCCGTGACACTCGGCGCTGATCTTGACCTCTCCCCTCTCTCTACAGTTGGTGAGGTGACGGTATATGACTCCACCGCGCCCGACGAGGTGGCAGACAGAGTGCGCGATACCGACGTTATCGTGCTCAACAAAGTAAAACTTAATCGAGCAAATCTTTCGGGTGCTAAAAACCTCAAGCTCATCTGCATTGCCGCTACGGGATACGATAATATCGACCTTGACTATTGCCGCGAGGCAGGTGTTCAGCTCTCAAACGTAGTGGGCTATTCAACGAACTCTGTAGCACAGGTGACAGTCGCTACGGTTCTTGAGCTTATCACTCATATAAGAGAATATAATTCCTACGTCGTATCGGGTGAATATACCCGTCTCGGTGTTTCTAACAAGGTCTCCCCCGTTTATCACGAGCTTGCGGGCAAGACTTGGGGTATCGTAGGTCTTGGAAATATAGGCAAAAAGGTTGCCGCTGTTGCCGAGGCATTTGGTTGCCGCGTGCTTGCATTCAAGCGCACGCCCGACGAGAATTACAACTGTGTTGACCTTGAGATACTTTGCCGCGAGAGCGATATAATCTCTATCCATACACCTCTTAACGACGGCACTCGCGGACTTATCGGCGAGAAGCAGCTTTCACTTATGAAGGACACAACCATTCTCTACAATGCCGCAAGAGGTGCTGTAACCGATGAAGCGGCGGTTGCGAAGGCAGTACTCGAGGGCAAAATAGGAGCATTTGGCTGTGACGTTTATTCTGCCGAGCCCTTCCCTGTGGATCACCCCTTTACAAGCATCAAGGAGCTTCCTTGCGTCTGCCTCACACCCCACATGGCGTGGGCGAGCGCCGAGGCAAGAAAGCTCTGCCTTGACGAGATTATCGAGAATATCAAGGCATATCAGAATGGTGTTAAGAGAAATGCGATAACGTAACATAAAAAACGGATGACATTTGTCATCCGTTTTTACTTATTCAAATACAGCTCCGTCTGTCACATCAGAAAACCACACCATGTCCGATGATGCTTCGGCATCAAAAACGTAGCTGTCTCCCACAGCATCAAAGAAGTATATATATTCCCCATCGTCAGTCTTCAGCGTCAAACGCCCATCCGCCAAGGTATACTTACCTATACCCAAATAACTGCTATGTATCGAAAAGGTCATTTGAAAAGTCCCGTCATCAAAGAGCGAGAATTTGGGCTTGAATATCATTTCTGAATCCTTAAAAACATACAAACGGCGATAAAGAAGCTCCTCGTCTTGAGGTGAATCGTAGTATCTTGCCGCGTTATACCATTCAAGAAGCGACGGGCATTTTATTTTAAGATCAGCTCCCCAATATATCTCTCCCTCGTCGGTGATAAAAAATGAAGTAGGATCTCCATTCTTAAAAAAGACGGTTACACAATTTTGCGACCAGATATCTCTGAGCTTTTCAATATCGTCAACACGCTCATAGCTTTCGGCAGCAATATCATCAAATAGCTCTTTGGGAAAGTCGTGAATAAAGCGCTCCTCGATATTGTCATCAACCTTTATATACTCAATGTTATCGAAATCATTTAGCTTCTCAACAACCTCCGAAAAGCTCTTTTTCATTTGCATTTCACCATACCAATCGGAGTTTACAACCGTGCGATATATCTTTATCGACAAAAATGATACGACTATTGTTAAAAGCAAGCCGATAAAGAGCCACTCGATAACCTTTTTTGCGTTTTTCATTTTACTGACCTCATTTTAAGATTGCTACCACTGTGGTAGATAACAACCCAACGGTGATCAAGGCGCCTGTAACCGAGAAATAGCTTATTCCAAGTAGCAACGGCGCAAGCGAGAGTACCATAGCGATTGCGGAAACCGTAAGGATCGGAGTTCTCATCGTCTTTTGGCTTACAAGAGACACAACAATCATAACCGTCAAAGCACACGTCAAAAGTGCTACGATGAACGGTGCAAAATTTGCATATCCAAAAGGAGTCAAGTCAAAATACGAATAAGTATGTCGCCACGGTTCGCCCTCAGGATTTGCAAAATTGCATACCGCTCCATATGGCAAAATCTCTAATACAAGTGCTATAAGTGTTGTACATAGCATTATGAGTTTCTTTTTCATTCGCGATTCCTCCTCTTTTTCTTACGAATAACTACGAATGCAACAATACCGCCACCAATCACAACAACAGCAGCGATTATACCTAAGACGATCCAAACTGTGTCAAAGTAAGGTGAAATCGGGCAGATAGGATTTTCAGAAGAACACAGTACAAATTCAAGCTCGCCCTCGGGAAGTCCGTTACACTTGAGCGTGTAGCCTGTATCTGTCTTGGCAAATCCCTCAAGGCTATTTTCGGTCATAAAGAAAGGCGTGTTGATTATGATCTCCATCTCACCGAAGCTCGCCCATGAGCTTGCGGGAGAAAGCAGATATGTGTACGTATAAATAGCAGGCTCATAGCTTCCGTTTATTTCGGGATAAATGGGAGCAGTAACAGTATTTGTGATACTCGACTTTGGCTCAATCGTGATCTCATACTGATACCAACGCATAAGACTGTTCGCAAAACGCTCTGCGGACATATTTAATCCGTTGGAATCCGGGTATATATAGTTGTACTTTGGATTGCCTTTGCTCCCCTCGTTAAAAGCTGCAATTACGGCATTATACCAATCCACTTTGGATACGCCTATTTCCTCGCTCCAATTATCAAGAGCAAGATCTTCAAGTGTCATTGTTTCGGTGTTCGTCAATGATACAATTCCGGCGATTTCTTCTTTATCCTCTACACCGCCATCTTGATAGCACTTCATCACAAGAGGTGTTGAAAGCGGCTGCCCGATGACATATACTGAGAAAACATCTCCATTATCTGCCCACATACCGAGTCTGCCGTCGCCGTCCTTTTGTGTATGGAATCCACTCTGCTCAGGAAAATAAATCTTAGATTTTCCGTCGCCGCCATCCCAATCAAACGCTACGTTTGCGGCGTGATACGTTTCCTTGTCGATCAGACCTTCTTTGTTCTCACCGCCCACAATATAGGTGTACTTCGTTACCGTCATTGTAGGAGAATAGAAAGCATCCTCAATATAGGTATCGGACAATCTCGGAAGATCCTCGGACAACTTAAACTGAGCACCATAGGGCTTCAGCGTGTAACGAATCTCTTTGTCTATTGCTTCGCCGTTAATTGTTATATCGTATTTTTTTGTATCTGCGAAGGTGAGAAAGGCTTGCTTTTCATCGTCATACAAACTCGCATAATCGGGTTGGGTTCCAAACGGAAAAGCAAGGGTTGCAGTTATGCTCAGATCTGTCGGATTGTAAAAGGTGTATTCAGCAGTTACCTTACCCGTGTAGGCGAGGTATTCTTCCATTTCACGATAGTAGTTATCGGGAAATTCCGAAATGTCAAAGGTCAGTACCTCTTTTATGACCTCGATAGGACAGCTTTCACCGACAACCATCGCGCCCGTAGAATCAACACCACGCCAATGTGTCTGCGCTGAGTTTGCGTATGCGGGTACAACAACTGATGTTGCTAATATAAGTACCGTTAGCATTGTTGCAAATGTTCTTTTCATAGAAGTACCTCCTTCGTAATATTGTTGCTCGCTTGTAAAGACGGAAAACAGCCATAAGAGTTACATTTTCCCTTCTATACTTATATGTCGATTTTTTTGTGATATGGTTTCACTTTTTTACAATTTTTTTCATTATATCAAAAATTTATGAATAAATCAACATAAGCAAAAAGAGGGCTTAATTGCCCTCTTTCTTATTTTCCTTTATCATCTCACGGAGGGCATCGAGGGCGGAGTCAAGACCGCCGACGGCATCGATTATACCGTACCTTACCGCCTCGTCACCGTCGATTATCGAGCCCACGTCGGTCGCCATCTCGTCGGGGCGCATCATAAGCTCGTTTATCTTCTCAGGAGTGGCATTCGAGTGGTCGCAGATAAATTTGACTATTCTCTTCTGCATCTCCTGGAAGTATCTGAAGGTCTGGGGCACACCTACAACAAGTCCGTTGATTCTGACGGGGTGCACCGTCATAGTTGCCGAGGGCACAATAAAGGACTTCTTTGCAGAGGTTGCAAGAGGAACTCCTATCGAATGACCGCCACCGAGGACAATTGATACCGACGGCTTTTTCATCGATGCTATCATCTCGGCAAGCGCAAGACCTGCCTCAACGTCGCCTCCCATTGTGTTGAGGACTATAAGAAGTCCGTCTATCTCCTCATTCTCCTCTATCGCCACGAGGAGCGGAATTATATGCTCGTATTTTGTCGCCTTCTGTCCCTCGGGGAGAATATAATGCCCTTCTATCTGACCGATTATCGACAGACAGTGAATTACCTCCTTCGAGTTTTTTGTCACAACTGAGCCGTTTTTGACTATATCGTCAAGATTTTCGTTGCCATTTTTTTCATTATTTTCTCTATCGTTATTTTCCACCGATATTTCCCTGCCTTTTTATATAAATTTGTGGAGTATTTTATAATATTATTGACACTTTTAGTGGATTTAAGTATTTACAAATATAGAAAATTGTGGTATAATGTTTTCGTATGGGATTTTGAAAATAAAAAAATATAATTATAGAGAGGTTTTTATTATGTCTAACAAATTCATCGTTGAAACTTCCGCAAGACACGTGCATCTCACTCAGGAGACTGTTGAGACCCTTTTCGGTCAGGGCCACACCCTTACCAACAAGAAGGACCTCAGCCAGCCCGGTCAGTTCGCATGTGAGGAAAAGGTTACTGTAGTTGGTCCTAAGGGCTCGCTCAAGGCAAGCGTTCTCGGTCCTACACGTCCTGCTGATCAGGTTGAGATTTCTCTCACAGACGCTCGTTCTATCGGCGTTGCAGCTGCAATTCGTGAGTCGGGCGACATCGACGGCACACTTGGCTGCAAGCTCGTTGGTCCTTGCGGCGAGGTTGAGATCGCAAACGGCGTTATCGCGGCAAAGCGTCACATACATATGACTCCCGAAGACGCTGAGGCTCTCGGCGTATCCGATAAGGAGATCGTTGGCGTTAAGCTCGACACAGAGCGCTCCATCATCTTCGGCGACGTTGTAGTACGTGTTAGCCCCAAGTTCGCTCTTGCAATGCACATCGATACCGATGAGGCAAATGCTGCAGCTGCTTCCGGTACTGTTTACGGCGAGATCGTTAAGTAATTTTCTGATAAAAATTTCAAAGGAGATATAAAAATGAGCAAAGAATTTTCTTGCGAATACGCAATGAGTGCAGACGTTGCCAGAATGTGCACCGTTGCAAAGGGTCCGAACCACGGTCCCGCTCCCATTCCCGAAGAGGGCAAGTGGGTTCAGGCTAAAGAGATATGCGACATCTCTGCTTACACACACGGTGTAGGCTGGTGTGCTCCCCAGCAGGGCGCTTGTAAGCTCTCTCTTAACGTAAAGAACGGTATCATCGAGGAGGCTCTCGTTGAGACCATCGGTTGCTCCGGTATGACTCACTCCGCGGCTATGGCTGCTGAGATCCTTCCCGGAAAGACCATCCTTGAGGCTCTTAACACAGACCTCGTTTGTGATGCTATCAACACCGCTATGCGTGAGCTCTTCCTCCAGATCGTTTACGGCCGTAGCCAGTCTGCTTTCTCTGAGGGCGGTCTCGTTATCGGTGCAGGTATGGAAGACCTCGGTAAGGGCGAGCGTTCCATGGTTGGTACTATGTACGGAACCAAGGCAAAGGGTGTAAGATACCTCGAGATGACAGAGGGTTACTGCACAAGAATGGCTCTTGACGCTGACGATCAGGTTATCGGTTATGAGTTCGTTTCTCTCGGCAAGATGACCGACTTCATCAAGAAGGGTATGGAGCCCAACGAGGCATACGAGAAGTCCAAGGGTACATACGGCAGATTCGCTGACGCTGTTAAGTACATCGATCCTCGTAAAGAGTAATAAGGAGGTAGTGTATAATGGCTAAATTTGAAGGTTACGAAAGACGTGAGGCGAAGATCCTCGCGGCTCTTAATGAGTATGGTATAAAGTCCATCGACGAGTGCAAGGAGATCTGTGACGCTTACGGCATCGATCCTTACAAGATCGTTGAGGAGACACAGCCTATCTGCTTTGAGAATGCAAAGTGGGCTTACACAGTTGGCGCAGCTATCGCAATAAAGAAGGGCTGCAAGAAGGCATCTGATGCAGCAGCTGCTATCGGTATCGGACTTCAGGCTTTCTGTATTCCCGGCTCTGTTGCTGAGAACAGAAAGGTTGGTCTCGGACACGGTAACCTCGGCTCTATGCTTCTTTCCGAAAGCACAGAGTGCTTCTGCTTCCTCGCAGGACACGAGTCCTTTGCTGCTGCAGAGGGCGCTATCAAGATCGCTCTTAACGCTAACAAGGTTAGAGTTAACCCCCTCCGCGTAATCCTTAACGGTCTCGGTAAGGATGCTGCGTACATCATCTCCAGAATCAACGGCTTTACATACGTTGAGACAGAGTTTGATCCCTTCGCAGAAGAGGTTAAGGTTATTAAGGAGATCCCCTTCTCCAAGGGTCCCCGCGCTGACGTTAAGTGCTACGGCTCCGACTCCGTTCCCGAAGGCGTTGCTATCATGAGACTTGAAAACGTTGGTGTTTCCATCACTGGTAACTCCACTAACCCCACAAGATTCCAGCATCCTGTTGCAGGTACATACAAGAAGTGGTGTAACGAAAACGGCGTTAAGTACTTCTCCGTTGCTTCCGGTGGCGGTACAGGTCGTACACTTCACCCCGATAACATGGCTGCAGGTCCTGCTTCCTACGGTATGACAGATACAATGGGTAGAATGCACGGCGACGCTCAGTTCGCAGGCTCCTCCTCTGTTCCCGCTCACGTAGAAATGATGGGACTCATCGGCGCTGGTAACAACCCCATGGTTGGTATGACCGTCGCTGTTGCAGTTGCTATCGAAGAGGCAAGCAAGTAATCCTTGATATATAAGGCTTTTTGAGATTTGCAGGGCTTCACTGGGGCTTTGTAAAACTCATTTCGCCCTAAAACATAAATAAAAAAGTTGGACACATCATAAACGTATTTTCGTTCGTGATGTGTCCAATATTTTTTTACCTAAACGGAGGATTTTTAAGGTGAAAAAGCTAAAAATGGCGAGAGGCGTAACGCTCACTTTTGAGGAGGGCTGCAACAAGTATTTAGAGAACTGTCGGCAGAGGAATTTAAG
>JAZQYP010000036.1:0-1723 GCA_045633625.1 Eubacteriales bacterium
GAAGACAAAAAGGCAAAGGGAAAGTTCATGCTTGGAATTGCTTTGTCTATGCTGATCCCACTAATAGTTTTTGCTATTACGTTTTTTGTTGTAGCCGTCTTGTTTGTTATAACATTTTCCAATTAAGATCATAAATAAAAAGGAGAATTTATTGTGAAGAAATTATTCTGTATTTTTGCTCTTATTCTTTTGCTTTCCACTTGCCTTACAAGCTGCGAGGTTGAACCTGCACCTAAGATCAAAGAGGGAAGATTCAATTTCTCGGTCACCTACGAGGAGTGGGGAGAGGCTAAGACCGTATCCGGTGTTTTCGTGTGTGAATATGCGGGACGTTCCTTCTCTCTTGAGGGAGGAGACTTCACAAGAGACTGGGAGGGTTCCGTCGAGGGTGTTGAGAATTTACACGACACCTTTTATGCCACGGTACGTGTAGGCGAGACCAATGACGGTGGCGAGATCTTATTAAACCTCGGCGTTTTTGCAGCTTACTTCATGGGCGAGCCCGGCTTTGCTGATTCGGTAATTGAGCCCAGCTTGTACATCGTACATTCTGCCGACGATAATCTTTCCTCTGAATTCTCAGGTACTCCCGAAGAGATAGAAGAGCTTTACGGACTCAAGATCATCGAATATCATTACGATGCACCTGTCGAAAACTCCTTTGGCAAATAATGAGTATAGGCTTTTGTTTCATATCTTAGAACGGAGATGTAAAAATGAAAAAAATATTTGTTGGAATCATTGCTTTGTTGCTGCTCTCGATCGGCTTGACAAGCTGCGGATTTGGTGTGCCGCGTCCCGAAGTTAAGGAAGGAAGATTTCATATTACCGTAACCTACGAATATAACGGGGAAGTCAAGGAGGCTTCCGGTGTGTACGTATGTGAATATGACGGCGTAGGTTGGTGGGACATCAACGCAGATCCTTGCGCGAATTGGAAGGAAAGCTACGAAGGCGACATACAGGACGGCGGAATCATTCCTATATGCAATACCGATGACGGTGGAGAGATCTTTATCAGCCTCCTTATGTACCCCGAGTATTTTATGGGAGACCCCGAGCACGCTGAATCTACTCCCATTGTGAGAGCTGAGATTTTTTATGACGATAGACAGATCGACGATGCGGACGTTATCGCCGAGTACGGAGTGAAGCTGATCGACTGCCAATACGATAAGCCGATAGAAAACACGTATAAATAATTTGATTAAAATATTTTCATAAGAAAAGGAAATAAACAATGATTAAAAACAGAACTGCACAGCTTGTTTTTCAGACCATCTATTGTACGCTTGGTCTTGTAGGAACGATAGCTTCCTTGGGTATCTTTGACAACATCAACGCTATCCGTTGGGACTTCTACGTTCATTTCACAAACATCAGTAATTTCTTCTGCCTTGGCGTTATGATCGCAGGTCTCGTTCAGACGATAAGGAAGAAGGAAGACAGCTACGTTTCCGCAGCACCTCTTCTGAAGTTTATAGGCGTTCTCGGAATTCTTCTGACCTTCCTTGTGTTTAACATTATGCTTGCAGGTGCAGAGGGACGCGATCCTCAGCTCAACTGGCGCATAGGCAGCCTTTGCTTCCACGTGGTGCTCCCCATTCTCTACATAGCAGATTGGTTCTTGTTCTACGAGCGCAAAAAAGTCAAGTGGTATTATCCCATTGCTTCCATTGCTTTCCCTCTTGCATACGTAATTTTCCTGCTTATCCAGGCAATC
>JAZQYP010000037.1:0-2615 GCA_045633625.1 Eubacteriales bacterium
GGATTGTTTAATATTATACAATTCAATTTTGACCTCATAATGATAAATATGTGAACATTTTAGTAATTATTTTACGCAACCTCATTTTTTATTCAAATTTTGATTTGTCGATGAGTTTGTTTAGTGCAAATCACCCTTTACCCTCCCTTGTGTAAAGGGAGGTGGCACGAAGCAAAGCGGAGTGAGCGAAGGATTGTAAAATATACATTTAAGGTGAACAATCCCTCAGTCGCTATCGCGACAGCTCCCTTTACACAAGGGAGCCTTTGTAGTAACATTGCGCCAAACATTAAACAGTTCGATAAATCACAATTTAACAAAACAAAAAGACCTACATTTGCAGGTCTTTTTGCGGGTTTGTTACTGAAGCTCGTCCATAAAATATGCTCTTGTGTTTGCGGGGTAGCCCTCGAAGTCGGTGACGGTCAGGCGGAAATATACGCAATTCGGGTCAACGTCGAAGGTCGCCTCGGTAAGAGGTCCGCGATCTCTTGCGTGTGCCACGCGAATATGTCTTGTGCCACAGGTGAGGGCGATCTTTCTCGCGGGGGTACACTTGATATGCACCTTGCCGTCCTCATACCAAAGCTCCTCGATAAGAGGCTTCTGCGAGGCGTACATATCACCTCTGAGCATTGCGGCGGTGACGGTCTTATAGTCAAGCTTATCCGCCTTGATGACCGTGAAGCATCCAAACGAGTCGGGAGTGTTGTTGTGGTTATCGTCGGTCGCGATGCAGTAAATGCGCTTGTTGGCACGAAGCATCTCGTCGTAGGTGTAGGGCATATAGTCCTCAAGTCCTGCGTCGATACAGCCGTAATTTGCTATCTCGATCGCATTCATTCCGTTGTAGTAGAGGTACTGCTCTGCCGTCTCGTGCGAGTGCGCGATATGGTTATAGGTTACGAAAAATCCCGCCTCGCGCGCTATTCTTATCATATCGTTGACGCCCTCTGCCGAGTAGATGCGCTCGTAATCGGGCGTGCCGGGGGCGATAGATGCGTGCTTTGCATATCTTGCATATTTCTCGCTGTGCCAGAGCACCTGATATTTCGTCTCGGGGTCGATGGCGATAAGACAGAACTCGCAGGTGTTTCTCGCGGGGTAGGTCTTCTGCTCGTCGGTCTGCTGAACTGCCACCTCGTAGCCCTTGAGGGTGAGAAAATCCTCGTCATCAAGATGCGAGTGGTCGACCATCGTCTCGTGGTCGGTAAAGGCAAGAATAGAATAGCCCTGCGCCTTGTACTCCTCCTTCATTTTCTCAGGCGTCCATCGTCCGTCGGAGAAGGTCGAGTGCGAATGAAGATTTGCTTTATAAAAATTTCCGTCTTTTGGTAAAAGATATTTTCTCATAATATGCCTCCGAGAGTATTTGTTTTCAAGTAAATTGTACCAACTATTTCCCCTTTTTTCAAGGCACAATTCCTACAAAATTCATCCCTTTTATTTGTGTAAAATACTCAACACTCCTCCCACATAGAAATACACAAAAAGGACGGCTGAGGGGTTCCTACCATAAAGCAGGTTTTGAACTACCGAACAAAGAAAAAGGAGTACGGACAATTTTGTTCGTACTCCTTTTCACACGCCTTGCCTGCAAGGTATAGTGTGTTACACCTCACGGCGTTCTGTCGGGCGGTAATTGTTGAGAAGTGATATGCCTCGCACGGCTCGGCGTGATATTTTTGCTCCGCAAAAGTGATATTGCTCCCGCTGGTCGCAGTGATATTCTATTCGCCTCTTTCTTCCAACGCGCGTAGCGCATATCACGTCCAAAGGACATATCACGCACGAAGTGCATATCACTCGCCGTAGGCGAATAGAGTTGGCGCACCTGCTTTATCGCAGGTGCCCCGAGCCGTCCTTTTTATTTTCTACCCATAATAGCGAGGTATTCTTCATAAGTAAGGAGCACGCGGAGCGCCGCGAGGAGTGCGTTGGGGGTCATTTTCTTGGGCAGACCCAGTCTTGCACAAAGCTCGTCGCGCTTTGCGGCGCTGTCGGTATTTCCCGTCAGTCCGTCGATATAAAGGTCGGTCTTTGAGAGAGGATTTTCAAGAGATGAGGCATATGCGCTCTCGTCAGAATAGGGCGAGAGGAGCTTATAAATGATATCCCTCTCGATTCCCTCAACGCCGAGATACCCCTCTGCCGAGGGCTCGCTCTTGCGCTTCTCTACCCCTTCGATTTGAGGGATATAGAGCTGAATGAGCCTATCCTTCGGGACGGCAGAGCCTATGTGCGAGCGAATGAGCTTGCCCGCGCCGTCGCTGTCGGTGAGGATTATTATCGGTGTTTTTTCCGAGAGCTTGCGAAAAAGAGACAGCTTTTCGCTTTTTTTGAATATTCCAAATCCGTCGGTGGTATAGACGCGCGCGTCGGCAACCGAAAGCACACGCAGACGGTCGTATTTACCCTCTACGATGATCGGGTAATTTATCTTTAATTTGTCCATATTTTTACCTATGAAATGAATTCAAATTTTGATTTGTCGATGAGTTTGTTTAGTGCAAATCACCCTTTAGCCTCCCTTGTGTAAAGGGAGGTGGCACGAAGCAAAGCGGAGTGACGGAAGGATTGTAAAATATAGATTTAAGGTGAACAATCCCTCAGTC
>JAZQYP010000038.1:0-110585 GCA_045633625.1 Eubacteriales bacterium
GATAGCGACTGAGGGATTGTTCATCTTAAATCTATATTTTACAATCCTTCCGTCACTCCGCTTTGCTTCGTGCCACCTCCCTTTACACAAGGGAGGCTAAAGGGTGATTTGCACTAAACAAACTCATCGACAAATCAAAATCTGAATTTCAAATTTTTATAAATCCGACGTTTACTGTTACGTGGCGTTTACCCTTTGCCTCCTTCTTGCGCAAAGAAAAGACGTCATAATGTCGCCGTGAGGTCGTCTTTTTGCCCCACCCTCACACCACAAACGTTCCAAAATCGTTGGTTTTTCGACACATCCTCCCCACTCATAAAGCCCTATTGCTTTCCTTCACAAAAAAGGCATTCTCTGTTTGTGCAAGTCTACGAAGATGCCCCGCCTTTATTGACAATAGGGCTTTTTTGTATTATAATAATAAATTGGAAGAGAATCACTCCTTTTCAGTTTTAATCCATGAAAATCTTTATTGCGAGGTAATACAAATGAAAAAAATTATTGCACTTATTTTGGCACTTTTTATGCTTAGCACCTGCCTCATAGCCTGCAACAACACTCCCGCGGGCCCTGTTGACAGTGATACTGATTCTGATGCGACGGACAGCACTCCCGCCGACACAGGCAATGCTCCCGCCATCCCCCCCGTTGATCCTGCAAATGCAACTCTCTTCGTCGGCTACGCAAGAGAGGACATCACCCCTCCTGAGGAGATGCTCCCTGAGCTCAAGCTCACAGGATATGCAGATGGAAGAGAGATCCTTGAGATCGAGAGCAGGCTCTATGCGTCCTGTACTGCATTCCGTGACGCAGAGGGTGACATCGCACTCATCTACACCCTTGACCTCCACGCAATGACTCCTGCGCAGGCAACTAGTCTTGCGAGCCAGATAACCAAGGAGACAAAGGTACCGAAGACTAACATCATACTCAACGTAACACATAACCACGCTGCTCCCAGCACGGGCGGAATATTCTTCAGCGACGTCATCACCCCCGCTGTCGTTTCCGCTGCTAAGGCGGCTATCGCAGATCTTCTTCCCTGCACAGAGCTCTATGCGGGCGAGGTAAATATGCAGTACTATTCTTTCATCCGTCGCTACATAGAGGAAAACGGTGTGCCCAAGAAGCATATGGCAGAGATGGACTACATGGTTCCCGTTGCAAAATTCGTTCGTGAGAATGCAAAGGACGTTATCCTCGTTAATTTCGCGGCTCACTGCGACACGGTAAGCGGCAGAGCATGGAACACCCTTGCGGCTGACTACGTAGACACCTTCAGACGCGTTGTTGAGCACGAGACCGACGCATATTTCTCGATGCAGCTCGGCGCTACGGGCGACGTTAACCCGAGCACACGTCTTTCGGGCGAGCCCAGCTTCTACTCAAGCACCTCAAACTACGGAAAGAATCTCGGCTACAAGATCGTTGAGGAAGTAAAGAAGCTTCCCCAGCTCGAGATCAAGGGCGACGTTGAGGCAAAGTCCTCCACAGTAAGAGTTGAGATCGACCACTCTACCGACCACCTTCTTGCACAGGCGCAGGAGGCATACGATCTTTATTACGCCTCCGAGGACAAGAAGCCCGCAGAGGATCTTATGAAGAAATACGGTTTTGCTTCTATCTACGAGTGTATGTACATCAGAGCCCGCGCTAATGCAGGACAGTACGAGCGCCGCAACATCTCGGCAGTTTCCATCGGTAACATCTGCTTTGCCGCTGCTGACTTTGAGATGTTCGCAACAACGGGACGTACCATAAAGGACGGCGGTAACGAGCTCTATGACCTCACCTTTATGTGCGCATACTCCAACGGAATGATAGGCTACATCGCCGCAGACTATGCATTTGACTATGACACCTACGAGGTCTACTCTCGCTTCTACGTAAGAGGCACGGCAGAGACCATCGCAGAGGAACTCGTCGAACTCATCGGCAAGGTTGCCGAGTAATATAAGGAGAAAAAAATGAAAAAATTACTCGCTTTCACATTAGCGTTGCTTATGCTCGTCACCTGCCTTGGCGCTTGCGGCGACACAAGCACCGATCCTGTCGACACCGATACAAGCACTGATCCTGTCAGCACCGATCCCGTCGACACACCCGAGCTTCCCGCTGTCGACCCTAATAACGCATCTCTTTTCGTAGGATATTCGCGAGTTGACATCAATCCTTCCGAGGAGCTGATCCCCGAGCTTTATCTTACAGGCTATGCCGATGCAAGAGATATCAGAAATATAGAGAACACTCTTTACGTAACCTGCACCGCATTCCGCGATGCCGAGGGTGACACAGCGCTCATTTATTCGCTTGATCTTCACTCTATGACCAATGCCAAGGCAACGGGTATTATGACACAAATAACCAAGGCAACAAAAGTTCCAAAGGCAAATATAATCCTCAACGTAACTCATAATCACGCGGCACCCGCGCTTACAGACCTCTATATGAACGAGGTCATCACCGCCGCATCCGTCAAGGCGGCTGAGGAAGCAATTGCTGACCTCAAGGCGTGCACCGAGCTCTATGCGGGCGAGGTGAATATGAAGGGCTATGCCTTCATCCGCCGCTACATAGAGGACGAAAACGGAAATCCCATCGCTCACATGAGTGAGATGGATAATATGGTCCCCGTCGCAAGATTCGTTCGTGACGGCGGTAAGGACGTAGTTCTTGTAAACTTTGCGGCTCACGCCGACACGGTAAGCGGCAGAGCATGGAACACCCTCTCGGCAGACTATGTCTACGCCTTCAGAGAAACCCTTGAGGAAGAGACCGGCTGTCTTTTCGCAATGCAGCTCGCCGCTACGGGTGACGTTAACCCTAATACAAGACTTGATGAGCCCCACGCATACGACGGAAGAACAAAAACCTACGGCAGAAGCCTTGGATACAAAATAGCAGAGGAGCTCGAAAACCTTCCGAAGCTTGAGATCGCAGGCGACGTTGAGGCACAGAACTCTACCGTAAAGGTAAACGTCAATCACACAGAGGACCACCTTGCCGACAAGGCAAATGAGGTCAAGGATCTTTACTACGCAGGCGACACAGCCGCGGCAGAAGCAAAGATGAAGGAATACGGCTTTGCATCTATCTACGCCGCAGAGGCTATCGGCTGGAGACTCAGCCGTGGCGTCACCGAGAGAAGAAGTATTTCGGCTGTCTCCATCGGAAACATCATTTTTGCAGCAGCTGACTACGAGATGTTCGCAAAGACGGGCAGAAACGTAAAGAATGCGGGCAACGAGCACTATGACCTGACCTTTATGTGCGCTTATTCCAACGGTATGCAGAGTGGATATATCCCTCCTATTGAAATATTTGAGTACGACACCTACGAGGTCTACTCCTGCATTTACGAGCCCGGCACAGCAGAGCTTATCGAGGCAGGACTTATCGACCTTATAAACGAGGTTGCACAGTAAGCCTTAACATTCCTCAAGAGGTAAAAACATGAAAAAAATTCTTGCCCTCATGCTTGCCCTGCTTATGCTCGTCACCTGCCTCGTTGCTTGTGACGGCACCGACAAGGAGCACGTGGACAGTGATACCGACGCGAGCGCGCCCGTCGATACGGGCGACGCTCCCGCTACCCCATCCGTCGACCCCGCAAGCGTATCTCTCTTCGTGGGATACGCAAGAGAGGACATCACTCCTCCAAAAGATCTCTTCTCCGAGCTCACTCTCGCGGGCTATGCCGAGGGAAGACCGATCTTTCAGATAGAGAGCACCATTCACGCCTCCTGCACCGCCTTTCGCGACACAGAGGGAGACGTTGCACTCATATATACCCTTGACCTTCACGCTATCTCTCCCGCACAGGCACTCTCGATCGCGAATGAGATAACGAAGGTGACCAATGTTCCGAAAAACAACATTATACTTAACGTAACGCACAACCACGCCGCTCCCGGTATCAGCACGGGCAATAACTATTGGAATCAAGTGCTCATCCCCGGCATCGTGAGCGCTGCCGAGGCCGCTATTGCCGACCTCAAGCCCTGCACAGCACTTTTTGCGGGCGAGGTCGATATGACGTATTATTCCTTTGTCCGCCGCTATCTGACCGCAGGTGGCAGCCTTTACGGCGTTGGCGCGGGCGGAAGTGACACCATCATCGCGCACGAGAGCAAGGGCGATCCTATGATCCCCGTGGCAAGATTCGTCCGTGACGGCGGCAAGGACGTCATCCTCGTCAACTTCGCGGCACACTGCGACACCGTCAGCGGCAGAGCGAAAAACTCCCTCGCCGCTGACTACGTAGACGCCTTCAGACGCGTCATCGAGCACGAGCTTGACGCTCACTTCTCGATGCAGCTCGGCGCTACGGGCGACATAAATCCTATGACTCGCCTTCCCGGCGAGCCGAGCTTCTACTCTACCACCGACAGCTACGGAAGAAATCTCGGCTACAGGCTTATCGAGGAGCTCAAGAAGCTTCCTCAACTCGAGATAAAGGGAGACGTTGAGGCAAAGGCCTCGAACGTAAGAGTTGAGGTAGACCACTCTACCGACCATCTTCTCGAGGAAGCCAAAGAGATAAACGATCTGTACTACGGCTCGAACGATAAGCGTCCTGCCGAGGAGCTTATGAAGGAATACGGCATCTCGACGATCTACGAGGCAATGTATATCTCGTCGCGCGCCAATCGCGGACAGTACGAGCGACGCAATATCTCGGCTGTATCTATTGGAAACATCGTTTTCGCGGCGGCAGATTACGAGATGTTCTCGCATACGGGACGCAACATAAAGGACGGCGGAAACGAACACTTTGACCTCACCTTTATGTGTGCTTATTCGAACGGAATGACAGGCTATATCCCCGCAGACTACGCATTCGATAACGGCGGCTACGAGGTCTATTCCTGTCCCTACGTAAGAGGCTCCGCAGAGGCTATCGAAGCGAAGCTCATTGAAATCATAAACGAGCTATCAGATCAATAGATATTTTTACAAAAAAGTATCAACCAAGAAAGAGGAAAAAAATGAAAAAATTATTTGCACTCATTCTCGCGATTCTTATGCTCGCTACCTGCCTCGTGGCATGTAACGACACCCCCGTGGGTCCCGTAGAGAGCGACACGAACACACCCGAAACCGAGGCACCCGACACAAGTACTCCCGACACTGAGAAGCCCGACACCGAGCAGACTCCCTCGGATGAGACCGTTCTTTACGTCGGATACGGCAGAACGGACATCACTCCCACCGAAGACATTATCGACAAGATCACTCTTGCAGGCTATGCGAAGGGAAGAGAGGCGGGCAAGGTAAAGGAGCGCATCTATGCATCCTGCACCGCCTTCCGCGATGCAGAGGGAAATATCGCACTCATATATTCCCTTGACCTTCACGCTATTTCGCCCTCCACTGCAACAAACATTGCATCGCAGATAACAAAGGCAACGCGTGTTCCCAAAACTCACATTGTGCTTAACGTAATGCACAATCACACCGCTCCCAACGATGATGCGGGATATTTTGCAAACATCGTTATTCCCGGTATTGTTGAGGCAGGAGTTCTCGCTATCGCAGACCTTCTTCCTTGCACCGAGATCTACGGCGGAGAGATCGATATGACGGGATACACCTTCCCCCGTCGCTATAAATATGACAATGAAGGCAACCGTATCGCGTTTGAGCGTGACCCTGACGTCATGACACCCCTTGTTCGCTTTGTGCGTGAGGGTGGCAAGGACGTTCTGCTCTTCAACTTCGCTTCCCACTGCGATAACGTAGGCGCAGGCGGAGTTTCGGGCGACTACGTCGGAACTCTCAGACTCGCTCTTGAGCGCGAAATGGATGCTTATATATCTGTCCAGCTCGGCGCGTGCGGAGATCTTATAGTCCTCAATCGCGGCGTTCCCGGGACAACTCAGGTATTTACCGATTACAAGGAATTCGGCAAGGAGCTTCATAAAAAGGTAGCAAATGAGATTAAGACTCTCCCTAAGCTCGAGCTTGCGGGCAATATCAGAGCTAAGTCCTCTACCGTAAGAGTTGAGGTAGATCACTCGACCGACGATATGGTCGACAAGGTAGTTGGACCCTATAATCTTTACTTTGCCTCTGAGGATACGAGTGAGGCCGAAAAACTTCTTAACGAAGCCGGCGTTGCAAGCGTATACGAAGCAATGTACATAATAGGTCGTGCAAACCGCGGTCAGTATGAGAGAAGAAGTATCTCGGCTGTAGCTGTCGGTAATCTCGTTTTCGCGGCAGCCGACTTTGAGATGTTCTCCGCAACCGGCAGAACTATAAAGGATGCGGGCAATGAGAACTTTGACCTCACCTTTATGTGTGCATACTCCAACGGTATGATAGGCTACATCCCCGCCGATTACGCATATGAGAACGGCGGATACGAGGTATACTCCCGTATCTATACACCCGGCTCGGCAGAGATCATCGCTGATAAGATTATCGAGCTTATCGGTGAGGTTGCTGAGTAAATAACCAAAGAGGAAATTATGAAAAAAATTCTAGCACTTATACTTGCAATATTGATGCTCATCGTCCCTCTTGTCGCTTGCGACAAGACGCCTGACGATACACAAGAGGGCTCGGACATCGAGAGTGAAACCGTGGCGCTCAAGTACCCGCCCGTAGATCCCTCAAACGCAACTCTCTTCGTGGGATACGCAAGAGAGGACATCACTCCTCCCGAAGAGATGATCCCCGGGCTTTCCCTCGCGGGATACTCCGAGGGCAGACCCATTGAAGAGATAAGAGACCACATCTACGTCTCCTGCACCGCCTTTCGCGATGCAGAAGGGGATACCGCACTCATCTACACCCTTGACCTTCACTCAATGACACCTGCACAGGCATCTGCATTCTGCTCGGCGATCACAAAGGCAACAAAGGTACAGAAGTCTAACGTTATCCTCAACGTAACTCATAACCACGCAGCTCCCCACCTTTACGTGACAAGCTACGAAAAATTCGTATCTGACGCTGTAGTACGCGCGGCTGAGGCGGCAATTGCCGACCTCAAGGCTTGCACCGTTATGTTCGGTGGTGAGGTAAATATGAAATATTTCTCCTTCGTGCGCCGCTACCACACCGAGAACGGTGATCTTTACGGTGTCGGTCACTACGGAGACGATAAGATAATCGCACACGAGAGTGAGGGAGATCCTATGATCCCCGTTGCGAGATTCGTTCGTGACGGCGGCAAGGACGTTATCCTTGTCAACTTCGCGGCTCACTGTGACACTGTAAAATCCTTCGGTTCTCCCAACACACTTGCGGCTGACTACGTCGCTAACTTCAGACGCATCGTTGAGGAGGAGCTTGACTGCCACTTCTCAATGCAGCTTGGAGCTACAGCCGACCTCAATCCTATGACAAGTCTTGAAAACGAGCCCCATTTCTATGGAAGCGGCACCTCGGAATACGGAAGAAACCTTGCGTATAAGGTGCTCGAGGAGTTAAAGACTCTTCCTCAGCTTGAGATAAAGGGAGACGTTGAGGCTGTAAAGTCTGACGTAAAGGTCACTGTAAACCACTCCACCGACGACCTCTTTGACGAGGCGCAGGAGATCTGGAACGCCTTTGAGGGCGCAGAAGATAAGACCGAAGCCAAAGAGCTTATGAAAAAATACGGCATAGCGACCGAATATGAGGCAATGTTCATCACCGTTCGCTATGGAAAGGGCGCGGTAGAGAGACGAAACATTTCGGCTATCTCGATAGGAAATATCGTGTTTGCCGCCGCCGATTATGAGATGTTCTCAAAGACCGGCCGCACCGTAAAGGATGCAGGCAACGAAAAATTTGACCTCACCTTTATGTGTCCTTATTCAAATGGAATGGAAAGCTACATCGCAACCGACGAGGCCTTCGATAACGGCGGATACGAGGTTTATTCTACCGTTTATGAAAGAGGCTCGGCAGAGAAGATCGCTGACGGAATCATCGAGCTTATAAATAAGCTTGCAGAATAATCAACGCAAAGGAGGCACGACTATGAAGAAATTACTTGCACTTGTTTTAGCAATGCTTATGCTCGCAACGTGCTTTGTGGGCTGTAACACGGTCCCCGCGCCCCCCTCAGAAAGCGATATAGACACAACACCCGCCAATACCGACGCTCCTGATACACAGGCTCCCGATACCGATGCAAGCGAAACGGAAGCACCCAATACCGAGGAGTCAGATACCGAGGAATCCGAAACCGAGGCACCCGCCGAGCCCGTAGGCAACGCGCTATACGTGGGCTACGCAAGAGAGGACATCACTCCTCCCGAGGAGCTTTGGTCAAAGGTAGCCCTTGCGGGATATGCTGACCCCAGAACCATTGAGGAGATAAGAGACCCCCTGTACGTTTCCTGCACCGCCTTCCGCGATGCTGAGGGTGACACGGCTCTCGTTTTCTCGCTTGACCTTCACTCGATGGGCACAGCGCAGGCAGCTGCATTCTGCTCCGAGATCACAAAGGCAACAAAGGTACAGAAATCCAACGTTATCCTCAACGTAACGCACACACACGCGTCACCCTGGCTTGACACGGGAAGCGAGTATGAGGAGCTCGTTTCAGACGCAGTAGTAAAGGCGGCAATAGCGGCTATCGACGACCTCAAGGAGTGTACAGCACTTTTTGCGGGCGAGATCAATATGAAATATTACACCTTCGTGCGCCGTTATATTGACGAGGACGGAGTACTTTACGGCGTAGGCTACTACGGTGATAAGGAGATCGTTGCTCACGAGACCGACGGCGACTATATGATCCCCGTTGCAAGATTTGTCCGTAACGGAGGCAAGGACGTCATCCTCGTTAACTTCGCATCTCACTGCGACACTCTTGCGTCCTTCGGATACCCCAACGTCATCTCGGCAGACTACGTTTCGACCTTCAGAAGCACGCTTGAGAGCACGCTTGACTGCCACTTCGCAATGCAAAACGGTGCTACGGGCGACCTTGCACCTGTGTCTAACCTTCCCAACGAGCCTCAGTTCTTTGGAAGCGGTACGTCGGAATACGGCAAAAATCTTGCTTATAAGGTAATAGAGGAGCTCCGCAACCTTCCTGAGCTCGAGCTGAAGGGAGACGTTGAGGCAAAGAAGTCTGACGTGCGAGTTGAGGTAAACCACACCACCGATGACCTCTTCGATGAGGCAAGGGAGGCGTACGACATTTACTACGCAGGCGACCATTCGCTCGCCAGGGAAAAGATGAAGGAAGCAGGCATCGCAACTATCTACGAGTGCATGTTCATCATCAACCGATATGGAATGGGACAGTACGAAAGACGTAATATCTCGGCTATATCTATTGGAAATATCGTTTTCGGAGTTGCCGACTACGAGATGCTCTCTCACACAGGCAGACTCGTCAAGGATGCAGGAAACGAGCTCTTTGACCTCACCTTTATGTGCCCTTATTCAAACGGAATGACAAGCTATATCGCGGCTGACTACTGCTTCGACAACGGCGGCTACGAGGTATATTCCACCGTTTACGTAAGAGGTACGGCAGAGAAGATCGCTGACGGAATAATCGGACTCATAGAAGGTCTTGCAAGCTAACCCATCTGCGATTTATCAGTTTTGTCGCGGCTGATCGCAGAAATATATATGCGGCAAAATCTTAACTTCTGTCCATAAGTACTAAATAAATTTCTTGACTTTCGGACAAAGCAAGAGTAAAATTTAATTGAACGGTAAATAAGGAAATCTTAAAAAACAAAAGACACAAATTATTTACCGTCTCTTGTAAATAAGAACGTTCAGAGGTAAAAAATGAAAAAAATACTTGCGCTTATTTTAGCGATACTTATGCTCACGGTTACCCTTGTGGGCTGTAACAACACACCGTTGGGTCCTATAGAGAGTGACACCGACACAAGCGCGCCCGACACCGACGCGCCCGATACAAATCCCAGTGACACAGAGGCTTCCGACACAGAGCCCGGTGATACAGAGCCTCCCGTTGAAAGCGATAAAAAGCTTGAGGTAGGCTTCAGTAAGGTATCCATCACTCCCGACGGTAGCTACGACGTTCCTCTTGCAGGCTCGGGTGACGGTATGCAGAGACTTACCACAAACGTAATGGACGATGTTTATGCAACGGCAGTAGCCTTCCGCGATATGAACGGCAATCTTGCTGTCCTCATCTCGATAGACGTCCTCCACATCACAAAGGGCACCGACGGAAAGATATACGACAATCTTATCCGCCAGATCAAGCAGATAGACGGTCTTGACGAATCAAACGTCATAATCTCTGCAACTCATACCCACTCAAGCGTCGATATTTTCAGCAGCTACAACAACATAAAGATGAAATATCTTCCCTTCTTCTACAAGGCAGTAAGACAGGCTGCAACCGACGCGGTAGCCGATCTTGCTCCCGCTGACATCTACATAGGTGCGGCAGAGATAAAGAATATGGCGTTCGTAAGACGTTATTTCGCAGCTGACGGCTCCTTTGTAGGCACACAGTGGGCAAACGATGCGGAGCCCGTAAGACACGAGACCGACGCTGACAGTATGATGCAGCTCGTCAAGGTCGAGCGCGAGGGCAAGAGAGATCTCGTTCTCACCAACTGGGCAGTACATCTTACCACCGTGTCTGAGCAGAAGCAGATCTCGGCTGACTTTGTTTCTTACTTCAGAAACTGGATGGACAAGAATGCGGACACCGACGTAGTATTCTTCCAGGGCGCATCGGGCAACACAGTGCCGAGCTCAAGACTTGAGGGAGAGGACTACGGCCTTGACACCGAGTCCTACGGACAGATGCTCGCACAGAAGCTTCATAACGAGCTCAGAAAGGAAGATACACTCAAAAAGATCGATACAAACGTTGAGATCAAGATGAACAGCGATACCCTCGGTCTTGTCTATAACCACGCAAAGATCGCAGGCTACAGCCAGGAAACGATCAATCAGTGTATCACTATAGCTGAGGACTTCTATTCGGCAAAGATAACCGCAGGCGAGGCAAACAAGCGCGCAAGAGAGCTTGGCTTCTCTAGTGTTTACGAGTGCGGAACCGTTCGCTCACTTGCAAAGTTCCACAATTTTGAAACGGAGAGAGTAGTAGACTTCTGGGCAATCTCAATGGGCGAGCTTTCCTTTGCATCAGCACCCTACGAGATGTTCTGCCAGACAGGCACACAGATCCGCGAGGGAGATAAGGCAACGACAACCTTTGTTGTAACGCACGCAAACGGCTCAAACGGCTACATTCCCACCGAGGACGTATGGGACAACGGCGGATACGAGAGCGTGACCTGTCCCTTCGAGAAGGGCACGGCAGAGCGAATCGCCGAGAAGCTTATCGAGATGGTAAACAAGAACTACAAATAATATTTTGACATGGAAAACACAAAAAGAGTAAAAGTTGGCTTTTCAAAAGTAAATATTACTCCCGATTATGCCGTCCCCCTTGCAGGGGACGGCAGACTTCGTATACACACCTCGGTGCTTGCAGATTGCTATGCTACCTGCGTAGCTTTCCGTGACGAGAGGGATGAGAGGGCGATAATCGTGACGCTCGACCTTCTCCACACCACCGAGGACGAGCCGGGCTTTATTTGCACAAATATGCAAAGAGTCATTCGCGAAGCGGGATTTAAGGATGACAATATCATCCTTTCGGCAACGCACTGCCACAGCGCACCAAACGTTTTCGGCTCGGAGGAGGTAATTACAAAGAAGTATCTGCCCTTCCTCTTCGAGTGCGTAGGACGCGCGGCAAGGGAGGCACTCGCAGATGCCGATACCGAGACTGACATATACGTCGGCTCGACTATAACAGAGAATATGACCTTCGTGCGCCGTTATTTTGACGCAGAGGGCGGATTTGTCGGTGTAAACTGGCCAAACAAAAACCCGCCCGTAAGGCACGAGACCGATGCCGACGGCGAAATGGGAATCGTTCGCTTTGTCAGAGAGGGCAAAAAGGACATCATAATCACTAATTTCGGCACACATCTTACAACAGTCGGATTCTTTGATGACTTCGCGCTCTCAAGCGACTTCAACGGGTACGCGAGAGAGTATATCGAGAACACACTTGGTGCGGAGTACGCATTCTTTCAGGGCGCATCGGGCAATACTGTGCCCACATCGGCAATAGAGAGCGAAAATCTCTATCCAACAACCAAGGAATATGGCGAACGCCTTGCAAAATACGTAATAGAGGGACTTAAGACTCTTAAGAAGATAGACTCGCGCGTAGGCATTGAATATTGCCGCGAGGAGTTCCCCGTATACTGCATAAAACCTGAATCTATGCCCGAAAACGTAAACGTGGCAGTCGATATCGCAGAGGGCTTCCTCACACAGCAGCTCTCTCACGGAGACGCAACAATACAGGCGCGTGCGGCAGGGTATGCCAACGTCTACGAATGTATGAAGTACCGCGGACTTCTTTATTGGCCGCGCGAAAAATGGGATTTTCGCCTTGTCACAGTAACTGTGGGCGGACTTGCATTCACCTCAGCTCCTTATGAGATGTTCTGTCAGAATGGAATTGGCATCAAAAAGGCATCAAAGGCAGAGAGGACCTTCGTTATAACCCACGCAAACGGCGGCCACGGATATATCCCTAGCATCGACGTTTATGACCGACCGGGATATGAGAACGTCACCTGCACCTTTGAGCGAGGCTCGGGCGAGCGAATTCAAGATAAGCTCGTCGAAATGGTGAATAAGAGCTACGAATAATATAAATTGGGATTTATGGGGATATTGTGTAGGGTGATAAACGAGCGATTTCTACAAACACTGTAGGGGCGCGCACTGCGCGTCCGCTCGTGCTTCTTCGGTGTTCGTTGCGGACGGCCAATGGCCGCCCCTACAATGAATAACAATGTTTTGCTTCCTACGCAACAGACCGACAAATCAAAATTTGAAATCAGAAACAAAAAGGCATCGCGCTTTGCGCGATGCCTTTTCTTCGTTTTGTTGTTAATATGTAGGAGAGTCGAGGAACCACTCGCCGTCCTGCTTTATAAGAGAAAGCTCAACAGTGAGCCGCTCATCGGGTGCGCCCTCAAGATACGACTCAATAGAAATACGTACGTACTCCGAGTTTGAGCCGCGAAGAACCTGTGCAGTTGACACGTCATAAAGTCTCTTTTCTTTAACGAGCGGCTCGTACGTGTTCGACTCCATAAGCCACACTGTGCCGTTATCGTCGGCAAATTCCATATATCTTGCGCCAAGGAAGCCGCTCTCACCCGACACCGCACCCATGAAAAGTGTCTCGTAAAGCGCCTCGCTATAGTCTTTTGAGTAGACGGTCTCGACGTATTCCTTCATCGCATCAAGTGTCATTGCGCTCTCGATAACCACCACGTCATAATCCTCGGGAAAGCTTGAATTATAATAAAAATCCGCCTTTTTTTCCTCGTAATCGGGCAGGGGAACGTAATACGTTTTTGCTTCTGCATCAAAATAAACGTCTCTCATTCCGGGCTCGTAATCACTCTGGCTAACGATCCTAAGATAGGAAAAATCGGTGCCGTACGAGCGCGTACGGTAGGCGAGAATATCCATATCGCCGTCGGTGAACGTATAGTAGTAATACCTCACGTCAGCCTCTTTATTTTCATAATATTTAAGGCTGTCAAGGGGGTCATAAACTCGCTCATAGGTGGGCAGTCCCTCACCGAAAACGAGCTCGTTTACTCCTGTCGACTCGTTGAGCAGCCACTCAAGGCGCTCCTCTATCTCGTATCCTTCAGGTGCTTTAGAGCAACTGCATAGCACCCCTGTTATGAGTATCAAGCAAAGCAAAAATGATAATATTTTCTTCATTTTGTTCTCTTTCCATACACTTTCTGCCTCCCGAAAGGGAGGCAGAAATAATTTTATTCAGTAACTACCGTCTCTTCAGCAGGAGCCTCATTTTCCTCGGCTTCCTTCTCCTCGGGAACGACCGTGAAGTTCACAAGCTTCTGTCCCTCGTTAAGACGCATCGTGATAACTCCGCCCGCCGTTCTCGAATAGGTGGGAACGTCGCAAACACGCGTTCTGACAACCATTCCCGAGTCTGTTATCATCATAATGTCATCGGTCTCGCTGACAGTTGCGATTCCTACGAGCGCACCCGTCTTGTCGCCTATCTTATGGCAGGTAACACCAAAGCCACCGCGGTGCTTCATCACTCTGAAGTCCTCGAAATCGGTACGCTTGCTAAATCCGTTCTCGGTGATGGTGATAAGGCTCTTTGCCTCGTCAACAACAGCCACTCCAACAACGTAATCACCGTCACGGAGCTTAATTCCGCGCACACCGCGCGCAGTTCTTCCCATCGCTCTTGCTCCCGCTTCCTCGAAGCGAACTGCGTTACCGTCGCGCGTAGCAATTACTATCTCGCCGTCTCCCGACGTGCATCTTACGAATACGAGCTCGTCGCCCTCGTCAAGATTTATTGCGATCTTACCGCCGCGGCGCTGATATTCGTATTCAGCGAGCTTTGTACGCTTGATAACGCCCTGCTTTGTTACCATCGTCAGATAATCCTCATCGTTGAAGGCATCGATGCTGATAAGCGCCGTTATCTTCTCGTCGGGGAGCATCTCGATGATATTCACTATATTCGAGCCCTTAGCGGTTCTTGACGCCTCAGGGATCTGGTATGCCTTGCGGACGTGTATCTTACCCATATTGGTGAACATAAGCAGATACGAATGGCTGGGAAGGCTTATCATCTTTTCAATGAAGTCCTCCTCCTTGGTCGCCATACCGATAACGCCCTTGCCACCTCTGTTCTGTGCAGAGTAAGTGTCAGCGCGCAGACGCTTGATGTATCCCGCATTGGTAACGGTAATTACGCACTCGTGGCGCTCGATAAGGTCCTCTATGTCTATCTCGTCGGTCGCCTGAACTATCTCGGTGCGGCGCGCATCGGAGAACTTGCGCTTTATCTCAAGCATTTCTTCCTTGATTATCGCGTCAATCTTTGACTTGTCGGCAAGAATTCCCATAAGCTCGGTAATAAGCGCGTGGAGTCTTTCAAGCTCGTTTTCTATCTTGTCGCGCTCCATTCCCGTGAGCTTACCAAGTGTCATATCTACGATAGCCTGAGCCTGTGCGTCGGAGAGGTGACACTCAATAACGTGGTCAGCCACAAGTCCGTCGATAAAGTTGGTAAGGAAGGACTCTGCCATAAGGCGCTCCTTAGCCTCGGGGATAGACTTAGATGTCTTCATTATCTCGACGATACGGTCAATATTCTCTGTCGCGATATGATAACCCTCAAGGATATGTGCACGTGCCTTTGCCTTTTCAAGGTCAAATCTTACGCGGCGCTCTATAACGTCCTGCTGATGCTCGATGTAAACGTCGAGTATCTGCGGCAGGGAAAGTATCTTCGGCTCGTTGTTTACAAGCGCGAGCATATTTATAGCACACGTGTCCTCGAGCTGTGAGTTCTTATAGAGCTGATTGAGAAGTATCTGGGGATTTACGTCACGGCGGTACTCGACAACTATCTTCATACCCGCTCTGCCCGACTCATCGCGCAAGTCGGTGATACCCTCTACTATCTTCTCTCTGTGAAGCTTTGCAATAGCCTTACAAAGCTCCTGCTTGTTTACCTGATAGGGGATCTCTGTAAAGAGGATACGGTGCTTGTCCTCCTCGATCACAGCCTTAGCCCTTACCTTTACGCGTCCCTTACCTGTGGTGTACGCGTCAATTATGCCGCCGACTCCATAAATAGTAGCTCTTGTGGGGAAGTCGGGACCCTTGACGTAATCCATAAGGTCCATAACCGAGCAGTCGGGATTCTCCATACGGTAAACCGTCGCGTCAATAACCTCGCCGAGATTGTGGGGAGGTATATACGTCGCCATACCGACCGCGATTCCCACCGATCCGTTAACTAAGAGGTTAGGGAAGCGCGCGGGGAGCACCTTAGGCTCCTTGAGCTTATTATCGAAGTTAGGCTGAAAATCGACAACCTCCTTTTCGATGTCACGAAGGAGCTCGTCAGCGATCTTTGCCATTCTCGCCTCGGTATAACGGTAAGCAGCCGCGCCGTCGCCGTCGACCGAGCCAAAGTTACCCTGTCCGTCGATAAGAGGATAGCGGAGCGAGAAATCCTGCGCCATTCTTACCATCGTGCCGTAAACAGAGGAGTCACCGTGGGGATGATAGCGTCCAAGAACGTTACCAACCGTCGTCGCCGACTTTCTGTAGGGGTTGTTATAAGTAAGGTTGTCCTCGTACATCGCGTACATAACGCGACGCTGACCGGGCTTCATACCGTCTCTTACGTCGGGAAGCGCACGCGAGGCAATTACCGACATCGCGTACTCGATAAAGGATTTTTTGACCTCCTTATCCATTTCGACGTCGACTATTTTTTGGTCCTTAAATTCTATATTTTCGTGTTCCAAGCTAAATTCCTTGTCCTTTCTTTTTCCACTTGCAAATGACTCTTCAAAAGTCGCAATTTTTATTCATTGCGGAATATTACAAAAAGTATTTTCTTTCAACAGCCTACTGCTTGTTAAAAGGTGAAAATTTCCTTGTAGATATGGGTTTTACACAGAGTTATCAACATCCTGTGGAAAAGTCGTCTCTGAAAAAATAGTTATATTTTTCTTTGGAAAATGAATATTTTGATTAAATATCCAAGTTCTCTGCAAACTTTGCGTTTTCTTCGATGAACTCACGTCTGGGCTCTACCTTGTCTCCCATGAGGAGCGCGAAGGTCTCGTCACAAACGGCAGCATCCTCCATCGTGACCTTGAGAAGCGTTCTCTTCTCGGGGTCCATCGTGGTCTCCCAAAGCTGCTCGGGGTTCATCTCACCAAGACCCTTATATCTGTCAGCCTCAACGTTCACACCGCCAAGCTCTGCTATGCACTTGTCTCTCTCTGCGTCGGTGTACGCGTAGAGCACCGTGCCCTTGCCGCTCTTCTTGTGTACCTTGTAAAGCGGGGGCTGCGCCAAAAATACGTGTCCGTCCTCAATGAGCTGACGCATATGTCTGAAGAAGAAGGTAAGAAGAAGTATTCTTATGTGCGATCCGTCAACGTCGGCATCGGCCATAATGATTATCTTACCATAACGGAGCTTTGTGATGTCAAACGTCTCTCCAATGCCACAACCGAGCGCCTGAATTATAGGTATTAGCGACTCGTTGTTGTGCACCTTGCCCGAGGCGGTCTTCTCAACGTTGAGCACCTTACCGCGAAGGGGAAGGATAGCCTGGAAGCGCGAGTTACGTCCCTGCGTTGCAGAGCCTCCCGCGGAGTCTCCCTCGACAAGATAAAGCTCTGTGAGCTCGGCGTTACGCTCATTACAGTCACGAAGCTTTCCGGGGAGAGCTGAATTCTCAAGGTAGCCCTTTCTACGCGAATCCTCCCTCGCGCGTCTTGCCGCCTCACGTGCACGTGATGCCGCAAGTGCCTTTTCAAGTATTGCCTTTGCAGTTGCGGGATTTTCCTCAAAATACTCGGCAAGCTTTACGTTCATCGTGTTCTCGACAAGCGTTCTTATATCCGAGTTACCAAGCTTTGCCTTGGTCTGGCTCTCGAACTGAGCATCCTCGAGCTTGACCGAGATTATCGCACAAAGTCCCTCACGGACGTCCTCGCCCGAAAGGTTCTTGTCCTTATCCTTAAGGAATCCGCGGCTTCTTGCATAGTCGTTAAGTACTTTAGTAAGTCCTGCCTTAAAGCCGGTCTCGTGCGTACCACCCTCGATGGTATGCATATTGTTTGCGAAGGAGCGAAGCTCATCGGAATACGCCGTATTATACTGAAGCGCTATCTCGGCAACGCTTGTGCCCTTTTCGCTTCTCATATAGATTATATCCTCATGAACGGCATCGTGTCCGTTCTGCTCGCGCAGATAGCTTACAAAGCTCTTTATACCGCCCTCGAAGTAGAAGAGCTCCTCGCGTCTCTCCTCGCCTCTGTCGTCAACAAGAAGTATACGCACGCCGGCATTAAGGAATGCCTGCTCACGCATTCTTGTGGCGATTATATCGTATTCAAATACCGTCTCCTCGAATATCTCGGGGTCGGGCTTAAACGTGACTCTCACGCCGTGCTCGCGACCTTCCTCAAGGGGTATCTCTACGAACTCACGCGCCTTCTTACCGCGCTCAAAGCGCACGGTAAAGCGGTGTCCCTCGTAGGTATCGTCAAGCTCTACCCACTCTGAGAGCGCGTTAACTACCGACGCACCTACTCCGTGAAGTCCGCCCGCGATCTTATATCCTCCTCCGCCGAATTTTCCTCCCGCGTGGAGTATCGTATAAACGACCTCAGGCGTCGGAATACCCTGCTGAGGGTGGATAGCCGAGGGGATTCCTCGTCCGTTATCCTCAACGGTTATGCTGTTATCGGGATTGATTATGACCTTTATAAGATCGCAATATCCCGCCAGAGCCTCGTCTATCGAGTTATCTACTATCTCGTAAACGAGATGATGCAGTCCTCTTATCGACGTAGTACCGATATACATTCCGGGACGCTTTCTTACCGCGTCAAGACCCTCAAGCACTTGTATTTGGCTTTCGTCGTATACCTGATTCGTTGTGTTGTCCATTTGTCTTTTTCCTTTCGTTTAGTTAGGGCTATTCCCTATGACGAACTTAAGAAGCTTTTCTTAAAAAGTTTCTTAAGAATCTTCAAAAAAATTAATGCAATTTTATATTTATTTTCGTTTGTTCAAATTTTGATTTATCGGTGAGTTTGTAGAGAGCAAGACATTATTTTTGATTGTAGGGGCGGCCACACGAACGAAGTTCGTAGCCTTTGCGAAGCAATATGTGGCCATCCGCAACGAACACCGAAGAAGCACGAGCGGACGCGCAGTGCGCGCCCCTACAGTGTTTGCGGAAATCGCTCGTTTATCCCCATACACAATATCCCGACAAATCCCAATTTTTTTACATTCTTCCAATAAGCGCTGAGGTTGACAGGGTAGAGAAGAGCACCTTTACCTCTCCTTCAGACATATAGAGTATAAATGACTTCGGGATATCTGCTGCCGCCGAGGTCACGTTACCCTTTTTTTGTTCTGCGTTAAGATATTTTCTCGTTATAGGCGATATTGTGGCATTGTCCATATCGAAAATGCCTATAATATCGCTCTCACGTATATTTTTTGAATTTCCTGCGTGTAAAAACATAAATCAATCCTCGGAATAATATTTTCCGCTCTTTACAGTTATCTTCTTAGCACTTCTTATCTCGTTTTTATCACAACAAGTAAGAATTACCTGCTTTCCCTCGATGCGATTGATAAGATAATCACGTCTGCGCGCATCAAGCTCGGAGAGCACGTCGTCAAAGAGGAAAACAGGATAATCTCCGTACTCCTCGCGGCATATCTCACCCTCAGCAAGCTTGAGTGCGATAGCGAGCGAGCGTTGCTGACCCTGAGAAGCATATAGCCTTGCCGCTTTGCCGTTAAGATCTATCGCCATATCGTCCTTATGTGCTCCGTAAAGTGTTGATCCTGCGTATATTTCCCTCTCAACGTTTTTTGTGAGGAGCTCGAGGTATTTTTCCTCTGTCAGCTTTACGTCACGACACTCCTCGTCGCTTACCTTTGCAGAACAGATATATTTTACCTCTGGCGTCTCTCTTGCTTCGCTCATATCGAAAAAGCATTCCTTGACGTGAGCGTCGACCTTTTTTATAAACTCAGTCCTGTATTTTGCAATGACTGCCGCCTCGTGTGCGAGCTGCTCTGACCATAGGTCTATCGTTGCATCGAAGGTCTCTTTATCCTTTTCTGCATTTTTAATGAGCGCGTTGCGCTGCTTGAGAAGGTAATTATGCTTCTGAAGCGCGTGCAGATACATTGGATGTGAAGAGCTGATGGCTATATCAAGATAATTTCGGCGCAAAGCAGGACCTTCTTTTACGATAGACAGATGCTCAGGACAAAAGAGCACCGTACGAAAGGCTCCCACTATATCGGATAGCTTATCTATCTTAACACCGTTTTTTTCAGCTTTACGGCGTTTTTGACTGAATATAGTCATCTTTATATTCTGTTCTCTTATTCCGTCGTCAAAGCTCAAATTTAAGCCTGCCTGTGACTCACCAAAGCGGATTATCTCGGCGTTGTGGGTGGCTCTGAAGCTTTTGCCGACAGATACGTAATATATCGCCTCAAGTAGATTTGTCTTTCCCTCGGCATTCTCGCCCGATATGACGTTGACCCCGCGGGAAAATTCTATTATCTCTTCACTTATATTACGAAAATCTTTAATAGAAATTTTTTTACAGTACATTGTTTTACGTTAATAAACTTTTTGAAAAAAGCTTCTTAACAATCTTCAAAAACCTTCAAATATTTTTCTTGTGATATTATATCACTTATTTTTTCTTTATTACTGACAGCTTTTTGTCAACTTCAAATTGTGTGAAAGAGTTAAATTTAATCCTTCATTCTGACGGGAAGGAGCATAAATATTTCTTCCTTGCCTTCTTCCTTTTCTGCGGGGAGGATATTCATGCTTGTAAGAGGAGAGGACATCGAGAGCTTGATGCGCTCGGCGTTGCACGCTCTTACAGAGTCTATAAGGAATCGGTTATTGAAAGCAATAAGCATATTATCGCCGTTATGGTCGATATTTACTTCATCGTATATGCTTCCTGCACTCGATACTGCCGAGATCTTGAGTATATCTCCGCTCACGTCAAGCTTAACGTGTGCTCTGACACTACCCGCAATTCTTTCCTCGGTAACGAGAGCCGCGCGCTCAAGAGCAGATATAAGCTCAGTGCGAGAGAGCTCAACGTCGATCTTATGATTTTTAACTATGATTCTATCGTAATCGATATAATCTCCCTCAACGAGTCTTGAGAAGAAGGTGAGCTCGCCAATAAGGAAAACTATGTGCTTTCTCGTGATATATATCTGCGTAAGGCTGTCCTCATCGTCAGAAAGGAGTCTTGAGAGCTCGTTTACAGTCTTTACGGGAATGATAAATGCAAAATCAAGATGCTTATCATTATTTGTATTTTTGTTTTCAAGCTCGGTATATCTCTTTACCTTTGCAAGCTTGAAGCTATCGCAGGAGACGAGCATTATCGAGTCGTCCTCGATCTTAACAAAGCAACCGTTAAGAACTGCTCTTTGATCGTTTACACCCATAGAGAAGGAGACCTGAGAGATCATATCCTTCATCACTGCCTGTGAGAGAACGAAGCTTCTGTCACTCACAAGATCGGGGATAGCGGGGAACTCCTCACCCTTGAGGGCACTCATCTTATGAGAGGATTTTCCGCAAATAATGCAAGCACCAAACTTGTCGTCAACGGTAAGTGTGATCTCGTCACCGTCCATTACCTTTATAGTCTGATAGAATTTCTGAGCGTTGAGTATATATCTTCCTTCTTCTATGACCTTTGCCTCAATGGTTATTCTTACGCCCTTTTCAAGATCATAGGTGGTAAGCACACAAATATCGGGTGCTTTTGCCTCTATTAAGATTCCGTCTATCGAAGAAAGAGTCGATTTGCCTGAAACTGCGCACATAAGGGGAGTTGTAGCAGCATTTACTACCGAACGGTTAAAAATGACCTTCATTTTCGTTTCCTTTCTTTACGTTCTCGCGTACACGCGAAAACAAAATAAATAAAATAATAAATAATTATAGTAATAGTGGTAATAGGCCCTGTTGAAATTGTGGAAAAGTCTTTTTTTCCTTACGGATACTTGATTTTTCCGTGTTGAAATTCATATAAAAGCGGTTGATAACAAAATGTTTTTATGTTGAAAAAACATGGGTTTTTTAATCGAAGAGTTGCAGAATTTCTTTAATTCGGAAAAATTTCTTGAAACTAAAAAAATAATTTTTGCCTGTTGATAAAAAGACCGATTTTTTTGTTTATAAATCAATAAAAAACGCTTGATTTTTACTTTTCAACAGAATTGTATAAAAATACTTTCCACAGCTCTTTTCCTTTTACGTCAAGGAGAAATAAGTGTGCCTGTTGACAAAATATCACAGTTTATAACAAGCTTTTCAACAGGTTGAAATGATGTTGAAAATAAGATTACTGTCCCGTAACGTCGTGGATAAGCTCTTTTATCTCAACGTTGAAAACGGGGTCTGTTATCTTTCTTTGTATCTTCGAATAAGAAGAGATTATAGTCGCGTGATCGCGGTCAAAGAGCTTGCCGATATTCGGATAAGACATCTCGGTTATCTCGCGTATAAGATATATAGCGATGTGTCGAGCGTCGGCGATCTCCTTGTTTCTCTTTTGAGAGAGAAGATCCTCTTTTTTGATATCGTATTTTTTATATACCGCCGAATATATCTTCTCAACAGTCACGCTCACAGGCTCAGCACCGCCGAGAAGCTCGGAAATACAGCTCTTTGCAAGCTCCATAGAGATCTTCTTTCCCTGAAGGAAGGAGAGTGCCGAGAGCTTCTTTATAGCTCCCTCTATCTGACGGATATTTGAGCGAAGATTTTCTGCAAGGAAGTTAAGAACGTCGTCTGGAATATTTACAGATACCTGTTCAGCCTTTTTCTTGATTATCGCTACTCGAAGCTCAAGATCCGGTGGCTGAATGTCGGCAATTATACCCCACTCAAAGCGGGTTCTCAGTCTGTCAACAAGCTTTTCGATATCCTTTGGAGGACGGTCGGAAGCAAGAATTATCTGCTTCTGATCCTCATAAAGTGCGTTGAAGGTGTGGAAGAATTCCTCTTGAGTTGCGTCCTTGCCCGAGATAAACTGAATATCGTCGATAAGGAGGATATCGCAGTTTCTGTATTTGTTTCTGAATTCGGGCATCTCGCGCTTTGAGAGGCTCTCGATAAGCTCGTTTGTAAAATCCTCGCAGGTGATGAAAATTACCTTGAGATTAGGCTTTTTCTTTTTGATCTCATTAACAACCGCGGACATAAGGTGAGTCTTTCCAATACCGCTCGGACCGTAAATGAAGAGAGGATTGTAATCGGTCGCAGGCTTTGCGGCAACGGCTGTGCAGGCTGCGTGAGCAAATTTATTTGAGTTACCTACGATAAAGTTCTCAAAGGTGTACTCGAAATTGTAGTTTTGAGGAACGATATTTGCGGGCTTCTCATCGCTTTTGCTGTCAACGATCTCGCCGAGCGTCTTTTTTATAAGATTTGTGTATTCGCGCTGCTCCTCACTCTCAACGAAGATTATATCTACCTTTGTGTTAAATCCGAGGTATTCGCCGAATTTCTCCTCAAGGGGAGAAATAAATCTTTCCTTTACGACCTTAAAGCGAGTGCTTGTGTCGGTTGAAAAGGTTATGCAATCGTTCTCATAGGAGACGATCTTGAGCTCACCAAGCCACAGATCTACCGCAGAAGACGGCATATTCTCACGCATGGAGAGCTTTATATTTTCCCATATTGACTCTATTTCATTGAGGAATGACATATAATACCTCCTGATGTTAAAGTATCTTCTTTATACCTAAAAAATTGATATATATAGCAAGAATATTATATCATAAAAGGCATCTTATTGCAAGGATTTTTAAGAAATTTATATATTATATTTATATAATATATAATTAAGCTGTGGAAAACTATCTCCTAAGGTAGAAAAGGGACGAAAAAAAAGGAAAAATTTTAGTTGAAAAATAAGAGTCTGTATGGTATAATCAATTTAACGTATATTTCTGCCCGTGGCACAGCTGGATAGCGCGCAAGACTCCGACTCTTGAGGTCGCAGGTTCAAATCCTGTCGGGCAGGCCAAAAAAATAAGGAAGAGCTATGCTCTTCCTTATTTTTTTAGTTTATCTCTATCGATTTAGGACCTCGAAAATTGCTTGCAATTTTCTTTATTTGCGCTAAGTGAGCGTAGAAAACGGAGGACAAGAGCGCAAATATAGGTTCCTAAATCCTGTCGGATAGAGAATTATAAGCATAAAATTATATTCTCAAAATAATCAACCTTTTTCAAAAATAAACGAATTTAATCAACAAAAAACAATAAATAATATTCATAAAAAATGAATATTTTATCAATATCTGTTTTTTCTTGTCGAAACCAATATACACAATCCGCCAATTTTTTTATTTCCCGTATAGTAAAATAAATCCGAATAAAAGCCATAGTAGGCTTCTTCGGAGGAAAAGAAAAATGGATCTCAAAAAAGAGCTGAAAAATGAAAAAAATGAAGTATTATCAACAAAAAAACTGAAATTTAACGGAGGAATTGATCTGTTAAGAGGGACGCTTATAGGAGTCTTTGATATATTTATATCATTTCTTCTCGGCGGGGGAGAGATATTCTTCGGAGCGTCTCCCTTCGGCATTGCATTTCTTGCCGCATCAAGCAAAAATATTGTATATATATACATAGGCTTGTGTCTGTCGGCGATCTTCGGCGACGGCAACGTGACAGTCCTTATCTGCGCTTATACGATAGTTATGCTTTTGAGAATTCTCTCACGGATAGTCATCGACAATACCGCCGCGAGGATAAAAGAAAGAAAAATGACGCTTGGCGAGATCATCCCGCTTCTTTTCGGTGAGCATATTTTTCTTCGTATGTCATCTGCGGCGATAGGAGCTTTTACAATAGGTGCTTATACGCTTATAGCGGGTGGATTTTACTATTACGATCTTTTTGGTGCTATCATCTCTCTTCTTCTCTCACCTCTTCTTACCCTTCTTTTCTTCGGGCTTGTTGGGGATAAAATGGTGAGCGAAAGGATACGCTTTGCATCATTTTGCGTGCTTACCTTCTGCGTGATCTATTGCGCAAAGGATCTCTCTGTATTCGGCATCTCGCTCTCTGTTGGAGCCGCATTGGCGCTTACGTTATATTTCTCGCGCAAACGGGGAATTCTTGAGGGAGTTATCGTCGGAATGTGTGCAGGACTCGCCGTCTCGCCTATTATGGCTCCGGCATTTATCTTTGCGGCAGTTTCAGCCTCATTTTTGTGGAGGATATCGAGCTTTTTTGCTTGTAGCTCGGCAGCTTTGGTTGCATTTGCATGGGCACTTTTTGCAGAGGGCATCTCGGCGCTTACAAGCGTACTTCCCGCAGTTCTTATAACGGCACTTCTTTTCGCGGCGATAGACAAGCTCTACCTCTCTCCAAAAACGGCTACTGTGACAGAAGAGATCCGCGAAGAAAAAAAGAAAAAGGAGAAGGCGGCGTGCCGCGTGCTTAACGAGCGCGAGCTTGATGGGGCTGTGCTCTTTGACACAGAGCAGAGGATAAAAGCACTCTGTGAGACCTTTTCCTCTCTTTCAAGCCTGTTTTTCGGGCTCTCAGAGCGGATGAAATACCCACGCGCATCCGACGTCAAGGAAATATGTGAGGGAGCCTTTGATTTTGCCTGCTCGCGATGTGAAAATAGGGCAATTTGCTGGGAAAAGGAATATTGTGCCTCCCTCAAGTCGATGAATGATATCACAGAGACTCTTATGAAAAACGGACACGTGACAAAGGAGGACGTAGAACAAAAAATGTACGAGCGGTGTATGGGAATGCCCGATATACTCGACAGGATAAATAAAAATTCAATGCTTCATACCCAACAGCTTCTTATTGGCGACAAGACCGAGATATTCGCGCTTGATTACGAGGCGGTATCAGAGCTGCTTGCCGCCGCTATGGTCGAGCAAAGGGAGGAATTTGAGCCACTTCTCGAGCTTACGGCAGAGCTTGCAAAGGGATTTGACGAGAAAAAGCTGCCTGTCGAGGGTGTCATCGCCTACGGAAGTGTGGGCAGGCATACCGTGCTCATACGCGGCAGAGAGTCGCACGCCTTTTTTGCGGCAAGAGATAAGATAATCTCTGTAGCAGAAGGGATATGTGGTGAGAAGCTGAACGTTACCGAGAAAAATAATAGCTCAGATGCACCTTATATAGTGCTTGCAAGCGAGGAAAAATATAAAATAGAATACGCCAAAAGAAGCGTCACCGCAGAGGGAGAGGAAGGCTTTTGCGGAGACACGGTGAGTATTTTTGAGAGCTCAAGGAGAAAATTCTATTCTCTCATAAGCGACGGGATGGGCTCTGGCAGAGAAGCGGCGCTCACAAGCGGAATATGCTCTGTATTTCTCTCAAGAATGCTCAGTTCTGCGGTAAAGTGCGACGTAGCGCTCAAAATGCTGAGTTCATTTCTCAGAAACAAGGGAAGCGGAAGCCTGCATGAGTGTTCGGCGACTGTCGATCTTATGGAATTCGATCTTGTTACGGGATCAGCGGCGTTTTATAAGGGGGGCGCGGCGCCAAGCTACGTATATCGTGACAAAAACCTCTTTAAGCTTCGTTCAAGCAGTGTGCCGCTTGGAATCATTAAGGAGATCGACGTCAGAAGGATATCCTTCGATCTCGGTAAGGGGGACGTTGTCGTGATGGTAAGCGACGGCGTCACACAATCGAGAGACGAATGCCCGTGGCTCTTTGATTTATTATGCGCGAACGCAGAAAAGGAGAGCCTTGCCTCAATAGCCGATATGATCGTGAAGCGTGCCAAGTACGAGGGAGCGACCGATGACATCTCGGTGGTGGTTATGAAGGTGAATGGAATCTAAAGATTTCAAATTTTGATTTGTCGGTGGGTTAAAAAGAAGAATCCCCCCAAGACGAAGCCTTCCCCTTGAGGGGAAGGTGGCACGGAGTGTAGCGGAGTGACGGATGAGGTGTCGTAGGATTTGTAATGTTTATCACTACTCATCCACCGCTGTCGCGGTCCCCCGACCCACCCCTGCAAGGGAAGGCTTTAAAAGTTGTCTGCGACAAAAAACTACACACCGATAAATCCCAATTTGTATGTTCTAACAAAAAAATGGCGCACCTGAAAAAACAGGTGCGCCAAATATGTTTTTTATTAAAGCTCCTCGACGAGATTTACTCCGTCAGCACGGGTGGATTTTTTCTATATTATTCTATTCCCTCGGCTTCCGTGAGTTCTGCTATTTTCATCATAGAGAACGCAACGTGTATCTGACAGTTGATCCAATAATTGCGTTTGCCCTCGGAGCAATCTTCTCCTATCCAGAACGTAGGGGACTGACCTGTCTTCATATCCATTCTTCTCGTTACGGTGTCGGCAAGAGTCAGCGCCTTTTCGAGATAGAGACGGTCTTTTGTCAGGCGGTACATATTTGTAAAGCCCGTCATTATGGTCACGGCGCTCGAATCGATAGGTCCATAGCAGAAATACTGCTCAAGTCCTGCGGGTGTGTGGTGAGGAACGAATTTCGCATTAGGATTCCAACGTGGAAACTCTCCCCAAAGGACGAACTGGTCCTCAATGAAGCGCATAAGATCAATAGCCTCTGCAACCATATTTTTGTCATCCGAAAGATTGTCTGCGATATAACCTATCATATTGTTTGCAGCAAAATGCGTCAGATTTTTATAGTTGCCCGAAACCTTTACGTCCTCAAACTGACCTTCCCATTTATACGTTTTGAGACATGCTTCTTTTATGTAATTAAAATGCGCTATCTCAAGCTCGTGCCAGCATTCATCATTCGTCATTTTATAGAGTCTTGCAAAAAAATTAACGAATCTGAACTCTATGCAGATATTTTCTGACAGGGGCTTGCCTGTCTTGCAATCAAAGAGCAAATACCAGCTTCCGCAGGGAAGAACCGTTCTTTTATAGTACTCTGCAATGCGGAGCGTAGCATCATAATATTTTTTGTCATTCGTCGCCTCGTAAAGAGTAAGAAGCGCGCCTGCGGCAGATATAGGATATATCATCATAGTTGTGCCAAGTGCACCTTCTGCGGCGGGAGCAACCTTATTCACCGATTCGGCATCAAGATCCTTAAATGAATACGTTGGTGGTAAGAATGCCAAGGGCTCATCCTTGCCGGGCGTTATGGAAAGCAGATAATCGGCAGCGCGTCGCGCAAGCTTTATGGCATTATCGGCATTTTCGGGTTCAAGACTTGCGTATGCCACCATTGCTCTTATTATGCTTTCTATCGTTTTGGCGGGGTATGCGTTATGAGCATAGTCAGGCTTAGGAAGTCCGTGATCGAGCCAATATTTAACCGCGGGATCGTTATAAACGTATCTGAATGCCATTTTCGCGCACTCACGATACGAGCAGGTCTTTGCGGGATAGGCGGAGCGTCCGGGAAAGGGCGCGCATTTATAAAAGGTTCTTACCCCCGCAACGTGCAGGGCGTTATCACTTGAATCGAGTGCCTCGACGGTAAGAGTAACAAAGCCCTCGGGAATATCCTTCCAGATAGGTGCAAGAGAAGCCTCGGAGCTCTCATCGGTAAATGTGTGAAGCAGTCCGTTCTTATCCTTTGCGGTATATAGGTATTTACATCCTCTGGGAAGAGTAGGAAAGCAGAACTTTGGTACGAACATAAACTGCGATGAGTACACGTTCCAATATGCTCTTCCGTTTGTACCGCCGGGATGAGCCATACATTCTTCGCTGTTGCATTCAAGCAAGGCTTGCTTTGCGTAGGTGTCCATTTTTTTCTCCTTTTATTTGAAACTTAAAGTTCTTCGACTAAAATCACTCCGTTTGTGCGCGCGATATAGGACATTATCTCGGCGTGCGAGGTGCGTCTTGGGGTCTGCAGAGAGAAAACCACCGAGGGATTTTTATTTTCTGCCGATTTTGTTATCTCAAGGTCAACTATGTAGCCGCCCTTGCGCTTTATCGTGTCAATAATTCCGCCGAGCTTTTCGTTATCCACGTACTCAACGTAGACGTTAAAGGAGCGCGAATTTGAGATTATGTAGTATTCAAGACGGGAGAAAATTATCTCTGCCGCAAGGATTATGACGGTAGCGACGATCGCACCCTCAAAAAATCCAGCTCCCGAGCAAAGTCCCACGATAGCCGAGACCCAAAGGCCCGCTGCGGTTGTAAGTCCCTTTACCTGACGGCGACGAGTGACGATTATAGCACCCGCACCGATAAAACCGATGCCCGCGATTACCTGTGCGCCAAGACGCGCGGGGTCAGCGGTAAGTCCTAATTCAAAGATAACGTATTGGCTCGTCAGCGTCGTCATAGCCGCACCAAGACATATAAGAATGTGCGTTCTGAAACCCGCAGGACGTCTTTTTCTTTCGCGCTCAAGACCTATAATTCCGCCACAGAGGACGGCAAGAAAAAGCCTTACTATCACCGAGAGGGTATTCAGTTCTTCCGTTCTTAAAAAATTAAGAAAATCAAGCATATTTATACCTCCTCAATGATTCGTGTACCCGAGTGCTCGGCAATTGCCGCAATGACCGTGGTGTGTGATTTTTTCTTCGGCAGACGAAGTGTGAAAATAGCCGAAGGGTAGGGGCGCGCCTCTGACGCTTTTGCCTTGTTTATCTCAACGTCAAAAATTCTCACGTCGTGTTTTCTCAGCACTCTTGTGATCTCGGCAATATCGTCGACCGACTCGCATTCTATGTAAAGATTTACGTTTCGCGAGTGATGAAGTATAAAATTCTCAAGCCTTGAGAAAACGATGATCGTCACAAGTATAAACAGACACCCCGCAACAGCGCCGATATAAAAGCCCGCTCCAATTGCAAGTCCCATACAGGCAGAAGCCCAAAGTCCTGCGGCGGTGGTGAGCCCCTTTATCTGCTGCTTGCCCGTAATAATTATCGTGCCCGCACCAAGAAAGCCTATGCCGTTTATCACCTGTGCGCCAAATCTTGTGACGTCGGTGGATATACCCGCCGTCTGCCACACGTCAGCCGTCATAACGGCGAGATACTCGCCAAGTATCATAGTCAGCGCCGCGCCGACACAGACTATCATATGAGTTCTAAAGCCTGCAGGGCGGTGCTTTTTGCCACGCTCGATGCCTATAATTCCACCGCAAACGACTGCGATTGCGAGGCGCAACGCGGTTTCCCAGAAATTAAGTGTCATAAGCTTCTCCTTTCAAAAAAGACTCTGCCTTGATAATAAATAATTATATCATAAGCAGAGTCTTTATGCAAGAGTTAATTTATAAGTCGCACCGAAAAGGAGAGAAGCTGTCCTTTTCTGAAAACCGTCACCGTCACGCTATCGGCAGGGTTATAATTTGAAAGCTCTTTTGAGAGGGAAGCCGTGTTGGCTACAGGTGCGCCGTTTACCGAAACGATAACGTCGCCCGTGCGGAGCTTTTGCGCCGCATCGCAGTCGGTGGGATCAAATTTGGCTATGGTAACACCAAGCAGTGTTTTGCCATCGACCTTGCCCGAGAAATTCTGCCCTGCGATGCCAAGCCTTGCGGCGTGTCTTGCAACGGCGGATATTTTGTCGCTACTAGGCGTCACCCCTGCTATCATATCGTCAAGTATCGGCGCGGCTCTGTCAATCGGAATGGCAAAGCCTATGCCGTCAAATCCCGACCCCAGCTTCATCGTGACGATACCGACTACCTTGCCGTGTGTGTCAAAAACAGGACCGCCCGAGTTGCCGGGATTTAGTGCCGCGCTTGTCTGAATGAGAGTCATTTTCTTTTTGAGAGTCCCCGCAGTCTCGTCATAAATGTAGACCACGCGGTCATTGTAGGAGACGTCCCCCCTCGTCATAGTTCCCGCAAATTCTATCGACGCAGGCGTGCCGATAGCCACAAGCTCCTCACCGACGAGCAGGGAGGAGGAGTCGCCAAGCGAGAGAGCGGGCAGGCCCTTTGCCTCAATTTTCAGCACCGCAAGGTCGCAAAGCTCGTTGCCACCAACAACGTTTGCCGCAAATTCTTCACCGCTTGCGGTAATGACACTGATATTTTCCATTTCATTTATCACGTGGTATGCCGTGGCAATATAGCCGTCGGAGCGGTAGACAAATCCCGTGCCGATACCCTCCTTGCCCTTTGCGGTGGCGTGGATAGAGACCACAGAGCCAATAGATGTCGTGTATATCTCTTGCGGAGTCAGCACCCCATCGGCAGTGCTCAGGTCCTTAATATAAATGGTCTTCGTTCCGCTTTCACTCTCGTCGGTCTTTTCCGTGCCGTCGCTTTCGGCAATTGGTGCACTGTTTCTCTGCAGAGAGACGGTAAAGACTGCAAAAAAGGAGAATGCGGCAAGCAGCAGAATGCACAAAATAAGCATTCCCGAAAAATTCGGCTCCTTTTTCTTCTTTTGATTTTGTTTTCCCTCGGTATATTCCCATTTGAACGCAAAATCAGCCGTGTCGCTATTTTTTGGCAGAGATGCGTCGGTTTCCTTGCTCATAGGCAGATTTTCGTTGCCATTTTTCTTATCATCCATAAAAAACACGTCCTTTCTTTCATAAATTTTTGCCCCGCAGGACATTTTTTATGCAGAAAGGACGCGTTGTTATATTTTATTGACCCTTAATTGTAAATCCAAAGAAGCAATTTTTGCCGTATTCGCTCTCGGCAAATATTTCCTCGCCGTGAGCCTCGATTATCGTTTTTGAGATGAACAGACCAAGTCCTACACCCGTCTTGTCAAGTCCGCGGCTCTTGTCGCTCTTGTAAAATCTCTCAAAGACGTGCGGCAGATCCTTTGGCGAGATGCCCTCACCCTCGTTATACACACCAACAAGGTATCTTCTGCCCTTGTGCTTTTTGACTGACACGCGTAGGAGTCCGCCTTCCTTCGAGAACTTCACCGCGTTGTCGCAGATGTTGTAGAATATCTGGTATATCGCGTCTCTGTCGGCAATTGCCGTTATGTTATCCTCGTCGAGATCGAAGTCGATAGTCAGCTTTTTCTCATCAATCTTCTTTTCAAAGGAGAAGAGTATCTGCCTTGCCATCTCGCAAATATCAAAGGGAGCCATAGTGAACTTTCTCTCGCCCGCCTGGATCTTCGAGAGGTCAAGCAGAGTCGCAACAAGTCGGGACAACCTCTTTACCTCGTCGGAGATTATCTTAAGATAGTGCGTGTGCTTTTCGGGCGGGATGACACCGTCAAGAATGCCGTCGACAAAGCCCGATATCGAGGTCATAGGACTTCGCAGATCGTGTGAGACGTTCGAAATAAAGGTGTTACGCATCTTCTCATAGCTGTCAAGTGACTCCGCCATATTGTTGAAGGTGGCGGCAAGCTCGGCTATTTCATCGTGACCCCTGACCTCAACGCGCACGTCAAAATCTCCCTTTGCAAAGCTCTTTGCGGCGCGGCTTATCTGACGCAGAGGGGATATAACTCTCTCACTTATGACGTAAACGGCAATAAGTGCCGCAAGCATTACCCAAAGTATTGCAACTATGACAAGCTTTACGATATCGGAAAGCAAAGAGGAGAGGATAACCGTAGTGGAGCAGGCGTAGACGGTGCCGACCGCCTCGTTTGCGGCATTTTTGACCGATGCGGCAAGTACGATGTGCGACTCGTCGAATATGTTGTCCTCGGTGGGAATAAGAAAGAGCTCTCCCTCCTCGGCGGAATACTCCTTAAAGCTCTCGGGGAGCACCTTTGTCGACAAGGCACTCTCTGCATTGGCACCGTATGCCGAGATTATTCCTCCCTCGCTGTCGGTGAGTATGAGAGTCACGTCCTCCTTGGCGTACGAGAGTGAGGACAGTATTGCAGAGACCTCCTCGGGATAGTGCTCGTAAAGCTCGGTAAGCGTCGTGCTTCCCGATATATTCATCTGCGCTGAAAGATATGCCTCACCCGAGATTGCCGACGAGCGCAGAAGATCCTCCTTGGCGTCTCTTGAGTAGTTGCCAATGATCGACGTGATGATACCGATGATCACGGCAAAGCTCAGAGAGATTATTACCATAAAGGCAAAAACGTATTTTGCATATATACTTTTGAACATATATACCTCGCGGAATATTATTTTTGGGCTGCAGACGCGCCACAGCCCAAAAGAAGTTATCCTAAAATTTCAAATTTGTAGCCTACGCCCCAAACCGTCTTGAGCATCCATTTTTCAGACACGCCCTCAAGCTTCTCACGCAGACGCTTTACGTGAACGTCAACCGTTCTTGAGTCGCCGAGATAGTCAAAGCCCCAGACCTTGTCAAGAAGCTGGTCACGCGTGAATACACGGTTGTAGTTCGATGCGAGGAAGTAGAGAAGCTCGAGCTCCTTGGGGGGCACGTCAACGGGCTTGCCGAGGAGCTTCAGCTCATATTTCTGAAGGCTTATCTCAATGTTCTCAAATTTGATGACCTCATCATCGCTCGGGTTTGCGTGCGACTGATAGCGGCGAAGCACCGCCTTTACACGCGCCGAGAGCTCCTTCATATCAAAGGGTTTTACAACGAAGTCGTCAGCACCGAGCTCAAGACCCAGCACCTTGTCAAAGACCTCGCCCTTTGCCGTTATCATAATGATGGGCTTTGAGGACATCTCTCTTATCTCGCGGCAGACCTGCCAGCCGTCCTTGCGGGGAAGCATAATGTCGAGAAGCACGAGGTCGGGCTCGTACATCTTGAATGCGCTGATGCCCTCCATACCGTCAGAAGCGGTCTTTACCTCATAGCCCTCCTTCTCAAAGTAGAGCTTGAGTAGCTCGCATATATTGCTGTCGTCGTCAATGACGAGTATTTTCGTATCAAGCATATTAAAATTCCTCCTTTAAGGGAAATTTATCCATTTTCTACATTATATCACACAACCCAAAGTTTGTAAATAACTTTTTGATTTTTCACAAAATTTTCAATTTGCCTTGAAAAAATCGTCAAAATACGCTATAGTTCAATACAGACAATATTTCAGCCGCGCTATCACGCGCGGCTGTTTTTTTATTCGGATACAAGACCGTTTGCTACCGATTCGTAGGTGCAGAAGGTAGTGTTTGGATGATTTTGCAAAAGACTTGCGGGGATCTTTGGCGTAGGCGTATCGTTTAGAACGTGCTTTACGATTCCGTGCTGCCAATCGCGGTTGAGCGCGATGTATATCTTCCTTGCAGAAAGTATCTGCTTCATACCCACTGTGATACACCATTTGGGCATGCCGCGGAGGTCGCCGCGCTGATAGCCGTAGGCGTTGATAGTCTGGGTCTCACGCGAGATAGGCAGGACTCTTGTCGGGAGCTCAGCATACTCCTCCACGGTGGTATCGTCACCTTCTTCGGTGGGCTCGTTGAATGCTATGTGTCCGTTTATGCCAAGTCCGCCAAGACAGAGGTCAACTCCTCCAAGGCTATCGATAAGCTCGTCAAACTCCTTCTCGCTGCCAGGGCAGGGGAATCTGCGCTGATTTTCGGGCATAACGAGATCCTTGTCTACTCTTGAATAAAACTCATCGTTCATTCTCTTGTGGAAGCTCATCTTGTCCTCAAAATCAATGCAGGTGTCGGGAGTGATGAGATACTCGTCCATATTAAAGAACCACACGTTATGAAGTGGAACGCGAAGCTGATTTACAAGACGGGCAAGAAGGGGATACTGATTTGTAGGGCCTACGGGCACTATCATTACGGTTGATTTTCCTATCGCGTTGTTTTTCATTATCTCCTCGAGCATAACGAGCGCCATATCAAAATATACGTCCCATTCGGTTCCTACCGTTTTAAGAGTCATTCCGTTTATTTTTCTTTCCATTGTTTGTTCCTTTCAGACGGGTATGCCGTCGATATAAATTGCCAAAATATCAAAGTTGTTATCAAGGATGCATATGTCAGCCTGCTTTCCTACCTCAATGCTTCCGATATTTTTTTCCTCGCCAATTATTCTTGCGGGTGTAAGTGTTCCCATTTTTACTGCGTCAACAAGAGGAATACCCGCCCCGATAAGATTTCTCACCATTTCTCTTACCGACGTTATGCTTCCCGCAAATTTTTCTCCGTCGGCTGTTATTGCGATACCGTCACCTATTTTTACGAGCACGGCATCCTCATCAGCACCGAGCTTATAGATGCGGTCGTCCTTTGGCATTCCCGCACAGCGCAAGGAATCGGAGACGACACATACGAGCTCGCTGCCCTTTGCGCGATATATAAGTCTTGCAAGCTCGGGCGGAATATGTCTGTTGTCTGCAATTATCTCGGCGGTAAGTCGGTCATCGGTAAGCGCATATTCACGAAGGCCTACGTTACGTATGCCCTCCTTGAAGCGAAGCTCGCTCATAGCACAGAACAAATGTGTAAGATGTGTAAGCCCTGCCTCGATAGCGGGAAGAAATTCGGGGTATATTCCGTCATCGTGGCCGCCCGAAACAACGATCCCCGCAGCTTTGAGCTCCGCCGTCATTTTGTCGGCAGAGGGGAGCTCGGGTGAGAGGGTGACGGTCTTTATGACGTCGGCATACTCAAGCATATATGAGTAATCGTCCTTCTCGGGTGAGGCAAGCTCCTCGAGCTTCTGCGCGCCGCGGTTTCTCACCGATAAAAACGGTCCTTCAAGATGCACACCCGCGATCTTGGTGGGAACAGAGTGCTCCTTGGTGCAATATTTCCTTGCAAAATCAAGAAATCTCACGATACTTTGCTTCGGGGCAGTGCAAGAGGTAGGGACTACCGTAGTTGTGCCATTGTCAAGGTGAAATCGCAGTCCTGTCTCGAAGGCGACGCTGTCGGCATCCATAAAATCGGCTCCGTAGCCACCGTGGGTATGTATGTCGACAAAGCCTGCCGTGACGTATGCTCCTTTTGCATCGACAGTAGGATATCCGTCAAGGGAAGCGCCTATTTCCGCAATTTTTCCGTCCTCAATCCGCACGTCGCAGTTAGGAATGGCTTCTTGCGGTGTTATCACAGTGCCGTTTTTAATTACCATTGCTTTCCTCCGTGGATTTTTGCATCAAAAGTCTTTCAATTGTCGCTATAGCGGTCATTCCGCTGATATTTTTTGAATCGAGCATCACTTTGCTGAGAAAAAGCTCGTAATTTGCTCTTTCGTAGTCTACGTCACAAAGAGCCGACACGATCCTCGTCGCGCGGTCGATAAGCTTTTTGTTGCTTATGCTTATATAGACCATATAGTTTCCGCGAATTCTGCCTATCTTCGCCATCGTTCCCGTGGAGATGATATTTATTATCATCTTTGCCGAGATATGCTCGAAAATTTTGAGCTGGGTGGAGATCATAGGTGCGCCGCCTGAGTGGAAGATAAGCACAGTGGCATTTTTATATTTGCTCGCATGAGTGAAAAATTCGCTCGTAAGATCGTAATTAAATCCTATCCACGTGGCAAGGCTCTCGCCCGCCTCTCGCTCGGGATCGGGCTCGTTGCCTATCTCAAACTCATAGATAGCATCAAGATTTATCTTCGATATTTTTTCAACGTCGCGAGGATCAATACCTATGCTTGCGTATTCCTCGGGCGTTTTGTCGATGCACCTCGGGGTCCTTTCAAAGCAAGCCTCCCACGCATCCTTTGTGCTCTTTACGGGGTTCTTTACAAACGCCCACGAGAGAGGGAGCTCTACCGATGTCTGCGGTCTGAAATGAGGAACGCTGAAGGTGGGTGCACGCTCGGTGGTGTCGGCAAGCACGTCAAGCAAATACTCGTTTGCAAAATAGGTGACGTGGCCACCGTTTTTGTAAAGCTCTGCCTCAGTCTCTATCTGCTTGCATATAAGTGCCTCCGTCTCGTTTACCGATAGAAGAGCTATGCTTCTAGTGAAGCCTTCTATAAGAGTCTTCTTATCAACGTAGATGTTTTCTGTGGGGAAGAGCCTGTACAGTGCTAACTCAAGCGCCGAGGAGATAACGAGCTGCTCGATGGTCGATGACTGCATTCTCGTCGAGCCTGTGAGAGCCATTCCACCGCAGTTCATATACAGACTGTTACATTTTCTATGAGTGTAGACGTCGTCTGCCCGCGCAAGCTTTCCGAGAATTGTCGAGGGGTCGGTGCAGATGACCATAAATACCTTCGCGCCGTCGGACAGCGCCTGCTTGGCTGTGCCGAGTATCGAGGTGGTCTCACCCGTTGCCGTAACGCCGATAAGCAGGTCGCTCTCGCCAAGTGAGAGCTCACGCGCCTGCATCTCGCCAAGACAGGTATAGTCCTCAAATGCCTCGACCGAGCGGATTATTGCATAATCGCCCCCCGTCATAAGCTCAAGAACGCTGTTCTCAAGCTTTTTTGCCTCGGGTTGAGTGACTGTAAGTCCCCTTATTGCCTGACGCCATGACGCCTCTATTCTCATCGCGAGTCTGCCTGTTGAGCCACATCCTGAGATGATTATTCTGCCGCCCGCCATAAGAGAGGCGGTGACAGCTACGACAAGCTCGTCAAATTTTTTAGAATTAAGTGTTTTTTCGTAAAGAGAGAGAAGGTCTCTGTCAACGCTTGCAAGTAATCTGATTCCCGACAGAGTGTCCTCCATAAAGTCTTCGCCAAGGTGTTTTGTTTTTGGATTGGGTTGCTCGGCTTCTATAAACCCGAGTCGGTATTGAGATTCTTCTCTTAAAAATTGTTCAGACAGAGCACGTGCTCTTTTTTTCGTATTGTCCATTTTTACCGCCTTTTTGAAGCATATAAATTGTTATTTATGGATTACCGCATTTTCTGTCTTAACTTGATCACAAGATAAAAGCAGAGGTCATAGTTTCATAGATGGAAAGCCGCTTAAATCACCGCAACGTAAATAGCTTTTTTATTTATAAAAGCTCGGCGTCCTCCTTAAGACTGCTCCCACATTTCTTTTTATATAGCTTTGCAAGATAGCTCTCGTCACAAAAACCGATCTCGTCGGCAATCTCGTGCATGGTTTTTCCCGTTCGGTAGAGCCTTTTTGCTTCGGCAAGGCGCAGTCTATTCCTGTAATCAACGGGAGAGAGACCTGTTGAGGCAAGGAAATGCTTTCTGAAATAGCTCTCACTCATATTACAAAGTGCCGCGTAGACCGAAACTGAGTCGTTTTCCTTATAATGCTCGGAGATATACTCTACCGCAGGAAAGACAGTTTGTGAATTGCCTTCCTCTCCGTCAAGATGCACCGCAAAGTCCTCAATAAGATCGATAAGCTCGCGCTTCTGACTAAGAATATAATCAGGCTTTTTCTCTGCGAGCTCACAAAGAGAGAGCATCTTGTTTCTGAGCCTTCCTTTATTGTGCGTGGAGACGGTATATATGTCTTCGGGAATAGCTCTCTCAGGTATTCCGCTAAGTGAAAAAACAGCACTTATTCCTTCACAGCGCTCTCCCTCAAAAGGACGGCTTACCGTAAGATAATGCGTTCCTTCGGGTATGTAAACCACCGTGTTTTCTCCGACGGTAAAGCGCTTCTCGCCAATGACGTATTCTCTCTCTCCGCGAAGGACAAGGTGTATGATATGCTTGCTTCTTCCGCACGCCACGTGGTCGGCAAGCGTTCCGTCAGAAAAGCTCACCCTACCAATCGCAATAGACGTCGGACACAGGTCACTTCTGAGAATAAACGTAAGACCCCTTTGCATAAGTCCTCCAAAATTATCATTTTGTACCAAAATCATTGTACCACCAATGAAATTTCCTGTCAATACCGTTTTTAATGAAAATCGATTTGTACAAAAAGTGAATCGATATACACCTTGAAAGTACGCTCTCAGATGTTATAATGAAAGTGAATACAGAAGGAGGTGTGCTATGAAATACGGAACACTTGTAAGACTTCCCGAGGGCTGTGATCTTCGCACAGTTGCACGTGAAAAATTCGCAAAAATAAGGGAGATGGGACTTGAGTCCTGTCAGCTTGTTTACAAACCGAAGATATACGACGAAAAGGATGCCGACCCGATAAGAGAGGCGGCAGAGGAGGCAGGCGTTGAGATATCGGCAATGTTCTGCGGATATTACGACACGAATTATTTTTGGGACACGACTACGGGCTTCATGCTTGCGGGAATAAATTCTCCTATGTTCGGCGGGGATAGAGTAAATTATCTTCTTTCGGCAATTCCGTTTATAAAAAGGCTTGGAGTGACCGATATGGTCATACACGCAGGCTTTGTGCCTAACGATCCCTATGAAGCGGGTTACGTGCGTATGCTTGCTGCTGCAAAGCTTTTGGCAAAGCGTCTTGGCGCGGCGGGACTTAACTTGCTTTTTGAGACGGGAATGGAGTCTCCCATAGCCCTTCTTAATCTTATCAGCGATATGGGGCTTGATAACGTATACGTAAATTTTGACACGGCAAACCTCATACTTTACGGCTACGGAAATCCTGTTGATGCAATGTATACCTTTGGTAAATACGTAAGAAACGTTCACGCAAAGGATGGATTTCCGCCAATGGCGCCAAAAACTCTTGGCAAGGAAGTTCCTCTCGGCGAGGGACTTGTCGACTTCAGGCGAGTTTTCGAGCTTCTTATTAAAGAGGGCTATGACCGTTATATAACGATCGAAAGAGAGATCTCAGACGGTAAAGAGGAAAGCGGCATAATCGATTCGATCAAATATTTGAAATCTATAGAAAAGGACATAAAGGATCATGAGTAAGATAAGAGTTGGAGTAATTGGAACGGGCGGCATCGCTATGTCAAGACACATCCCCGAGCTTCTTGAGTGTCTCGATGCCGAGATAGTCGCAATCTGTGATATAAATCCCGATGCACTTGCCAAGGCTAAGGAAAAGATAGGAAACGAAAACGTAAAGTGCTACACCGATTATAAGGAGCTTATTGCAGATCCCGATGTAGACGCTGTAGAAGTATGTACACCCAATAATCTTCACGCAAGAATGGCTATCGCAGCTCTTGAGGCAGGGAAGCCCGTAAATCTTGAAAAGCCTGTAGCTATGAGCTATGACGAGGCTCTCTCGATAATCGAGGCGGAAAAGAAGAGCTCTGCCTTCGGTATGACCTGCTTTACCTACCGCTTTATGCCTGCGGTAAGATATGCTGTGCATCTTATGAAGCAAGGCTTGCTTGGCGATATCGTTGGACTTAACGTAACGTATGCCAAGTGCTCGGCTTTCTGGGAGGGAAGACCTCTTGAATGGAGATTTGTCAAGGACAGTGCAGGCTCGGGTGTTGCGGGCGATCTCGGAGTTCATCTGGTTGATTTCGCACAGCTGCTTGCGGGTGAGATAAGTGAGCTTTGCGCTATGACCGAGATAGTAGTTAAGGAGCGCCCCACCCTTGACGGTAGCGCAATAGCGCCCGTTGAGACAGATGACAACTGCTTCTTCCTTGCGAGATTTGCAAGTGGCGCTATGGGTACCTTCCACGTAACTCGCGCGGCTATCGGTCATCCGAATACAATAAGATACGACGTTTACGGAACCAAGGGAAGCATCACCGTCGAGCTTACAAAGACGGTTCCCGATACCGTTTTCCTTACGTCAGGAGAGGGCGACCCTAAGATACTCCGCCCTGTAGAGCTGAAGGTGCCCGAGGAATTCTATCTCTCGCAGGCACAGGGATTTATTGATGCTGTCAACGGCAAGAGAGACGTTATATTCCCCACGCTCGAGCTTGGTGCGCAGGGACAAAAGGTTATTGATGCCATACTTGAATCGGCAGAAGGCAAAAAGTGGGTAAGTATTTGACCTTCCGCTAAATAAAAACCAAAACAGCCGCGCTCTTTGCGCGGCTGTTTTTTTGTAATACATTGTATTTGTAAATCTTCATTTTTACCTTGAAATATAATTGGGATAATAATGGGTTGATTTTTTGTGTTTTCTTTGCTATAATTAAAATAGCTCCATTTCGTAGCGGAGCATTGAATTAAAGGAGAAATACGAGGATGGAAGTTGTAAGACTCAATGCGGATAATTTTGACCAGATGCACGCTCTTTTGACAACAGTTTACTCAAGAGATGACGGATACGTGGCGGATTTCAAGAAAATAATGCCCAAAATGGGTGTCCGCGACGATGAGAATATGGGTCATCACCTCGGCATTTTTGAGGACGGAAAGCTCGTTGCCTGTATGGGCGTATATCCCATAGAGCTTATTGTGGCGGGAGAAAAGCTTCTGTTTGCAACCACGGGAAATATCGCCACTCACCCCTCCTACGAGGGCAGAGGCTATATGGGCGCTATGCTTGAGGCTGCGATGAAGGAGCTTGATAGACTTGGAGCCGATGCGGCTCGTCTTGGCGGACTTCGCAGTCGCTATAACCGATATGGATACGAGCTGTGCGGACAAAATTATACATTCACTTTCACAGAAAAGAACCGCATTCGCAGGCTTTCAAATTTCGGTAAGGATATCTCCTTTGTAAAAATAGAGCCCGACGATACGGATGCTATCTCCTATGCTGTATCTCTTTACAATAAGGGCAGGGTGATCGTACCGAGAAGCTCCCACGATGCATATTTTACAATGACTACGTGGCGGAGTGTGCCGTATATCGTTATGCGCGGGGACGAAAGAATAGGATATTTGTCTGTAAATTCCGCGGGCAACTCGGTGAATGAATTCTTCGGCGCTGATATGGATGCACGCGTAGATACTATTTGTGCATGGCAGGAGCGCGTGGGGGAGAGCATAACCTTCTCACTCCAAATGCACGAGATAGAGGCTGTACGGCTTTTTAGCGCGGTATGTGAGTCCTCAGTGATATCCTCACCTAGCCAATTCAAGATAATAAATTGGGAGAAGGTCGTGGATGCTTTTATGAAGCTTGAGGCGATGTACTCTTATGTCGCAGAGGGAAGTCTCTGCATAGAGATAAAGGGCTACGGAACTCTCTGCTTATATTCGCAAAACGGGGAGGTTGGTTGCAGACCTTGTGACGATACGCCCGATATCTCGCTTGACGCGCTCTCGGCGGCAAGATACATATTCGGTCCTTACTCGCCTATATACACCGCAGAGGCTCTGCCCCTTGCGAATGCATGGTTTCCGTTGCCGCTTGGTTGGAATACACTTGATAGAATATAATCAAGAGAGATTTTACCAAACAGCAGATAAAAAAGAAAACCGACAAGATACTAAATAATTCTTAGAAAACAAGGCACTCGAACATACGTTCGAGTGCCTTGTTTTTTATCCTTGGACGTAAAAGATGTTAACGAGGGTGCAGAATTCCCAATATGAGAAATTTGTGGAAAATCACTTTTTTGTTTTTTTATCGCTGAGTGCTAACTCGGTGTTGTATATTGCCTCACGTGCCTTGTTGTCTGTGTTAAGCACTATATAGGTATAGATGCTGTCAAGAATTGCAAGCTGAGCGATACGTGAGCTCATAGCGAGCACCGAGTGCTCGGTCTCCTCCGATTTTGTAAAAAGGGAAATGTCGGAAACCGACGTTATCGGAGAATTGTCGTAATTAGTTATGCAAATAGTTGTTGCATTCCATATCTTGCAAAGGCGGAGTGCCTCGATTATATCCTCAGAGCGTCCGGAGTGTGAGATGCCGATGGCAACGCTGTCGCGCTTCAGATGCGATGCAATTATCGCCTGCATGTGATTGTCGGTACAGCACTGTGCCACAAGACCCAGACGCAAAAATTTGTGTGTTGCGTCCTGTGCTATAGCGGCTGAATTTCCAAGCCCGAAAACCACTATTCGCTTCGAATTCATTATAGCTCTTGCGGCAGCCTCAAGCTTTTCTGCATCAAGCACTGATTCGGTATTGTGGAGAGAGGCGGAAATGTCAACTATCCTCTTTTTGAATATATCAAAGCAGCTGTCACCCCTCTCAATATCAGCACCGATATGAGATGACGATGTAAGCTCACCCGCAAGGCGCAAACGAAGCTCGTGGTATCCGCCCACACCAAGTCTTTTTGAAAATCTTACTATCGTTGCGTCTCCACAGCCGCACTCCTTGGCAAGCTCGGATATTGAAAGTCCAAGAGCTTTTGTGGTGTTTTTGAGTATATATTCGGCGATTCTTTTCTCTGCTCGACCCATCGATTCGTAAGTGAATCGTATCTTGTGTATCAAAGTTTCCATTTTACCCTCTATATCGAAAATAATTTTCACTATTTTAGCATATTTTGATAAGAAAGTCAATATTTCAAAAATAATTTTCGGTTTTGTGTTGACACATCTTTATTAAACTGATATCATCTACTTATATGAAGCGAAGTACTTGCTAACGGATTATTTTGAGTGAAATTTAGGAGGATATAAAAATGCAATACCAGATGAACGACTTTTTGTTTTCGATGATACTTACCGAGCTTGAGGACGCGGTAGGTAAGGAGAACTGCTCGATAAGAGCGATTGACAAGGTAACGCATAGCGTTGACTTTTTCTGGCTCTCGCGTATGTGGGCTGACAGAGGACAGAGAATGCCCGAGGCTGATTTTATAGTTTGCCCCGCGGACGCCAAAGAGGTATCAAAGGTACTTAAGATAGCTAACTACTACAAGCTCCCCGTAACAACTTGGGGTGCCGGCGGCGGCTCACAGGGCGGTGCGCTTCCCGTTACAGGCGGTATCCTTCTTGATACAAAGAGAATGAATAAGATATACGAGGTAAATACCGAGGCTATGTACATAGAGTGCGGCACGGGTGCTATTTATAAGCACATCGAATGGGCTGCAAACGAGGTAGGAAAGTCTACAATGCATTTCCCGTCCTCGCTCACTTGCTCGACAGTCGGCGGATTCCTCGCTCACAGAGGTATCGGCGTTTGCTCTACAAAGTACGGTAAGATAGACGATATGGTGCTTCAGATGGAGGTAGTTCTTCCTAACGGAGACATTATTTACACAAGCCCTGCTCCAAAGCACGCGGCAGGACCTGATCTCAACCAGATATTTATCGGTTCCGAGGGCACACTCGGAATCATCACGAAGGCTCAGCTTCGTATCTACGATCAGCCCGAGGAGCGTCGCTTCCGCGGATTTTTGTTCCAGGATATGCACGGTGCCTTCCAGGCTTCCCGCGAGCTTCTTCAGAAGTTCAAGCCCTCTGTTATGCGTCTTTATGACGAGGCAGAGACGGCATCGCTTATCAAGAAGATAGTCGGTGTCGAGCGCAAGGGCGCATTTATGAACGTTGCTTACGAGGGCGTTAAGGAAATGGTCGAGGTAGAGGAGAAAATACTCCTTGAAACCTTCAAAAAATACGGTGCTGAGGACCTCGGCTCCGAATACGGAGAAAAGTGGTGGAAGGAAAAGATTACCTTCTTCTATCCCGGTCATATGATGGATATCCCCCAGATGTTCGGTACGATGGATACCATCGCTCCTTACGGTAAGATCGAGGAGATATACTGGGCCATGAAGAATGCGATCGAAACCAACTTCCCTCAGGCAAAATTTATCGCTCATTTCTCGCATTGGTACGAGTGGGGCGCTATGGTTTACGACCGCTTCATCGTTGACGGTAAGGATGTTCCCGAGGATCCCGTTGAGGCACTTCGTCTGCATCAGGAGATTTGGAACTGTGGAGTTCGTGCGGCGCTCGAGCACGGCGGTGTGGTTAACGACCACCACGGTGTAGGCATCAAGCTTTCAAGACTTATGAAGGAGCAGTACGGACCTGCGATGCAGGTGTTTGAGGGTATCAAGAAGCAGCTTGACCCCAACGGAATAATGAATCCGTTTAAGCTTGGTATCTAAAAATATTTGAGAAAAGGAGACACTTCGGAAGAGCCGAGGTATAATAAATACTATGATAATGTCAGAAAAAAGCAAAAAGCACGTTGAGTCCTGCAGATTTTGCTGGATGTGTCACCATATCTGCCCGATAGGAAACGCAACGGGTCACGAGAGAAGCACACCGAGAGCGAGAGCTCTTGGTATCTCAATGGTCAACAGAGGCGCTATCGAGCTTAGTGAGATAATGGATAATATTTACGAGTGCGCAGGCTGTGGTGCTTGCGTTCGCGATTGTACTACGGGCTGGGATCCCGTAATGTTCACAAGAGAAACAAGACTTCTTGCAGCTCTTGAGGATAAGCTTCCCGCTTACATAAATAAGCTTATCGATAACTGCTTTGAGTGCGGTAATCCTTACGGAAAGACCGCTCTTTGCGAAAAGCTCACAGAGGCTATTGCAGCTCACAGCGAGAAGACAGATACGCTTCTTTTCCTTGGAGCTGATGCAAGATACAAGGCCTGCCGTCAGGCTCTCAAGGCTATAAAGGTGCTTGAGAAGGCAGGAGTTAAGTTTACAGTGCTTGCAGATGAGCTTGACTCTGGTGCAAAGCTTGATTTCCTTATCGGTGCGGCTGACGAGGCAAAAGAGGCAATGCAGAAGGCCGCGAAGCAGATGGGAGAGTTCGGGACAGTTGTTGTCTATGACCCCGCTGACGCGAAGATAATAAAGCGCAGATATAAGGAATACGGAATTGAGCTTGGTGCTAAGACCTATACGTACACTTCTTTCCTCTCTGAGCTTGTTAAGGCAGGTAAGCTTTCGGGTAATAGTGGCAAGACAGTTGTATATCAGGATCCCTTTGAGCTCTCGCGTGACCTTGAGGAGACAGAGGAGCCAAGAGAGGTTATTTCGGCATTCGCGACACTTCACGAGATGCTCCTGAACCGTGGCGAGACGGTTTGGGCAGGAAATATTCTTATGGCTGAATATATGCCCGACGTTATTAAGAAGGTTGCCGCTCGCAGACTTGAAAACGTAAAATCTATCGGCGAGAGCATAATTGTTACCGCATCTGTTTCTGAGTACACAGCACTTAAGAGTGTAGAGCAGAGCGATGTGGAAGTTCTTTCTATTGAAGATCTTATTTTGGGAGAGTAAAAATGTTAGTAACACTTCAGAAGATAATTGGAATGGCGGAGGAAGGCGGATTTTGTATCCCCGCATTTAACGTATATAACATTGAGACGGTAATGGGCGTTATCGCGGCGGCTGAGGAAGAAAAGGCTCCCGTAATTATGCAGATATATCCGAGACTTATAAACGGAGACCTCGGTTGCTATCTTTCTCCCGCTGTTTTGGCGGCGGCGGAGAAGGCAAGTGTTCCCGTTTGCTATCACCTTGACCACGGCCCCACAGAGGCTGAGGTCACGAAGATGCTTCGCTACGGTGCGACGGGTATTATGATCGACGGCTCAGTCCATTCGTTTGAGGACAACGTAGCTCTCACAAAGCATATCGTTGATACCTGCGCGACAATCGGTGTCGGTGTTGAGGGTGAGCTCGGACACGTGGGTAGCGTTAATGACGACGCTATGGAAGAGTACACCGATCCCGCTGAGGCAGGGGAGTTCGTTAAGAGAACGGGTGTGTGTTGTCTTGCGGTTCTTATCGGTAACGCGCACGGACATTACAAGAAAACACCTTGTCTTGATATTGAGAGAGTAAAGGCTATAAGAGAGGCAACGGGCGGACTTCCTCTCGTGCTTCATGGCGGATCTGGCATTCCCGACGAGCAGGTAAAGGCAGCGATCGCGGCGGGTATTCGTAAGATGAACATCGGTACTGACGTATGCTGTGCATTTGCAGACGGTGCGAAGTCGGAGCTTGATAACCCTAAGAGAAGTCTTGCCCCCGATCTCTTTATGAAGCCCGCTATCGAGTCTGTAAAGGGACTTGCAATCTCGAAGATAAGACTTTGCGAAGCAAACGGAAAGGCATAATATGAAGAAGATAGTAGGAATTGGCGCGTGCGTTATGGACACGCTCATAAGTGTACCCAGCTATCCGCGCGAGGACACAAAGCTTCGCGCTACAGACAGCCGCCTTGCAGGCGGAGGTCCTGTTGCGACGGGACTTGTAGCGGCAGCAAAGCTTGGTGAGAGTGCCGATTATATCGGTGTGCTGGCTGACGATAACGGCGGAAGATTTCTTAAGTCCGATTTTGAAAAATACGGTGTTGGAACGAGCCTTACGGATATGCTTGAGGGCTTCCGTTCCTTCGCTTCCACGATATGGCTGGCGGCAGATACCGCGAGCCGTACCTGTGTTTTTGACAGAGGTAATCTTCCGGTCCTCACACTTGACGAAAAAAAGCGCGAGGCAATAAAGAATGCCGAGCTTCTTATGGTCGACGGCAACGAGATGTCGGCGGCGGTTGAGGCGGCAAAGGTAGCCCGCGAGAATGGTACAAAGGTACTCTATGACTGTGGTGGACTTTACGCGGGAGTTGAAAAGCTGCTCGCACTTACAGACATTATGATTCCGTCAGAGGAATTCGCGTTGGGTCATACGGGGGAGAGCGACGCAGAAAGTGCGGCAAGAAAGCTTTATGAGACTTATCACCCCGACGTTGTAGTGGTTACGCAGGGCAAGCGTGGCGGTATTTTGTTTGACGGCGAGAAAACTGTGTCTTATCCCATATATCCCGCGGTCGTAGTTGACTCGAACGGCTCGGGCGACGTATTCCACGGCGCATTCGCGGCGGCTTACGTAAAGGGATTTGACCTTATCAAATGTTGTCATTTTTCAAGTGCCGTATCAGCAATAAAGTGTACAGGGATAGGTGCTCGAGAGAGCGTTCCCGATTTTGAAACCGTAAAAAATTACTTAAAGGAGAATGGATATGAGCTTTAAGAAATCCTATAAAACACAAAAGGGCTATACACCCATTAGCAAGATAGGCGAGAGCACACTTAAGAAGCTTGAGTTTGGTATAATAGAGCTTGACGCAGGTGAGAAGCTTGACTTTTACACAGAAGACAAGGAGACCGCGTTTATAATGCTTTACGGTCACTGCAACGTAAGCTTTGATGACACAAGATGGGAGAACGTCGGTAACAGAAACAGCGTTTTTGAGAGCCGCCGAGCAGAGAGCTTTTATATGCCCATAAACAAAAATCTCACCATCGAGGCAATAGACTGCATAAAGATAGCCGTTTGCGCGACACCCATCACCGAGGTAACAGAGCCTCAGCTTCTTCGCGAGGATCACGTTGTGCTTAAGGTGCTTGGCAGAGTACCCTTTGAGCGTGAGACAAGCTTTATTATTGACGGCAATTCTAACGCAAAGGTGCTCACTATCGGTGAGTCATACTGTACCGAGGGCAACTGGGCAGGCTTCCCGCCTCACAAGCACGACGAGGACAATATGCCTACAGAGTGCATCGCTGAGGAGATCTATTACTTTATGTTTGAGCCCAAGCAAGGCTTTGCAGTTCAGCTTTTCTATACTGCCGACGGCAAGGTTGACGAGGCTTACAGAATGAAAGAGGACGAGCTCGTTGAGCTTCCTTTCGGCTATCACTCGACAGTCACGACCCCAGGCTACCAGACCTATTTCCTCTGGCTTATGGCGGGAGATTATCAGGGCTTTAACCGTTCAAACGATCCCGAGCACGCTTGGATAAAATAACAGAAAGATCAATAAGAATTAACGCGAGCAAGGAAAGGATAAACGATGCTTCATATTTATAAAATCACAGTGGCAAGTCCTGTTGACTATGCGGCTGAAGAACTAAAAAAATATCTTCGTATGATGATGCCCGAGGCGGGCGACATAACGGTTGAGTACAAGCCTGATGCGACCGAGGGCTTCAGACTTGGACTTATGCAGGACTTCGGTTTTGACGTGTCCGATGTTGACGATACCTATCTTGACGATATTCTTTACGTTGACACCGACGAGCGTGGCGGTATAATCGCGGGTGACAACCCCCGTAGCGTGCTTCTTGCCGTTTACGAATATCTTCGTCGCAATGGATGTAATTGGCTCTTCCCGGGTGTTGACGGTGAGTTTATTCCTATGAAGGATATAACCCCCGTAAAATTCCGTCACGTTCCCACCTGCCGCTACCGTGGTTGGTGCAACGAGGGTGCCGAATATCAGTCGGATATGATAGATGCTATCGAGTTTACCCCTAAGCTCGGACTTAACATTTTTATGCTTGAGTTCCGTAATCCCACCTGCTACTATAAATGCTATTACGATCATCCCCACAATGAAAAGAACCGTCCGCCCGAGCCCGTAAGTGATGACACCGTGCTTCAGTGGAAGCGTCAGTGCGAGTGCGAGATAGCAAAGAGAGGTCTTCAGTTCCATGACGTAGGCCACGGCTGGCAGTGTGACCCCTTCGGCATTGATTCGGCGCGTCAGGACTGGAATCTCGAGACTTCGGCGCTTCTCCCTGAGGACAAGAAGAAATATCTTGCTCTTTGTAATGGCAAGCGTGAGATCTTTGCGGGACACCCGAACTACACGAACTTCTGTATGGGTAACGACGAATACAGAAAGATAGTCGTTGATTATGCCGTTGACTATGCTGAAAAGCACCAAAACGTTGACTATATGCATATAGCTCTCGGTGATAGCTTCAATCACTACTGTGAGTGTGAGCTCTGCGAGCCCTATTCTGCGACCGACTGGTTCCACATTCTTCTTGATGAGATGGACGAGGCCTTTACCAAGAAGGGAATACCCACAAAGCTCGTATTCAATATGTATAAGGACACGCTTTGGGCGCCCGAGAAGATAACTCTTAAAAATCCCGACAGATTTCTTCTCCTTTACTGCCCGATAACCCGTAATTATACAGAGACTCTCCCCGAGGGAATAGAGCCCTTCGTACCCGCAAAGTACGTCAAAAACAAAAACGTACTTCCGAAGACGCTCAACGAGTATTTCGGTTTCCTTGACGAATACAAGAAGCAGTGGTACGGCGCGTCTGTTGTATACGAATACCATTTCTGGCGTCATCAGTATAATGACGTGGGCGGTATCGACATCTCAAAAATACTCAACGATGACGTAAAGCTTTACGATGACAGAGACCTTGGCGGTGTTATTCAGGACGGCTCACAGAGAAGCTTCTTCCCGACAGGACTTCCTTTCTACGTCTATGCAAGAACACTCTTTGACAGAAGCTATAGCTACGAGGAGCTTGAAGAAGAGTACCTTTCGCTCGCATTCGGCAAGGACTGGAGAGCTTTCCGCGATTATCTTGCAAAGCTCGGTAAGGCATTTAATTACGAATTTATGGAAAGACTTCTCTCCATTGATCCCGAGGCGTCTCCTATGTTCAATCCTCCTCACGTCAAGTCTCTTGAGAAGGTATACGATATCGTTAAGGAGGGTGAGGAGCTGATAACGAGCCATTATAACTCAATTTACCGCGTACAGACGGTGTCTGTCCGTATTCTTGAGAAGCACGCGAAGTACTGTAAGCTTCTTGCCGATGCTCTCATTCCTAAGGCACAGGGCAAGGACGATGAGGCAGACGCTCTCTATGACGTGCTCAAATACGAAATGGGTAAGGAGGAGCTCTCGATCGAGCGCTGGTATGACCACACGCTCGCTATGAACTCACTTGGAATTCTTTTCAAGACACGTACAAAGGTGACAGAGGCTGTTACAGACTTCTGGCAGGCATAAAAATACCCTAAATTTAATTTATTTCAAACGTCAGGAGATAATATGAAATATTTACTTGGCATTGATTTCGGCGGCGGATCGTCAAAGGCGACTCTGCTTTCTGAGGACGGACGTATCGTTTGTGAAAATACCGTAGAATATCCCACGCTTTACCCCGAGGTCGGCGCTTGTGAGCAGTCGCCAAAGGATTGGATAGACGCACTGTGCGAAAACATGAGTGCTTTGCTTTCACGATCGGGAATAGAAAGCAAGGATATCGCGGCGATCGCTATAGATTCCGCAACTCACACTTATCTGCCGTGCGATGAAAATTATTTGCCTCTGTGCAATGCTATCCATTGGACTGACAGCAGAAGCCGCACTCAAGCCGATGCGCTCAGAGAAAAATACGGCGATATGATATTCGAAAAGACCTACCATAAGCCCGATACTATCTGGACACTCCCACAGCTCGTATGGCTCAAGGAGAATCGTCCCGAGGTCTTTTCAAAAACAAAGCATATCTTCTTTGAAAAGGACTATATAAGATATTTCCTTACGGATATTTTCTGCACCGACTGTATTGAGGCGCAGGGAAGTATGCTTTTTGATTGCAATAATATGTGTTGGGACGAGGAGCTTTGCTCTCTTGCGGGAATCGATGCTCGTATCCTTCCGCCCATAAAGAAACCGACTGATATTATCGGAAAGGTTACGGCGAGAGCTGCAAAAGAAACAGGACTTTATGAGGGCACTCCCGTTATATGCGGAACGACCGATACGGTCATGGAGGTTTTTGCATCGGGTTCGGTAGAAGAGGGGGATATTACTGTCAAGCTTGCCACCGCGGGCAGAATATGCGTTATAACTGATAAGGCATATCCCGACAGACACATGGTAAATTATTCCCATATAATAGATGGCTTGTGGTATCCCGGCACAGCGACAAAATCCGCTGCGGCATCGTACAGATGGTACAGAGATACCTTTGGCGGCGATTATCGTGAGCTTGATGCAGGGGCAGCCCAGATACCTGTAGGAAGTGAAGGACTTATCTTCCATCCTTATCTTAACGGAGAGCTTACACCGTATGGTGATTCCCGTCTTTGCGGAAGCTTTACGGGTGTGAGGGCAACTCATACGCGAGCACATTTCACACGTGCTGTGCTTGAAGGAGTTTCGTTTTCTTTACTTGATAATAAGCTTTATCTTGATATGCTTAATATTCCCTATAAGCATACCGCAACGCTTATAGGCGGCGGTGCAAAGGGAAGGCTTTGGGCGCAGATCACCGCGGACGTTCTCGGTATCTCGCTAAGAACCACCGAGAGCTCGGATTCCTCTCTCGGATCTGCAATGCTTGCCGGAATTGCACTTGGCATTTTCAAGGATGCGAAAAGTGCCGCCAAGCTTTGTGTAAAGTTCAAGGACGTTATCTATCCGAATCCGGATAACACCGAAAAATATAGGGAAATTTTTGAAAAATATAAGAAGATTCAAAAGGCACTTGAGCCTATCTATCACGAAAAGCTATGAAGATAGTAGTTTGTATAAGACAGGGGCTTGACGGGGAGATAAATCCATTCGATGCCTGCGCCTATGAGGCGGCGCTTTCGGTAGATGGTGCTGAAATTACTCTTTTGTCTATGGCGCCGGAGCGTTCGGGAGAGTTTTTACTATCCCTCACAAGACTTGGCGCTGGTGGGGCAGTTTTGCTCTCTGACAAGGCATTTGCAGGCGCTGACACCTTGGCAACGGCATACACACTCTCAAAAGCTATAGAAAAGCTGTCTCCCGATTATGTTTTTTGCGGCAGACAGACGCTTATCGGAGACACTGCACAGACTCCGCCTATGCTTGCCCAGATGCTTGGCTTTGGCATCATAACTAACGTTATGAAAATCGAGAGTATAAGCGACGACGCTATCGTTTGTGACACTCGCTTTGACGGAACCGTTACCTTGCCCTCTAAAACCCTCGTGACTGTCGAGAGAATAAACACTTTGCGACTGCCAAGGCTTCGCTCAAAGGTGAGTGAGCTTGCAGTTTGGAGTGCAGAGGATATAGGCGCAGACGTCGCAAGATGCGGCCTTTTGGGCTCGCCTACAAGAGTACTTGCAACCTACGAAAATCAGTCGGGCAAGCGCAAATGTAAATTTATCACAAAGGACGAGCTTGACGAGGTAGTGAAAAAGGCGGCAGACGAGTGTTATACTCGCTCTACCGATACCGAAAAGGGTACGAAAGAGATGCTTGGGGGTGTCGTTGTCGTAGGAGAGGACGCACTTTTGCTTGCAAGAACTGTCAGCAACGATATTACAGTCTTAGGATTTGAGAGTGTTGACGCGCTTGTCAAAATGATAGAAGAAAAACGCCCGTCTGCAGTGCTTTTCGGTAGTGATGCGGTATCAAAACGAATCTCGGCTGCACTTGCCGCAAGACTTTCTCTTGGACTTTGTGCCGATCTTACGGCGCTCGAGTGCGAGAACGGCGAGCTTATTATGTACCGTCCGGCACTTTCAGGAAGCATTATAGCTAAGATAAAGAGCCTTACGTCGCCGGCTTTGGCAACTGTCAGAGGGGAGAGCCGCGCCGAAAACAAGATAGTTATAGGTGCCGGCTTCGGAGTTAAGGATAAGCTAAGTGATATCGAAGGGCTCGCCAAGAAATACGGCGCTGCCGTTATGTCCTCGCGTAAGCTTGTTGATAACGACTATATGCCGTACGAAAAGCAGGTAGGTCTTACGGGAACTTGTATAAGCCCACCCGTATATATCGCTATAGGTATTTCCGGTGCCGTGCATCATATAGCCGGTATCGAGCGCTCGGGAACGGTTATTGCCATAAACCCCGATAAGAACGCACCTATATTTGAGTATGCCGATTACGGCATCGTTGATGAGTTTTAATAAAAAAGCCGCTTGAATCATCATAGATTCAAGCGGCTTTTAGATTAGTCCTCAATACCGTCGTAGATTATATCGTCAATGTATTTTGCGAATTCCTTGAGATATTCCTCGTAGTCGCCGTATATCTCGGTGACGTGGTGTATGTATGGGCCTTCAATTAACTTTCTTTCGAGCCTCGGAAGATTTTCAAATTCTGCCCACATATATGTTCCGAAGGTCTCGGGGCCCTCGCAGGTGTGCAGCTTTCCGCCGAGGAGATAGTATTTTCCTCTCTCGCACTGGAAGCGAGCTATCGTGTATTCACCGTCTCGTACGCGGAAGGTAGGCTTCATTCCGACGAGTCTCGGCTTCTCGCCGTCTGCCTTGCAGGAGGCAGGGAAGGGACCACAGTGCCAAAGAAGCTCGGAATTGTTATTCTCGGGATGACGGCAGGTGAATTCACCCTGAATGGGCTTACCCTTGCCTCGCGTTGCCGAGAGAAGAAGAATATTGGTTACTGACATAAACACGTCGCCCTCGCAGGTCACAAAAATGCCCTTCTCGGCGGCAAGGCTCATCGCAAGGCAGGGAGGTACACCTATGCCTGCTGCAAAGCCTGACCAGCAGTCAGTTCCAATGATATTTGTATTATAAGTTTTTGAAATCTTTTCAAAGAAGCGAACTGTTGCAAGGAGTTTTATGAGTATCTCGTCATCAGTGCCCTCACAGTCGAAGGTCTCTTTAAGTGTGGGAAGCTCTAAAATGAGCTCATCTCTATCTTCCTCGTAGATAGCCTTAAGCTCGTTCATAGCCTCCATAAGATTTACCGAGATGACGTCGATGCCGAATTTTTCGCACATCTCAAGCTCGTTGTACATAATTGATTTGAAGGGCTTAAGACGGGCACCAATGTTTACTATCTTTATGTTTTTGAAGTTGTTTACCATTGTGGCAACACCGAAAAACTGACGTATTCCCTTATCGAAGGCGGGATCGGTGATGTCACAGTTTTCGATATACGAGAACTTCACGCCATTTCTCTTTAACTGCTTACTCATAGCAAACAGTCCGCACTGTGTGTCGGTGAAGCGCTGACCGTTCTCAAAATGACGGTCACGCGGGCCCCAAAGAAGAGTAGGTACTCCGCAAGCTCTTGCGACCTCTCCTGCCACTCTCTCCTCACCGAAGTTACAGTTTACAATAAAGAGGGCGTTTATCTTCTCGCTCTTGAAGTATTCGGAAACTCTTTCGCAGTCCTCGGAAAGGCGCAGAAGTCCTTCCTCGTTAAGCCATTCAATGTCAACGAATTCGGTCATCTCGTCGGCATAGTTATCGCGTAGGTATTTGAGCGTCATATCCTTGTTTTCTATGGCATAATCGCTTTGGAACATTCCAATGCGCTTCGGGGGTTCTTTAATTAGTCTTCTTATAGTAAGTACACCTATTTTTAGTTTGTAGTTCAGCATAATGTGTTCTCCTTATATTTTGATATTCTCTCCCAAAATTGCCACTTCACGTCCAAGCTCAAGCTGTGCCTTGAAGTCAGGATGGATTATAAGCCATTTGTTTTTGGAGATAAGTCTTTTGTCGGACGCAGGCATATCAAGCGGTGTATTCGTACCGCGCGGCAATATGACGACGTTTTTGAAGGGAGTATTATCCACGCTTATTGGGCAGAAGTGAAGAGTTGTAGCATACAGCTCGATGCTCTGTCCCTCTTTTACTAAAAAGCCCTTGAGATCGCCGCTATTATATTGTCCGTCTTTCATGTCACGCATATCTCCGAGAAGAAGTATCATATCCGAAAGAGCAACTGCTACCTCTGAACTTTTGTGCCACTCGAGTGCATTCATAAGGTGATTTTCTCCACGACAATAGCCAATCTGCACGTCAAGTCCACCGAAAAAATTCTTGTAGTAAAGAAGCGTATCGGGATCCTCAAGAGCATCTTCACTTGCACGGTAAGAGGTCGCTCCCAAAGGCAAGGGAAGTGTGTTAGCGGCAGATTTAAGTTTTTCGTAATACGGAGCATCGATCGGTCTACCGTATTTTTTGAATTTTTCGTCTTTTATTGAATAGATGTTCATGATTCATTCCTCACTTTTTTATTATACGAGTCCTGCGTCATCTTTAAGATTCGTCCCATTTTCTCTTTTGTATATTTTTGAGAGGTAATGTTCGTCGCAAAATCCGAGTTCCTCGGCGATAGCCTTCATAGTTAGTCCCTCCCGATACAGTTTTTTTGCTTCTGTTAAACGCAGATTGTTTCTGTATGAAATAGGCGAAAAACCTGTTGTAAGTTGAAATATTTTTCTGAAATAGCTTTCGCTCATATTGCATATTGCGGCATATTTTGCTACAGGTTCGTTTTCCTTAAAATGAAGTGAAATATATTCTATAGCAGGAACAACGGAACGAGCGAGATCATTAGTATCGGAATACTTTTCAATAAATCTTGTGAGTACACTGAAAAATAACTTTTTTTGCTTGAGTATTGAGGAAGGCTCATTTTCAAAAATATCCACAAGCTCAAAAAATTCTCTCTCAAGATGACTTGACGGATGACTTTTATAGACGTATATCCCCTCGGATATGTTTCTTTCAAGCTCACCGTCGAGCCAGAATTTTACGCTAAGTCCCTTACACGTTTTGCCTTCTGTCGCGAAGCACGTAGAGATGTATTTTGTGCCGTCGGGAATAAAGACAACGCTGTGTGCCTCAAGGTGCTTTTTTTCTCCCTTAAAGATGTATTCACGTTCGCCGCTAAGGATAACGTGCATAATATGTCCGTCTCTGCCACTCTTTGAGTAGTCAACACGTGCATTGTCAGGAAACTCTACGGTTCCCCCTATCATTTTTTTGGGGTCAACGTTGCTTCTAAGAATAAAATCGATGTTCTCTTTCATACGCCCTCCAAAAATCATTTAATACCAAGTAAATTATAACAATCCTTAAAAATAAAGTCAATAGTGGCAAAACAACAAGATTGAATAATACACCAAAATGATTAAATCATACATTGTTTTTGCTTCTTTTGCGATGATATAATAGAAGAGAAATTATTGGATTTTTGTTAAATCAAGGAGGATTTTATGAACATAGAGTCACGCATCAGAAAATATATAGAAGATAATTGGGACGGCACGCTCCGCTATGTACCTGAAGACGGCGAGACGGTAATGGGGATTATCGGTATGCCGTATCCTTATTCGGTTTCGGGCTTTGGCAACGTCTTTCAAGAGATGTATTACTGGGGAACGTATTTTACAAATCTTGGACTTATCCTTTCGGGTAGAGTAGAACAAGCGATAAACAACGTAAGAAACATGATATATCTCGTTGACCACTTTGGCTACGTGCCAAATGCAAATCGTAGATGGGGAATGACTCGCTCACAACCGCCATTCCTTTCCGAGATGATAAGGAATATATATGAAAAAACGCAAGATAAGAGCTTTCTTGCCGACGGATACCGTGCCGTTACCATCGAATATAAATTTTGGCAGACGCGGAGAATGACTCCGTCGGGGCTTAACCGCTATCTTGGTGAGAATCCCGATACGGCGCGCTGCTATAATCAGTACTGCGACCGACTTAAAATTAACAAACCTACCGATGAGGCGGTGCTTGTCGAATATGCTCTTGCATTCCAGTCGGGAGCTGAAAGCGGTTGGGATTTTTCGAGCCGTTGCGGTCTTATGCAGCACCACTACAATTGGCTCTGCCTTAACTCCTTGCTTTTCGGCGTTGAGAAAAATATGGAGTTTTTTGCCGCCGAGCTTAAAAATGGCGAGAGTGAGCTCTGGAGAAAAAGAGCAGAGGTGAGAAGCTCACTTATGAATGAGCTTATGTGGAATGAGGAGCTTGGCGCATTTTGTGATTATGATTTTGTAAACAAAAAACAAGCTGACCTTATCTCGCTCGCGATGCTCTATCCGCTTTTTGTAGGTCTTGCAACCAAAGAGCAGGCAGAAAAAACAATAAAAAATCTTCCCGCGCTTGAATGCAGGTACGGACTTGCGTCATGCGAGAATAGGGAAGACCTTTCAATGCTTCAATGGGATTTTCCGCACGCGTGGCCACCTTTACAGATAATTGCCGTAAAGGCGCTTTTGCGATACGGTTATGTAACCGACGCGCGTCGCGTAGCCGAGAAGCTTATTGAGGTTACTGATCTCAATTTTGAAAAGCATTCAAGGCTTTGGGAGAAGTTCAATGCGCTTGACGGAGCGGTCTCAAAGACCAAGGAATATGAGACGCCTCCTATTATGGGATGGAGTGCCGCGGCTTACCTGTATTGCAAAGAAATAGTCACACCCTGTGATGAATCGCAGAATTGAATAATACCCGAAGATGCTTGAATAATACATTTATATTTTGGCACTGATACGCTATAATTATAATGTAGTTTAAGTTGGGCTACTTAATTTTTTTTATAATGATTTTGGAGAAGATATTATGAATAATCGAAAAAATATATTGAGTCTTTTTTTGATAGGTGTCTTAACTTTTGGTCAACTAGTACCGATTATTCCTGTTTCAGCGGTTGAAATAACCTTGAGCGTTACCGACTTAAAGGTAAACAATATAGATACGCCTCTTGGAATAGATACGACCCCCTATTTTAGCTGGATAAACAACGGAAGCGGTTACTCACAGAGACAAACTGCGTATCAGATAATTGTCTCGGGAAGCGAAAAGAGCGCTAAAGAGCATGTCGGAGACATCTGGGATTCGGGAAAGACCGAAAGCTCAAAAAACTACGATATTGCATACAATGGTGAGAAGCTTACCTCTAAAACGCCTTATTATTATTCAATTCGCGTATGGGATGAGAATGATAAGGTCAGCGATTGGAGTGAGATCGCGCGCTTTGAGACGGGTATTTTTGACGATTCCGAATGGAGCGCAAAATGGATAGGCGCAGTAAAGAACACTATACCCGAGGGAGAGGCTTATGACCTTGAGGGGGCGAAATGGATCTGGCGCGGAGAGTCGAACAATTCTCAATATCCTGCCGAGACGGTGTGGATACGCGGCGGATTTAACGTGAAGGCAAATAAAACGGTGAGAAGCGCGTATATTGCTTCTACCTTTGATGATGTCGGAATCGTATACGTAAATTCGGTTTATACGGCTGAAAGAGTAGAAGCTAAGAAGTCCTTGAACGAAGTCAGGTTTGTAGACATAACCGAATTTATCAAGTCGGGACATAACTCCATCGTTGCTACCTGTGTAAATAAGAACGCGGGATACGCGGGCTTTATATCTAAGGTGTACGTTAACTATACCGATGGAACTACCGAAATTTTTGTGTCGGACGAAAGCTATATGGTTTGCTCTGATCCGAAATCTGCTTGGTGGTCGGGTGTGTTTGATGAGAGCGAGTGGGAACGTGCAACGGAGATTGGAGAATACGGCTGTTTTCCTTGGAAGGACGAGCCTAAGGTAGATCCGTCAAGACTTGAATTTCAAGATTCAGCCCCCATACTTCGAAAGACCTTTGAAGCAAAAGGCGAGGTTGTAAGAGCAAGGGCGTATATCACAGGTCTTGGTCTTTTTGAATTGAAAATAAACGGGAACTTGCCCGACGATACCGTTCTTAATCCGGTTGATTCACAATATGAGGATACGGTGAGATATCGTGTGTTTGACGTTACCGAGCTTATAAAGGGTGGAAAGAATGCTGTAACGATCGAGCTTGCAGGCGGATTTTACGACTGTAACGAGTACGTTGCGGTAGACTGGAATAACGCTAAGTGGAGAGATGACCCCAAGGCGCGTATGGAGCTCGTCATAGAGTATGCCGACGGCACGAGTGAGACTGTGATCACTGATGAGAGTTGGCTCTCTTATAATGACGGACCTACTACAAAGTACACTGTTTTCAGCGGCGAGATCTATGACGCAAGAAATGAAATAGAGGGCTATTCGCTTCCCGAGTTTGACGACTCGTCATGGGGATCAGTTCGCGAAATGAAGGGGCCACGTGGAAAGCTTGCCTTCCAAATCATTGAGCCTATGAGAAAGGTAACGTCATTTAAGCCGCTTTCGGTTGAAAGACACGAGAATGGAACCTATATCGTAAGACTTCCCGAAATGGCAACGGGCTGGGCAAGGATAGAGTTTGATGCACCTCTGGGAACGTATATCACAATTTCTTATGCTGAAAGACTTCGTGATGACGGCAATATAAAGGCTCCAATAGGTAACTATTTCCTCTTGCAGACCGATGCATATATATGTAAGGGTGTTAAGGGAGAGGCATACGAGCCGAAGTTCAGCTACAAGGGATACGAATATATACAGATTTCGGGATATGATGGGGAGCTGACTATAGACGATATTACCTGCTACGTTGTAGCTACCGACGTTGAATATACAGGAAGCTTTGAGAGTGACAGTGAATTTGTAAACGCCCTTCACGAAATTATGATTCGCACGATGCGAAACAATATGCAAGGTAAAGCGACCGATACGCCTATATATGAAAAGCTTGGTTGGACGGGTGATTTCAATGTTGCTATGGACACCTTCAATTATAATTTCAACATGGCTAATTTCACAGCCCACTTTTTGCACAATCTTCGCGATACGGGAAGAACGGACGGACATCTTAATGAGTACAGTCCTTCTCCCATTATCAGCGGTTGGAATGGCCCTATATGGACTCAGATGTACATCAGGGGAATATATAAGGCGTGGAAGGTAAATGGACAATTCTCGCTTGTTGAAGAGCATTATTCCTATATGTGTAAGCAGGCAAACCTCTACATAAAGGATATCGGAACCAATTGGATATGGGAGAATAATCCGACAGGGCTTACTCTTGGAGATTGGGCATCGCCTTATGGCGGAACCTCACCCAATGAGGGAGGAAGGATCTGTAACACAGCGGCAATATACAATGCGCTTACAATGCTCGCCGAAATGGCAGAGGCACTTGGTAATGAATTCGAATCGGGAAAATACAGTCTTGCGGCAAGCAATATCTATAAAGCATTCAATAAAGAATTTTATGATGAAACCAGAGGCTGTTACGATACGGGAGATTGGAAGACCTCAAGTACCCGTTCAAGATACAGACAGACTTCAAATCTTGTGCCGTTAGCATACGGTCTGTGTCCTGATGAAATAAGAGATCAGATAGTAGAAAGACTTGTCAAGGAGATAGAAAAGAAGGATTTTCATCTCGATACGGGTTGTGTCGGAACGGAGCTTCTTCTCCCACTCTTGTGTGATGAAGGATATTCTTACGTTGCAATGAAGATACTTATGCAGGACACGTATCCTTCGTGGGGATTTTTCCTCGCTAACGGAAGCACAACTCTTTGGGAGATGTATCACGAGGACGATATAAGATCGTATGATCATTTCTTCCTTGGCACCTATGACGAATGGTTTTACAGTGGTCTTGGCGGTATTAGAGAGAGCACAGATGCTTACGAAACCTTTACCATAAATCCCCAAATAGTTGATGAGTTGAACTACGTAAATTGCTCGGTCAAGACCGTTCGCGGAAGGATAACGAGCGATTGGGTGAGGGATGAAAACGGACATATAACGATGAAGATAGAGATCCCCGTTGGATCGACAGCTTCGGTTATTATCCCTACTGATAGCATATCAAAGGTGACGGTAAACAAAAAGGCACTTTTTGTGCAAGAGGGAGTTCTTGGCGCGACTGTTGAAGGAAACGTATTGAATGTTAGTGTTGGTAGCGGCTCTTATACCTTCAATGTCGGCGAGGTTAATCCCGACGTTGAGGCGGCACTCGCAGTTGACGCAATGATTGACGCTATCGGAGAAGTGAATGCCGAGAGTGGTAACGCTATTAAGGAAGCGAGAGCTTCGTATGATGCGCTTAGTGACGCACAAAAGCAAAATGTGTCAAAGCTTGGTGTTCTCCTGTCGGCAGAGGAGAAATACAACGAATTAAATGGTAATACCGACACTATAGACAATGTAAAATCAGGTTGCAAGGCTAATCTTTTAAGTGGTGGTCTCTTTGCGGCAATAACATCTGCTATTGCATCAGTTTTGATAGCTTTTAATCGAAAAAACACTCAAAAAAAGAGGTAAAGCATATGAAAAATACAAGAAGAATTCTTTCGGTTCTGTTGATAGTTTCCCTTATTTTGGGACCGATATCAATATTTATTCCCGTGTCGGCAGCAGAATCGGCGATAACAGTTAGTGATCTGAAGGTAAACAGCATTGATACCCCTCTTGGAATTGACACCACTCCTGTTTTTAGCTGGATCAACAACGCAAGCGGTTACGGTAGAGCACAGAGTGCATATCAGATAATCGTTTCCTCCTCATACAAGAATGCTGTATCACACACAGGCGATATGTGGGATTCAGGCAAGACCTCGGGAAGTACCAACTATGACATTGCATACGCGGGTACTGCTCTTGAATCGAGGACAGTGTATTTTTATTCCGTTCGCGTATGGGATGAAAATGATACTGCAAGTGAGTGGAGCGATATAGCTCGTTTTGAAACAGGCATTATTGATGATGCTGAGTGGACGGCAGAGTGGATAGGTGCGCTAAAGAATACGATCCCCGAAGGTGAGACGTACGATCTTGAAGGTGCAAACTGGATCTGGAACGGAACGAAGACCGACGGAAAATATCCCGCATCAAATCCTTGGTTTATGACATCTTTTAACGTTTCTACTGCCAAAACAGTAAGAAGTGCTTATATGACTGCAGCTTTTTACGACTACGGTATCGTGTACGTTAACTCTGTATATACTGCCGAAAAGGTAGAAAACTGGAAAAACACAAAACAGGCGCGTATTGTTGACATAACCGACGTAGTAACTAGCGGGACTAACTATATAGTTGCATCGTGTGGAAACAAGAATGCGGGCGACGCAGGCTTTATTGCTAAAGTATACATAAACTACACAGATGGAACACAGGATGTCTTTTATACCGATGACACCTGGAAGGTAAGGGCATCGGATCCCTCTACTGCTTGGTGGGCTGATCAGTTTAATGATTCGGAATGGTCAAATGCGACAGTTATCGGAGAATACGGCTGCAGTCCTTGGGGAACTACGGTTACTGTTGATTACGATAACCTTCAGTTTGCAGATTCTGCACCCATGCTTCGCAAGACGTTTAATGTAGAAAAAGAGGTTCTTCGCGCAAGAGCATACGTTATAGGTCTTGGCCTTTTCGAGATGACTGTTAACGGAACGTTGCCTGATGATACGGTTCTTAATCCCGTTGATAGCTTGTACGAGGCAAGAGAGTTCGTTCAAAACAGCGGAACGGTTCGTTACCGTGTATTTGACGTAACAAAGCTCTTGAATGCAGGGGAGAACGCCGTAGCTATTGAGCTTGCAGGAGGATATTATGACTGCGAGGAGGTAGTTGCGGTTGACTGGAACAATGCTGCGTGGCGTGACGATCCCACGGCCCGTATGGAGCTTCTTATCGAATATACCGACGGAACAAGCGAAACTATAATCACAGACGAAAGCTGGAAGTCCTATACCAATGGACCTACGACAAGATATACAGTTTTCTGTGGAGAAGTTTACGATGCAAGAAATGAGGTCGATGATTGGCAGCTTGCAAACTTTGATGACTCTTCTTGGAAGGGTGTTCGTGTTATGGAGGCACCTTACGCTGATATTCTTTATCAGACGATAGAGCCGATGCGCAAGGTTAAATCGTTTGCTCCTCTTTCTGTCACGAAGCATGATAACGGAACGTATATCGTAAGACTTCCCGAAATGGCGACAGGCTGGGCAAGCATTGCATTTGATGCCCCCGCAGGAACACTTATTAAGATTTCTTATGCTGAAAGACTTAATAAAGACAATGGCAACATAAAGGTTCCGCTCAGTGGAAGCGACCATTTGCTTCAGACAGACGTATACGTTTGTAGTGGAGAGGCAGGGGAGACCTATGAGCCTAAATTCAGCTACAAGGGATATGAGTATATCCAGATAAGCGGATACACGGGCGAGCTTACAGTTGACGACATTACCTGCTACGTAGTTGCGACAGACGTTGAACAGACGGGTAGCTTTGAGACAAGCAGTGAATTTGTCAACGAGCTTCACGAGCTTATGCTTCGCACAATGGTCAACAATATGCAGGGAAAGCCTACCGATACCCCTGTTTATGAGAAGCTTGGCTGGACGGGTGACTTTAACGTCGCTATGGACACCTTCAACTATAACTTCAATACTATAAATTTCACGGGTAATTTCCTTCACAATTTGCGTGACACCGGTAAGCCCGACGGACATCTTAACGAGTATGCTCCCTCTCCGATCATAAGCGGATGGAACGGCCCTGTCTGGACGCAGATGTACGTAAAGGGCATTTACGAGGCATGGAAGGTATACGGTCAGTTATCTCTTTCGGTTGAGCATTACGACTATATGAGAGCGCAGGCACAGTACAATATCACACAGATAGGTGATAATTGGATCTGGGAGGATAATGGATCGAGTCTTACACTCGGTGACTGGGCATCTCCCAACGGAGGTACTTCTCCCGATGAGGGCGGAATGATCTGCAATACGGCCGCTGTATATAACGGACTCAGAATGCTCGCTGAAATTGCTGACGAGCTTGGCAAAACAGCAGACGCCGCAGAATACAGATCGGCAGCCGCAAATATTTATACTGCATTTAATACAAAATTCTACAATGCTACAAAGGGATATTATGAAACGGGATATTGGGGAGGCTCTACCAGCCGTAACCAGTACCGTCAGACCTCGAATCTCGTGCCTCTTGCTTACGGACTTTGTCCTGAAGAATATAGAGAAAGCGTTGTAAATAATCTCATCGAACAAATTAAGAAGAATGGATTCCATCTTGATACGGGATGTATCGGAACAGAGCTTCTCCTTCCTTTCCTTTGTGACGAGGGCTATGAGGACGTAGCTATCGCAATTCTTCTTCAGGACACCTATCCTTCATGGGGATATTATCTTGCAGAGGGAAGCACGACGCTTTGGGAAATGTATAAGGATAGCGGAATTCGTTCTTATGACCACTACTTCCTCGGAACCTATGACGAGTGGTTCTACAGTGGACTTGGCGGTATCCGCGATATGACAAACGGTTATGAAACGGTTACTATCAAACCCGTTATAACTAATGCTTTCGAGTTTGTAAACTGTTCTGTTGACACCGTTCGCGGAACGCTTACAAGTAACTGGAAAATAGAAAATGGTACGACTATTATGGAGATCGTTATCCCCGTAGGTACAACCTCGACCGTATATTTCCCGACTACAAATACAGCAGAAATTTTTGCAAACGGAGTTGCTCTTGCATCTCACGAGGGAATATCGGATGTTTCAGTTGACGGAGAATACGTAAAGGCTACCGTTGAAAGCGGAAGCTATACTTTTACACTTGACGCTCCCGAAAAGATGCTTCCCACAGTTGACGGTCTGATTTGTGAAAACGAGTACGCGTGGACGTCGGGAAAGTACGACAGAAACGTAACTGTTGACGGTGAATTCTACACTGTAACCGCCTACAACGATACTCAAATTCTCACGTCTCAGTTCTGGATGGATTATGACGATGAATACCTTTATATCGCATATCGCGACAGAGTTCCCGGATATAAATCAGGACTCATTCTTGATCTTTATCCTAACCCCAAGGCAGGTGTTAAGGATCAGCTGACGATTGAGCTTTCATTCTCACGTGCGGTGGGTGAGAGCCAATATGCAGAGTATGACGATATAACTATAGCTGTTTATCAGTACGTTGATAACGTTAAAAATAACCGAGTCACGCTGAATGCCGACGATTATATCGTAGATTCTGCGCGTTCGTGGCGCGATGACAACATAAAAAACAACAATAGCATTGAGCTTAAAATCAGCCGCGCAGCTCTTGCGTCATACGCAAAATCAACTTCGCTTGATAGTCTTGGTTTAAGAGGATTTATTACATCCGGAGCAAGTGCGGGATACTACCCCGAAGCATGCTTTGGAGATAAAGGCTCTACCGTATTCCCGAATTATCTCCATGCCCATATCGGATACCATATATTCGGACTCAAAGAGCTCGATTCTATGGATCTTGGTGACTACGGACAAAAGAAGCTGGTTATAGGAAATGCTACTAAGGCAACCGCTGACGGTGTTGTAAAGAGCGATGAATATAGCTTCTCGCTCCTTGCAAAGAAGACAGAGGATGCTGCAAACACTTATTTCCACACAGCTAACGCTGCAACGTTTGCCAACACGGAATATGTGAATTTCCATATTGGTGCAGACGAGAATAACATTTACATTGCGGCAGAGCAACAGGATTCGGATCTTGCCGCTTGGGCGAATGGTCTTTACATAAAGCTTGGCGCGAATCGATCCTCCACAGATATTCCGATTCGAATCTATTTGGCATACTTAAATGAGCAAAAGCAACATACTCCCGAGATAGCTACTCCCGAGGCTTCTTTCGTGGCGTCTAATTATTATTCGTCACATATAGCCAAGGCAAACACCGAGACAAAGGTTATAACGTACGAGATAGTGCTCAACAGGAAGCATATCGCAAAGGTTTTGGGTGTAGAGGATACCGATGATCTGCTTATTGCTATTTCTCAAAAGACGAATAATAGCAATGGAATGTTCGTTCTTGGCTTCCAAAGCTCTTCTATTCCTTCCGATTACGTTTACACCGATTTTCCTGTATACGGATATCCTCACGTGCTCGATATGAGTGCTCTCAATGTGTGCGTTCACGATTTTGATAACGGAGCCGTCAAAAAGGAGGCAACGTGCTGGAGCAAGGGAATTATGCTCTATTCTTGCGAGCTTTGCGGTGAGGAGAGGGAAGAAATAATTCAACCCTTGACACATGAAGAGATAACTCTTCCCGCAATCCCTGTTTCTTGTACAGAGCCGGGTCTTACCGAAGGAAAAGCTTGTAGAGTATGCTTTGCGGATATTGTAGAGCAGCAAGAGATATTGAGCGAAGGACATACCTATGAGGATGATTACGACTCTACCTGTAACGTTTGCGGAGAAACAAGAAGCATAACGTCAGCGCAAGTTAATACTTCGGGTGGCTCTGCGTCAATAGATGTCTTCGGATGCTACGTTCTCAATGAGGCACCGAATGTGATTTCTGTAAGTATTAATTGGGAGGATATGGAAGTATTTACTTATGTGGTAAATGCTGAATGGAATTCGACAAATTACACTGAAGAAAAAACGAAAGGTGAATGGAAAATTTCTCCTGTTAAGATAGATATTGTTAATCACTCAAATCAGAAGATAGGTGCAAAGCTTGATTTTACACCCGTGGAGGATACAACGGATGTTTACGGAATCAAGGGTAAATTTATCCTGTCGAACGTTTCGAGTAAAGAAGAGCTTGATGCGGTAAAGGCTGTAACTTCTATTGAATTGGCGAGCGCAGCTAAAAATAATGCGGCAGTGAGCCAGACGGTATATTTCCAGATCACAGACGGCACGCTTACTTCTGATATAAACGAGACGATACTTGGAAACATAACCGTTACTATATCTGCTCTCGGCAACGATTCCGAGGACGAAAAGATTGCAGAGTATGAACGGTATCTTGAAACTGTAACATATCTTGATTTTGAGCTTACAGGCTCGCACAAGCCCTACTACATGGGCAGATGGTTTGCAAAAGAGCTTAGAGGCGTAGACTATATGGCAACTCTCACGGACGGAAGTCTATTGTATTTCCTTGTTGACGGTGCGGAGAGCTTTGACCTTGACTTTTACGTAAATACCACAAGCTTTACTCCTTATTTTGCTTATTCCATTGATGGCGGAGCACCCGTAAGACAGCTTATTACCGATAAGACTGTATATCTGCCCGACACGGGTAAGCATACGGTAAGAATAATCGCTGACGGAATGGATGAGAGCGAGGGTAAGTGGAATTATGAAAAGGGATTTTACCTCAAGTCTGTTACTGCCTCCGAGGGCGGAGAAATTCGCGGAATAAAGCCTACCAATAAGACGATCTTCTACTTTGGTGACAGTATTACAGAGGGAGTATATGCGCTTGAGGCCGGTCCCATAGGAAATAGCGCTACCAATTCCTATCCTTGGCATTGCTCAGAGAAGCTCGGCGCGGTTACTTATAGCGTTGGTTACGGTGGATCGGGAGTTACGACGACGGGTTCGTTCAACACCTTTATAAACGCTATCGACTATATAAGTGCTCATAGAGAGGTTACAGACGGCATAACACCCGACGTGATCGTTATAAATCACGGCACAAATGACTATGGAAAGACAACAACAGAGGCATTTTATGTGGGACTTAAGGAAGCGATCGACAGACTCCGCGAAAAGTATCCTGATACGCCTATCGTTTATATGATTCCTTTCTCAGGGCGTATGGCTGGTGACATCAGAATTGTCATTGCCGAGTATGAAAATGCCTACGTCGTTGAAACCACAGGCTGGGACATCTCCTTGACTGATAGCTTCCATCCTAATGCCGAGGGCGCAAAGAAGGCTGGAGAAAAGCTTGCAGATGCACTTGTGTCTATATTCGGAGAGGAGTTCTTTGAATAATCTCAGAGAGCACTAAATAAGTTAGGACGCTTGATTATGATGAAAAAAATATTAGTGATTGTAATGACACTCAGTATTTTGGTATCCTTTTGCGCTTGTCGGTCAAATACCGACAGCGCAGAGGATATAGGTGAAACACAGATGAAAGAAACACTTGAAACAATGTCTGCTGAAGAGATAAGAATGACGGAATATACCGAATATCTGAGTAGTGTGACATATCTTGATTTTGAATTAACAGGATCGAATGAGCCATATTATATGGGAAGATGGTTTGAAAAAAGTCTTCGCGGTGAAAAATACATGGCAACGCTTACTGACGGCAGTCTTTTGTATTTCCTTATAGACGGTGCCGAGAGCTTTGATGTGATATTTTATGAGAATACTACCATTTATACACCATATTTTGCCTACTCGATTGACGGTGGAGAGCCTGTAAGGCAACTGATCACCGATAAGACTGTGATGCTTCCCGATGCTGGCAAGCATACCGTAAGAATAATTGCTGACGGTATGGATGAGAGTGAAGGGAAATGGAAATATGAAAAGGGCTTTTGTCTTAGTGATATAATTCCTTCAGAGGGAGGATCAATATTAGGGATAAAACCCAAAAATAAGGTCATATTCTACTTTGGAGACAGCATAACCGAAGGCATCTACGCACTTGAAGCAAGTCCTCTTGGTAACAGTGCCACAAACTCTTATCCGTGGCATTGCTCAGAAAAGCTTGGCGCGGTTACTTACAGCGTAGGATACGGAGGATCGGGGGTCACAAGAGAGGGTTCCTTTAATACCTTTATTATGGCTATTGATCACATAAGCGCGAACCGAGAAGTGTCGGATGGCATTATGCCCGACGTCATAGTTATAAATCACGGCACGAACGATTATGGCAGAGCTACCGATAAGGAATTTGTCGAGGGACTCAAACTTGCCCTTGACCGGTTGCGTGAAAAGTATCCCGAAACACCAATAGTGTATATGGTTCCGTTCTCACAGCGAAATGCGAGAAATATCATTAACTTAATTCCTACCTATGAAAACGCCTACTTTGTTAAAACAAATTCGTGGGGAATTAGCTGTACCGACAGCTTTCATCCAAACGCTGAGGGCGCAAAGAAAGCAGGCGAGAAGCTTGCGGATGCACTTGTCGATATATTTGGCGAGGAGTTCTTTAATAATTAAAAGCAATACTTGATGAGTTAACCTTTTCGAAAGAGTGGATGGACAAAACTACAAACATAGGGTGTCGCAAATGCGACACCCTATGTTTGCGTCATAAAGAGCTTTAAGAAAAGTTTAATTATTTAATTTTTAAGGTGTTGCAAAAAATGAGTTAATATGATATAATAAAGTGTTAAAAATTATTCGTATAAAGTTTAAGGAGTAAATTTATTATGAAGCTTGGAATAGCTGATTGACCAGCTTTTTCGGCTGTTTTCATATATCTCCTTAAATCTCTATAAAGCCTTATACAGTAAGGGTTTGTGACTGTTTTTCTCTATCATCGCAAAAACGTGATTTATATAAAAATCTATGTAACTTTATATAAATCCACGCCAAAATGGTGTAAAAAATGGTGTAAATAAAAATGGTGTAAAAGGCACTCAGTGTAACGAAGACAAGGCGCTCGAGCATATGTTCGGGCGCCTTGTTTTATTTTAAGTTAAAATTTAGAGATATGGCTGACTCAAAAGTGCTTCCATTAAAAATGGTTTTATGGGTATTTTCCGCACTATTCGGCAATAACACCTTGCTTTCTACAAGTTTTTATGATATACTAAAACAGTATAATTCTATCTAATAGGAGAGTTGTAAAATGCAAGAGATGAATCAAATGCCAGAACGATGGTTTTCGACAAAGGAAATGTGTGCCTACCTCGGCGTAACACGTGACACTTTGCTTACATGGATAAATGAAAAGGGAATGCCAGCGCACAAGGTCGGCCGTGGTTGGAAGTATAAGCCCAGCGAGGTCGATGAGTGGATCAAGAGCGGAAAGGCGGCTGAATAATGACAGAAGCAACGGTAGAAATACTTACAAGTATTATTTCAAGTGTTTTGGGTGGATTGGTTGGCGGTCTTTTTACCTTTCTTGGAGTAAAAATGACAATTAACCACGAGGAGAAAAAAGAAAGACGAGCAAAAGAAGAATTGATTTTGCAAAGTCGTCCTAGATTGGATATAGTGGATTTCTTTGAAATTGACAAATATACAACTAGTTCAAAAGCAGACGAAAGTCTTATAATTGCAACCATTGAAGAGTTTGATAATGGTCAATTTATGTATGACGACGAAATTCTTAATGAAGAAAAATGGGCTTCGGTAGAATATATTTTGAAGAATATTGGTTCAACAGAAATTGATCATATGTATTTTTCAACCAATTATATGAAAACCACCTCTGTGTTTGACAATTTCGGTATTTATGGTAGACACTTCCCTGAGAAAAATATGTTGAATTATTCTGTTTATTCTAACAGGAAAATAAAACCCAGAGAAACTTTTTGCTTGCAGATAAATTTTCTTGATGATAAAATTATTGCTTCACAGGTTCGTGCTTTGATGACGATTTGGTTAGTAGATATAAATGGTAATTGGTGGAAACAACAATTGTTCGCTCCTTATAAACAGATTGACAATTCTCTTAAAACAGCGCATAAAGAATGGTATGATTCTGTTAATCAAGCAGAAGAAACCAGATGTTATTTTTATCCTGTAGAATGATAAATATAACTTACGAAAGAGAGAAACAAGATGACAGATAAAGAATTAAAGAAACTGAAAGACGACCTTTGGCACTCGGCGGACGTGCTTCGTTCAAGTGCGCATTTGGCGGCAAATAAATACGGTCAACCCATTCTTGGCTTGATCTTTCTTCGCTATGCAGATATTCTCTACAAGCAGCACAAGGACGAGATTGAGGCAGAATTTAAGAAATACGAAGGCACTCGTATGGAAAAATCCATTAAGGAAATCTCCATTGAAAAATGCGGCTTCTATCTGCCCGAGTGCGCTTACTATGATACCATCAATAATGCGCCCGATACGGCAGAAAAAGCGAAGCTTGTAAAGCTTGCGATGGAAGCAATAGAGGAATACAATCCTAAGCTTGCAGGCGTCCTTCCCAAAGAAGTGTATGCAGGGCTTGTTCCCGACGAAGAACCCGAGCTGCTTTCCCGTATCGTTAAGATTTTCAAGGATATCCCCGAGAATATCAGCATCGATCTTTTCGGTGAGATTTACGAATACTTCCTCGGCAACTTCGCACTTGCCGAAGGCAAGGACGGCGGAACATTCTATACACCTGCAACCGTTGTTCGTTATATGGTAGAGGTATTGCAACCCGAAGCGGGTGCTGAAAAGAAGTTCCTCGACCCTGCTTGCGGTTCGGGCGGTATGTTCGTGCAGGCGGCGAGATATATGCACAAGCACAACGCAAGCGCATCGGCTATGATGAATTTCCGTTGTTATGGTGTAGAAAAAGAACCCGATACGGTAAAGCTCGCAAAGATGAATCTGCTTCTTAACAACGTGCGCGGAGAGATTACCGAAGCCAACTCTTTCTATGCCGATCCTTACAACGCCTTTGAACAGTTTGACTACGTTATGGCAAATCCGCCCTTCAACGTAGATGAGGTTGTTTACGAAAAGGTAAAGGACGATAACCGTTTCAATACTTACGGTGTGCCGAGAAATAAGTCTAAGTCCACCAAGAAGGAATCCGACAAGAAAGAAACTGTACCGAACGCAAACTATCTGTGGATCGGATATTTTGCGGCGGCGCTGAATTGGCAAGGCAAAGCAGCACTCGTTATGGCAAACTCTGCATCCGATGCAGGCGGTAGTGAATACGAGATCCGCAAGAAAATGATTGAGGACGGCATTATCAGTCAGATGGTAACGCTTCCGTCCAATATGTTCTCGTCGGTTACACTTCCCGCAACACTTTGGTTCTTTAACAAAGCAAAAACGGAAACAGAAAAGCGCGATGAGATCCTGTTCGTTGATGCGAGAAACGTTTTTACACAGGTTGACAGAGCGCATAGAAAGTTTACCGACGAACAGATCAAAAATCTCGGCATCATTACCCGTCTTTACGAGGGCGATACCGAGGCGTTTGCCGCATTGATCGCAGAATATAAGTCTGAAATGGAAGTTGCTCCCGAGGTTGCCGAGGACAAGGATACCAAAACGAAAGCGTATTGGCAGGAGCAGATGGAATGGCTGACAAGCCGTTTCCCCGACGGCGTTTACCGTGATGTAGTGGGTCTTTGTAAGGTTGCCAAAATTGAGGGCGAGGACGGAATTAAAGATCAGGACTATTCGCTCAATCCCGGACGCTACGTTGGTGTAGTCATCGAGGATGACGGAATGACCGCAGATGAGTTTAAGGCAGAAATGCTGTCTCTTAATGATGAGCTTGCGAAGTTGAATGATGAGGCGCGCGAGCTCGAAACTAAAATTTCAGACAACTTAAAAGGATTATTTGAATGACAACAGAAGAACTTTTTGAATCGGTTGGATTTGTTGGAGAATATTACTCGCAAATGTCTGATTTTTATAAAGACAATTTTGATTTGGAAGAGGATATGATTTCGTTTTTTATAAAAATATTCAAAAATGATAAAAATGACAAAATTCCTCGTCAAATGATGAATCAAGTACAGCAGCTTGTGTCGATTGCAACCGATATTGATCAGATTCGTCCTGCGCGTGATCCGCTTAGAATGTTCTTTATCAAAACATGTTTGGAAGCGTTATGTGAGTTGTCGGGAATGAACAACAAAAAAGACAAACCCATTTTTTACGAGATATTTCCAACCTTTATCAGCACGGAGGGGAAACAATATATTCTTGATAATTTTTTGTTAATGAGTTTCGATGACATATATATGAACCATAAATATGAAGCATATCACGAATTAACCATTGATGATTTTTTTGAAATTATTAAAGCAGTTCGAGATATCGTGGCACATGAGGGAAACTATTGGGAGATGCAATTCTTTGCACATAACACAACAGACACGACCTGGGTTGTATCTTTGGAAACGAATCGAAAAATACTAAAATCTTATCAATACAAGTGTGAAGAGAATATAACACGAGAATATCACTTTGAAACGACAATGCAATATGATAGGTTTATATATTATTTCATCGAAGCGTGCATTGGCTTTATTGTCAATTACATTGATAGAAAGGAGGCGGTATAGATAATGAAAACTACGAGATTTAAACTAAAAGACATATTAAAAATCAAAAACGGACGTGACCATTCTCACCTTGAAATAGGCGATTATCCTGTTATAGGTAGCGGTGGTATTATGAGATATGCCGATCAATATCTGTATAATGGTGAAAGTGTTTTGCTTCCCCGTAAGGGTACATTGGATAACATTCAATATATAAACGGAGCTTTTTGGACTGTTGATACTTGCTATTATACCGATATAAACAAAAATATTGTCAACCCTTATTATCTATATCGTCATTTGCGAAGTCTTGATTTGAGCGGGCTTGACTCGGGTGCGAGTATTCCAAGCATGACATCAAAATGTTATTATAATATAAAAATAGATTTGCCTTGCCTCCAAATACAAAATCAAATTGCTGATATTCTTTCGACCTATGATGATCTGATTGAGAACAACAATCGCAGAATTGCTCTTTTGGAGAAAGCGGCGCAGGAGCTTTACAAGGAGTGGTTTATCCGCTTCCGTTTCCCCGGTTATGAAAACGCCAAGTTTGAAAATGGTCTGCCCGAGGGGTGGAATGTAAAGAGAATGAATGATTTTTGTTACGTTACAGACGGAACACACGATACTCCCAAGCCTTTAGACGAAGGTTTTCCGCTGATAACAGGCAGATGTATCAAAAACGGCTTTGTTGACTTTGATGAAGCTTATTGTATAAGCAAAAAAGATCACGAAAATATCAAAAAGCGCAGCGGGCTTTCCTCGGGCGATATTCTTTTTAGCAATATCGGCACAGTTGGTAACTGTTGTATCGTGGATTATAGTAGAGAGTTCAGCGTAAAAAATGTGATTATTTTCAAACCCAATGATATGGTACAAACCGCATATCTCTATTATTGGATGACGAGCCATTCTATGCAAGAAATATTTGCAACGCAAACGAATGGTGCATCACAACAGTTTGTTGGTCTAACCTTTATGCGCCGATATAAAATTCTTGTTCCCGAACAGGAAATTTTGACAGCGTTTGGAGATAAGATTTTGCCAATATTGGAGCAAAAGAGGCTGTTACATAATAACAATTTGAATCTCGCAAAACAGCGTGATTTACTCTTGCCGCGCCTTATGAGTGGCAAATTGGAGGTGTAAAAATGGATAATCGAGTAAAGTATTATCCGCCTACAGATTTGTTCTTCGGGCATAATCTTTCTAAAATTGAAGCAATCGAGGTTCCTGCTTTTGAGGCAATTGATATTAACGATGCGATTGAATTTTTTCAAATAAAAAGATACTTAGATACGGGAACTCGGTCAAAAACTTGGAGTGATGAAGCATATGAGGAATATAAAGCAAAATGCGAATCTCTTTCAAGGCTGACAAAACGTTTTTTTAATCAACTCAGCGACGATAATATAATTGATTATTATAATAGGATCGAAATGGGGTATCATTCCGACTTTTGGGTTCTATTTGACAACTGCAAGTTATTCAATAAAATAAAAAATGAAACGTTTGAGGCATTGATCAATGGAGATAAAATCTCTCCTCACGATTTGTTTTTGCACAAAAATATTGTTCGCAAGTATGGTAATGAACTAAGAAACTATATAATTCAGAATGAATACTGTATTATCATTCTTTTGCATGTGTATGAGCAGGACTATACTGATAGCGAAAAACTCATTTTGCCTGCCGAATTGACGGGAGAAGATATATGTAACTACCTTGAAAGTTATATCGATGGAGAACACCCGAATACAAATCATCTTAGCACTATTATCGATATGCACTGCACAAATCAATTCCCAATCACCGATGAAATACGGTTGAAGGCAAAAAGAAGATACGAAAAAGAACTTGAAAATATATCTCAAACGGGTGTCAGCATTTCGCACGGAATCCAAATATCCTTTAACCCCGATCAGGAAAAAGAAAAGATTGGTACGCATAACGACCATGAATTTTCAATTTCATATAGCACAAAGTGGCTATTGGAAACACTTGATTACCCAAGCATACTAAACAACTTTATTTATCTGTTTGAGTTTGTGGACGTGCCTCAAATGAGGTGTTCCCATGTGAATAGGATATCGCAATCGGGTGTGTTTGAGCGTGTTCTCGCCTCTAAATCGTCGAGAGCATATCCTCATAATTACGCTTTCGGTTTTTCCAATGGAATAGCCTCAATGCAAATGCATGCCTATTACGACTTTTTGGCAAGGCAAAATATTCGCTTGGAAGATGTAATAAAGTGGTTTTTTACTGAGCAAATACAATCCGAATTTGGTTGTGCGGAAATTCGGTTGTCTATGCCTTCTTCCGATAGTACTTATGCGGAAAAGTGTTCTTCCATCATTACCGCTTTTGAATCGGTTTTGAAACAATACTCGCTATATGTTAAAAACGGAGAGATTGATTTTGAGCTTGTCGGGATGTCAACAACTCCGGTGCTTTTTGCTAATATTAAAAGTTTAGTCGAAGACAAGTATATCTACGGCGTTGGCGACGATTATAAGCGATTGTCCTTTTGGTTTTTCTCTGATCAATGTACGTTCTCTTTTATCGAGCGAATACACAAAGAAGGTCGTAATTATGATTGCTTTATAGACCTAATGTTAAAGGAAACGGTTTATACTTACGATTATCGAGAAGAAGAACTATGGGCTTTTGAAAATATGGCAAGTTACGATCTTATAGCTATAGGTGACGATGGGAAAATAACTCTCAAAAACTTAGCAAAATTAGCGATGTTGCGTGACTTGTTCGAAAATGATGTTATCAGCAAGTGGCACTATCCACCGGAAGCGAAAGAGGCTATTGGTGATTTTATAGAAAAAGGCATTATAACAACCAAGTCAACTCTGTTTTCACAACCGGAAATTGATTACCTTAATTATCTGCTTAATCGTGCAGAATATACCAACGGCTTGGAAATTCGCAATAGATATATACACGGAATACAGCAGGTAAGCACCAATGAGGACGAGCATAGGCAAAACTACTTTATGTTGCTTAGACTTTTTGTTCTGCTTGCAATAAAAGTTAATGATGATTTTTGTTTGCGTGATGAACAGAACCAATAATACCAAAGGAGAAAGATATGTCAAGATTTATATACGAAGACGACATAGAAAAAGCGTTACTCGACAAGTTAGCTGCCGAGCCGTTTTGCTATGACGTCATCACTTGTGATCCTTCGACATCATCAAAAGAGAATATAAACGACGGAACGGGACGCGCAAGCAAAAAGCAGTGTGTTCTGCCCGCCGTGCTGCGTTCCGCGCTGATTCGTATCAATCCCACGATCCCTGCCGAGGTGCTCGACGGTATCGTAAAGGATCTGTGCCGCGATTTCACGGGTGTGGATATGAAGGCGGTCAACTACAAGCTCTATCAGCAAATCCGCAACTACATAAAGGTGTCGGTAAGGCGGGGCGGCAAGCAGGACTTTGATTTTGTCAAGCTGATTGATTTTGACAAACCCGAAAACAATACTTTTACCGCAGTTTCGCAGATGTGGATCGAGGGGCGTTTTAATTGGCGTCGTCCTGACATTATCATCTTTGTCAACGGACTTCCGCTTGTATTTGTGGAGCTTAAGAACAGCGACGTTAAGGTGGAAGAAGCCTATAATCGCAATCTGAAAAGCTATCTCAAGGACGTTCCCAATCTCTTTGCTTTCAATCAGATCTGCGTGCTTTCCAACGGACTTGAAACAAGGCTCGGTGCGTTTTCCGCTACCTATGACTATTTCTTTGAATGGCTGAAAGCAAGTGAGAATGAGAGAATTGACCGCAAGGCAATCTCTGAAGACGGTGTTTCGCTGTCTTACTTTGCGGACGGTTTGTTGCCGAAAGCAAATTTGATTGACTACATTGAAAACTTCATATTGTTTGAGAATCAGTCAATCAAGATTATCGCAAAGAACCACCAATATCTCGGTGTTAATAATTTGATTGAGTCGGTTAAAGATCGCAAGGCGTTGCAGGGCAAGCTCGGCGTATTCTGGCATACGCAAGGAAGTGGTAAATCTTACTCGATGGTTATGTTTACCCGCAAGGTCAAGCGTAAGATTGAGGGAAACTTTACCTTCCTTATCATCACCGACCGCGACGACCTTGATACACAGATCCACAAGAACTTTGTTCGTACCGAGGTTATCGGCGACAAGGAAGAATGTCAACCCAAGAACGGTGCGCAGCTTCGTGAATACCTGCAAACCAATAAATCGTTTATCTTTACGCTGATTCACAAGTTTAATTACGATAAGACCAAGAAGTATCCCGTGCTTTCCGAGAGGGATGACATTATCGTTTTGGTTGACGAAGCTCACCGCACGCAGTACAAGAGCCTTGCGGAGAATATGAGAACAGCGCTTCCCAATGCCAATTATATTGCCTTTACGGGAACACCCCTGCTTGGCGCTAAACGTTTGACAAACCAATGGTTTGGTAACTACGTTTCGGAATATAACTTTGCACAATCGGTCGAGGACGGCTCTACCGTGCCGCTGTTTTATAGCCGCAGAGTGCCCGAGGTTTGGCTTGAAAACGATTTCCTGGACGATGACGTACTTGACATTATTGAGGACGAAAACCTCAATGAATCCGAAACAAAGCTCCTTGAAAATTCCTCATCGAGAATCCTTGAGGTTATCAAGCGTGATGACCGACTTGATAAAATTGCAAGAGATATCGTACATCATCTGCCTCGTCGCGGATTCCGTGGCAAAGCAATGGTAGTATCGGTGGATAAATATACTGCCGTAAAGATGTATGATAAGGTCCAGCACTATTGGGGTGAGGAAAAGAAAAAGCTTGTTGCCGAAAGGAACAAAGCCGCAACTAAAGAGGAACGAGACCAGATTTCCGCAATGATCGATTATATGAACAGGATGGAGATGGCAGTTATCGTTTCCGAAGAAGCTGACGAGAATCAAAAGTTCGCGGCGCAGGGGCTTGATATTTCTTCTCACCGTGCCAAGATGAACGAGATCACACCCGAAGGAAAGGACATTGAAGATCGTTTCAAAGACCCTACTGATCCACTTCAGCTTGTATTCGTATGCGCAATGTGGCTGACGGGATTTGACGTTAAGAGTCTTTCGTCTGTTTATCTTGATAAGCCTATGAAGGGACATACTCTGATGCAGGCAATTGCACGTGCAAACCGTGTATTCCCAACGAAAACTTGCGGTATTATCGTGGATTACGTCAACGTTTTCAAGTATATGAAGAAGGCTCTTTCGGACTATGCTTCGGGCGATGATGACACCGAATTTCCGGCTAAAGACATCGATCAGTTGATCGTTAACATTGATTCTTGTATTGATGAAACCGATGCCTTCTTGAAGGAAATGGGCATTGATCTTGACAAGATTATTGCCGAGGCTTCTACTTTCGATAAGCTTGACGAATTGCGTGCGGCATATAATAAAATCATTGCTACCGACGATGCAAAGGATCGTTTTAAGGTCTTGGCGAACACAACGATTAATCTATACGAAGCTGCTAAACCCGAGATATTCGAGCAGAGTTGGACAAACGAAAAGTTCTCGCCAATATCCTATTTGCACGGTCTTTTCTACAATTACATTGACGATGAAAAGATCAATCGTGCGCGTCTTCGTATGGCGCAGGTGCTTGACACAAGCATTTCTTCAAACGTGAACTTAGATGCCGATTCCGAGTATGTGATTCACGGCTCAAAGGTTATCGATCTTTCAAAAATTGATGTGGACGAGCTTCGTTTGGAAATCAAAAAGACTCCGTACAAGGCAATAGAAATCGACGATTTGAAAAAGTATTTGGAAGAAGCTCTCCAAAAGATGATTAACAAGAATTGCACTCGTGTGAAGTTTTCGGAGCGTTTCAAAGGCATCGTTGACAGATATAACGCCGGAGGATCGGAGAATGAGGATTACTACGAGCAGTTAATCAAATTGCTCGAAGAAATGCAAGCCGAGCAGAAACGTGCCGATACGGAAGGGTTGAGCGAGGAAGAACTTGAAGTTTACGACCTTTTGATTAAAGGCAAGAAGCTCACAAAAGCCGAGGAACAGAAGGTGAAGCTTGCCGCAAAGAATCTCTATAAGAAGCTCACGGAAGAAAAGGCAACTCTTATGGTGGTGGATTGGTATAAGGACGATCAGCCCACAGAGCGAGTCAAAAACGCAATCAAAGAGTCGCTCAACATTGACCTTCCCGAGTGCTATGACAAGGATTCTTTCAATGCCAAAACCGTTCTCCTCTTGAACCATTTCATTGATATGGCGGTTCAAGGATACGGATGGGTTGGAGCGAGCGCATAACCATACAATTATTTGTTTAAGGTGAACACAAAACGAAGTATGGTGATAAACCTTAACACACACAATTCGATAGGGACGGATATCCGTCCCTATCTTTTTTTAGTATTTTATTTTGACGTAACAACCTTTCTATAAATCTGTTCCTGTTTGATGGGACCTACGAATCTGTTTCTGCTGTCCTTGCTGACAGCGCGGTTGTCGCCAAGGACGTAATATTCATCCTCTCCGAGTGTGAGAGGGAAGTAAGCGGTGCCTGCGAGCTCCGTTGGGATGTCGTCTACAGGCTTGTTGTTAACGTACACTCGGCCGTCGTGGATATGAACTGTGTCTCCGGGGAGACCGATCACACGCTTCATTATTGTGCCGTCTTCGCTTCCGGTCTTTATAGTGACAATATCCATCCTGTCAATGCTAAGGGGCCTGATAGTGAGGAGATACTGTCCGTCATGCAGTGTAGGCTCCATTGATATGCCGCAGACAAGACACACGCGGGGAATGTATAACGTCCAAAGTATCATGTACACTATGGCAAAAACGCATAGTGCAATATCTAACTTTTTCAGCCTCATATCAATTGTTTCCCCAAAGCCAATCAAGGTCGATGTCGGGCGTGTCATAGATCACATCAAAATAGTCGGCAGGTCGATTTCTTCGTTCTTCCTCGAGTTTTCGCACTGTCTCTTTGTCAATAATAAGAACATTCTTGCTGTATTTTGGTGTAATAGTAATCATTTTGTCATCCATCTTTCTTTTCTCCTTATATTTTTTCTTATATTGCCCAATGGTGGGCAAAACACCGCCCTAAGGTGGGCTGTAAAATAATTATAAATCATTGTTGAAGTCTTCTGTAAAGGCTTCTGTTGCAACTCGCATTCCAAGCTTAAAAGCATACGAAAAAATCGCCTCATTGTTCATGCTTACGTATTCATTAAAACAAGAATCAAGCTTATCGAATATTTCGAGCTGTTCGTCATTCAGTGTGATTAAAAGATCATTTTTGTGTCTCAATATATATTCTGTCAGTTGCTCATGTTCCGAAGTTTGTGGCTTGAAATCGGTTTGCGGCACAATGTTTCCGTGCCAAATTTCTTTCATTATCTCTCTCATTTTGTCCTCCTTTCTTAGAAAATTGAGAGAAAAATACCGCCACACAAAACAATCAAAAGTGGCGGTATATCTCCCCTGCCGAGCAGGGATTATATATATACAAAACAAAAAAGGAACTAAGAATCGGCATTCCGCCTCATCTGCTATAATTATATCACAAACAAGATATACTGTCAAATTTCGAACCCGAATAATCGCTTTTATATAAAGAAAAATCAACTTTTTTAGAAAAATAATAAATTTTTTTGAAAATTTTACTTTAGAGTAGCTTGGGTCCGGATTTTTGACTTTTCAAAACGAAACAAATCGTTGCATTAGGTTGGTGAGTAATAGAAAAGAAGTATAATATATATCAATATTTTTCCGGTGTGATGCCTGTGTGCTTTTTGAAAATTCGGTTGAAATAATATACGTTCTGAACTCCGTATGCAGATGATACCTCGTCTATGCTGAACATTTCGAATCGGATCATTTGTTTTGCACGTTTTATGGGATTTCTTTGAGAATAAAGGAGCATCGAATAATATTTATCAATAATGTTACACAAATTTTTTTGAACCAATGTGCGCAATGGAGTTTTATTGCAAATGCCGTGAGAGCCAAACAGCCGCGTTGCTCCCTCAAATGTGAGGCGGTATCTTACAAAATGTTCTGAATAGCAAAGTATGTCGTTTCTTTTGGAATTTATCGGTACTGTTTGGCAGTAACACCTTGTTTTTTGCAAGATCTTGTGTTATACTACAACAGTATAACACCGTCTGATAGGAGAGTTGTAAAATGCTACGAGAGGGTCATATTATTAAGCAATGGATCTCAGATATTAAAGCAAATGCGATTCGCTACGGCAGTCTGCCGTTCTGGTCTTGGAACGATAAGCTACAGGAGAATGAGCTTCGCCGTCAGATTCGCAGGATGCATGAGCTTGGGATGAACGGTTTTTTTATGCACGCAAGAGGCGGCCTGGAAACCGAATATCTCAGCGATGAGTGGTATGAGCTTACGCGTGCATGCGTTGATGAGGCCCAAAAACTCGGTATGGAGGCGTGGGCGTACGACGAGAATGGCTGGCCCAGCGGTTTTGCGGGCGGTAAACTCCTTGAGGACGAGAGAAACCACGCCGTTTTTCTGAGTTGTGTGCAAACTGACGAGTTTCCAACGGATGATGACGTGCTTGGTGTCTATACACTTGTGGATGGTGTGCCGACTCTCGTTACCGCACCGAAAAATGCTCCATACACAGTCATCCGCATGGGCAGAGATTCTTCTTATGTCGATACACTCGATGCAGACGTTACGAGAAAGTTCATCGAACAAACGCATGAACAGTATCGGAAGCGAGTTGGCTTCTCTGAAAATATGCCCGGTTTCTTCACCGACGAGCCTCAGTATTACCGCTACTGCACGCCGTGGTCGCTTAAAATGCCTGCGGAATTTGAGCGCACCTACGGCTACAGTGTGCTTTTCGCTCTGCCTGCGCTCTTCTTGGACTTTGATGGCGCTGAGGAGCTTCGCTATGACTACTATCTGCTTTGCCATAAGCTTTTTATACATAATTTTATCAAAGTAATCTACGATTGGTGCGAAGAAAATGGTTGTATGCTTACGGGTCATGCTGTCGAGGAGCAAAGTCTTAGCACGCAGATGTGGTGCTGCGGTGGTGTTATGCCATTCTACGAGTATGAGCATATCCCCGGCATCGACTATCTCACCCGACGCATCGACCACGATCTGGCGGCAAAGCAGCTTGGCTCTGCTTGCGCGCAGCTTGGTAGAAAAAAGGCGTTGTCCGAAATGTTTGGCTGCTGCGGTTGGGACGTCACGCCCCGGGAGCTCAAGCGTATCGCCGAACTCCAATACGCAAACGGCGTGAATTTGATGTGTCAGCATCTCTACCCATACTCTGAGCGCGGTCAGAGAAAAAACGACTACCCTGCACACTACTCCGAGCACCTGCCGTGGCAGGACTCGATGAAAGACTTCAATGCTTATTTCAGCAATCTTGGCTATACACTCTCTCGTGGAGATGAGCTTGTGACGACCTTGATAGTTCACCCCATTCACAGTGCATATTTGCATTACAAGCGCGAACAGAACACAGAATCTATCCGTCGTCTGGAGGATGAAACTCTCGCCATTTCTAACCGTTTTTCCTCTCATCAGGTTCCATATCATTGGGGTGATGAGACCATGATGGCAAAGATGGCGCATGTAGAGGGTGACACGCTTTGTGTTGGCCTCTGCCGCTACCGCTTCGTCGTGATCCCGTACTGCGAGACTCTGGATGCTTTCACAGTCGCTCTTCTGAAGCAATATGTGGAGGGCGGCGGACGTCTCTTCATTGCAAGTGACGCGCCCTCGCGCATTGACGGTAAGCGGGCAGACCTATCCTTTCTCGTGGGCAACTGTACGTTTGAAGATATCTGCGCGGCGTCTCCTGTTGTGCTTAACAAGGACGGGAAGTATATTTCGGAGTTACGTATGCAGATCCGCACGACCGACCGTGGCAGGATCGTCTATATCACCAATCCTTCGGAGCACTCCTTCGTCGATGTGAGCGTCGATATCCGCGAGAGTACTTCCTTCTGCGAATTAGATATGCTCACGCTTATACCGCACGCTGTGCGTGGCGAAGATGGCACATTTCTTCTTAATTTCGCATCGGGAGAATCCCACGTTCTTTTTGAGAGCGATGAAATCCCCATGCTTCCCACAGAGCCAACACCCATATCAAAGGAGAGTGTTCGCCTACCCGAGATATGGCACCTTGTCAATCAGCCCGAAAATGCTATGACGCTTGATTACGTCAGTGTCTCCTACGATGGCGTTCACTTTGAAAAAAAGGAACCCCTGACTGCCCTAAAAAATCGTCTTTATGAGATGCGTTATCGCGGTGAACTGTGGCTACGCTTTGAATTTGACGTTGAGGAGCTGCCCGATAGCCTCTGCGTTGCCGCAGAGCCGCTCCGTTACACGAGCTTTTCTGTCAACGGCTCGCCCGTTACGCTGACGGATAAGCCGTGGTTCGACAAAAGCTTTCTTTCTGCCGACGTTCGCCCTTACGTGAAGGTAGGAAAAAATGAGATCGTCTTTTCTGTTTCCTACTTCCAGAGAGATTACGTGTATTACGTACTTTTCGGTGACGTCAGCGAATCGCTGAGAAATTGTCTTTGGTTTGATACGGAACTTGAAAATATTTATCTTTTCGGTGATTTTGCGCTGAAAACAGATCGTGCATGCTTCGTATACGGCGAGAAAAACAGCGTATGCTACGACGGTTCGTTTGCCGTATGCCGATCGAGAGACGAGGTCCGCCCCTATGACCTTGTCACCGAGGGCTATCCCTTCTTTGCGGGAAGTGTTACGCTTTGCACAGAGTACACGCACGTATCGGGCGGTCCGACACTCCTTGAGCTTGACGGTCGCTATGCCACGGCACGAATCCGTCTGAACGGTGCGGACGCAGGCGAGCTTTTCTTCTCGCAGAGCATTGACCTTTCGGGACTGCTTCGTGAGGGCAAAAACGAGCTGACCGTTACGGTCACAAGTTCAAACCGCAACCTTATGGGACCGCATCATCGTCCTGATCCTGAGCCTTACAGTGTTGGCCCGAGTACTTTCTCGTATGAAGGCGAGTGGGAAAAAGGTGTATACGATGAAAATTATCTCGAACGATATGCCTTTGTTCGCTTCGGTTTCCAATAATTCTTTATGTAATATCTTAACAGTAAAAAAACCAAAGATGGCAGGACTGATCCCTTAATATTCTCTGGTTTAAGTGAATTCCTATCATTAGAAAATATCGGCTGTATTTACCGAAAGGCAAATACAGCCGATATTACTATGTTCAATCTAAATGTTTATACTCGGTATTGCAATAGATATTTCAATATTGCTGTAAAGTAGTTGTCGCAATCGCTTTGCCGACGAAATTTACTGATTATCAGTCTTGGATGGAGGGCAACCGAAAAACGCAATGTAATTCCGATAAAATGTGGTATAGTCCGAAAAGCCGCAACAGGTGCTGACAACGGTGGGGCATTCCCCCTCTAAAAGCATTTTCTGTGCCATCATGAGTCGCTTTTCGCGAATATATTTGTGAGGAGTTTGGTGCAGCTCCTTTTTAAAGAGGCGATAAAGATAGCTTTCACTTACAAAAAGACGGGCAGCTACCGCACCTATGTCGATAGGGGAGTTAAGATGCTGATTGACGTATTGCAAAAAATCGGATATTATAGGAGAGAGCTTCGCACCTTCACTGGGAGGGTTAGAGCCCCAAAAAGTGTGTAGATTATAGAAAAGCTCGGAGATCAGGTGGGGAAGAATTTTTAAAAATGTTTCCTCGGAGCAGCTTTGACGATATATATCACATTTTCTGAAAATGTCATCGGCTATACGGTTGCCCTCAAGGTTGATGACCTCAAGCTCTTCGGGAATAAGCTGCACGCCCTCGACACCATGTATGGTGGGGTCGAACAGTATATTGTATCTTTCATACCTGGATCTTCCGTCTATATGTATGAAATGATAACTCATAGGACGGATCAGTATCAGATCACCCTTTTTCAGCTTATATTTTCTATCCTCAATAACGTGACTCGCATCACCGTCTAGAAAATATATCAGCTCATAGGCATTATGTGTGTGCATCGAATATGCGTCATAGGCAAGATCCTCGGAGACCTCGTGTTTGAAAAACATGCGGTCGGTTGAAAAGATATAATCGTTTATCATTTTTTCTGCTCCGTTTTTTTGGATATATTATAGCACATTTGTTCATTTTTTGCAATATTAAAGTGAAGATTTTGCCATTTACATTTCAAAAATTTCGATTTATAATGTTTACTGTAAAGAAATATTATCAAGGAGCAGTATTATGAAAAGATTAAATCTTGCAATTATCGGTCAGGGAAGAAGCGGAAAAGATATTCACGGAAAATACTGTCGGAGTGTGGATAATCAGTATTATAACGTGAAGTACGTAGTTGATGCCGATGAATTCAGAAGAAAAGTATCCGAGGAAATATATCCGGGGTGCAAAACATTCTCTGATTACGAGGAGCTGTTCACCCTTGATGACATAGATCTTGTGGTAAACGCGACGTATTCTGAGATGCATTATCCGATAACGAGGGAGCTTCTTTTGCGCGGATACAACGTACTCGTTGAGAAACCCTTTGGTCGCTCCCGATACGAATGCGACGAGCTTATAAAAATAGCTAAAGAAAAAAACGTTGTTCTTGCGGTATTTCAGCAGACGTTTCTTGCTCCCTTTTACAGGTTCATATATGACGTTATTAATTCGGGAAAATTGGGAGATATTAAGCAGATCAGCATTCGTTATAATGCCTTTGCACGCCGCTGGGACTGGCAGACCTTGCAGAAGAAATGCGCGGGAAGCACTTACAATACAGGCCCTCATCCGATAGGCATGGGACTTGGATTTTTGGATTTTGATAAGAACGCAAGAGTTGTTTACAGCAAGCTCGGTACAGCACTTACGAGTGGAGATGCTGACGATTATGCAAAGATACTAATCTCCGCACCGAATAAGCCCTTGATTGATATCGAGATGTCGTCGATCGACGCGTATTCCGACTATAACGTAAAGGTTCAGGGCACAAAAGGTACACTAAAATCAACCACAAATAAATATGAAATGACCTATATATGCGACGGAGAAAATCCTGACCGTCCCGTTCGTGAGAATTTTCTCAAGGATGATGATGGAAATCCTTGCTTTTGCAGTGAAAAGCTTGTGAAGCATACGGTGTCGGAAAGCTATGAGGGAACGGCGTTTGATATAGGAACTGCGAAGCTTTACGAGCAGCTGTATTTCAAAATTACAGAAGGTAAGGAAATGACGGTAACGCCCGAAATGGCAGCGGATATTATTTCTGTCATTGAAGAAGTCCACGCAGAGAATCCGTTGCCGTTAAAATATTGAGGTGAATGACATGAAGAGGGTCGCAATACTTGGTTGTGAGAATTCGCACGCAAATGCGTTTTTGAAATTCATAAGGGAAAGGGAAGAATTTTGTGACGTTGAGGTCGTTGGCGTATATAGTGACACAAGGGAAGCGGCAGAAAAGCTAAATGTCGAATTCGGTGTTCACGTGATGGACGATTATTCGGAGGCTGTCGGAAAAATAGACGGTCTGATAATCACCGCACGTCACGGAGATAATCACTATAAGTATGCCAAACCCTATATTGACAGCGGAGTCCCGATGTTTATAGATAAGCCTATCACGATAAACGAGGACGAGGCCGTAGAGTTCATGAGAAGACTTCGGGATAAAAATATTCGGATATCGGGTGGTTCGTCATTGAAGCAGGACGTATTTGTGCGTCAGCTGAGACAGGACGCGGAAAATAATGTCGGAGGTAGCACTTTCGGCGGTTATATTCGTGCTCCTTATCAAAGCGAGAATGAATACGGAGGTTTTTTCTTCTACTCTCAGCATCTTGTGGAAATGGTCTGCGAGATTTTCGGTAGATTTCCGCTGTCTGTGAGTGCAAGGCAGAACGGTCGTCAAATACATGTTCTCTTTCATTATGGGGAATACGATTGCGTGGGGCTGTTTTGTGATAAAAACAATTTTTATTACGCTTCACGTATGGCGGAATCGGATGCGAAGAGCTTTGTTATTCCGATGACGGAGGATTGGTTTTATAACGAATTCAAGGAGTTCTACGGTATCCTTTCAGGGGATAGCCAAACTGTAGAATACGAAGAATTTATTTCCCCCGTATTTATAATGAACGCTATCCAACGCTCGTTATGTAGCGGTAAGGAAGAACTTGTGAGAAAGATAGAGCTTTAAGGAGATAACATGGGTAATTTAAGACTTTCGGCATTTGCCGATGAATATTCCGAATCCTTTGAGGAGCAATTAAAGGGACTTTTAGGGTTTGGTATTTCGAATATTGAGATCAGACATCTCGATGGGAAAAACATATCGGTTTTGGAAAAGAAAGAGGCTGTCGAGGCAAAAAAACTGCTCGATGCTTATGGTGTGAGGGCTTCCGCGATCGGCTCGCCTCTCGGAAAGATCCGACTTGACGGAAATATGGGTGAGCATCTTGAGACTGCAAGGAGGATTTTCGAGTATGCAAATCTTTTCGATACGAAGCTCATAAGAATTTTCAGCTTTTATGCTCCTGAGGGAAGAAAAATAACCGAAATGAAGGGTGAAGTGTTCGATGCGCTCGAAAAACTTGTCGTTCTTGCGAGAAATTTCGGTGTTACGCTATGTCACGAAAATGAGGCGAGGATCTATGGGGATATCCCGAGCCGTTGCCGTGAACTGATTGACCACTTTGACGGAGAGCTTAAGTGTGTTTTCGATATGGGCAACTTTGTTCTTGAGGGGGTTGACCCTTATCCTGAGGCTTATGAGCTCTTGAGGGAACACGTGGCTTATTTTCATATCAAGGACGCCTGCTCAAACGGAGCTATTGTGCCCGCGGGCAAGGGAGAATCGAGGATAAGAGAGATACTTTCTGCTCACAGGGAATACTCGAGAGAGGACTTTTTTGTCTCCCTTGAGCCGCATCTTAAGATATTTTCGGGACTCAACTCTCTCACCGACAGAGCCTGGAATAATCCATATCAATATCCCGATCAAAAAGCCTCTTTCGCCGACGCGGTGGCTAAATTCAAGGAGATGATTTGAATGCAGACGTTTAATAAAGATCTTTTGACGGTAAATATCTATAAAACAAGAACAGAAATGGGGGAGGCTGCCGCGAGGGATATAAGGTCGCGTATACTTTCACTTCTGAAAGAAAAGGAAAGTATAAATATGATCTTTGCTGCCGCACCGTCACAAAATGAGGTGCTGTCGGCTCTGGTTAATGATAAGGAGATCCCGTGGAGCAGAATCAATGCCTTTCACATGGATGAGTACATAGGGCTTTCTGCCCAAGCACCGCAGGGCTTCGGTAATTTTCTAAAGAATAATATTTTCGGGCTCGTCGATTTTAGAAGCATTTCCTATATCGACGTTACCGCAATAGATGCCGAAAAGGAATGTGAGCGTTATGCACAGCTTCTGGCAAGAGAGCCTATAGACATCGTGGTTATGGGGATCGGAGAGAACGGACATATTGCCTTTAACGATCCGCCCGTTGCTGACTTTAACGATAAAAAGTCGGTAAAAGCGGTAATGCTCGACGAGATCTGCCGTAATCAGCAGGTAAATGACGGTTGTTTTGAAAGGCTCGAGGACGTACCCAAGACCGCCATAACCCTTACAGTTCCTACACTTTTTTCTGCAGATCACCTTTTCTGCATCGTGCCCGCAAGGTCTAAGGCGGTAGCCGTAAGAGCAACGCTTTGCGACAGTATAAACGAAAAATGTCCCGCAACAGTCCTTCGCCGTCATAAGAGTGCCGTGCTTTATCTTGACAGCGACAGTAGCTCACTTTTGTAATCAGATTATGAAAAAAATAAAATCAGATAAAATAATCCTCGATGATCGCATATTCAGCGGATGTATCTATTTTGAAAACGGAAGGATCATAGAGGTGACCGAAAAAGAATATCCCGTCGCTGAAGTGTACGATATGACGGGATATTACGTCAGCGCGGGATTTATTGATATCCATACTCATGGCGGAGGAGGGAATGCCTTTGAAGGAAGTATGGAACAAATCGTCGACGGTTGTAATTTTCACTTGATGCACGGTACTACGTCTATTTGCCCCACCGTTTCCGCCGCAGAATTTGACAGTATGGCGTGCTCGGTAGAAAACGTAGGTCGAGCGATGACAGATCCCCGTATAAAAGGGACGATAATCGGCGCACACCTCGAGGGACCGTATCTTTCAAGAAAACAAACGGGGGCGCAGTGCGCGGATTTTATTACTGAACCGAAGAAGGAGGAATACATACCTCTACTTGAGCGCTATTCCAATACGATCGCACGTTGGAGCTATGCTCCGGAGAACGACAGCGGCGAGCAATTCGCTAAAACGCTGAGGAAGTACGGTATAGTGGCCTCCGCAGGTCATACCAACGCAACGTACGACGAGATGACGCGCGCGATGGAAAATGGCTGCGAGCTTGTGACGCATTTATATTCCTGCACTTCTACCGTAACTCGCGATCACGGTTTTCGCAGACTTGGTGTGATAGAGACGGCGTATCTTCACGACGATATGTACGTGGAGATAATTTGCGACGGGAAGCACCTGCCGCCCGAGCTTATACAGCTTATCTACAAGATCAAGGGCGCAGACAGGATCGCGCTTGTAACCGATAGCCTCGCGCTTGCAGGAACAGACAAAACGCACGGATTTATGCAGAATACCGAGTTTATTATCGAGGATGGGGTGTGCAAGCTCATGGACAGAAGTGCCTTCGCAGGCAGTATTGCCACGTCCGACAGATTGGTTCGTGTTGCGGTGAGGGAGGCGGGAATACCTCTTATTGAGGCAATAAAAATGATCACTCTCACACCCGCGAAAATTATGAAGCTTGATAATAAGGGAAGGATCGCGCCCAATACGGATGCTGATCTTGTGGTTTTTGATGATGATATTAACGTCAAGAAGGTGTTTACAAAGGACACCGTGACTGATATAACATTTTAGTAAAAGTATGGATTTGGAATTGAAGGAGAAAGTGATATGTCATCTTTTGGAATTAACGTTTTTGATTTTGGTGCGAAGGGAGACGGTGTAACCGACGATACCGCCGCTATACAGGCTGCCATTAATTTTGCGGCTGAACGGGGAGGAGGAAAGATCCTGTTTCCCTATACCAAGGGAGGATACCGTATAGCATCTCCCGCTATAGAGGAGTTCGACGGAAAGCCCGTTCGAGCGCAACTCGTTATTCCTCCTGGGGAGACCAACATTCAGCTTGAGGGAGAGATGCCTTGCCGTATGATGCACTCATACGTCGTTCGTCCTCTCGAGATGGTAAAGCAGAATTATCTTCCCACCTTGTTTGGAATGATGAGCACACACAATACAAGGATATTCTCTGATTGGGAGGCTCCAGAGGAGCACGATCCCTGCGCGCGTCCGTGGTCAATATTGGCGGCACCCGAGGGAACGCTTCATAAGGGGCGCTTCAGCGTTCGTCAGTTCTCCATTTCAAATCTTGATTTCAGAGTGCCGCTTGATCGCGAAAAAATGTATCCTACTCAGTCAGCGGTAAATCTGCAAAACGTAACGCGCGTTAATATTTCCGATTGTCAGTTCTGCTTGAACGAGATGATAGGAGACGCGGTTCTCGGTAAGGAGCTTCAGCCTAATCCGTGTCACGTTGCGGGACTTATTACATCGGGAGATCAAAATGACAACAACGTTCTTCGGAACGTTTCAGTGCAGGGCTTCAAATATGGCTTCGTGCTTGGTGAGCACGTGGTTGCTGACTATCTCTACGTTCATAATTGCGAGGAGGCTATCACCTTCCACGACTCTTCTCATTTGTCGGTTATAAATCACGTCGTTGCCCAGCATAATACGGTGATACTTTCTTCGGCCACGTCCGCTATTTTTGGTATGCCAAAGGGGCCATGCAATGTTTTGGTCCTGACGGTGGATTTTGAGTGCGGATCGGACCTTAAGCCTGCGGTCTCGCAATTAAAATACGGTGTTTATGATCCCGAGGGACGCTTGCATGGTTCTCTTACGTGGCATAAGCCCGGCGGTAAGCAGATATTTCCCGCAGTGTGTAGCGAGAAATTTGAGATCAAGCATTTTTAATCTACCCATGAATTGTAGGTAGCTATCGGCACCTTTGCAATATCAGTAAACGTCAAGAAGGAAAGCTGAGCTTAGCCAGAGCAATCGATGCTTCACAGGCAAAGATTAACGTGCCGGTTCAGGCAAGACAGCAGTTCGGCAGTAGCGGTGGCGGTGTTACCGTTATCAGTCATGAGGAAGCATAATAGGAAGATCTTTTATGGTTGTGATCAGACCATTTATCTTTAATGAATTAAGCAGGAGATAATCTCCTGCTTTTTCTTTGGTATAACGAAAGGCAGGATAAAATCCTGCCTTTTTTGTGATTAATAATAAAATGTTACAGAGATACCCTAAACATCATAATTATAATAGAACCATATACACAGTTGGAGAATAACAAAACGAGTGCTTATGAAAAAACAATAAGGAGGACGAGCCAATGTTATAATTTATCTAGCAACAAAATTGAAAAATTTAAAAACAAAAATTATCAAACAACAAAAACAAAACCAATTGAAAAGGAGAGAACAAAATGAAAACAAACGTTATTTTTAAGACAATCAGAGAGTTGAAGTCAATGGATGAAAAGAGAGAAGTTCCCGAGTATATCGAGGTCGCGGGCCACAACCCTTGCCCCTGCTGTGGCGGAGACGTTCACGGCGTTGTGTCAACGGAAGGTATCTATCACGTAGAGTGCAAGGCGTGTGGTTACAGGCGTGATAAGAGTTTTTCATTCTGTAGCCAGGAGCCATCCATTGCAATGGATGAGATCAAATACGATTGGAACCGCGGGTTCCTACTTTCGAGCTTTACTCCCGAGGCACTTTCTGCAATGGGACTCGAGGAAGGTGACTACCTTGCAGTTGACAGCGTTGAAGATCTTGTTCTTCTGGTAGCGTCGAGCAAGAAAGAGATTTGGGATTATTTCTTTTATTCATCAGACGACACATATTATAACATATATGTCGTCAATGACGGAGCTCTTGTTGCTATCGACAAAACAATTTGACAAAACAACACAAATTATTTCGGTATAGCCCTCTCGAGTTTTAGAGAGGGCTATACCCCTTTTTTCTTTCTTTTTTTACTTTTATTTTGCTATTACGACATTTTCTGATATCTGGGCAAGTCAAATAGCATAATTATAAATGAAAGGGATACAAGGTTGGAGAAGAGAAAACACTTTCTCTATGAAGACATGAAAAACAAAAGAAAAATTAAAGGAGAATAAAACGATGGAGAGGGATGAAGAAAATGACAGAGGGAGTGTAGAGGGAAACATAACGGTTACTCTGCATGAAATGCTAGAGTAAACGGTTATGTTTCGTGCTTGGTTGAGTTTTGACCATTCTTTTATATAACAAAATTGTGAAATTTAGAAATTTCTTATATAAGGAAAGGCTTAATTTGACTGAGCAGCGCTATGCGCACGGCGGTCCTACCGCGCCGTATATCAGGTGGGGATGCTTCGCTTTAACAAACAATGGCACAAAAATTCTTATATAAAATAGGAGGTTAATTATGGGACGACACAATGCGACAAAATCGCTTATACAACAGGTCAAGGAAACTCTTGACTCAAAACTTGCTATAGGAGAAAGCAAGTATCTCGCAAAGATTATCGGAAAGCATACTGACCATATCTATTCGTGGGAGACCTATAGGAGTTATCTCAAACATGCCTGCTACTTTGTGCTTTGGTGTAAGGAACAGCCTGTAGATCCCATTCTCGGGCACAAGCCACGCACACTTGAAGAGTGTAGAAACGCGGGATTTGTAGAGAAGTGGATACAATACAACATAGATAGAGGGCTTTCTGCCTATACGGTAAAACTTCAGATTTCGGCTCTTGCGAAGCTTTTTGGGTGTTCAACAAAGGATTTTGACATTAAAACTCCTACAAGGAAAAGAGCAAATATAAAACGTAGCCGTTGCAATGACGTTGCTATGGACAAGCACTTTAGTGTCACAAAAAATAAAGACCTTATTACCTTTTGCCGTTGTACGGGACTTCGTCGTGCTGAACTCGAGCAAATAAGAGGTACAGATTTAATTGAGCACGAGGGCAAGCTTTGCCTTGACGTACACAAGGGTACTAAGGGAGGTCGTTTACGAATCTGTGAAATTTGCGGGAGAGACGAGGAGATTGAAACGGTTAAAAGACTTTGTACCGAAGCAGGACCGAACAAAATTTTTTCTCATGTTCACTCTAACGCCGATATCCATTCATACAGAGCTGACTACGCCAAAAGAATATATAACAAGTACAAAAGGGAATACAAGTATTTCAAAAACGAAAGATTGATTATATACAAAAACAAAGTTGTCGCTTCTTATACAACCAAAAACGGGAGAAGAGATACTTCGAGATTTCCTGAACTTTACAAAATGGAAAGAGGGAGAAAAAGAATTCTTCCGGGCTATAGGGACGTTTCCGGTTGTTATTACTGCCGTGTTGACCGTAAAGGTGAATGCTTTGATAGGAGAGCATTATTTGCGGCAAGTAATTCGTTGGGGCACTCAAGAGAGAGTATAGTTGCTGAGCACTACTTACATTAAAGCTTGACTTTCAAAAAAATTAGCTTTAAGACACCGTCAGAAATAAAATCATAACGGAAAATCAAACTCAAACATCATAATATATATAGGGGACTAAAACCAAACGATATCTAAGAATTAAAACAAAACCAACGGACTGCCTCGAGTAATAAGGAAAGAAGGACAAAACTCATGATATTTAGGGATGATCACCATGAAGACAGGTACTTTGATATTCTGTCGAGAATGAGATGCGTGGACTGTTATCATTCTTGCATTGCATACTTGTTAGCGCTTGACACTAATATCTGTGACGACGAAGAACGAATCAAAAGATATTTCAACTTTGACGATGACATAATAAGAAGAACTGTACTTAAGGAAATTTGGACAACTCACACGGACAAGCGTATTCTTCGTCTCGCATTTAATCTTTGGGGAAACCAGGTTAAAGCCAATGTTGGCGATGTATTTACTTGCGGTTCTGTAGATTATGCTGAATATTTATTTGAGGCTATAAGAATTAGATTCGAGTATTAATTCACATATTACCGCGCGGTTTAATATCCACCGGGGCACAAGTCTCGGTGGATATTAAAGGATAAAAAGTTAAAAGAACATGTCATCTTACATAATAAAAAATAACATAGGGGGCACCTAACATAAACGCGGAGAAATAAAATATGAAATTCATCGGTAAAACTAAAATGCACAAACTTTTGAAGCAATACGCTGAAAACTTGCCTGCAATAAGTGCTTTCTCTTTATGGAGCAAAATAGACCGTATCATAGTATCTCAATTTAATAATGGCGATGTAAATAAAGCGGATTGCAGTTACTACCCAATACCGTACTACATTAACAAAGATGTATTTAACAATGCATTTAGAAAGGCGTTAGCATAATGTCAGATTTGACCGCCCAAGAAGCTTACGAATACTATTTCCGAAATTAAAAAATAGGAGATATAAAAATGTACAACTATAACGAAAAAAGAAGCAGCGATTTAAGTTGCTAAGGAATTTATTGCTAAGTTAGTTGAAAAGTCTAGCATAATTAAATTCCCAAAAACGCCCATAAATGTCGAAAAATGTAAAAAAGCTTATATAAAAGCAGTTAGTGCTTTTTTTATCTCACATAATAGTAGTATAGTCTCCCCGGTATACGTCAGGAGAGTCTAGATTTTGCTACTTGGAGAATTCAATTAAATAAGTAAAGGAGAAAGTAAAAAATGAAAATCAACAAAAACCAAACCCAGAAGTTCGTGGATTGTCTATATCACGATGACAGAGATTCTGTTTACTTCGTTGGCGCTAAAACTGTCGGCGGTTTTTGCGAAAGCAAATTTCGGAAAAATGAGATTGTCAACAGAATAGATGAGATTAATGCCAACAGTATCTATCTGTCCGTCAACAGCTTTACTAGTCGCTTCGCAAAACGTACCGCTGATAATCTTCGTCAGGTAAATGCTATCTTTGTTGACGTGGATTGTCACGAGTACGAAGGAGAAGACGTCAGCAAAGAAATTGCAAAGGGAATTGCTGTAATTGCCGCAGCGATTGCAGCAAAAAAATTGCCACAGCCTACTATGATCGTTCACTCTGGTAGAGGCATTCACCTCTACTATGTATACGCAGATAGTATCCCTGCACGCCTGAGAAATGGTAGCCGCAACGAGAAACTTCTGAAGATACATGCCAATTTCGTCAATGCTATTTATGCTTTAGTGAAGGACACGGTAGCATCGACCAAACTTAGCGTTGACGATGCATGTACAGATACCGCTCGTTACGCTAGAGTACCAGGTACAGCCAATCCTAATACCAACACGATGTGTTATCTGATCAATGCAGATGGTCCATACTACACATTTGCTGATTTTTTCAACATATTCAACTGATAGGCTGTCGCTAGTGATGAGCTACTGCCTTGTGCACATACACTGATGGCTGCCGTCAGTAACGAACTACTACCTTGTACACACACATTGAGGGCTGTCGGTAGGGATGAGCTACTGCCTTGTACACACACATTAAGGGCTACCGTTAGTGATGAGCTACTGCTTTTACACACTCTCTATACTTAATATTATACATACTATATCTAATACACACAACACACTCCACACTCCACACTCCACACATATATAGTACATTTTTTTATAGTTTTTTGGGGGATAAAATGGTTGATAATTTTGAGAAAAAATATAATAAAGATCTTACAGATAGAGAAAATAAGTTATTTAATTCTCGGATTAGATTTTGTTATCGTTTCACAGAGAAAAGTGAAGGCAAATGTGATGGTGTCAGGCACAATCTAATGTTTATTTTAATTTCCGCTGCAGTCCCATTATTCGGGGAAGAGATGGCAAGCATTCAGGCTAAAAAAATCTCAGACCGGTTTGTGGATGAAACTGGAATTAAACATCCTATCAGTAGTGAGGAAATTGAAAGTATGATTAACAGATTCTTAAAAGTAAAATATAAAATTACAAATGAAAAGATATGCTCTCTTTTAAAAATTAGCAAAATAGAGTATGAATTATTAGCGCTTTCGAATCGAAAATTCGAAATTCGTGCCAATCGAAAGAAACAAAATAAAGAATTAAGAGAGCAAAGAAACAAGATAATAATCGATGCTATAGAAAACGGTAAGAAGCGAAAAGAGGCGGCGCAAATTGCCGACTGTAGTATCAGTATGGTTGATAAGATCTTAGCTGACTACAGATCAAATAAGAGTTGTTCTTGACTGAATTAACCACGATAGCTATCTGTTTTTACTAGAATAAATTATTATTGTCCGTGTTCAACTTGCATAATAATATAACCATACATTAAAGCTTGACTTTCAAAGAAAATTTGCTTCAAAATACCGTCAAAATAAAATCATAACGGAAAATTAAACTCATCCGTCATAATTAATACAGAGGCCTAAACCAACCAATTTTCAAGAACTAAAACAAAACGAACGGACCGCCTCGAGTAATCAAGAAAGGGGACAAGCCATGAGTGAAAATACTGTGTTAGTCAAGGACAAGGTATTGCTTACTGTTAGAGAAGCAGCAGCCTATAGCAACATTGGTATAAACAAGCTTGATAGTTTGCTTAGAGAGCCAAACTGTCCGTTCGTTTTGTTTGTTGGTACAAAGAAGCTCGTAAAGCGCAAGGAGTTTGAAGAGTTCCTTGCAAAAAGTTTAATTATTTGATTTTTAAGGTGTTGCAAAAGTCAAGCCAATGTGATATAATTAATTGTTACATTGGCTCCTTTTGCACCGAAAGGAGTAAAATGGGTAAAAACTTAAAAGGTAAAGAAATTGGCAAAGGTCTCTGCCAAAAATGTGACGGTACATATCTTGCTCGATTTGTGAACCGTCGTGGGAAAAGAGTAGAGAAGCGCTTTAAGACGCTTCCGGAAGCAAAAAACTGGCTTGACGAGGCAAGACATGAGGATAAGCATTCAGATGCTCTCCTTTCGTCAGGTACAACTGTTGATGAGTGGTTTGAGTTTTGGCTCGAAAATCTCGTATCAGACCTCGCACCTAACACGATAAGGAACTACCGTGAGCGTTATACAAAAGACGCGCAGCCTATTATTGGTGGGTTAAGACTAACAGATGTGAAGCCTATGCATTCGCAAATGATCTTCAAACGGATGGAAGCAAACTATGCGGGCTCTACCATGAGACAGACGTATATCATGCTTGGCACGATGTTTAAGTCGGCACGTCTTAACGACATGATCACAAAGCATCCGCTTGATAACGTCAAGACAACTAAACCTGTGAAAGCCGTTAATGATATAAACTTTCTTACGGTTGCCGAACAGGAGAAGTTTTTGGAAGTCGCAAAGTGCTCACCGCATTATCTGCAGTACTGCTTCTTGCTTGAGACCGGACTTCGTACAGGTGAGTTGATAGGTCTTACGTGGGATAAGGTTGATTTCGAGAGAAAAACGATTACTATCAATAAGTCTCTTGAGTATAGACACAGTGTTGGGTATTGGCATGCGGGGCCGCCGAAGTCTTTATCCAGCTATCGCACGATTCCTCTTACGAAAAGGGCATACGCTATCCTCGAAATGGTGTATGATGGCGTAGAAAAAAGAAAAGAGGCTCGTGAGCTTTCTGAGGTTCTTGAGTTTATGGATTTAAGATCCGGAAAGATCGATTCCTTTGTGATGCGTGATTTGGTCTTTATCAACCACAGGACAGGAATGCCGACAAAAAACAGCACGTACGACACAAATCTTTATACGCTTTGTGAGAAGGCCAAGATCAAGCATATCTCTATGCACTCTCTTCGCCACACATACGCAACGAGAGCCGTTGAGCGCAATGTGAATCCAAAGGTCCTTCAGAAACTCCTTGGTCACTCAAGTGCCCAGATGACAATGGATAGGTACGTTCACGTTTCAGAGGACTCTATGTATGAGGCAATCGAAAACTTTGAAAAAAACGCCTAATTTTTTTTTGAACAAAAAAAGTGAAACAACATTAAATTTCAAAAAATCAAAAAAATGGTGTAAAAATGGTGTAAGGAAAAATAAAAACCCTTGAAAATAAAGGAGAATTGATAAATATGAAATTAGGAATAGTTGGACTTCCGAACGTAGGAAAATCCACACTTTTTAATGCACTCACAAACGCGGGAGCCGAGTCGGCAAACTATCCTTTCTGTACCATAGAGCCTAACGTGGGCGTTGTTACAGTACCCGACGCTCGTCTTGATTTTCTCAACGAGATGCACAAGGCAGAGAAGTACACCCCCGCAGTTATCGAATTCGTTGATATCGCCGGACTTGTTAAGGGCGCGTCGAAGGGCGAGGGTCTTGGAAACAAGTTCCTTTCGAACATTCGTGAGGTTGACGCGATAGTTCACGTAGTCCGTTGCTTTGAGGACGATAACATAATCCACGTAGACGGCTCGGTAGATCCTCTTCGTGACCTTGAAACTATAAATCTTGAGCTTATCTTCTCGGATATCGAGATGATAGAGCGCAGAATTGACAGAACAAAGAAGGCTATGAAGGGTGACAAGACTCTCGCAAGTGAGCTTGAACTCTTTGAGAAGCTTCACGCATTCTTGTCCGAGGGTAAGTGCGCACGTGAGGCAGAGCTTGACGAGACAGAGCTTTCCTATCTTTACGATACACCTCTGCTCACACTCAAGCCCGTTATCTACGTTGCAAACGTAAGCGAGGATGAGATCGCAGACGAGCCTCTTAACAACAAGAATTATCTTGTGCTCAAGGCTCAGGCTGACAAGGAAAAGTCGAGAGTTCTCTCGGTTTGTGCACAGCTTGAGGCGGAGATCGCAGAGCTTGAGGGTGAGGAGAAGGAAATGTTCCTCGCGGATCTTGGAATTGCCGAGAGCGGCCTTGACAGACTTATCAAGGAGAGCTACTCGCTTCTTGGTCTTATCAGTTACCTGACGGCTGGTCCTCAGGAGGTTCGCGCTTGGACGATAACCAAGGGCACTAAGGCTCCTCAGGCGGCAGGAAAGATACACTCTGACTTCGAGCGCGGATTTATTCGTGCTGAGGTCGTCTCCTACGATGACCTTTACCGTCTTGGCAGTATGGCGGCGGTCAAGGAGGCAGGTCTTTACCGCAGTGAGGGCAAGGACTACGTAATGAAGGACGGAGACATCGTTCTTTTCAGATTCAACGTATAAAGTAAATGCAGTTGCGCACTGCGCAACTGCATTAGTTCAACTCAGGGTAGGAAAAGAAAAATGAGAGTTAGAAAAAAGAAAAACGGAGCGCAGCGCATAGCCGCTTGCGCCGAATATCTTGTAACCGAGAAAATAGAGAGCAGTGCCACACTTTTTGGCAACGACAAGCCCCTTCACGTCGAGGTGGGCTGTGGAAAGGGCAATTTTGCCTGCGGAATGTCAGCGGCACACCCCGATATAAATTTTCTTGCCATAGAGAAGGTGGCGGACGTCACCTGCGTGGCGCTTGAGAAGGCAAAGGCGTCGGCACAGACTCGCGAGTGCGACAATCTGCGCTTCTACATTGGTGACGCAAACTCGCTTTGTGAGCTTCTTCCCGAGCATTCGGTGGACGTGCTCTATCTTAATTTCAGCGATCCGTGGCCCAAGAAGGGACACGCAAAGCGCCGTCTGACGTACAGAAGCTTCCTTGAGATATATCGCAAGGTGCTGAGAACTGGTGGCGTGCTTAAGCTCAAGACCGACAACGTGGGGCTTTTCGACTTCAGTCTTGAGGAGTTTGAGGCGGCAGGGCTTGAGATACTTATGGTCACGCGTGACCTTCACGACTCGGAGTATGCCGAGGGAAATGTTATGACCGAATATGAGAAGAATTTCTCGGAGAAGGGCGTGTCCATCAACTCCGCGTGGGTAAGATTTAATTAAAAGGGGAACGTTATGGCAGAGATAAGCGGCGTCCTCGTGATAAACAAGCACGGGGGAGTGACTTCTCACGATATAGTAAACAAAATACGCAGGCTTTTTGGTACCAAGCGCGTAGGCCACACAGGCACACTTGACCCGATGGCAACCGGAGTTTTGGTCATTCTTGTGGGGCGCGCAGCAAAGGCGGCGGAGTATCTTGTTTGTGATGAAAAATCATATCTCGCAACGCTAAAACTTGGAATTACAACGGATACCGAAGATACAACAGGACGGATTATTACAACGAGTGATGAGCTTCCGTCAGCGCAAAAGGTAACCGAAGCATGCCGTGTATTTGTCGGTAAAATAAAGCAGATACCCCCTATGTACAGTGCCTTGAAGGTGGGTGGCAAGAAGCTTTGTGACATCGCTCGCGCGGGCGGAGAGATCGAGCGCGAGGCAAGAGAAATAGAGATATTTTCACTCGAATGTGCGCCTACGGATAGTGCGACGGACTACCTTCTTGACGTCAGATGCTCGTCGGGGACGTATATACGCACCCTTTGCGCCGATATCGGCAAGAAGCTCGGCTGTGGTGGAGTTATGGCGGCTCTTGAGCGCACCGAGGCGGGCGGATTTGATATTTCGGGCGCGCATACCGTCGAGCAGCTCGAAAAGATGTCTGCTGATGAAAGAGAAGCACTTCTTATTCCTACCGAAAGACTTTTTGAGTCCTTGCCAAAGGTGACGCTTACGGAGTTTTACGAGAAGCTTTGTCGCAACGGCTGTGAGATCTATCTCAAAAAAATAAGAAAAGAGCTTGACGTCTCTCAAAGGGTCTCGCTTTACGGCTCAGACGGCACCTTCTTCGCTATTGGAGAGGTTCGCGAATATGAGAGCGGCAGAGCAATAAAGACAGTGAAAATGTTCGACGTATAGTCAAAAAGAGCGGGTACCGTACCCGCTCTTTTTTGTAAAAAATATCGACAAAAATGCAAAAAATTTAATAAAAAAAGTTCCGTTTGTTTAGTTTGACATTTTCCTAAAAGCCTTGAAATCTATGGGGTTTCTGGATCAAAAAATCCGTTACGGATTTATAAAAAATGTGTTTTTTGTTAAAATAGCCAAAAATTTCAAAAGTCATTGACAATTCTTTTTCAAAATGTTAAAATTCACATATGGCCCAAGTTATGTCTTGAGGTTGTTTTGTTTTGCTTTGATCAATATAGGTGAAAATAGAGGTATAAAATGAAGAAAATAATTAAACTGATGTCGGTTGTTTGCGTTGCGGCGATCGTTATGCTTTGTGCAACGTCTTGCGGCTTATTCGAGTTTCTTTTTGGGGATGAGGGTCAGATCCTTCCTCCCGATTATCCTCCTATGGAGACAGATCCAAATCAGGAAAAGATCGACGGAGATGAGACGGTTCCTCCCAGCCAGTCGGGTGGCTCTATAACCATAAGCTACACGCCCACGGTAACGGTTGACCTTTCCGACAAGACGATCTCCTTCTCGTATGCTAACACACAGTCCAACCAGAACGTAGTTCTCAGACTTTCGGTTGCTGACACTCTTCTTGGTGAGTCGGCAACGATAAATCCCGGAAATAAGCTTACCACGATGACTCTTAACGACGATGCTGCTGCAAAGCTTCAGGTCGGCGGATATGACGGTGTATTTGTCGTTGGCTTCTACAACGTTGATACGAATGAAAAATCCATGGTCGATACAAGACTTGAGGTAACTGTCAACGTACAGGAGTAACGTGTGTAGATCAAGGGGAATGGAAATGAAAAAAAGTATTTCGGTACTGATCTGTGTCCTTTTGGTTCTTTGCGGGGTTCCGTTTGCGGTATCTGCCGAAGCGGAAGATACCATTGACATTCAGATAGTTTGGGATGAGATGTGCTTCGTTTACTCTCCCGAATGGGATTATGTCAATCGCGAATACGTGGATTCTCCTGTAAATGGCTGGAAGGCAATAGACGATGCAAACAAAATAACGGTGACAAACAATTCTGCGGATAAGACCGTGACCGTGGCATTCTCCTGCGACGAAATGGCGGAGGGTGTAACGTCGTTTGTTTTTTATAATATGGATATGACTCCCATATCGGGAGGGACGCTTGAGATAGCACCGCTTGAAAACAATACGGTGAAAGTGCTTCCGGTGGGAGTGCTTTCTCCCGAAACGGCGGCAAAGACTCGCATAGGATCAATAATAATTACTATTTTGGTAGTAGGAAACTGAGTTGATATTTCAGCGCAAAATTATGCTGTTATATAAAAAAACAATTTTTAAGGAGAAAATTATGAAAAAGCTCATTACTCTCGCGCTCGCTCTTGTCCTCGCGCTTAGCATGTCTGTTTGTGCATTTGCAGCAATCACCTCTGACGGCGGTCAGGAGTCCGTTACCGTAACAGGTAAGTTCCAGTATTCGGGTTCTGCATCCGAGGTTCTCGTTGTTGACGTTGCTTGGGAAGGAACCGAGTGGGTCTACAATGCAACAAAGGCATGGTCTGACACACAGCTTAAGGAAGTTGTTACAGGCGGTACATGGACCAACGCAAACGGTGGTACTGACGTAACTGTAACCAACAGATCCAACATCAAGATCTACGTTGATTTTGAGGCAACATCCACACACGCAGCAGCAGCAGTAGCATTCGAGTCCAACAGTGCAGCAAAGGTTGCAGACGTTGAGGTTGCATCTGCAGGCGCTACAGCAACAGAGACACTTCTCGTTACTACAACTGACACCATCTTCGAAGAGGCTGACAACGGTAGTGACATCGCAACTATCACAGTTACGATCAAGAAGGCTCCCACTGCTAACTGATTTAGTTAACATAAGCTGAATAATACTGTACAAAGGGGCTGCTGGTCAGCCCCTTTCGCAGATAGAGCATCATGCTTGAAACACAAATAAAAACGCGTTTTTGTTTGTGTTTGAATTATGATAAAATTTTTGCAAAAGGTAATCAATATGTCTAAAAATCATAGAAAAGCTTACGCAATTAAAAAAAATAAAAAAAAGAGCGCAATCCTTCTTGGCTCGGTCGCACTGGTCATAGCAATTGTGTTTTTGACGCTTACCGTTGTTGCGGCAATAAAAAGGGATAGATACTACGATAAAAAGAATTCTCTTGAGTTTACTCCGCCTCCATTCGACGTGAGTGCCGTGAGCGGTGATCCAAGGGATCTTGGACTTTCTGAGGATGTCGGATACAGCGAAATATATGACCCGACAAAAATGTCGTTTATGGTTGCGATCTGCGGAGTTTTCAATGTAAACGAAAATAGAGAAGCCGACGTATATTTTGCAAATTCCGAGAAAAACAGCGTCTGGATAAAGCTTCGCGTGTATGATGAAAATGAAAACGTCGTTTGTGAGACAGGACTTATACGTCCAGGGGAATATATAAAGACCATTAAGTTCGACCGTCAGATAGAGAATGGGGAGGCACTTACCGTAAAGGTGATGAGCTACGTTCCCGAAACGTATATGAGCGCAGGAGCATTCAAGCTCAAGCCGTACGTAATTTCGGGAAGATAAAGGGATCTGAGTATCGAGCATATGGCAGTGAAAATGCAAGGGGCGCCGAGAGATCTCGGCGCTTTTTGTTATTTTTTTTGCGTGCTTATTGACTTGGGAGAATTTTTATAATATAATTTTTGTAATGAGATGACACTACGGAACGAGGTGAAGAAAATGGAATGGAATTTTAAGAACGTAAAGGATGCCCCGTTTGAGATAGGCGGAATTATCCATCCAAATGAAAATCACGGAGAATATTACCGACTTGATGCAAGTAAAAAGGACACTTATACCAAGGATAATGCCTTTCTTGCGCATCATACCTCGGGAGCTACCGTTCGATTTGTGACCGATGCGGATAAAATATTTATACGCAACAAATTGCGAGAGGTTATAGTAGGAATGAATCACTTCACGCACCGTGGAGTCTGGGGACTTGACGTCCTTGTAGGAAGCGGCAGAGATAGAAAGTACTGCGGCAGACAGATGCAGACATTTGCGGACAGCACAGAGTTTAACGAAAACGAGCTTGAGCTTCCCGAAGGGGAAAATGAGGTGCTTATTTATCTTCCTCTCTATGCAGGTATTGAGGAGATCGAGATAGGCTTTCCCAAAGGTGCAAGCCTCAAGGCGCCGCCACCAAGAACAACTGCTCCCATCGCATTCTACGGAGCATCGATAACGCAAGGTGGTTGTGCGTCACGTGCGGGAACGGCTTTTGCGAATATTGTTTGTCGATATTTTGATGCGGATTGTATAAATCTTGGCTTTTCGGGCTCTTGCTTTGGCGAGCAGTACGTTGCCGAATTTATGGCGCGCAGGGAAATAGGCTTTTTCGTAATGGATTACGTATTCAATTCGCGCACCATAGAGGAGCTGAAGAATACGCATTATCCATTTTATGAGACGTTCAGAAAGGCGCATCCCGACGTACCGATACTTATGTGCACACATCCGTTTGGCGGCAGACCTACTATTCAGATGGATATAGACAGGATCGCCGTTGTTGTTGATTCCTATAAAAGAGCTGTTGCCGAAGGAGATAAAAACATTTATTTTCTCGACGGAAGATGCTATTTTCCCGAGAAAATGCAGGATCTGTATTTCGTTGATAAGCTTCATCCAAACGATCTTGGTATGTACAATATGGCAAAGACTATGATAGAGAAAATAGAAGAAATCTTGAAATGAAAGAGAGCCTCGCGTCTGATTGACGCGAGGCTTTTTTGATTTTGTTATAGGCAGTAAGCAAAGGAGATCTTAGGGTAGACATTGAGATAAGAAAAATAGTTTAGCGGACGGTTTTGTTTTGCAATAAATTTAAACAAAAGTATAAATCTCCTTAACTACACATCTATAAATCCCAATTTGACAGAATGCTTGATCAATTTTTGTTATTTTGATCTGTTCTTTTTCTCTTTATTTAAGGTTTGTATAACATTTTGGGCATCCGGAAGTGTAATAACAAATACTTTTCCGCCTTTAGCGAAAACGTTTAAGTGAATATTATCAAACTGATAATGGTCGTTATATAACAAAACAGCTTTTCTCTCCCGACTTATATTCATTAAGCACCGGAGAATATGTTTCAACCTTCATTGTTTTATTGCTTGGATCAATTCTCAGCAAGCGCATCCAACCATTACCGTAGTATGGTTTCTCCAACTCATAATCACTTTGGAGTGCAGCAACCTTTCGCGTTCCGGTATCAAGCAGCATATATCGTTCATCTGCATAATGACCGCACAGGACACAATGCACATTTTCGTAAGGTACGATCAACTTATTCCATATATCAAAGCCGGCATTATCTCCTTCGCCCACCATATTGCTCTGATATGTAGAAAGACGAGAATCGCGTTTTGTAATTCCTTGTTCTTCCTCTGGGGTTATGAACATATGTGTAGTTAAAAATGTCGGTATATCTCTGTGTTTCAGTAATAAGGAGGCTGCCCATTCAACAGTATCATCCGAGGGGCCATACTCCAAATGAATTACCATATATTTCTTGCCGAATACGGAAAACATCTGTGCATTGCTATAGCCATGATTACAGTCGTTTATCCAATGCGCTTCTTTGCGAAATGTGCAGATATATTCATCTTGCAACTTCAGAATTTCCGGATGTGTATACTCTTCCAAAAAGACGTCTTTACCGCGATTCAGTACAACGCTCTCTGCCTGTTCTCCAAAGAGAAGATCGTGATTGCCACCGCAAAATCCAAAAGGAACCCGGCCATTTAATTGCTGAATACATTCAAAAAATGCGGTTCTTTCTGTGATGCTGTCGCGGTGATGAACAATATCTCCCACGTGCGTCACAAAACGAATATTATATTCATTTTTGTTGTCTAAAATCCATTGAATCTGTTTTTCAAAACAGTGAAGCCGCTTGTCACGAAATCCATCCTCTACATACCGTTGAGAATCCGGCAAAACAACTATTGTAAATATTTCACTCATAATTGGATTTTCCTTATGATTTATTTTCTTGAATTACATTTTTTGTAAAGAAAGCGTTCTGTAATAGTTTATGTTTCCTATGGAATCCAAGCCGTGTGAATCGGTGCCGGGCAAAACAATAACATTCCTTTCTCTGCAATAGGATATAAACCACTTTTGGAAGTGGAAGAAAAATCCGTCGCGCAGCTGTTTTTCTTCTACGGTTTCATTGGAAAGATGGATTCCGGTAAGATCAATCATCGCGCCGGATTTTATGCAGGCATCAACTACCTTTTTTGCACCACTTTTTATGATATCAATATGCTTCGGCGCAGCGCCGAACCAATTATACTTTTCGACGGCATAAGAATGTGCTGCGAGAAAATGTCCTAAAATACACGGATAAGGAGAATGTAATATCGCATTCGCCTCAGTTTCATAGAGACTTTCAAGAACCTTTTCTACGCCACCAGCCTGATCTGTAAATTCCTTATAAAGCCCACTTGAGTGTATTTCAGCAATACATCTGCCATAGGTTACTTCAACTGCTTTCAGAGGCAGTAGCGGATGGTAGTTTACAGTTGGCGTTACAAGGTCGAGGGCATTTTCCCCTGCGGACGAAAGCTTTAATGCGGTCGTACCATCCGTGGTTAAAATATCTGCTTCTGTAGAGAGTAAAATAATAAGCTCTTTGCTATGGTTTTTATAATACTCATCAATTTCTGCCCTTAATCTAATAAGGATTTCTTCATCGGTATCGGTGTAAAGTGTGGCGGTATCATCACTCACCTGCTTGTGAAAATGAGGTGTTAAAATAATACAGGTCATCCCTTTTTCTTTTGCCTTATTCGCAATATTTTCCACTGTCATATTACCTGCACCGTCACAAAGGTGGGTATGTATGTGCGCATCGACGCACCCAAATCCTTGATTGCCTAAAATTTCGTGCAATTGATCTACTGTTTTCATTGTCATTCGTCCTCCCAAGTTTTAAGAGCTTTACCATAAATATTTTGCTTTCTTATATAATCAAGCATGGCGCCCACATCTTCAGGTATATGCGCATCTGAGCCGTAGCTAAATTTTATTCCTTTGTCCAAAGCCATTTTTACAATAGGAATATTTGGGTAAACATTATCGAAAGTTTTACTTGCCACGGCAAAATGTGGGTTGATTTCAACTCTTAATCCGTTATCTTTTATGGCTTCAAGTGTTTGTTCAATTAGTTCCTTATGTTTTCCTTCTGAATATTCATCATCAACTAATGGAAACCTACTTGGATTTTTAAATATCCATCTATGCATATCTATGTGCGAAATTGCGTTGAAGTATCCCGATTTCGCGGCTAGAAGTGTATTTTCAAACATGGCTTTAGCGTAATCATTATGCGTTTTGGCAGTATTTATTTCATGAAAAACATGAAGATGAGAAGAACCCAAAACATAATCAAATTGCCCCGCTTCTAAAACAGCTTCTATTTGCTTGATGATTGTAGGATGATAGTCGATTTCGATTCCGCATTTTATTGAAAGTATGCTTTTATATTTATCTTTCATTTCTTGAATTTTTTGACAATATTCTGTTACTTTTCCAAAAGGAATTCTATCTTTAGCAACATTGCCTATTAATGGCATATGATCCGTAATACAGATTTCATCTATACTGTTTTGTTTTGCAACATTTACAAATTCTTTAAAATGCTCGGGATGTTGTAGTATTTGGGCGTGAACATGATAATCCTTTGTCATTATAACTCATCCTTTCAATCAGGTATTATGTCATATAGGTATTATATCACAAAAAAACGTTTGATTATATATTATAATTGCTCAATAGTTTACTGCTGTTGCTTTTTTGGAACTGTTATATATATGACAAGCACATCAAAAATAAATATCAAAGTATAAATCTCCTTAATTTGCAGATACTAACAGTACAAATCTGTAAATCAAGGAGATTTTTATATAGTTATGAAAGCAACAGGAATTGTGAGAAGAATAGACGATCTTGGGAGAGTTGTTATTCCCAAGGAAATAAGAAGAACAATGCGTATTCGCGAGGGTGACCCGCTGCAGACAACATTGACACCACAGGATAAATTTTGTGCCGCAAAGCTTGATTTGTCAAAGAGAATTTAGTAACTACATAAATTTTCAAAAAAACTATTTACAAACTAAAAATATGTGGTATTACCGATATAATGTAAAATAATTATAAACACTTCAATAAATGTATTGACAATATATCGGAGTACAGATACTATATAACTTAGATAATTAATACACAGGGCGTGTGAAAAAATGTATTTTCAAACATTACTTGAACAAAAAACATATAAAAATACTATTTGTCTAAAATTAGCGGTGTACTAAAACAACCGTAATTGATATATGTGCCGTCAGAAGTTCGTAGAGCGATGCTCTGCCAAGACCGGGGACAATCTCGGCTCCGCCTATGCCGAGCTTGACAGATATATACGAACAGGCAAGATAGATGATACCGACAAAATGGCGATCATCGACCGTAGGCACAAGGCAAATCTCTTCAAACTCGAGATAATGCGATATTTGATCCTAAAATTTAAGGAGGGTAATATGATAGCAACTAACAATGACGTAGCAAGACTTGAGGCGCTTTACGAAGGCCGTAAGGCATACCACGGCGAGCTTCACGATCACTCCGCATCGGGTGGAACGAGCGACGGCAGACGCCCTCTTTCGCACTGGCTTGGTGCTATGGAGGCGCTTGAACTTGATTTTGCAACTATTCTTGACCACAGACAGGTTCGACATATGTACGAGCCCGAGTGGATGGACGGCACCTTTGTCGGCGGTACCGAGCCCGGTGGCGCTATTTCCGATATGGTGGCAAAATGTACCGGTTTCCATTACAATATGATCTTCGCTACTCCCGAGCCCCTTATGGAGCTCCTTGAGCGTTTTCCAGAATATCAGTATGAGGGAGGCGTTGAGGGACACTTTATTTACCCAAAATTTACAAGAGCGCGCATAGTTGAGCTTATTGATACGGTATTTGAGCTTGGCGGATTCTTTGTGCATCCTCATCCCAAGCAGGTAATGAACTCCGAGGAGCCTCTTGACTACCTTTTCCGTGAGGGAATAGCGCTTGAGGTGTTCTATATTTCAACCGACAGTGAGGAAACAAAGGCGAATTATGAGCTTTACGTAAAGCTTCTCTCTCTTGGCAAAAAGGTATACTGCAGTGCGGGTGGCGATGAGCACGAGTGCTGTCACGATAAGGCTATAACTACGATATACGCTACCGAGAAGAAGAATGCTGCATACATAGACCGTCTGCGCCACGGCGATTTCGTTTGTGGCGGAGTTGGAATTCGTATGTGCATAGGTGAGACTGTTATGGGTGGTGAGTGTGATTTTGCGGGACAGCGCCTTGTTGTGTCTGTTGGTGATTTCCACAAGAGATATGCTAATAGCGAGCACACCTTCCGTCTTGATATAATAAGTGATAAGGGTGTTGTGGCAAGTAAGGAGTTTTCCTCCGATGATGGAGTTAGCGTTGCAATGGACACCGAGAATTGCGCGTTCTACCGCACCGAGGTCTTTGACGTAAACAAGAATCTTCGCATAGCGCTCGGTAATCCCATTTGGAATATAAAATAAAAAGAATGGCAACTGTGTTCGGCTATTTCTTAAATTGTGGAGATAGCTCTATAAAATGGGGTGACTCTACAAAAAATAGTGGTGATTTTTTTGAAAAGAAAATCACCACTTTTTTATTTAGTTATATAAAATCTATGTAATTTTATATAACTAAATATTAATTTGGTGTAAAATAAAGTGGTTAAAAGGCAGCTGGTCTAACGGAAAAATCTATTAATGGCTGATTCCGAGGAGACAAAAACTTAAAAAGGTATTGACTTGACAAGTAAGTTATGGTATGATACGAAGCAATGAGTGTCAAATTTTGCGGTTAAGAAAACAAAGAAATCACCAAAATACTGAAAAAATGGGAAAAGAAAATTTTAAAAAAATTTGAGCAAAATAAAAAATTATATAAACAAGGAGAAAAAAATATGGAAATGAAAGTTTACCAGAAAGAATTAGAGCTTCAGTCAAGAGGCTGGATCCCTACATTCCATGACATCAGAAAAGAGATCCTCGAGATGGTAGAGGATTCGGGCATTAAGAACGGTACAGTTGCTATCGTATCTCACCACACGACCTGCTCCGTAATGGTTCAGGAGTGCTCTCACGATATCGACAGCTTTGACCTCGAGTTCCTTCAGCACGACCTTCTCGACATCATGAGGAAGATGATCCCCGACTTTGCAGAGGAGCATCAGTACCGTCATCCCGGTCCTATCCACGCTCAGTACGGTAGATACGTAAACGAGCCCGGTGACTACTCCAGCATGAACACAGACGGGCACCTCCGCAGCTGCTTCTTCGGCAGAAGCGAGACACTCACCATCAAGGATGGTAAGCTCGACCTCGGTCTCTTCGCACACATCTACTTCATTGACTGGGACCACGTACGTGCACGTCGCCGTCAGGTTAACGTTACCGTTATGGGGACTACCGAGGACGTAGAGGATAGAAAGTGGAACGGTGGTGAGGTTATCAACACTCTTCGCAAGTTCACCGACGAGGAGAAGGCCTACGACATTCACTACGACCTTCAGCTTAAGAGATAATCTGCCCGTAATTAACTAGCAAAATGAGAATTATACTAGATACAGCGAATCTCAAAGATATAGAATACTTCAATACCTATTATCCTATTGAGGGCGTAACCACCAATCCCACTATCCTCTCCCGTGAGGGTGGTGACGTAGTTAAGCTCCTCAAGGATATCAGGGCTATTATCGGCGAGGACAAGGAGTTGCACGTACAGACTATAGAAACCGAATACGAGCGCCTTATAGCAGAGGCGGAGGCGATAGTAGGACTTCTCGGTAAGAATACCGTTGACAAGATTCCGATTACAGATGTAGCACTTCGCGCGACCAAGTACCTCTCTGATATGGGGAT
>JAZQYP010000039.1:0-29730 GCA_045633625.1 Eubacteriales bacterium
TGAAGCAACAAGGCGATCATTTCATAACGGTTGCGGAGCAAACTCATAACGGTGAGCGTAAGCGAGCCTCATAACTCATAACCCAAAATAGCATTTGTGTCCACAAATGCAGTGCTTGTCAAGAAAAAAGGATAGAGAATGCAAAAAATCTCTATCCTTTTCCTGTTAGTTGATTTATACTGCTTTATCGCAGGTCGCCCTTCGAGAAGCCTTTTTTATTTCATTTTACGAAAGCTCCCACGTGGAGTTCCAAGCGGCAATGCCGTAGAAGATGGCGTCCATTCTTGCATTAAAGCTCTCATGGTCGATGGGACGACTCTGCGGTCTTCCGTCACCGAAATAGCCCGTGTACTCGCTGACAGATTCACATTTACCTGCCTGAAGTGCCGCAACTGCGTCACGCGCGAGCGCCTCGGCATCCTTTATATATTTCACAAGATCGGCAAAGGCTGTCTTGTCCACCTCTTCGATCTGAGCGATAATACCCGAGAAATAATCGTCCTTGTAGCCGTAATTATACTGCGCGCCCTCGGTCTCAAGGAAATAGAGCGCGTCAGCCGGGTAAAGATAATCCGCTCCGCCCTCGAACTGCGCGGTGTATGTGCCCCAATTACAAGTGAAATCTACATATCTGTACATTCCGTTAAACACCTCTGAGACAACGCCCGTCGCCGCGAGCTGCTGCCAAAGCTTCTGCTCGTGGGAAAGGTCATCAGCACTTACCGCCTTATAGGTAGCATCACTTATGCGATAACTGTAGGTATAGCCGTACTCGTCCTTAAAATCGCCGAACTCAAGCGTTCCCTCGACCTTTATAAGCAGATCGGTGAACTCAAGTCGCTTACCGCTCTTCGCGTAAACGGCAATGGTGTTAGAGAGCTGCGTGGTGTTGGGCACACAATACGGACAGCTCTGATAGGGCGCGTTCATAAGGTAGGTAAAAGATCCGTCAACGGGAGAAAGAGTGGACATATATCCCATAACAGCCACCCGCTCTCCGTCGTGCTTTTTCATATCTTCTATACTGTTTGCCTCGGCAAAGCTTAACTCGTAGACCTTTGTGTCATCCTTCCCGCACGAAGCAAAGGAAATAGCAGACGCGAGCATAAGAAATGCAAGCAAAATCGAAAATATTCTTCTGATCATTCCGAAACACCGTCCTTCTTCGACATATTAAGCGTGCAAATGACCGTTGGTAGCACGCTTATGATGAACACAACGACCATAATTACAAGCTCAAGGGGATATACCCGTCCGACGTCAAGCACGATTCCCATAGACGAAACGTAGCTTCTCGCCGCCAAAAGACAAAGCCTTGAGACGCCAAATGCCACAAGCGTCGAGACAAAGCCGATTATTCCGTTTTGAATGATATAAAGCAGATTTATCTTGTTCATTCCGATACCGATAAGGCGCATAAGAGAGATCTCCTTACGCGAGTCATACATATTAAGCAGAGTAATTACCGAAATGATGCAAAGATTCATTATAAGTATTATAACGCAGAGAACGTAAACGATGTAAACGCTCGTATCGATATTTGCGAGAACCTCTCGCATTACCTCCATAGGTGTGATTACGAGCAGATCGGAATCAGCCTTGAACTCCGCCTGCAGCTGCGAAACGTCATTCGGAAGCTTGCACTTTATAAGCACCGCACAGATATCTCCGTGTTCCTCTTCGTGCTCGTGCTCGTGTTCGTGCTCACCCTCCGTGTGATCCTCCTCACCGCCGTGATCGTGTATTGCCCATATGGTTTCGACCTGCGTGAAAACTACGTTATCGTAAGCAGTATTTGTCTTCTCAAGTATTCCGACAACTGTAAGCGGGCTCGATTCGTGATTGTGACCCGTGCCAGAGATGCCGTGCGAGGTGATAAGCGTGTCTCCTATCTCAAGCCCGTTGGCTTTAGCGACCTCAAAGCCCACTACTGCCTCAAACCTCTCTTCAAACATCTCGCCCTTCTTCAGATCCTTGCCGTCAAGGAAGGGGGCGCTCGTTCCAATTATCTTCGAGCCGTTGTATGCGTCTCCCATAGCAAAGGGGACGGCAACGTTTATTCGCATATCTCCCTGCAGCTTCTCGTAATTCTCATACGAAATCGTCTCTGTCACACTGCCCGTGAAAAACATCGTGGTCATTGCAAGGTCGGTGTCACTTCCCGCGGGGCCGATTATCGTGTCGTAATATGCGGAGGTATTGTATATACCGTCCTCAACCTGCGCGGAAACATTGTAAGCAAGTATTCCCACCGAAGCCGAAAGGACGATAGAAAAGATTATAAGCGCAATTTTTACGCGCTTTACAAGCATATTTTTGAAGGCAAACTTAAACATCTCGTCTACCTCCTGCTGTAACTTCGTTCATATCGATGGTGTAATCGAAGTATTTTGCAAGTCGCTCATCGTGCGTAACGGCAATAAGCGTCTTACCCGCCGCCACCTCTGTGAGCTGCTTTATGACCGCCTCACCGATAGCAAAGTTGAGGTTGCCCGTCGGCTCGTCGGCAAGGATTATCTCGGGGCGCTTGACGATAGCGCGCGCGATAGCAACTCTTTGCTTCTCGCCACCCGAAAGATGCTTTACCTTTTTGTACTTTTTGTCAAGAATTCCGAGGCTATCGAGCACCGCGTCAATACCGCTGATGTCCACCTTCTCAAGACGGAGGATCTCTATATTATCCATTACCGTCATGTCGGTGATGAGCTTGAAATCCTGAAAAATGTAGCCTATCTTCTCGATCCTGAACTTGTCCTTCTCTTTTTGCGTAAGGGTCGAGGTGTCAATTCCGCCGATCTCGACAGTTCCCGCCGTGGGCGAGAGTATCCCCGCGATCATATTGAGCAGAGTCGATTTTCCGCAGCCCGACGCTCCGAGAAGCATATAGGACTTTCCGTCCTCAAAGACGATGTCCTTGTAATCAATAGCAGTTTCGTTTTCAAACTGCTTTGTGAGTCCTTTTGTACAAATCATTTTTCTTCTCCTGATATTTAATTTTTTAAGATCAAAATATAAGAGAAGATGATCAGATCGTCAGCTTTTCCTTGCTTGATACGGGCGTCTGGTGCGCCGAACCGTTGCATTCATACCGAGGCAAAACGTGCATGTACGTAACGTGGATTGTTGCACACACGGCAAGAGCAAAAACGAATTTAATGCTTGCCGCGAGCGCGCACACAACGCAATGCTCGTCTGTACAATTGTGCTCTGCGACAAATGCCTCGGAGAAAATGAGAACTACGGTCAAAAGCACGCACAAAAGCGCCGCGACAAGCACCAAAGGATTGCTTATTTTTTTCATTTCCCATTCTCCTTTCGTTTTTTTGAAAGCTTACTTTCCTCATATATTATAGCACTCAAAAAATTGCTTGTCAACCAAGGTGGCGCTTTTTTCAAAAAACGCTCACACAACCACCAAAAAGCGTGGGAGCCTCACTTGAGGCTCCCGTTTTGTTATTTACTCGCGTCAACGAGACTTTCACCGAAGATGTAGGCAACAACGACACCACCCGCCGTAATAACGGAAGTTATCTGCGCCGAAACGCTCTCGGAAAGACCGAAAAGCGCGCCCACAGCACACACGAATGCGGCAACCGCAAGCCAAAACTTGCGGCTTGAAAGCTTAGATTTAAGTGATTCACTCATAAAATTTCTCCTTTTCCCAATGTATTGCGTCCTCGAGCTTTGTGAGCCTTATCTCGTGCTCGGCAAGTCGCCCAAAGAACACTCCGTTTTTCTCGGACTGCTTCTCAAGACACTCCTTTATCTGCTTTACAACCACCTCAAGCGAGCAAAGTGTCTTATTTACCCTTATAACTATATTAAAAACGGCTATAAATGCCGACAAAATGGTGCACAGTCCCAATACTATTTCCCAAGTCAATGTTTTTTACTCCTTTCCCTGCTGCAGGATCTATTATATCATACAATTTGCCCTTATTACTGACAGATTTTTGTCACCTTGCCGTCACGCACGAGGGTGTTTTTCGTATTTTGGGATATATATGGGTATTTATTTCCACTTTTTATATAATAAATAATGTAAATAAAATTATTTATGGAAAATCCCACCACTCTTGCCATAACTTGTGGGTTGCTTCCACCTCTTTCTTGTAGTATAATATACTTACCAAAGCAAAACCAAGGAGGTAAAAATGAAATCAAAACTTAAAAAGACACTGGCAATGCTGCTATGCGTACTGACACTCTTGTCCTTCGCAAGCCTCGGAGCTTCAGCAACAACCGCCGATACGTTATCCGCTCTTCCCAACGTCACCGTCTATCTCGGCGGCACTCAGGTGCTCTCGGGCGATGCGAAGATAATCGACGACGTCACCTACGTCGCACTTCGCCCCTTCTGTGACCTTGTGGGCGGGTGTGAGCTCACGTGGGACGCTCGAACGAGAACGGCTACAGTTCGCTCGGGCAAAACCGAGATAATTTCAACGACAGGCGATTATTACATATACGCAAATGAGCGTTGTCTTTACACCGTCACTCCCATCCGCATCATTGACGACAGAATGTGGGTGCCGATCCGACCCATAGCAAAGGCGCTCGGTGTTGAGGTCGAGTGGGACGGAGCTCGTCGAGCAGTGATACTTACAAAAACGGGCAAGCAGCTTGAGCACGCGAACACATTTTACGATAACGATGAGCTCTATTGGCTCTCGCGTATCATCAGTGCCGAATCGAAGGGTGAACCCCTTAAGGGACAGATCGCGGTCGGCAACGTCGTTCTCAACCGAGTGCGCCACAAGAGCTACCCGAACACCATCTACGGCGTGATTTTTGACAGAAAGAACGGCACACAGTTCTCCCCCGTTTCCTTCGGAACGATCTACAATAAGCCCTCGGCGTCGGCGATCATCGCGGCAAAGATATGCCTTGAGGGATATTCTCTCTCAAACGATATCCTTTTCTTTATGAATCCTCGCCTCGCGACGACCAATTGGATCTCCCAGAACCGCCCCTTTGCCTTCACTATAGGCAACCACGATTTTTATTATTAAAACAAAAAGCACCTTTTTAGGTGCTTTTTTGTTCTTCGGGAAGATGTTTTTTAAAGAAATATAGGTGGAAGGGGATTGAGATCGCGAAGGTTATCAGATCTGCCACCGCCTGCGTCGCGATAATTCCATCAAGCCCCCACGCAAGAGGCAAAAGAAGGATCAGAGGTATGAAAAACACTCCCTGTCGGCAGGACGCGAGGAAGGATGCTCCTTTTACAAATCCTAAACATTGGTAGGTCATATTTACGTAGGACGAATATGCGAGGAACGGTAGCGAAACAGCCAAAAATCGAAGCATTTTTGAGCCAATACGGACCGCCTCGGGACTGTTATCGCGGAAAAAGGACATAATCTCAGCCGGAAAGATTGCAAGAAGCACCGCGGCAGACGTTGCAATGATGCTTCCCATTATGCAGGTCACGGTGAACGCCTTTTTAACTCTTTCATTTCTCTTTGCACCAAAATTAAAGCCTGCCACGGGCTGATATCCTTGTCCTACGCCAAGAATTATACCGCGGAGGAGCATATAGATCTTGTTTGCAAGGCTGACTGCCGCAATCGCCGCATCTCCAAATGGCTTGACACCCACGTTGAGAAGCGTAGTCGAGAGACTTCCCAGACCCTGACGAAGCACGGTAGGAGCACCTGTCTTGAAAACAAGGAAATAGTCACGTGGGGAGCGGCTGATGTTCTTAGGTGAAAGAGAAATAATGCTCTTTCCCGAAATATAAAAGATCATTGAAATCGAGAAATTTATAAGCTGACTTATCGACGTTGCAAGCGCGGCTCCCATAATACCCATATTACAGTTAAAAATGAATATCGGATCAAGAATTATGTTCACAATGCCGCCTACGAGCATAGAGATCATCGAAAAGGTTGCTTTTCCTTCACCTCGAAGCGACTGATTTATAACGTAAAGAGCGCACGAAAAGGGCGCAGCAAGTAAAATCACCGTGGAATAACTGATCGCGTGGGGCAAGATCGTGTCAGTTGAGCCAAAAAGAGTAAGCATTCCGTCAAGATCAATAAAGCAGATCGCCATAATGATAGCACCGCAGAGCATTGCCATATAAAATGAGCTTGAGGCATATTTATTTGCCTCGTCATTCTTTTTCGCGCCAAGATTTCGTGAAATCAGACTACTCGAGCCCATTGCAATGCCAAATCCAACAGCTTGAATTATAGATTGAAGTGAATATACGATACCAACAGCGCCTACTGCCGCATCTCCAAGACTTGATACGAAATAAGCATCTGCCATATTGTATATCGAGGTCATAAGGTTGGCAACAACGGCAGGAAGGGACAACGACAAGACCAGTCTTGCGACCGGCGTTTGTGTCATTCTTGTATGTTCTCTTGAGCTCTTGTCCATTTTTGTTCCCTGCCTTGATAATTTCACTTTAATTGTATCACAAATTCAAACTCATTTCAATATATGAAACAAAAAAAGGGGCAGACCTTTTGGTCTGCCCCAAATTTTATTTAACTAATTCAGTTTATAATTAGTCTCTCTTCTTGCCTGCGAATACTACGCAAGTTCCAAGAGTAGCTACGAGAGCAACTGCGATAGCTGCGATAGAGGATCCGCATCCCTTCTCCTCAACAGCAGGCTCAGTCTCAGCGGGCTCTGTTACAGCGGGCTCAGTCTCAGCGGGCTCTGTTACAGCAGGCTCTGTCTCAGCAGGCTCTGTCTCAACAGGCTCTGTCTCAACGGGCTCTGTCTCAACGTATGCACAGTCAGCGCACTCACGGGTCTTAACGCCGTCAGCCTCTGTCCACTCACCGAATCTGTGATTCTTAGCGATGATAGTTGCACAGAAGATGCAGTATCTGTCGCCAGTTCTGTCGATACAAGAGTCAACGATCTCAAGACCAAGCTGGTTCTGGTGACCCCAAGCCTCGTCAACGTAGGACTCTGTGAGACCACAGTCTACGCAAGTCAAGGTGTGGTAACCGTCAAGCTCACAGTTGGGCATTACGGATGTGTCATCCTCTGTCTCTGTGAATGTGTGAGCGGGCTCAACGTATGCAAGCTGGATGGAATCATCACAGAACTTACATGCGTAACGCTTGTAACCATACTGGTCGCACTTAGCTGTCTCTGTGTAAACAAGAGTTCTTACGTGCTTGCTCTCAGTTGTGTGGCTAGGAGTTGTGCAAACTGCATCGCCGCAGATCTGTCCGTTATTTCCACCGGACATGGGGTTGAATCTAGAAACGCCATCTACAACACCAGCATTATTGCAGAGTGTGCAGAGCTGTCCACCAAAGTAACCCTGAGTTGTGCAATCGCCAGGAACATAGAATGTCCAAACAACGTTCTCAGCGATCTGAACCTGAGGAACGATATCTTCAGCATTTACAACCTTACCGTCAACAACCTTAGCGCCTCTCTTAAGAGCAACGATCATCTCATACTCGTTAGAGGGAACGCTTGCAACGGAAGTATACTGCTTTGTAAGCTTTCTCTCAACTGCATTGTAGAGCCAGAGATCGATACCTTCCTTGTTCATAAGAATGTCATTGAAGCCATAGAGAACAGCACTACCTGTTGCCTTTGTCTCCTCAACGTCTACGTGGTTGTTGTAGAGGTACTTAATAACCTCAACGTGGTAGCACTCGAGACATACGGAAGCCTCTGTCCAAGCCTTGCCGTACTCGTTGCCACAAGTAGCAGCCTTGCCCTCAAAGAGAACGAGGTTGTTGTGGCCGTTGCCTGTGTCAGGATCAACGTACTTAACGGGAGCACCACCGCAGTTCTTACAACCGATGTAGTAGATACCCTGAGTCTCGCATGTGCCGATAACGCCAGTGGTTACCTTGCCTGCTGTCTTTGCATCATCAAAGTCATCATATTCGTGAGCTACTGCATCATAAACAACGCCGAGCTCAATAACGCCACAGCCTTCTACTGTACAAACTCTATCGTATATTCTGTCTGCTACGTCAACATCTGCGCAAGTGGGAACGATAGCAGCACCAGCTGTACCATTTGCGCTACCTGCTCTTACTGCCCAAACGTGTGCCTTGGGAATTGTAACAAAGTTCTCGGAAAGATCAACGTGAACGAACGTACCAGCAACGATCTCTACGTACTTAGCAGCCTCATCTGTTGTTACAGAATCCTTTGCAGCGTAGATACAGCCGGGACGAGCACAAGTGTAGATAAGCTTACCCTCTGCCTGGCATGTTGCTGCTGTAACAACTACAGGAGCAGTCATAACGTGGCCAAGGGGATCGATTGTCTCGCTACGAAGTGTAGCGCCACAATCATATGCGCACCAATATACGTATACGCCATTGGAAACGCAAGAAGGAGCAACGGAGCCTGTTCCGGGAATAGGATTCTCGATGTGGCCTGTTGCAGGAGCACCCTCAACAACCTTTACACCTGTTGCTTCTGCGCATACAAGGCATCCGTATGTTGTAGAACCAGCTACGAGACAAGAGGGATCCTTCTCATCTCTCTCAATTGCAGCCTCGATATCATCAAGGAACTTCTTAACAGCTCTCTGGTTAGCCTGTGTCTGTGTCTCACCCTCTGCAGGTGTGATAGTTACAAGATTTGCAAGAGCAGAAGCGTTGATAGCCTGCTGCATAAGCTCAGCCTGCTTCTCAACAGAAAGGTCGCAGTAGTATGTGTGACCTGTGGGAGCAGTTACAGTGTATGTCTTAATGTTTGCATCACCGCAAAGTATGCAGTAATGTGCAGTCTGACCGCTTGCTGTACATGTAGCAGCCTGAGCTACTGTGTAGTAGTTCCAGTGCTGAGGAGCGATTGCAAGGTCAGAGAGCTTCTGAGTTACAACGTATGCATCTGCAGTTGTCTTCTTAACAGCAACTGTTGCAGTTCCGTCAGCTGCCTCAGGATCCTTAACGTAGGAGGTTGCGTTGTAGAGGTATGTTCCACAACCGTATGCGCACTCCCAGTACTCAACTGTACCAGCTGTTGTGCAAGTAGGAGCTACTGCTGCGTGGTAGGTTGCACCGGACTTAGGAAGAAGGTCGGGATTAAGAACACCCTTTACGATAGAATCTACCTTAGGATTATCTGTGGAAGTTGTTCCAAAGCTGTGCTTAGCGCCCCAGTGACCGGAGTTAAGACCGAAAGCGTTTGCAGGAATTCCAGGAATTCCATCCATTGCCCATGTTCCGCAATCGAGACAGAACTTAGGCTCTACTGCACCGGTAAGACATACGCCTGTGCCGGGAGCAACGAACTTATCAAGCTGAGCGTTGAAGTACTCCTTGGTAATAACAACGCCAGACTTAAGGATGATGTCAGCTGTCTGCTTTACGTTAACGTGGTATGTCTTAGCTTCGCCGTCTGCATCAAGGCCCTCAAAGCTGTAGTTGTAGCCTATGTACTGCCAACTTGCATGCATGGAGTCGCCAGTTGCATCAGCGGAGGTTGCGTAAAGAACCTTCTCTGTCTTTGTAGCTGTACAATCCTTTGTTGTACACTTGTAAGAAGCCTCACCAGCGCTTACGCACTTAACGGGAACAGTGTACTCAACGAGCTCCCAGTTGTGCTTCTCTGTCATTACCTTGGACTGCTTGAGCTGGCAAGCGGTACAAGCTCTCTGAGCCTGAGCGCCGATCTCGCAAGCGTCTGTGTTAAGTGTCCAAGGTGTCCAAACGTGACCGTCAGCGGTTGTAACAACCTCTACAAGACCACAGTTTGCACATGTCTTTGTTACACCGGTTGTGCAATCACCCTCAGCCTCAGCCCATGTGTGGCCGGTTGCAGGAGCTGCAGAAACGGTGAACTGTGTGTTACATGTAGAACATCTGCCAGTCTCAAAACCAGCCTCTGTACATGTAGCGTCCTTGGAGCCAACGATAGTATACTCGCAGTTGGATGCGGTATGAGTTGCGTTAGCGCCGGGACAAGTTGTTGCTGCAAATGCAGGTACGAATGTGCTAACGAGCATAACAAGTACCAATGCAAGAGCTGCAAACTTCTTGAAATTGTTTCTCATGTTTTTTTCCCCCATTCAAATTTGGTTAAAAATTTTTTTGAGTATCCAATGGGCATAGTTACCCCTCGGATTTTACCTTACTCGTGAGCATTATAGCACGGAAATATCGGTTTGTCAATACTTTTTTTCTTTTTTTCTGAAAAATATTTAAAAATACCGATAATTCGGGCGTATTACGCTCACTCTACCTATATATTATACTCAATTTCTTGGATTTGTCAAGACCTTTTTGTTTTTTGCCAGTCTTTACATTATTATATACGTGCGAGCGCTATACATACGCACGCGCGCGTGCGCGCGTATATATATTTAATGAAGCTCAGGGCGGCGACGTAGGCTGCTATGCACAACCAGGTTCTCCGGCGCCGAGCTTATGCTCCTGCGCGACGGGTGGGAACCGTCCGACGTGATGATCACGTCGCGTACGCGCGCGTATATATAAAAAGGTAGTTTTTTTGGCGCGCAAAGCCTATATAAAAATTCATCACGCCAAATTTGCGGTTTTTGGGTGATTTTGGGCTTATTTTTGTATTTTTCGTTAGTAATTATTTTTATTATTAAAAGCATTTATCGATTGATTATATTAAGATGTTTTATTTTTCATCACTATTTTGGCGTTTATCTGAATAAAACGCTTTTTATATATTTCCACACCTCGCACGTGCAGAAAACGGAGCCTTGATTCGCATCAGACACAAGGAATTTTATATTAGCGCGTGCGAAAGGCAAATAATTTATTATAAATCTTGACATCTTGGCTCGAAAGTGATAATATTTACTTGATAAACCACAAAGGAGATATTTTCTATGATAATCACAAGTCTTAACAGCCCCATGCTTGAAACCTATATGAAGGCTCACCACCGTCTTCCCGCTGCAATCGAGGCACTCAAAAAGCTCGCGGCTGACGTTCCCGAGGACTCGAAGTTCGATATTGACGGCGACAACATCAAGGTAATCGTTGCGACAAAGACCACAAAGCCCGCAAAGGAGAAGAAATTCGAGCTTCACCACAAGTACATTGACATTCAGTACGTTGTTCGCGGAGCAGAGCTTATCGGAAACGAGAGCATCGACAAGCTCGAGCCTATGCCCGAGTCAAAGCCTGATGCCGATTTCTATTACGTGAACGATGATTTTGACAAGGTGCATCTTTACGAGGGTGAATTTGCAATAATCTTCCCCGAGGAAGCGCACGCGCCCGAAATTGCCGTAAACGAGACTCCCTGCGAGGTAAAAAAGATAGTACTTAAGGTGCTGTACTAATAAAAAAAGACCGCCGATGGCGGTCTTTTTATTTTTATCTTATTCCAACGTAGCCCGTTTCTTCAATTATGTACTGTCCCTCGTCGGAAAGTATCCATTCAAGGAGCAGGTCTACGTTCTCGTTATCGCACTCGGCATAGGTCACGGCATAGACGGGCGCAATTATGGGATAAGTGCCGTTTTTGATGTTCTCAACCGTGGGTGCAATGCCGTCAACAGCGATAAGCTTGATGTCGGGATGCTTGATTATGCCCTCAACGTAGAATCTGAAGGAAAATCCAATTGATGACGAGCGGCTTTCGTAGTCGGCAACCTCCTCGATGATGTCACCCATAAATGCGACTTCTTCCTTGGTATCGGGCTCAACCATCTCTGTGTCGCCCATAAAGCGAAGCATCATGCTCTGGCTTCCGCTACCCTCGTTACGCTGGAAGGGTACGATCTTCTCATCAGCGCCGCCGACCTCCTTCCAGTTGGTGATCTTGCCGGAATAGATGTCGCGGATCTGCTCTGACGTGAGGCTATCTATGGGATTGTCCTTGTGAACAAAGAAAACGAAAGCCTCAGAGCCAATTTGTGTGTATTCAAAGGTCGTGCCACATTTCTCGGCATATGCGCGCTGCTCCTTTGAGGGATATGCACCAAAGAAAACGTCGGTTTTCCTCTCGGCGAGAAGCTCGTAGCCGCCAAGAGTGTTGTTGTACTCAAAGACACCGTCGTAAAGCTTGGTGGTCTCGGGATAGGTAGCGTGAACGAAGGCAGAATATACGGGAAATGCCGCCGTTGCGCCGTCGATTATCGGCAGATCGCCCTCAAGAGAGAGGCTTGCATCGTCAAGCTTTACTATCTTTGAGTCCTCCTCGAAGGGCAGATATTCGTGGGTGTTTATGTTGGGCGTGACGTCAATTTTGAGGGATTCCTGATAGCTCTGAATTCCTAACTGCACACAACCGCCGCCCACAAGAACCACCGTTGCACAGAGAAAGATGGCAAGATATTTCTTGCGTTTCTTAATCCAGATAAGGGGAGCGAACGCAGGGACGAGAAGGCAGGCAAAAGCAAATAAAGGTAGCTGAAAGGCAAAAAGCAAGACCATACCCATCACCGCAATCTCCGAAGCGAGTGCCAATGCAACCGTGAGCACGATTTTTACAACAAGCTTAAAGGTTTTCATAAAAACACCTCCTTTGGTTTGATTATATCATAATTTTGGGGTGTTGTAAATAAAAAAAGCGCGAGAGAAAATAATTTTTAAGAAAATTTCATTTTGGGGTTGCAAAACGCGAAAATATGTGATATAATAGTCGGGCAGAAAAAAATACAGGGGTATAGCTCAGTTGGTAGAGTCGCTGTCTCCAAAACAGTTGGTCGTGGGTTCAAGTCCTTCTGCCCCTGCCAAAAAGAGAAGTCACCGCAAATGCGGTGGCTTCTCTTTTTTTGACGGCAGGAGGCAGAAGGACTTGAAGGGGAGCGGTAGTGAATGACAGCCTAAATGGCTGTCAGAGCCGCGACTGACCGAGGAGCGTAGCAAAGCCGAAATATCCCTCGGCTTTGCGGTGTCGCGACGAGACCAAGTCCTTCTGCCCCATTTTTGTTTTGCCTTTACGACGCAGAACCCGTGCAAAATGCCGCAAGGCATTTATGCGTACGCGCGAGGTGGGGTGCATTTTGATTTTTGATAATTTTTCCGAGCGCAAGGGTAGCAATGTTTGTCATTTTTGCTTGCAAAATGCGGTCTTAGACCGCAAGACAAACTTGCGGCGAAGCGAGTTTACGAGCGAAGCACAAGTCCTTCTGCCCCTGCTTCTTCCCGCGCCCTTCTGCCCAAAACAAACTTTTTCTTGAAATATTCACTGTTTTATGCTATACTATGCTCAAGAAAACCACCCATCGTAAGTAAGGAGGATAAAATGAAGAAACTTTTACTTTTACCCGTTGCGCTATATCCGTATCTGTTTATACTTTGGCTCGCTATTATGAATTTTCTCGCGTCTACCGAGCAAACGCCTCTTGCTCTTGTGATATCTTTCATTTTCCTCGCACTTCCCACTGTTTGCAATATCATTTATATGGTGCTATCAAGAAAAGAAGATGCGCACAAGCTTCTCGGTCAGGCGCTTCTTGTTAAGGTCATACATATCCCATCGTACGTTTTAATATATTTGTTTGGCCTTGGCGCTTCCCTTATGATCTTTATGACCTTCCCTCTGATAATTTTTCTTGTTTTATTTGATTTTTTAATACTTCTTTCAAGCAGTATGATCTCTATATTTGCTCTTGCAAAGAACGCAAGAAATATGCCCGCGCTCTCGATAATAGCGCTCGTTTTGCAGCACACTTTCTGCGCCGACATTATCAGTCTGTTTATAGTAAGACGAATATCCAAAAAGCGAAAGAAGGCTCTTGAGGAGCAAGCTTAAAAAGGAAGGAGACCCTATGACCGCATTTATCAAAAAATTCCTTGCATTTATTGCCGTTCTCGCACTCGTTGCTATGCCTCTTGCCTCCTGTGGCGAAGGCATCGACAGAAGTGACGCAAAAATTTTTATTGGAGAGTTTCTTGAGGCTATTGCCGAGGAGGACTATGAGCGCGCCGAGGGATATCTGCACCCCGAACGCCCCACAGATCTTGAAAGCTTTATTTTGTGCGTTGAGATAGAGGAAGATCTCGATTTTAGCGCAGGTATAGATAACGTAAAATATATCGGATTTTCTTACTCCTTCTACGATAGCACAGTAGACGGCTCAAGATACGAGCCGACGATAAGTGCCTCTATTGGTGGCGAGCACGTGACCTTTACCGTCGAGATCGTTCAAAACGAGAACGGCTATGGAATATATAATTTCAATATAGACACCTAAAACCACTACTTACACGTTAACCATAAAGCAATTTTAAGCTTCAATATTGCAATTATATGCTATAAATAATCACGAAAGGCGGTGAGAATATGGAAGAAAAAAGCCTCAAGGGCATCAAGGGCACAAAAATAAGACGGCAATATTTTAATTATCCTATCATAATCCTGTATTCCATAATGCTCGCGGTCCCCTATTTCATTTTCGTTATCTCGCGGCTTATCGGGAAGTCCGACGCTTACGACTTTTCCTCTACCCTTTGGACGTCTGTCCTTGTCTGCTTTTGCTTCTCCTTGCCCTTCCTTTTGCTCCGAGAGCTTAATAAGCGCTTTTTCGGCAGGATAATTTGCGTTCTGACGAAGGAAGGAATATACTACCCCAAGGGAATGGTGCGTTGGGAGACGATAGAAAATATGGAATACGCCCTTGACGCAAAGCCGCGATACAAAAGCGATATAACAAGGGCATACAGGGCTATAATTCATACGCGCGGCGGCAAGCACGTAGTTCTCACAAGCTCACCTTTTCGTCTGATTTTTAAGGCAAAGAAGTATAACAAAAAGCTTTGCATAAAAATTTCAGGCGCCACCTCGCCCCTGTACACTATACTTATCCTTACTGCGATCTTCGCCGCAGTTCCCCTTTACGTAGTTTTGCTAGCAAAAGCTCCGGGACCCGCACCCTCGCTGGCAAAGCTTATAACAATTGCCGCGCTTTACTTGGGTTTAGGCATTCTTCGCCATCACCTGTTTGGCATTTATTCGGTACACTATCGCTTTTGGCGAAGAATATTGCCGAAGAAAATCCTATCCAAGCTTCTGCTCGGCTTTTATTACTCATCCTTTTTCATTGTCCTTCTGATACTAGTCTATTTTCCCAACTGGGTCGTTGTATCTCTTATCGGAATTTATATGGGCATCGTTCAGCCACCTGTTCCTTCAAGGCACGGAAATAAACATCTTAATTTGCCGTCCTATGACCGACTGTGTGAGATATATATAGACAAGGCATATTTTTGGGAAAAGCAGATAGAAAAACGCAAAAATCACAAATAAACGAGGTGAAAAATGATATACAAAAATGGATTTAAGGAATATTCACTCTCAGCCCTGCTTTTCGGCATACCGATGGGCTTAATTATGGGCGTTTCCAAATTAAGTGTTTTGGTTGGAATAATTACAGGCATCTTCAGCGGTCTTCTTTTTGCATTTCTTATCTTTCTTTTTGTAAAAATTCAGGAAAAGAAATTCGACAAAAAGCGCGAAGAGATAAAAAAAGAAAGAAGAGTTATCTGCGACGGTGGCGCTACCCTTAGCGGAAACGGCGGTTGGCTGTTCCTTACCGAGCGGGGTCTTGAATTTTATCCCCACAAGCTTAATTTTTCAACAAAGAACGTTATGCTCCCGATAAATGCTATAAAGGACGTCAAAACCCGCAAAAATTTGCTTGTCGTTTCGACCGCTGACACCCCCTCGCTCGAAATCGTTGTCTCACACGTGAGAGAATGGAAAAAGCAGATAGACGAAACACTTGCCTCGCTCACACAGGAGGTATAATAAGTGAAAAAATCTTTATATCTTGAAAATATTGACGGCAAAAAAGTGCGCGCGCAATATTTTTCTCATTTTGTCATTCTCATGGCAGTCGTGCTTCTTACAGTATTTGCCGTATTATCTATTATCTGTCTCTATGACGGAATATCTACAACCGAGTTTTATGACACTTGTCTTTTTTTAGGCATTGTTTTTGGACCTATCTTGCTGATTTTTCTAATTCTCTGGCTTCTTGTGCACTTCCGTTTGGGCTTTGTTGTATGTGTTCTCGACAATGAAGGCATACACCACGACGGCGGCATGATCCCTTGGGACAAGATACAAAAAATAGTATATCATATAAGCGTGCCGGACCGAAGTAAAATCATAACTGACAATCCTAAATGCTGCACGGCGGTAATTTATACCGAAAAAGAGGAAATTAAGCTTGAACACGCGCCTCATTTTCTTTTAAGACTTGCAAAAAAAGCGCGCCCCGAGATCAAGACAGGTTTCTCGAGGCTGAGCAAGGGATTGATGTTAGGCCACATTCTGATTCTCTCAATTTTTATCTTGGTCTTCGCCATCGCACCGCTGTTTTTAAGCTAATAATGAAAACAAGAAACCCGCCGCAGAGATCTGCGGCGGGTTCTCTTTATTTTTTCTTAAATACAAGCAATTTGCTGATAAAATAGTTCGAAATAACCACAACTATCGACGAGACAACCTTTGCCCACAGTCTTGCCGAAAGCACGAGACTGAATACGATGAGATTCAGCGTAGGTGCGCGGTAGTTCAGCGCCTCAAAGAGTGCGATGACACCGAGGTTTATCACTACCTCAATAAAATACGTGCCAACACGCGCACCGCAGAAGGAGAAAAATTGACGCGCACCCGCGCTTTTGCCCTTCTCGGCATCGGTAAACACCCATTTTTTGTTGGTAAAGAAGGCAACGAGCACGCCCGTCACCCACTGCACCGTGCTTCCAATGACGTCAAGCAGCTCGGTAGGCTCTCCCGCCTCGTCGCGAAGCCCGTCAAACATAACGCCCACCTTGAGTGTTACCCAACATGCCGCGAGGGACACAACGGTCGTCACCACACCGAAGAAGAGATAAAGTATTATTTCTTTGTATTTTACATAAAGTTCTTTTAGTTTTTTCATAAATTTCCTTTAAGACAAATTGGGATTTAACGGTTCGTTTATGTTTTCGTAAAACAACTTTTAGCCTTCCCTTGTCAGGGAAGGTGTCATGAGCGTTGAAGCGAGTGACGGATGAGTAGTTTTTGATATAATCTAGCTTTTTTAGATACCATCGAATTTATGGACTACTCATCCACCGCTGTCGCGGTCCCCCTTCCCTGACAAGGGAAGGCTTATGAAGGTTGACCTTCGCCAAGACAAACAGTTCGATAAATCAAAATTTGAAATAATCTTATTACTTCTCGCCCTTGACTATCGCCCAATATTTTGCCGCCGCATCCTCGGTCTTATTATCGCCAAACTGATAATATTTCTTGCCCTTGAGGTCCTTCGGCAGATATTCCTGCTTCACGTAGTGATTGGGATAGCTATGCGGGTACTTATAACCCTTAAATAACGGGCTTTGAAGGTGCGTGGGCACCTCGCGACCAAGGCCTGCGTCAATATCAGCCTGTGCCGCCGCAAGTGCCTCGTAAGCCGAATTTGACTTAGGCGCCGTTGCGAGCATTATAGCCGCGTTTATAAGCGGAATTCTGCCCTCAGGGAGTCCGAGCTCACGCGCCGAATCACAGCAGGCACGGGTTATCACCGCCGCCATAGGATAAGCAAGGCCTACATCCTCGCTTGCGATGACCTGAAGCCTTCTTATTACCGACAAAAGCTCGCCTATTGAGAGAAGCTTTGCCACGTAGAACGCCGTCGCGTCGGGATCAGAGCCTCTTATCGACTTCTGAAGGCAGGAAAGCAAATCAAAATGCGTATCGTCGTCAAAATTGCCGATCCTCACGTTAAATCCGTCTATCACCTCTTGGTCAATTACGCTCTCTGCCGCAAAATACGCGTTTTCAAGCAGCACCATACCGCGTCTTACGTCGCCGCCCACACTCTTGCCAATATACTCAAGAGCGCCCTCTGCGGCGCTTTTTTCGGTCTTATACTCACCGTTGAGGTAGTCAAGCGCACGGGTAAGTGCCCTTGCTATATCGCATGCCGCAACGGGACGGAATTCAAATAGCGATGAACGCGAAATTATCGCGTTATAGACGCAAAAATGAGGGTTCTCGGTGGTCGACGCGATAAGCGTTACACGTCCGTCCTCGATGTATTCAAGCAGCGACTGCTGCTGTTTTTTGTTAAAATACTGTATCTCGTCAAGATAAAGAAGCACTCCGCCCATACCGAAGATATTGTTGGTAGAGGAAAGCACCTCCTTGACGTCCGAAAGGGACGCCGAGGTGGCATTCAGCTTGTGAAACACCATTCCCGACTCACGCGCGATTATCTCAGCCGCCGTCGTCTTTCCTGTGCCGGGAGGGCCGTAGAAGATCATATTCGTGATCCTTCCCGCCTCTGTCATCTTGCGGATAACACCGTTTTTGCCAAAGAGATGCTCCTGACCCACCATTTCATCGAAATTCTTTGGGCGAAGCAGCTCTGCTGTTCTAATATTCGTCATTTTTTCACCTAAAATGAGCCTATAAAGCTATCAACTACGCCGATAAGCATCGGAACGAGCTCCATAAGCAGAAAATAACCCGCTACGCAAAGCACCGCGATAATGGCAAAACGACCCCACGTCGCTCCTTCGTTATCAAAATGTATCTCGGCGAAATATTTTTTATCCTCGGGAATATACAGTCTATCGCTTGCCTCTATCTTATAAGGCACGGGCTCCTTTTTCTCATCACTTTCTTCAAGCGTCTCAGCACTCTTAAAAAACTCATCCTCGTCAAGCGAGCGTACCGTCTTTCGAAGCACAGTTGATGACTCAAGCTTCTTTAGCATATAGGGCGACACACCGAGCTCCGAGAAAGCAACTGCGTTTTCTCTGCCGACAGCCCCACGCGAAAGAAGTGCCTGCACAAAGGCGCAGACCGTCTTTTTGTAGATAGTCATTGCCAAAAAAGCCGCAATAACTCCGAGGATGATACCGCCGAGAATAACCGACAGAGGTATCGCTTCCTCGCCAAAGCTGAAGCTTTCATATTCGTCCAAGCCACGCGCAAAATATCTGTCGAAAAACGTCTCAAAAAATCCTCCTGCGGACGCAAAAACGCCCGCAGAAGAAACAAAATTCAAAAATTTCAAGAAAATTACCTCAAAAAATTATTTTTTGATGATATCGCAACCAAGATACTTGCGAAGCACCTCGGGAACTACTACCGAGCCGTCAGCAAGCTGATTCTGCTCAACAAGCGCAGGAAGAATACGGCTTGTAGCAAGGCCCGATCCGTTGAGTGTATGCATATACTCTATTCTTCCGTCAGCGCGGCGAACTCTCATCATACCGCGGCGCGCCTGGTAATCACGCGCATTCGATACAGAGGAAACCTCCTTGTAGCCGTCCATAGAGGGAATGTTGATCTCGATATCGTAGGTTCTCGCCATAGAAGCCGAGCAGTCCTCTGCCGCAAGCTTTACGGTACGGAAGTGGAATCCGAGTCCCTTAACGAGGTTCTCAGCCTTCACAACGAGCTCCTCGAATGCCTCATCACTCTTCTCGGGAAGGGTGTACTGGAACATCCCATCCTTGTTGAACTGGTGTCCGCGCACCATTCCGCGCTCATCGGAACGGTAAGAGCCTGCCTCACGTCTGAAGCAAGGCGTGTAGCTCACAAGCTTCTTGGGAAGATCAGCCTCGGTGAGTATCTCGTTTCTGTAAAGAGATGCAAGTGCCGCCTCAGCCGTAGGAAGCATGTAACGGCTGCGGTTGTCGGTGTTATTCTCTATCTTGAATACCTCGTCGGCAAACTTCGGGAACTGTCCTGCCGTCACGCCGCACTCATACTCGAGCATGTGAGGAGGAAGGATAAGCTCGTATCCGTCGCCAAGGTGGGTATCGATAAAGTAGTTAAGAAGTGCCCACTCAAGACGCGCACCCATTCCACGGTAGATCCAAAATCCCGAGCCCGAAAGCTTTGTTCCACGATCATAGTCGATAAGACCGAGGTCTGTACAAAGATCAACGTGATTCTTGGGCTCAAAATCAAACTTCTTGGGCTCACCAAAGTAGCGAAGAGGCTCGTTATTCTCCTTGCCGCCGGGAAGAAGATCCTCGTCGGGAAGGTTGGGAAGTCCCAGCATAAGCGAGGTGAACTCAAGCTCTATAGTCTTTATCTCGTCGTCGATCGCCTTAGTCTCAGCACCGAGCTCCTTCATACGTGCGAAGATCTCAGCGACGTCGCGGCCTTCCTTCTTGTACTGAGGAATAAGCTTGTTCGTGCGATTCTGCTCTGCCTTTATAGCCTCTGTTTTGGATATGAGCTCACGTCTTTTTGCGTCAAGCTCAAGAATTCTTGCTATTTCCTCTGCCGCATCCTTTCCCTTCTTAGCAAGGCGGGCAACAACTTCATCGGGCTTTTCCTTAATGTATCTTATATCTAACATGTCTTTTATCTCCGTTTGTTCATAATTTGTTAATATTTTTTTAGTTTTCTATAAAGAATCTCTCACCGCAAAGAGTCTTGAGGAGTGCCTCAAGATCTGCATCGTCGTCATACGTAAGCTCGACGATCTTTTTCTTTGAGGAACGGGATATACGTACCTTTCTGCCAAGCGTTGACATCGCACGTCTCTCAAGCTCCTTCATATGAGCCTTGATCTGCGGGTGTACTCGCTCTTCTTCATCCTCAAATTTGGTCTGATTCATTCTTCTTACCGCCGACTCGACGTCACGAACGCTCATAGAACGCTCTACGATGCGAGATGCAAGCGGATTGATCGCACTCTCGTCCTCAAGTCCGAGAAGCGCGCGAGCGTGTCCTGCTGAAATTGCTCCGTTTTTGAGCATTTCAAGCGCCTCGTCGGGAAGATCGAGAAGTCTTAACATATTTGCAATAGCGGGACGGCTCTTTCCAACCTGCTTTGCCACCTGATCCTGTGTCAGCTTGAAGCGCTCAATGAGAGCCTGATAACCGAATGCCTCTTCAACGGGATTGAGATCCTCTCGCTGAACGTTCTCAATAAGTGCAACCTGTGCAGTCTTGAGATCGTCGCCGTCGTAAACAACCGCGGGAATTTCGGTAAGACCAGCCATTTTTGCCGCTCTCCAACGTCTCTCACCCGCAATTACCTCATAAAAGCCCTGAACGTCGGGGTTTTCTCTTACGATAATAGGCTGAAGCACACCGTACGTCGCAATAGAATCAGCAAGAGTCTCAAGAGATTCTCTCTCAAAGGTCTTTCGGGGCTGATCGTGTCTGGGCTCAATATCGGCAATTCTTATTGCCTCAGCCAAGCCCTTCTTCTGCTCGAGCATATTATCCTCAAAAATATCGTAAAAGCCTCTTCCAAGGCCACTATCCTTTCTCGCCATGGTCTTTTCTCCTTTTATCTGTAGTTCTGAAGAACACTTCTGTTCTTCGGTTTTTTGTCTTTTTCAAAAAGATCGGGGCCCGATTTCATATTTTTATCACCCTCGGGATGACGAACTATTACCTTTGACTTGTCGGTCTTGACCTCCGGGGCATTGTCCTCAAAGAGATCGCCGAGACCTCTGCCAAGTCCTGACGGTTTTTTAGCCATAAAAGCCTCCTTTTATTAAAAAATGAGTGGTTTTGCGTGTCTTTTATCTTAAAATTGCCCAAACAAATGGATCTTAAAGGCATTTTACACATAAAAATTATATTCTGACCGCAAGCTCCTTGGCAACCTCAAGGTATTCCTTTGATCCCTTGGAGTTCTTGTCGTGATAATAAACGGGCTTTCCAAAGCCGGGAGCCTCTGTAAGCTTGACGTTTCTGGAGATCTTTGCCTCGAAAAGCTTGTCTCCGTAGTGCTTTGAGAGCTCTGCCATAACCTGCATAGAAAGCAAAAGTCTGCCGTTATACATTGTAATAAGTATTCCGCTGACGTTAAGATCGGGATTGTAGAGTCTCTTTATACGATTTATCGTGATCATAAGCTGCGAAAGTCCCTCAAGAGCATAAAACTCACACTGCATAGGCACGATTATGCCGTCAGAAGCAGTAAATGCATTGATTGTAAGCATTCCAAGCGAGGGAGGACAGTCTATAAGTATATAATCAAACTCGTCCTTGACCTCGGAAAGTGCCTTTTTGAGTCTATATTCGCTCTCATCAAAGTCATAAAGATCAAATTCAGCGCCCGCAAGCGTTGTATTAGTAGGAATTATCGAAAGATTGTCGTACGGTGTCTCTATAATTGCCTCTTTTGCGCTCACAACGTCCGTAAGAACGTCCTTTGACGAGCTTTTAAGTGTTTTTTTACTTACACCAACACCGCTTGTTGCATTTCCCTGAGGGTCCATATCAATAATCAGAACCTTGTGACCAAGAACTCCGAGAGAAGCGGCTATGTTCACGCAAGAGGTTGTCTTGCCAACGCCACCCTTTTGGTTAGCAAAAGATATGATTTTTCCCATATTTTTGTTTATACCTCCGTATTATTTTATGATTTCAGCGCCTAAAGACGCATTGTTTTATACTTGATTATTATTATAGCACAAGCACACAGAAAAATCAATATATTTATCAACATTTACACGATATTTAGTGCTACTTTTTTGTTTCACGTGAAACTTTTTGTCTTGTTTCGGGTTGTTTATTGTGTAAATGCCGCAAAACAATTGTGTTTTGGCAACTCCAATTAAATTTTGTTTCACGTGAAACGTCCCCGTTAAATTTGCACTTGCGCGAGCGAGCCGAGCTGCCTCTAAAGTTTCACGTGAAACATTATGCCGTCGCCAATTAATTGCATGAGCGTCACGACAAACCTCTATCGTTCCGTTGTTTCACGTGAAACAACACCGTGATTATAAAAGGCTTAGTAACAAATATCACCCAAGCGTTTCACGTGGAACACTTGGGTGATATCGGTTGTAAGATGAGAAATCTACGCAAAAAGCTGCATTTGCTCGCCATTTTTGTTTGTTTTCGATATTGTAATAAGCAATTCAATGCCGTTCTGCGTTTCTTTTACGCTTACGTTTGCGTCGTTTCCTGACTTTTTGATACTATCAAGCTTTTTATTGATTACATTCAAGACATCGTTTGCCGCCTTTTCAACACTATACTCCCGACAATTTTTTTCATCAGCAAGCCTTTCGGGGCACAAATCTACGTTCCTGAGCCTCTCCACGTATTGCTCGGTAGCTAAGACGTTCAATTTATACTTTCCGATATATTCTAGTGCTTCAAGTCGCGTTTTCGCATCATTCAGGCGCAAAAGCGCCCTTGCGTGCCGTTCTGTGAGCTCATATTCGATGATTTTTTGTTGCTCATCATAACTTAGCTTCAAAAGCCGCAATTTGTTTGCCACCGCAGACTGACTTAACATGACTTTTCTTGCAATTTCTTCTTGCGTCATTGAATAATTGTCTATTAGTTGACGAAAACCATACGCTTCTTCAAACATATTCAGATCTTCTCGTAAAAGGTTTTCAATTATTGCAAGTTCTGCCGACATTTTTTCGTCTGCTTCGACAATTATACACGGCACGCTGAAATATCCTAACGACCTTGCGGCTCTGAGACGTCTTTCTCCTGCAATTAGCTCGAATCGATAGCCTTCCTCGTTTGTTTTTCTTACACTTAAAGGGTGAAGTATTCCATATCTGCGAATAGAATCCGCGAGACGTATTATAGAATTTGTGTCAAACTCTATTCTCGGCTGAGATCTATTTGGTCTTATATCGTCTATTTTGATCTGAAAGACGGCAGACGATGCCGTTTTGTCGCAATGCGACCTGCTTTTCTTGATATTCATCAAAACCTCCCGCTTATCATTTAATTTACTTAGATATTATAATACTTCGTGCGGGAAATTTTTGCCGTTTTTTGCTTATTGCTTAAAATATTTTTAGTCCTTTTCCGACCTTCTCATATATTTTTCCTTTAATATATAGAAAAAAGCCGCATTATAGCGGCTTTTTTGCAATTTTAGAGTAACTTCTTGGATAAGCATCGGGAGTAGCTTTTACTTTTTTAATAATTATAAGACACCTTTTGTCGATCGCTCCCGTGTCAGATCGAAGCTCCTTATGGACCGTCTTATAGAGCTCACCACCGCATTTTGATATAGCACTGAGCGACGCCGCGATCTCCTCCTCGGGATTTTGCGCCTTCATGGCAACGAAGAAGCCTCCAACCTTAACAAATGGCAAGCAAAGCTCGCAAAGCACAGGCAAAGAGGCAACTGCGCGTGCTGTGGCTATATCGAAGCTCTCTCTATAGCCTTTATCGTGCGCCAGCTCCTCCGCTCTTGTCGAGATAGCCTCAAGATTATCAAGGCCAAGTGTTCTCGCCGTCTCATTTACGTAATTTATCTTTTTTGCCGTACTGTCTACTCCGAGCACGGTTACGTCAGGTCTTGCTATTGCAAGAGGCAGAGAGGGGAAGCCCGCTCCGCACCCAACGTCGATCACTCGCGCCCCTGCAGGAACGAAAGGAGAGATCATAAGTGAGTCGACAAAGTGCTTAAGGATCACTTCCTTCTCATCCTTTATCGCCGTAAGATTGTGGATCTTATTCGCCTCGGCAAGACAGACCGAAAGCCCGTAGAGCTTATGTGCCGCACCCTCGGCGACAGTGTCAATTCCGTTAAGCTCTGACAAATTTCCAAATATTTCCAAAAAGTTTATTTGTTCCATTTTTCCTCTTTGTGTGGGTTATTTTTGTGTTTTTATGATTGTTTTTATGCCGTTGTGGTGCGTTTTGCCCACAATTTCGTTGTTTTTTGCAACTTTACAGTTTGATTTATTCCTTCAATGATTAATGGAATATATCTCGGTGGGTTCACGTGTCCCTAAAAGATCTGCAACACGGCAATACCAAGCTTCTGCGATTTACATAGTGGTGCGTTTTGCCCTATGATTTGTAATTACACGGTGTTATTTTGCGTGCTTGTGGGGAATATAATTATCAGTTCATCCCAAAATATATCAAAAGCACCGATATATCTGCAGGGTTGACTCCGCTTATTCGCGAGGCTTGTCCTATCGAGAGCGGCTTAATTTTATTAAGCTTCTGCGCCGCTTCAAGACGCAGACCCTTTATTTCAGAGTAATCGACGTCAGCGGGGAGCGCCTTTGCCTCAAGGCGCGCGTGGCGCGCGACCTCGGACTCCTGTCTTTTGATGTATCCCGCATACTTTATACTCACCTCGGCACTCATTGCGGCGCGGGGTGGAATGCTCGGGCGTGTGTCGTCGATCTCGGCAAGTGCCGCATAGGTCATCTCAGGTCGGCGCAAAAGGTCTGCAAGCGAAGCTCCGCTTCCCAGTGGCGTGCCGCCGAGGCGCGTCAGAAGTCCGTTTGCCTTTGCGGGGGAGACGTAGGTCGACTCAAGTCTTTCCTTTTCCGCCTCGATCATCGCTTTCTTCTCAAGATATGCATCGTATCGCTCCTTCGGAAGCAATCCTGCGCGGTATCCCTTCTCCGAAAGACGCTCGTCGGCATTGTCCTGACGCAAAAGAAGTCTGTATTCCGAGCGCGAGGTCATCATACGGTAGGGCTCATTCGTGCCCTTTGTGACAAGGTCGTCGATAAGCGTTCCGATATAGCTCTCTCGGCGCGAAAGTATGAGGGGATCCTCTCCTCGAATGGCAAGAGAGGCATTGAGTCCTGCAACAAGACCCTGTGCCGCCGCCTCCTCGTAGCCCGACGTTCCGTTGAACTGTCCTGCGCCGTAAAGTCCGCGGATGCTTTTGAACTCAAGTGTGGCATCAAGCTGCGTGGGATCGGCGCAATCGTACTCAATAGCATAGGCGTAGCGCATTATCTCGGCATTGCGGAAGCCTTCAAGAGACTCAAGCATCTTGTGTTGAACGTCAACGGGGAGGGAGGTCGAAAAGCCCTGAATATACATCTCCTCGGTATCGTATCCCATCGGCTCAACAAAGAGCTGATGGCGCTCCTTGTCGGCAAATCTTACTATTTTATCCTCGATCGACGGGCAGTAGCGCGGTCCTGTGCCGTGGATATTGCCCGAATACATTGCCGATCGGTAAAGGTTGTCCTTAATTATCTGATGCGTCTGTGCGTTTGTATAAACGACGTGGCAGGGAGCCTGCTTAAGGCCGTCAAAAAAGCTGTCGGCGGTAAGCGACGAATAGGGGGTTATCGGTGTCTCTCCCTCTTGGATCTCAAGATTAGAGAAATCTATCGTGTCTCGCTTGACTCGCGCAGGAGTTCCCGTCTTAAAGCGCATAAGCGAGATCCCCTTGTCGCGAAGACTCTGTGAGAGTCCCTTTGCGGCAAGGAAGCCATCAGGACCACTGCTTTCGGTCTTGTCTCCTACGAATATCGTGCTATCAAGATAGGTTCCCGTGCATATTATCGCCGCGCGGCACTCCCAGCGCTGACCAAGCGAGGTCACAACTGCCGAAACAGCGCCGTCCTCCACCTCGATATCGACTATCTGCGCCTGTACCAGACGCAAATTTTTGGTCGATTCAAGCATGTGCTTCATTATGGCGTGATATTTCTTTCTGTCCGCCTGCACTCTCTTCGAATGCACCGCCGCGCCCTTGCCAAGATTGAGGGTGCGCGACTGCATAGTAACGAGATCGGCGGCTCTGCCCATCTCGCCCCCCAGCGCGTCTATCTCGTAAACGAGATGTCCCTTGCCCGTGCCTCCGATCGAGGGATTGCAGGGCATATTGGCTATGGCGTCAAGAGACATCGTGAAAAGAACGGTGTCAATTCCCGTTCTCGCCGCGGCAAGTGCCGCCTCTATTCCCGCGTGTCCTGCGCCTATTACGGCGATTTGTGTGTTTTGTGTCATAGAGATATATTCGGGGAAACTTTTTAAGAAAAGATTTTCCCGAACCCTTTCAAAAACTTTTAATAATTGGTTTGTTTTTATAGGCAGTTTCACTTCTGCGTGTCATCCTGAGCGAGGCACGAAGTGCAGAGTCGAACTTTTGCGGGTCGAGCACGAAAGGAACGTGCGAGCGAGCAAAAGCGGAAGGCGAAGCCGCAGCGGGATCTACTTTGCTTTTTTACAGACCTTATTATCGTTTGTCACATTTTTTGACGTTACAAACATATAGAAAGGCAACAGAGATCGATTGGAGATCCCTGCTCGTAGAGCTCGCAGGTTTTGGATCGGCTCGTGTCGACCTTCCGACACTCCCTCGCCAAAACTTCGACTGCGCCCAGGATGACGCTCTAAGGGAGCTCTCTCAAAACTCACTTGCCGTGAGTTTAATAAGAAGCGAAATATCGTCAGGCTGGATCTTTGCATCGTGCGCCGCGCGATTGCGTCGAATAGCACCGCATTTCTCGCATTTATGCACGATAATATATCCCTTTTTCGCGTCGGGAAGCACCTTGACGGGTTTCAGCTTGCCGCGGCAATCCTCGGCTCTGTCGCCGGGGTTTACGTCAACGTGGAGCGACCAAAGGCAAAAGGGGCAATGATTTCGCGAGCTGTAACCGAGAGGGAGCACCTCACGTCCACAGTTCTCACATATAAAGCTATCGTCGTTTTTCGTAAATCTTTTCTGTTCCATAATTACCTCAAAGCTGTGTTCTCGGCGCAAGCTCCGAGAGAAAGGCTTCAAATGCCACGCCATCGCGCAGGGGAGTGTCAAATTTCGAGGAATATTCCATCACTCTGCCCACAAAATCGGAAGCATAAACGAGCGCGGGGTAAAAATCAACTCCCGCAAGCAGCTTTCCAAGCAGCACCGAGGCAAAAAGGTCGCCCGTGCCGGGATATGAGAGGCGGATGCGTCTTACGGTATAGAAAAACTCGTCGTCTGCCTCTCTGTCATATCCGTATGTCGCAAAGGAATCCTTTCCGTAGGGAATTCCCGTAATTACTATCTTTTTGTTGCCAAAATCGCAAAAGCTCTCGGCAAGAGAGCGAACGATCAAAAGCGCCTCGTCGTGAGAGAGCTCTGTGGTATCGATAAACTCGCGCTCGGCAAGGAAGAAGGCCTCTGTAATATTTGGCGTGATGACGTCTGCATTATGACAAAGACGTCTCATACCCCTCATCATGCCCTCGGTATAGGTCGAATAAAGCTTGCCGTCATCTCCCATAACGGGGTCAACGAGCACGATGTGCGAGTCACGCCTGAATCTGTCAATATAATCGGCAACGGCGTCTATCTGCGCTTCACTTCCAAGAAATCCCGAATAAATAGCGTCAAAGGTAAGACCAAGAGAGGTAAAATGCTTGGCAATGCCCTCCATCGAGTCGGTAAGGTCAAGAAAATGCATATTCTCAAAGCCACCCGTGTGGGTCGAAAGAAGAGCCGTCGGCACAGGCACGACCTGATTGCCCATCGCCGAGAGGGTGGGCATTATTACCGTAAGGGCACACCTGCCGAAGCAGGAGAGGTCGTGGATGGCGCATATTCTGTTTAGCGGTCTGTTTGCGTCGGACATACGTCACCTCATTTTGAGAGAATCTCCTCAATACGTGCCTTCTCACTCTTGGTAGGCTCGTAGGGAATGGTCTCTGTTATGTAATCATAGAGGCAGAGCGTGCCGTAAGCCTCTTTTTGATAGTCTATGTCACCCACGTAGTAAAAATCAGCAAAAACGGCGATAAGCGTGCCCTCCTCAAGCATTGTTCGAAGATCGTGCTCACCAAAATCAAAGACAAGACGGCGATAATTATACATTTTCGTGCTTGCCGCATCACTTCTTGTAGGATGGATTCGCACCTGCTCGGTGGAATCCCCCGCTCCTGTGAGGTTATCGTCCTTGTTCTCGGGCGTTTTGTCGAGGACTATGAGAAGAGAGACGTCATAAACCTCGCCCTCGCGGTCGGGCACAGCATCAAGAGAATAGTCTTCCTGTGTCGCGCGCAGGGTGCTGTTGTTGTAGCGGGCAATTATCTGCAGCTCGTTAGCCGAGGGCAAAAAGACTGCCTTCTCAACCGAAAAATAGCCGTAATTGCGCTCTGTGCTTGTGATCGAGCGCTGCTCCTGGCGAAATGCACCGTCAAGAGTGCCGTCGGACTCTATTGCCGCCGACAGCTTCTCATCTATATAAAGGTCTGCCACCGTCTCTGGCAGCTTTGTCGAAACAAAGGCTCTCCACACAAGGAAAGCGATAACGCCGAAGACAAGGGCGGCAAAAAGGATCTTTGTTACTCTTCCAATAAGCCTTAAGGCTCTCGTAGCTCTTGACATCTTTACTCCTTTTTTATATAATAGTTGTATCAGTATATTATATCACTATTTTCGTCTTAGTTCAAGAGATATCGAAAAAATTACCGAAAGGATAAGCTATGTATACCTTCGAGCCTAAAAAAACCAACAACACGGCAAACGTTCTGATAGGCGCGCTCATCTTTTGCGCGGCTCTCCTTTTCTTGTTTCCCGCCCTTCTCCCCGAGCTGGCGTACCGAGGCATTATTCAGTCACTTGGTCTTGCGTGCATCATCGCCGCACTCGCACTGATGTCGCGCTACAGTCTCAAGAGATTCACCTACAAGGTGCACGAAAACGGCGAGAGAATGCTTGATCTTGACGTCATCGAGACGCAGGGAAAGAGATGCTACACCGTCTGCCGCGTGGCACTTGGCAATATTGAAAGCGTTGAGCGAGCTACTACCGAGAACCGCGAGAGCCTCAAAAAAAGGTGTGCGGGGCGCAAAAAATTTTCATATCTTCCCGACCTCGCGCCCACAGACTCGATCTACGTCTTTGTCACCGAATGCGGCGAGCCCCTCGCTCTCATCCTCGCATACGACGAGACACTTTTGAATATTTTAACGGCGAATAGAGACTAAAATACCCTATGTTGCGTCAATAAATTGGGATTTATGCGTCACTATGTGACGCAACTCTATTCGCCTGCGGCGAGTTATATTGCTACGCAGTGATATGTGGCAGAGCCACGTGATATGCACTTCGTGCGTTGTAATTTAGAGGCGAATAGAATATCACTG
>JAZQYP010000040.1:0-2755 GCA_045633625.1 Eubacteriales bacterium
CGACTGAGGGATTGTTCACCTTAAATCTATATTTTACAATCCTTCCGTCACTCCGCTTTGCTTCGTGCCACCTCCCTTTACACAAGGGAGGCTAAAGAGTGATTTGCACTAAACAAACTCACCGACAAATCAAAATTTGAAGTTCGGTCTTACTCCTCAATGTATCCGAAATTGCTGACAGTTCTGGCACTTTCACGCCAGTTTTCCTTCACCTTTACCCAAAGGTTGAGATATACCTTCGCTCCAAGCATCTTTTCGAGGTCTGCACGTGCGTACGAGCCGATGAGCTTGAGGCTCTCGCCTCCCTTGCCAACGATAATACCCTTGTGAGACGCCTTCTCGCAGAATATCTCTGCGCGGATACGCACAAGTGAGCCCTCGTCCTTAAATTCCTCGATAACCACAGCCGTGCCGTGAGGAACCTCCTTGTCGAGCGTGCGGAGTATCTTCTCGCGGATGATCTCAGCCGCCACCTGACGCTCAGGCTGGTCGGTCACCATATCGGAGGGGAAGAACCAGTCCGACTCCGAGAGGAATTTCTCGCACTCACCAAGAAGCTCGTCCACGTTCTTGCCGTTCTTCGCGCATATCGGCACGAAGGCGTCAAAGGAATGCTTGTCCGAGTACGCCTTTATCGTCTCCGCTATCTGCTCGCGGCGCACAAGGTCTACCTTGTTGAGCGCGATAAGGGCGGGGATTCCCGATTTTTTGAGATAATCTATTACGTTCTCCTCGACCGCCGATATCTCCTTTGAGACGTCAACGACAAGTATCACCGCGTCAGCATCAGTCATAGAGGTGTTGGCGGTCTTTACCATAAACTCGCCAAGGCTGTTCTTCGGCTTGTGGATACCGGGGGTGTCAAGGAAAACGAACTGCGACTCACCCTTCGTGTGAATCCCGATAATGCGGTTTCTCGTCGTCTGGGGCTTGTTCGACACTATCGCCACCTTCTCACCGAGAATTGCGTTCATAAGTGTTGATTTGCCCACGTTGGGACGTCCTACTATTGCAATAAATCCTGTTTTTTTCATATCACTTTACCTCAAGTCCGAGTATTTTCATAATTTCGCGCTGACGGGCACGCATATCTGCGTCCTCATCCTCGCTTCTCTCGTGGTCATAGCCGAGCAGATGGAGCATCGAGTGTGCCGTAAGGAAGGCGACCTCGCGCTCGAAGGAGTGACCGAACTCCTCAGCCTGCTCCTCGGCTCTCTCAAGGGAGATTACTATGTCGCCAAGCATCACCGCGTCCTCATCGTATGCGGGAGTGTCAACTGCCTCATACTCAACGAGAGGGAAGGAAAGCACGTCGGTCGGCTTGTCAAGTCCGCGGAACTCGCGGTTGAGCGCACGAATGCCCTCGTTGTCGGTAAGTGTCACAGATACCTCTGCGGCATTCGCATATCCCTCGTACTCAAGAGAGGCGCACACAGCGCGGCGAATGAGCATCTTGAGGGCATACGAGACGGTGTAGGCGTCCTGCGAATCGTTAAAATATATCATTGTTTTTTTCATAGTCTACCTCTTAGCTTTTCTTGTCCTGCGGGCGCTTCGGGTGATTTCTCTCCTCACGGCGCTCGCGCTTTTCATTTTCGTATCTTTCATAAGCAAGGATTATTTTCTGTACGAGCTTGTGACGTACTACGTCACGGTCGGTGAAGTGGTGGATAGCGATATCCTCAACACCGCCAAGAATCTTTACCGCCTCGGCAAGTCCGCTCTTCTGAGACGAGGGCAGGTCGGTCTGCGTAAGGTCGCCCGTCACCACCGCCTTCGAATTGAAGCCAAGACGCGTGAGGAACATCTTCATCTGCTCGGGCGTTGCGTTCTGCGCCTCGTCAAGAATTATAAAGCTGTCGTCAAGCGTGCGTCCTCGCATATATGCCAGAGGTGCTATCTCGATAGTGCCTTTTTCGAGGTGTCGCTGATAGTTTTCAGCCCCCATCATCTCGAAAAGCGCGTCGTAAAGGGGTCGCAGATAGGGGTCTATCTTGCTCTGCAAGTCACCCGGAAGGAAGCCGAGCTTCTCGCCCGCCTCGATTGCGGGACGCGTGAGGATTATTCTTGCCACCTGCTTCTCACGCAGAGCTTTTACCGCCATAGCCACGGCAAGAAAGGTCTTTCCCGTACCCGCAGGACCCACGCCGAAGATAATAGTGTTTTTGTTTATCGAGTCGACGTAGTGTCGTTGACCGACAGTCTTTGCCTTTATCGGCTTGCCCTGCGACGTGACGCAGATAACGCCCTCGTTCAGCACTGCAAGCTCGCTCTGCTTGCCGACCTTCACGGTATTTATGACGTACGTCGCCTGTTGCTCGGAGAGCGACTCGTTGTAGCGCGCCATATCGGCAAGATAGCGCACGCAATCGGCGGCGAGACCTACCGATTCCTTGTCCTCGCCGTTTATCATCACCGCGTCACCGTCGTCGCCCGAGCGGTTATATACGCGGACGCCGAACTCGCGCTCGACCATACGCACGTTTATGTCGTAGCTTCCGAAAACTCTGGCAGTTATCTCCGAGCTTTCTATCTTTACCGTTTTCTGCTCCATTTTTACCTCGTTAATTTTTGATATATAAATGCACAAGTGCAAATAATTGGATTTTATAAAATAATTTCAAATTTTGATTTGTCGATGAGTTTGTTTAGTGCAAATCACCCTTTAGCCTCCCTTGTGTAAAGGGAGGTGGCACGAAGCAAAGCGGAGTGACGGAAGGATTGTAAAATATAGATTTAAGGTGAACAATCCCTC
>JAZQYP010000041.1:0-16762 GCA_045633625.1 Eubacteriales bacterium
GGGCGGCCACACGAACGAAGTTCGTAGCCTTTGCGAAGCAATATGTGGCCGTCCGCAACGAACACCGAAGAAGCACGAGCGGACGCGCAGTGCGCGCCCCTACAGTGTTTGTAGAAATCGCTCGTTTATCCCCCTACACAATATCCCCACAAATCCCAATTTGTTTATACAAATCATTCTATATGGCAGGCAAAACGTTACAGGTGACAATATGAAATACGAAAATTATTATTGCAGCCTTGCAATAGGCTCTGTGACTGAGGCTATGAAGGCACAACGCCATCTTATGCGTGCGGCAATTCAGTCTGAGGTCGTGAAGGTGGATAAATCGAAAGGTCGCGTGGGCTGTATATACGGAGTAAATTATCCGTGTGCACAGGAAAAGAGCGTGCGTTCCCTTCTCGATTCGGCAGGCATTTCGGTAAAGGAAGACATCAGATAAATGATATACCTTGATAACGCCGCAACGAGCTTTCCAAAGCCTCACAACGTGCCGCGCGAGGTGCTAAGATGCATCACAGAATACTGCGGCAATCCGGGAAGAAGCGGTCACTCGCTCTCCTTGGCTGCCGCCAAAAAGGTGTTTGAGTGCCGCGAGGAGCTTTGCGAGCTTTTTGGTCTATATGACCCTGCGAGAGTCATTTTCACTCAAAACACTACCCATTCACTGAATCTGATAATAAAGGGACTCGCAAAAAAGGGTGATCACGTCATAATCTCAGATATGGAGCACAATTCGGTGCTTCGCCCCATAGAAAAGCTTTCTTCGTCGGGCATAATAGAATACAGCGTGTTTGGTACCCTCCCCGATAGAGAAAAGGGGCGCGACGAGCTTATCCTTAAAAATATAGAGTCGCTTATCAAAAAGAACACTCGGCTCGTTATCTGCTCTCACGTCTCAAATATCTGCTCGGCGGCTCTCCCAATAAAGATGATAGGAGCTTTGTGCCACGCACACGGAATTTTGTTTGCAGTTGATGCCGCACAGTCGGCGGGAATATTGCCTATCGATCTTGATAGGATGAGCATTGATGCCCTCGCACTTCCCGCCCACAAGGCGTTGTACGGTCCGCAGGGCTGCGGTGTGCTTTTGCTCGGCAAGGGCATCGAGCTTGAGACGATGATCGAAGGGGGCAGCGGAACGAATTCTCTTGAACCCTCTATGCCAAAGGAACCGCCCGAAAGATACGAGGCGGGAACACTTCCTACGCCCGCGATAGCGGGGCTTTGCGAGGGCATAAAATTCATTCGCACACTTGGGATCGAGTGGATACACGGATATGAGTGCGAGCTCTATCAATACACCAGGAATATGCTTATGAATATGGACGGCATTAAGCTTTATGCGCCCTCGCACGTTGGCTCGACCCTTTTGTTCAACAAGGAAGGGGTGTCTCCCGAAGCACTTGCCTCCGCGCTTGACTCAAGCGGCATCTGCGTGCGTGCGGGCTACCACTGCGCGCCTCTCGGTCATAGCACGCTTGGCACCATCGATACGGGAGCTGTGCGCGCAAGCTTTGGAATATACAACACCAAAAAGGATATAGACCTCTTTGCCAAGGCTCTTTTGACAAATTGAAAATAACATCAAATTTTGATTTGACGGGGAGTTATGTAGAGAGCAAGACATCATTTTTGATTGTAGGGGCGCGCACTGCGCGTCCGTTCGTGATTCCTCAGTGATCGTTGCGGACGGCCATTGGCCGCCCCTACAGTGTTTGCAGAAATCGCTCGTTTATCCCCCTACACAATACCCCCCGCAAATAACAAAAAAATGCTGTACGCCTCGCGTACAGCATTTTCTTTTTATACCTTGAACATCATATCTCCGTAGGTGGGGAGGGGCCAGAAGTCGCTGGCTGTCATCGTTTCCATCTCGTCGACGTAACGGCGGAGCTCCTCCATTGCGGGTATGACCTCGTGAGTGTATTTTTCTGCTCTTTCTACCGCGTCGGATGTGCTTGCGGCATCTGCCTCAAGCTTCTTGAGCTTTGCAAGCATCTCGTAGGTCTTCGAGTTAAGAGAAGAGAGCTTTGTCATAATGTCTCTTTCAACCGAGCAGTTTATCGTAGAGATAACGCTCATCTTTGCAGCGGCGGTGCTTGCCACCTCAGAAATATACGCGTTGACTGCAGGAATTATATCTCTTGCCGTCATCTCTATCATCGTGAGTGCCTCGATATTGATAATCTTTGAATAATTCTCAAAGAGGATCTCCTGACGGGACTTCACCTCGGTCTCGTTCATAACGCCGTGGCGTGCGAAGAGCTCTATATTCTTCTTTGCATCATAGTGCTTATAAGCATCTATCGAATTCTTGAGATTCAGAAGTCCGCGGCGAGCCGCCTCGTCCTCCCATTCCTTCGAATATCCGTTGCCGTCAAAAATTATTCTCTTATGTGCGCGGAAGGTGTCACGGATGAGGGTATTCACTGCCTCGGAGAAGTTGTCCTCTGCCTCAAGGAAGTCGGCAAACTGACGGAAGCTTTCTGCCACTGCGGTGTTGAGAACTATATTGGGAAGCGCGATATTCTGCGACGAGCCGAGCATTCTGAACTCAAACTTATTTCCCGTAAACGCGAAGGGCGACGTTCTGTTTCTGTCTGTCGTATCCTTGCGGAAGGTAGGCACCGAGGGGATGCCGAGGTCCATAACCGACGCCTTTTTACCCTCGTAGCTCGTGCCGTCAACGATAGAGTCGATGATCGTGCCGATATCCTCGCCAACGAAGATAGAAACTATTGCGGGGGGCGCCTCGTTAGCTCCGAGACGGTGCTCGTTGCCTGCGTGTGCCACCGAAATTCGCATAAGGTCCTGATAATCGTCGACCGCCTTGACTATTGCCGCAAGAACAAGCAAGAACTTTTGATTCTCTGCGGGTGTCTTTCCGGGATCAAGAAGATTCTTGCCGCCGTCGGTCGAGAGCGACCAGTTGTTGTGCTTACCCGAGCCGTTGACGCCCTTATAGGGCTTCTCGTGTAAGAGACAAACGAGTCCGTGCTTCTCGGCGATCTTCTTCATATACTCCATCATAAGAAGATTATGGTCGACCGCCATATTGGTAGTAGCATATACGGGTGCGAGCTCGTGCTGTGCGGGAGCCGCCTCGTTATGCTCGGTCTTGGCATTAATTCCAAGTGTCCAGAGTGCTATGTCAAGATCCTTCATATACGCGCTGATACGCGACTTGAGAGGTCCGAAATAGTGATCCTCAAGCTCCTGTCCCTTGGGCGCGGGTGCGCCGAAGAGCGTTCTGCCCGTATACATAAGGTCCTTACGTCTGTCGTACATCTCCTTGTCGATGATAAAATACTCCTGCTCGGCGCCGACCGTTGTGGTAAGGCGTCTTGTAGTATTATCACCAAAAAGGCGAAGCAGACGGAGGCCCTGTGCGCTGATGGCGTCCATTGAACGAAGCAGGGGCGTCTTTGTATCGAGCGCCTCGCCCGTATAGGAGCAGAATGCGGTGGGTATGTAGAGCGTGCTGTCCTTGACGAAGGCATACGATGCGGGATCCCACGCGGTGTATCCTCTTGCCTCAAAGGTAGCACGAAGTCCGCCTGAGGGGAAGGATGACGCGTCCGACTCGCCCTTTATGAGCTCCTTGCCCGAAAACTCCATTACCACCTTGCAGTTGCCCACGGGGGAGATAAAGGAATCGTGCTTCTCGGCAGTGACGCCCGTAAGGGGCTGGAACCAGTGCGTATAGTGGGTAGCTCCCTTTTCTATCGCCCAGTCCTTCATCGCATTTGCCACGACGTCAGCGATAGACGCATCTATCGTCCTGCCCGTAGCCATAGTTTTTGTAAGTGATTTATATACCTCTTTTGGCAGTCTTTCGCGCATTACGTCGTCGCTAAAGACCATTGAGCCAAATATTTCGGGTACTCTTTTATCCATTATATTACCTCTAAACCTTTAATCAGCAATCAAAATATATCCAAGCAAGGAGCGCCTGAACGAGCAATTCAAGCGGGAAGCCTCCACCCACGAGCGATCTTACGAATTCGACACTGCACAGTACGCATACGATAACGGCAAGAACTCTTATGACCTTGATGCTCGCTCCGAAAAGTCCGAAAAGACCCGTAAGAAGCATAAGCACCGCTATTGCAGAGCCGAGCGCGATCGTAAGCGCACCCACTATCTCAAGCGCCGCAAGAGCGTTTAACACAGGGACGAGCGCCTTGATACCGTAAACTATAAAAATAATGCTTATAAGTATTCTCGTTATCTTTTTTCTTGCTGCTGCCATAATATCTCCCGATTAAAACTCGATTACCTTCTCGATGTAAGCCTTAAGCTCGCTTACGGGGATTCTTACCTGCTCCATAGTGTCTCTGTCACGTACGGTCACGCAGCCGTCGCCTGCCTTCTCGGCGTCGCCAACGGTGTCGAAGTCAACTGTGATACAAAGAGGTGTACCGATCTCATCCTGACGGCGATATCTCTTACCGATAGAGCCTGCCTCGTCGTAATCGACCATAAAGTACTTCGAGAGCTCGTCGTAGATCTCACCCGCAGGACCTGCAAGCTTCTTCGAAAGAGGAAGGATAGCCGCCTTTATGGGCGCGAGAGCGGGATGGAAGTGCATAACCGTTCTTACGTCGTTCTTCTCTGCATCGATAACTTCCTCATCGTACGCGTCGCAAAGAACTGCGAGAACGCTTCTCTCAACACCGAGGGAGGGCTCGACAACGTAAGGAATGTATCTCTCGTTTGTCTCGGGATCAAAGTAGGTAAGATCCTTTTTCGACTCGTTCTGATGCTGTGTGAGGTCGTAGTCTGTTCTGTCGGCAACGCCCCAAAGCTCGCCCCATCCGAACGGGAAGAGGAACTCGAAGTCGGTTGTTGCCTTTGAGTAGAAGCAAAGCCCCTCGGGATCGTGGCCACGAAGACGGATGTTCTCGTCACGAAGACCGATGGAGAGAAGCCACTGGTGGCAGAAGTTTCTCCAGTATGCGAACCACTCAAGGTCGGTACCGGGCTTGCAGAAGAACTCAAGCTCCATCTGCTCGAACTCACGTACACGGAAGATGAAGTTACCGGGAGTGATCTCGTTACGGAAGGACTTACCGATCTGCGCGATACCGAAGGGCATCTTCTTACGAGTCGTTCTCTGAACGTTTACGAAGTTCGTAAAGATTCCCTGTGCCGTCTCAGGACGGAGGTAAACTGTGTTCTTTGCATCCTCTGTTACACCCTGGAAGGTCTTGAACATAAGGTTGAACTGACGGATGTCGGTGAAGTTGTGCTTGCCGCAGGAGGGACAAGGAATACCCTTCTCCTCAACGAACTCCTTCATCTCTGCGTGTGTGAAGGCATCGATGGGCTTGGGAAGCTCGAAGGAGTTCTCCGCGCACCAGTCCTCGATGATCTTGTCGGCTCTGAAGCGCTCCTTACACTCCTTACAGTCCATAAGAGGATCGGAAAATCCTGCAAGGTGACCCGATGCTACCCAAGTCTGAGGATTCATAAGGATTGCCGCGTCAAGTCCTACGTTATATTTATTTTCCTGAACGAATTTCTTCCACCAAGCCTTCTTTACGTTGTTCTTAAGCTCAACGCCGAGAGGTCCGTAGTCCCAGGTGTTTGCAAGGCCGCCGTAGATCTCGGAGCCGGGGAATATGAAGCCACGCGTCTTTGAGAGCGCGACGATTTTGTCCATTGTCTTTTCAGTATTTTTCATTTTTGTTTATATCCTTTCTGCGATATACTTTTGTATGATTTTATCACTATATCCCTGTTTTGTCAAGGTTGCTTTTGAGTTGGGATAGATTATTGCGGATTTTTTCATAAACGCACAGTATTCTCATCTTCTCCCTCAGCGTGTCATCCTGAGCGAAGGACGAAGTCCGAAGTCGAACTTTTGCGGGTCGAGCACGAAAGGAACGTGCGAGCAAGCAAAAGCGCAAGGCGTAAGCCGCGGCGGGATCTACTTTAAATTTTTATGGACTTTTTTATCGTTTGTAACATCCTATTGACGTTACAAACACATAGAAAGATATCAAAAATCGTTTGTAGATCCCTGCTTCGCTCTGCTCGCAGGTTTTGGATCGGCTCGCTATGCTCCCTCACCAAAACTTCGACTGCGCTCAGGATGACACACTTGGGATGTGCGGTAAAAGCTTTAATAAATTGTCACCCTACAAAATCTATTCTGTCTGCCAAGTTTTTTTACTTGCCTGCAACGCTCATATCCTTGATGAGCACGTCGGGAGAGCCGAAAACTGTAAAGCCGCCGGGTATTCCCCACTTGACCTCGTCAGAGAGGCTGTCTATCTCATTGAGGAGCGCGAAGAAGTTGCCCGCAACTGTAAACGACTTGATAGGACCTGCCTTTTTGCCGTCCTTTATGATAAAGCCCTCGCTCTCAACCGAGAAGTCACCGGTAATTGCGTTTGCGCCCGCGTGAAGTCCCTTAACTCCCGTGACGTAGATGCCGTCGCCCGCCTTTCTGAAGAGCGTATCAAGCGTATCACTTCCTGCCGCGATACCGAAGTTGTAGGGAGCGATATTGCCGCCGCGGCGACCGTTACCCGTTGTCTCTTTTCCTGCCTTGATAGCTGTTGTGATATCGTAAAGAAGGGTCTTAAGAACTCCGTTCTCAACGACTGTCTTCTTATGAGTTGCAACGCCCTCATCGTCAAAGCTTGTCTGAACGGGACAACCCTCACGCATAGGATCGTCGGTTATTGTGACGATATCTGCGGCGATCTTCTCGCCCTCCTTGCCTGCGAGCTTCGACATACCGAGAAGTGCGTTCTTTGCCGAGAATGCGGGAGAGAATGCCGAGAGAAGCGAGCGCATCTGCGCACCGTCGATAACTACGTTATACTTACCCGTGGGGATCTCGCCGGCACCTATCTTATCAAGTGCTCCCTGCACTGCCTTTTCGGGAAGCTTTGCGGCATCGTCGCTGTTTATATTCTCCGCGAACTCAAAATTGTCCCTTGCCTCGCCGTCCTTATTTACGACAGCGGCAACGTAACAGCCCGACATACCTACGCGGTTAGAAAGCTCAAGTCCGTGAGAGTTATAGAGGTACATCTCGTTTCTGAAGGACATAGCAACGGTCTGTGTTCCGTCGACTACCGCACTGTCAACGCCATAGGTCGCTCTCTGAAGCTCAAGTGCCTTTGCCTTAAGCTCGCCCGCCTCTATCATCTGGGGCTCGGGAGCAGTTGTCTTCTCATAAGACTCGGAGCCCTTGAATATTACTACCACGTCGTCATTCTCGATAGCCTTTGCGTTGTCTCTTGCGCGAAGCACGATATCGGCAAGCTCGTCGGCGTCAAAATAGCTCGTAGAGGCATAGCCCATACGTCCGTCCACAAGGCAACGGAAATATACCTTTGCGCTCTCACCCGAGCTGAAGGCACTTACGTCGTCCTTAAGTGTCTCGGCGCTGATATCCTCGCCAACCGTATAAAATATCTCATATTCCTCAACGCCGTTGTTTTTACAAGCGGCAGAGATTATATCCTTAATTTCGGTAAAAGTCATCTTATCTACCTCCTACAGTTATCTTCGATACGCGGATGAGGGGCTGTCCTACGTCGGTAGGAACGCTTCCGCTCGACGATCCGCACATTCCCTGCGCGGTCTCAAGGTTGTTTCCGACCATATCGATGTCCATAAGGATCTGCGATCCTGTTCCAACGAGCGATGCGCCACGTACGGGCTCACATATCTCGCCGTTACGAACGATATATCCCTCGTTTACACCGAAGTTGAACTCACCCGTAAGGGGATTTACCGAGCCGCCGCCCATGCTCTTTGCATAAAGTCCGTACTCGATGGACTTTATTATATCCTCGTTCTTGTCGGGTCCGTTTGCAATAAAGGTGTTGGTCATACGCGAGGTGGGCTCGTACATAAAGCTCTCACGACGTCCGTTACCCGTCATAGCCATGCCCATTCTGCGTGAGCCGAGACGGTCTACCATATAGCTCTTCAGAATTCCGTTCTCAATAAGCACGTTTTTCTGTGTAGGAGTTCCCTCGTCGTCGATATTGACCGAGCCCCACGCGCCTGGGATAGTTCCGTCGTCGATAGCGGTGACCTTTACGTTTGCTATCTGCTGACCGAGCTTGCCGCACATCTGCGAGGTTCCCGTACCTACGCTCGTTGCCTCAAGAGAGTGTCCGCAAGCCTCGTGGAAGATAACTCCGCCAAAGCCGTTCTCAATGGCAACGGGCATCTGTCCTGCGGGGCAGTAGCCTGCGCTGAGGTTGACGAGTGCCTGCTCTGCCGCCTTAAGTCCTACCGACTTAGGATCGATAAAGTCGAACATCTCAAGTCCCATTCCGCGTCCGGGAGAAGCCGAGCCCGACTGATTGTCGCTTCCGTCGGGAGAAACTGCTACCGCACTTACGGCAATTCTTGTTCTTACGTGTCTGTCGGATGTGTAAAGTCCCTCGCTGTTAGCAATAAGTATTGTGTGGTCGACCGATGCGAGCGATCCCATTACCTGCTTTATCTTCTCATCGCGCTCCTTTGCCGCAAAGCAAGCCGCCTTGAGTATGTCGGTACGCGTATTTATGGGAGTGCTTCCGGGAAGCACCTTTACAGGATGAATGTTCGGGAAAATGCGCTCGGTGAGGTTTATTGACACCTCAGCCTTGCTCTGTCCGAGTGCATCGGCAACAGCTCTTGCACAACGGATAAGTCCCGAGCGGGAAAGATCGGTGGTCGTAGCATAGACCGTTCTTGTGCCAAGGAAGGCGCGCACGCCGACACCCGACACCATATCGTCGCTTATCGTATCGATTTTTCCGTCAAGGAATCTGATACCGTTATTTCTCGTCTTCTCGGCATATACCTCGGCAAAATCAGCGCCTGTCGACATTGCCGCCGCGAGAACGTCCTCAAGTAAAATTCTCGAAATCATACTTTTTCTCCTTATTCAATCTCTATTTTTTTAAGATAATAGTTCAAAATTATTTCGTCACCGCTAAAATCAATGTCACAGCACGACTTGTTTTTGCCCTTGCCGACAAGCAGCTCTAAGTGCTCATTATCCTGCCACTCGCAAGAAATACCGCCCGAGCACGAGAGGAATGAGAACTTGCACTCATCACTTCCCTGCTTGGTATATGCCTTGACCTTAATGAAGGTAAGTCCCTTTGCAAAGCCTGACGAGCCGCTTGTGAGGCTTACGATATTCTCACCGTCGGTCGAGACAAAGTAGACCTCCTTAAGATCACTCTTTATCTGCTTTACGACCTTTGCAGTAACGTATGCTCCTGCCGCCGCGGCAAGTGTGCCTGCCGCTACACCGAGGATAAGTCCTGTGTTGTCCTTTTTCTTGGGAGCTAAAATATTTTCGAATATTTCTAACATAGCTTTTCTCCTATATTTTTTGGCAATATTTTTTTCGTGGGGAGGTAATATGCAATTCCCTTTTGCAGTCTCCCCTTATTGTGTCATCCTGAGCGCAGTCGAAGTTTTGGTGAGGGAGTGTCGGAAGGTCGACACGAGCCGAGCCAAAACCTGCGAGTTTTACGAGCAGGGATCTATAAACGATTTTTGATACCTTTCTATATGTTTGTAACGTCAATAGGATGTTACAAACGATTAAGAAGGTCTGTAGAAATTTAAAGTAGATCCCGCTGCGGCTTCGCCTTGCGCTTTCGCTTGCTCGCGACTCCCTCTGTCGCTCGACCCGCGAAAGTTCGACTTCGCTCAGGATGACACTCTAAATTTTCTAATTTTTTATCAGTCCTTGCTTCTCTCGCCGAGGATATTTCTGTACTTCTGGTAGAAGCTCTCAAAATATCCGCCGTCAAGCGCCTCGCGTATTTTTCTTGTCAGGTTGTTATAGAAGTAAAGGTTGTGCGCCACGGCGAGTCTCATACCGAGCGACTCCTTTGCCTTAATAAGATGACGAACGTAAGAACGGCTGTAGTTACGGCACGCGGGGCATCCGCAGTTCTCGTCAAACGGACGGGGATCCTTTGCGTATTTCTCGTTCATAATGTTCATCTTTCCGTGCCACGTAAAGAGGTTTCCGTGGCGCGCGTTTCTTGAGGGCATTACGCAGTCGAAGAAATCGACTCCCATATGCACCGCCTCAAGAATATTACAAGGTGTACCGACGCCCATAAGGTATCTCGGCTTATCCTTGGGCATAAAGGGCTCAACGGCGTCGATTATGCGGTACATCTCCTCCGTCTCCTCGCCAACCGCAAGTCCACCGATAGCGTATCCCTCGCATTTTATCTCGGATATTCTCTGCATATGCTCGATACGAAGGTCCTCGTACGTACCGCCTTGATTTATACCGAAGAGCATCTGATGCTTATTTATCGTCTCGGGCAAGGAATTCAGTCTATCCATCTCGATGCGGCATCTCTCAAGCCAGCGAGTAGTTCTGTCTATCGACTGTCTTACGTACTTGTAGGGTGCGGGGTTCTCGATGCATTCGTCAAACGCCATTGCAATGGTCGACGCAAGATTTGACTGTATCTGCATACTCTCCTCGGGACCCATAAAGATCCTCTTTCCATCGACGTGCGATGCGAACTTTACGCCCTCCTCGGTAATTTTACGAAGCTGTGATAGTGAGAACACCTGAAATCCGCCGCTATCGGTCAGAATCGGGCGCTCCCAATTCATAAACTTATGAAGTCCGCCCATCTCGTAGATAAGCTTATCACCCGGACGAATGTGAAGGTGGTAGGTATTCGAGAGCTCGACCTGACAGTCAAGGTCTATAAGCTCTCTTGAGGAAACTCCTCCCTTTATAGCCGCGCAGGTGCCCACGTTCATAAAAACGGGAGTCTGTATATCACCATGCACGGTATGAAGCACTCCGCGGCGCGCTCTGCCGTCGGTAGCAAGTAACTCAAACATAATTTATCCTCTCTTTTTTAACATCTCTCAAATTGCTTATCAAGCCCCTTATGGCTCATCTCCATTGCAACGGGACGTCCGTGGGGGCAGAAGGTAACGTCGGGAAGCTCCATAAGCTTGTCAACTATCCACTTTACGTGCTCTGGTGCGTATTCCCTGCCCGCCTTTATCGCCGCCTTGCAGGAGGCTTGATAAAGTGCCTTTTCGAAGATTATATCTCTTGTAAGGCGCGCGCTTCCTGTGCTCTCAAGTATGCGCTCCGCCATAACGGTGAGCATATCGGGCACAGCGTCGGTGCTTATACCCTCGGGGATAGCCGTAATACTTACCGCGTATTTACCCGCCGTTATCTCAAAGCCCGTAGCCTCGACCTCACTCTTATATTCGCTAAGCGCACGTATCTCGTCCGACGTCATCATCACCTCAAGGGGAATGAGGAGCATCTGCGAGGTGACCTCAAGGCTTGCAAGTCCTGCCTTGAGTCGCTCAAAGATTATTCTCTCGTGCGCCGCGTGCTTATCGATGATTAGCATACTGTCGCCCCGCTCGACGAGAACGTAGGAGTTAAAGACCTCGCCGACGATGCGGTAGGAAAGCGGCTTTTCTGCCTTTGTCTCTACCTTTGTCTCTGCCTTTGTCTCTACCCTTGCCTCGATTTTTTCCTCGATTCTCGGTGCAGGCGCGGGTGTGGGCTCTGTATTCGGTGTCTGTATTATCTTTTCTTCCACTGTCGGCTTTGCCGCCTCTTCGTTCGGCATTGTCGGGAAGTTATTTTTCTCTTTTTCTTGTGCTTTGGGTATTTCCTTGACGGTGTCAACTCTCACACCCGTCGCACGCATTCCGCCGAGGTATTCCTTTACGTACTGCTCGGCGCTGATATGCTCGAAGGCAGGCTTCTTTGGCTCCTCCTTCTTTTGCGGCTCTGGCGTGGCGGCGGTGAAGAGCTCTGCCGCGACCTGACGAGCCTTCAGGCTCTCGCCCTTCTTTTCGGGAATGGGCGTCGTCATATCGCTGACGCGAACCGAGCCCTGCGTGAATCTTGCCGTGTCTATCGACGGGCGGCTGACGTTTGCCTCAAGCGCGCCGCGCACCGCATAATACACCGCCTCAAAGACGGGACGCTCGTTTGAGAACTTGACCTCAAGCTTTGCGGGGTGGACGTTTACGTCGACCGCGGTGGGATTTACGTCGATGCGGAGCACACAGCACGGGAACTTCTCGGGCGGAATATACGAGGTATACGCCTGCTCAAGCGCCGCCATTGCAGTCTTGCTTCTTATGTATCTGCCGTTTATGAAGAAATTCTGGAAATTTCTGTTGGCGCGCACGTTATCGGTCCTGCCGATAAAGCCCGACACGCGAATGCCATCAAGCTCGATATTGCAATCAAGCAATTTTGATGCAAATTCCTTACCGAAGAGCGAATATACGGTATTTTTGAGATTGCCGTCGCCGACGGTGTCAATCTTCATCGTTCCGTCAACGATAAGCCTCATCGCTATCTCGGGGTGGGAGAGGGCTATCTTCTCTACGTACGCCGCGACAGCCATTGCCTCGGTGGCGTCCTTCTTTAAGAATTTTCTTCTCGCGGGGACGTTAGAAAAAAGGTCCTCGACGATAATTCTTGTGCCCTCGGCGGCGCCTCTCTCGGTGACGCCGACTATATTTCCGCAGTCCGCCTCAAGCATAGCACCCGTGTCGGTGCCGCGCTCTCTTGAGATTATGCGGAGGTGGGAGACCGACGCTATCGCCGCGAGTGCTTCTCCTCTGAAGCCGAGCGTGACGATTCCGTCAAGGTCGGCGGCATCGCGAATCTTGCTTGTCGCGTGGCGTCTTATAGCTACGGGAAGCTCGTCTGCCGCCATTCCGCAACCGTTGTCGGTTACGCTGATAAGTGTCACTCCGCCGTGCTGAATCTCGACGGTAATTCGGTCAGCACCCGAGTCAATTGCGTTTTCCATAAGCTCCTTTACCACCGACGCAGGTCTATCTACGACCTCGCCCGCGGCGATGAGGTTGGCTACCTCAAAGGAAAGCACGTTTATCCTTCCCATAACTTCTCCTTTCTTAAGTGATTTTTCGTTTATTTTTGTTGATCCGTTTGCAATAATGAGATCTACTTTCAAAGCCTTCCCCAGCGGGGAAGGGGGACCGCGATAGCGGTGGATGAGGAGATCGCCTCATTAACGATCTTCATTCCATCAAATCGCTCGCCGTCATCCCTATCTTATTTAGCAGGTCCTCACATACTGCAATAAAATTATCGTTAATATCGGAATTCTTATATCTTACTGTTGTTATTCCTATTTTTACAAGCTCATTGTCCCTTTGCTCGTCCAACTTTTTCTTATTGGGATCAGAATGCTGGGAACCGTCGATTTCTATGGCCAATCTCTTACTTGAAATATAGAAATCAAGTATAAAGTTTCCTACGTTCTTTTGCCTATTTACTGTCAGAGGCAACTTTTTTAGAAAATCATACCACAAATGTTTTTCCTCAGGCGTCATATTCTTTCTCAAGGATTTTGCAAAAGGAACAAGCTTTTTGTTATACTTATAGCCCATAGATTCTTACTTTTTTGTTCTCCTCATCCACCGCTATCGCGGTCCCCCTTCCCCGCTGGGGAAGGCTTTAGATTGACAACGCCTGTCTTTATTGTTCAACGTCATTATTTGACGTCATTATTTGACATTATTATTTGACGTTGTTATTTGACCTTAATTATTTCAACCTCTTCTTAAGGTCAAAGAGGAAGCTCATTGCCTCGTAGGGTGAGAGGGTGTTTATATCTATCGCGCGGAGCTCCTCGATTATCTGGTCATTCACAAAATCGTCGAAGGTGATAAGTGTCTCATCGACGGGTGCGGGAGCTTTATCCGAAACCGAGAGCGCCTTTGCAGTACTCTCAACAGATGCTAGCACCTCTTTTGCCCTCTTGATGACCTCGTTCGGCACTCCCGCAAGCTTTGCTACCTCGATTCCGTAGCTATCGTCGGTAGAGCCCCTTACTATCTTACGAAGGAAGGTGATGTTGTCCCCCCTCTTCTTTGCCGCGATATTGTAATTGACCACTCCCTCAAGCTCGTCCTCAAGGACAGTAAGCTCGTGATAGTGCGTTGCAAAAAGTGTCTTTGCTCCTATCTTCTTGCTATGTGTGTACTCAACTATCGCGCGAGCGATGCTCATTCCGTCAAAGGTAGACGTTCCTCTGCCCACCTCATCGTAAATGATAAGGCTCTTCTTTGTCGCGTTCTTAAGTATATACGCGACCTCGTTCATCTCAAGCATAAAGGTCGACTGACCCGATGCAAGATCGTCGGAAGCTCCCACTCTTGTAAAGAGCTTGTCCACAACGCCGATACGCGCCTCCTTTGCGGGAACGAAGGAGCCGATCTGCGCCATAACAACGATCTCGGCGATCTGTCGCATATATGTCGATTTACCCGCCATATTGGGACCCGTTATGAGCATAAGGCGGTTTTTGTCTGTGTCAAGAAGTGCATCGTTCGGCACGAAATAAGTGTCGGTCACAAACTGCTCGACAACGGGGTGACGGCCGTCGCGTATCTCAATGACGCTCGACTCGTCGACCTCGGGGCAGACGTATCTGTTCTTCACCGCAACGTACGCAAGGCTAAAATAGACGTCAAGCGTAGAAATTATATTTGCCGCCTTTTGTATGCGCGTGCTCTCACCTGCGACGAAGTCGCGAATGGAGCAGAATATATCATACTCAAGCGTGCAGACCTTATCGGAAGCACCAAGGATCATCGACTCCATATCCTTGAGCTCCTGCGTTATGTATCTCTCGCCGTTAGCAAGCGTCTGCTTACGTATATATCTGTCGGGCACCTGATTCATATAGGACTTTGAGACCTCTATGTAGTACCCGAAGACCTTGTTGTAGCTGATCTTAAGGGTCTTTATGCCCGTCTTCTCTCGCTCTTCCTCGGCAATTCTCTCAAGCCAACCACGGCCGTCCGACATAATGGAACGCAGATTATCAACGTCGGCATTGTAGCCCTCGGCGATAATTCCTCCCTCTCGCACCGAGAAGGGTGCGTCCTTCTTTATCGACGCGTCGATTATCGAGTGGATGTCCTCAAGGGTATCAAGCTCGTCGCAAAGGCGGCACAGCTCGTCAGAGTGACAGCTCGCAAGCGTTTTTTTGAGCTCGGGAAGCACCGCGATACTGTTGCATATTGCAAGCAGGTCTTTGGCATTTGCCGTGCCGTAGACCGTTCTTGCGATCAGTCTTTCAAGGTCAAGCACGCCCGAAAGCAGACTTGCTATGTCCTCGCGAAGCATAAAGTCCTCGCTGAGCTCGGCTACCGCTCTCTGTCTGCGCGCTATTTTTGAGGTATTTACAAGCGGATGGTCGATAAAGCTCTTGAGCATTCTCGCTCCCGCCGCCGTTTTTGTCTTGTCAAGCACCCAAAGAAGTGTGCCGCGCTTTTCCTTTGAGCGCATCGTCTCACACAGCTCAAGGTTGCGGCGCGTGTTTATATCCATCTGCAGATACTGACTATCGTTGTAGATATTCAGCTCCTTTATGTAGGAAATGTCGGTCTTCTGCGTCTCTGCGATATATGCCACAAGTCCGCCGAGAGCACTCACGATCATTCTTGACGCAAGCGTATCGTCACTTGCATCGCGGAACTGCTCTCTTACTCTATCCTTTGAGAAGGCGTAGTCAAACTTCGAGGGCTCACCCTTGGTAAGCAGTGCGCCGACAGTATTATTTACAAACTTCTCAAAGTCGCCAAGAAATGATGCGGGCACGTTATATATTACCTCGCGCGGACGGTAGGTGCCAAGCTCACCGAAGAGCTGCTCACGCATCGCGTCTCCCGAAAGCTCGGTAGCGCTGACCTTGCCCGTAGATATATCGGCAAAGGCCAGACCGCACTCGAAATCGGTCATATAGACCGATGCGAGGAAGTTGTTAGTTTTCTCGTCAAGCATTCCCGACGACATAACGGTGCCGGGGGTGATAATGCGTACCACCTCGCGACGCACAAGTCCCTTTGCAAGGGCGGGATCCTCGGTCTGCTCGCAGATGGCTACCTTATAGCCCTTCTCGATAAGCTTTCCGATATAGCCCTCGGAGCTATGATAGGGCACGCCGCACATAGGCGCTCTTTCCGCTTCTCCGCAATCTCTGCCCGTAAGAGTCAGCTCAAGCTCGCGCGAGGCGAGGATGGCATCGTCAAAGAACATCTCATAGAAGTCGCCAAGACGGTAGAAAAGCAGAAAATCCTTATAGTCCTTTTTTATCTCAAAATACTGCTCCATCATTGGAGTCATAGCATTTTTCCTCGCTTTCGTAGGATATTAGTGACAGCCTCCGCAGGTCGAGCAATCGTGTGTGCACGAGTCGGGCTCTTTACCTGTGATGTTATAGGTTATGGTTGTATTGACGTTGTTCATAAGCTCGTTGATCTCGTTCTGCGACTCGTTAAGTGCGATGAATTCGGGCGACTCGACTACTGCGCGGTAGAGCTCGTCGATTCTCTTCTGGATAGCCTCGATAAAGACCATATCCTTCTCTTCCTTTGCGTACTCGTTACGGAGCGCGGTCTGCTGTACCTCGTACTCGATCATATTCTTCTGGAGCTCGTCACACGCCTCGTAAGCCGTCTTTGCCGCCTCAAATTTCTTGTAGCGTGCGTCTTCCTTTATAGCCTTTCCAAGCTCTGCTGCAATTTCAAAAATTCCCATTTTTTATATCCTCACTTTTTAATATTTTTCGTTGTTTTTTATTATTCAAATTTTGATTTGTCGATGAGTTTGTTTAGTGCAAATCACTCTTTAGCCTCCCTTGTGTAAAGGGAGGTGGCACGAAGCAAAGCGGAGTGACGGAAGGATTGTAAAATATAGATTTAAGGTGAACAATCCCTCAGT
>JAZQYP010000042.1:0-4633 GCA_045633625.1 Eubacteriales bacterium
TTGTGTAGAGGGATAAACGAACGTTTTCCGCAAACACTGTAGGGGCGCGCATTGCGCGTCCGTTCATTGGATTTGTGGTGTTTGTTGCGGACGGCCAATGGCCGCCCCTACAATGAATAACAATGTTTTGCTTCCTACGCAACAGACCGATAAATCAAAATTTGAATTTTTTCGGTCTTTTTCGACAAGGTAAAATAATTTTGTAGACAAAATGGGAAATATATGTTATAATTAAATTTAATAAACTTATAATGTGAGGTGCGTATGAAGCATTATTTTATCACAAACCCTGCGGCAGGAAAGAAAAACAGCTGTGAGGAGCTGCACAACAAAATAAAAGCGGTGTGCTCCGAGTGTGGGGTCGATTTTGAGATCTACGAGACGACGGCGGCAGGCGACGCAACACGCTTTGTAAAAGAGACGTGTGAGAGCGACACCATGACAGAAAAAAGATTTTATGCCTGCGGCGGCGACGGCACTCTCAACGAGGTGGTGAGCGGCGCTGTGGGTCAGAAAAACGCGTCGGTCGGTCTTATTCCCGCGGGATCTGGCAACGACTTCGTACGCAACTTCAAGGAAAAGGAGCTTTTCTTTGATATAAAAGCGCAGATCGAGGGAGATGCTACTCCTGTCGACGTGCTCGCTCTTAACGATAAATACGCCATAAACATGGTAAATATCGGCTTTGACTGCGAGGTTGTAAAGAAGATGGTGCGCATCAAGCGCTCACCCCTTTGCCCCGCAGGACTTGCTTACATATTCGGTCTTGTGATAACTCTCATTAAGAAGCCCGGCGTGAAGGTCGAGGTGTCAGTCGACGGCGGAGAATACAAGCCCTACAACCTCCTTCTCTGCACCAACGCCAACGGCTGCTATTGCGGCGGCGGATTCCATTCGAATCCCCACGCGATGCTCACCGACGGCAAGATAAATTATCTTTTCATAAACAACGTCTCAAGAATCAAGTTCCTCACTCTCGTCTCGAGCTACAAAAAAGGCACGCACATCTGTGAGAAGAACGCAAAGATCCTTACCACAGGCAGTGGCTCGACTGTAGATATGCGCTTCTCCGGAATCCAGAGCATAAGCATCGACGGCGAGGTAAACGACATCGACCGCGAGCTTCATTTTGAGATCAAGCGCGGCGCGCTCGATTTCGTGATCCCGAGGGGCTCAGAATTCTTAAAGGAGCAGCCCGCAAGAGAGGTAGCAGAGGTATGAATTTCCTCGTTATCTCCGATTCGCACAGAAATAGGATAAACGTGGAAAAGGCGTATGAGCGTTGCGTCTCCCTTGACGCAATATTTTATCTTGGCGACGGCACCGACGATTTTGACGACAGCGACAGATACCATGGTACTCCCCTCTTTTGTGTCAGAGGCAACTGCGACGCCGACGAGGGCATTCCCACCGAGCGCACAGTGCGCTTTGATGGATATACTATAATGCTGACACACGGTCATCTGTATTCGATAGAGCCGACCTACTTTGACAAGGCGGCGGCTCGTGCGGCGGCTGTGGGAGCCGATATTCTGCTCCTCGGTCACACTCACTTCCCTCTCGAAAAATATCTTCCCGAGGGCACCGAAGTGGGCGGTGTGACGCTCACAAAGCCTCTTCGTATCTTTAATCCCGGAAGCGTGGGCAGACTCCGCTCCGACACGGGCTTCAAGTACTATTTCGGCACGATGACACTCTCCGACAAGGGCGTCATCCTTGGACACGGCATATTATAAATAAAAAAACTGCCGTATTTATTTTCACGGCAGTTCGGTTTATTTCATAAAATTATACGGGCTGATAGCTTGTGGCAAGCACGTCCGCCTCATCCTTTGCGAGTGCCTCCTCGTATGCGGCGATAACGCCCGCCTCAAGAATACCTCTGAACTCGGAGTTTATTGGATGAACTATATCGCGATAGCTCTCGTCGGGATTTTTGCGACTGGGCATCACGATAAAAAATCGGTCGCGCGCGTTTATCACCTTCACGTCGTGAACGGCAAGCTGTCCGTCAAAGGTGACAGAGGCTATTGCCTTCATAGGTCCTTCGTCAAAGGTTTTTCTTATTTTTACATCGGTTATCTTCATTTAAGCTTCCTCCATTGTTTTTTATGTGCTTTACTGACCTTATTATAGAGCATAATTTTGACAGTTATTCAAGCACACCGTTTTTTGAACGCATCTTTTTGTTTTAGGGGAAATTATGGCTACGACAAACACACATTTCGGAGCGGCGACTATCACCGCAATGCTTCGGGACGTTAAAAGTATATTTTTCATCGGCATCGGTGGCATAAATATGTCCTCTCTTGCACATATAACGCACCTGCGCGGCTACCGCGTCGGCGGCTCTGACAGATGTCGCACCGCTCTTACCGACAAGCTCTCGGCGGCGGGGATCGATATTCGCTACGAGCACGCTCAAGAAAACGTGCGCGACTTTGACGCCGTTGTCTACACGGTAGCGATATCCCCCGACAACCCTGAGTACGTCGAGGCGATAAAGAGAGGCATTCCCTGCATCTCACGTGCCGACTATCTCGGTTATCTTATGACGGGCTATCCCCGCCGTATAGGCGTCTCGGGCATGCACGGCAAGAGCACCACGACCTCTATGTGCGCCGAGATATTTATGACGGCTGAGGTCGACCCCACCGTTCTCTCGGGTGCTGAGCTTCAGTCAATGGGCGGTGCCTACCGCGTGGGCAAGGGAGATGATTTTATCTTCGAGGCGTGCGAGTATATGGACTCCTTCCTCGATTTCAACCCCACAGTCGCGGTGATTCTCAACGTGGAGATGGACCACGTCGATTATTTTCATTCTATTGAGCAGGTGAGAGATTCCTACGGCAGATTCGCATCCCTCACGGGCAAGGACGGCTTTGCAGTTGTTAATGCCGACGATGAGGATACTATGCTCTCGATAGAAAATTACACAGGCAAAAAAATAACCTACGGCATAGAACAGAGTGCCGATTTTCGTGCCGTAAATATCGAAATAAAGAAAGGTATGCCCACGTTTGATATACGCAAGGGCGGTGAATTTTTCGCACGCGTCGAGCTCTCTGTCACGGGCTACCACAACATATACAACTCGCTTGCCGCGGCGGCGGCGGCAGACCTTGCAGGGCTTTCCCCCGAGAAAATTGCAGAGGGACTGCATAAATTCACGGGTGCTATGCGTCGAATGGATCTCAAGGGCAAGCTCCACGGCGCGTATATTTACGACGACTACGGTCACCATCCTACCGAGGTAAAGACCACCCTTGAGGGCGCGGCGGCACTCGCAAGATCGCGTGGGGGTAGGCTTCTCTGCGCCTTCCAGTCGCACACCTATACAAGAACAAAGGAATTCCTTTCGGATTTTGCCACAGCCTTCGAGGCGGCTGACAGAGTCTACTCGGTTGACATCTACTCCGCGCGCGAGACCGACACACTCGGCGTCTCGGCAGAGCTTATTGCAAAGATGATAGGCGAGAAGGCTCTCTATACGGGCTCGTTCGAAAACACGGCAAAGGCAATACTTGCCGACCTGTGCGAGAATGACACCGTAATAATCATGGGCGCAGGAGACATATATAAGGTATTCGATTATTTAGAGGATAAATTTGAAAAGTGAGGGATAATATGAACTCATACTCGGGCTACGATGCCATCGCGCACGTATATGAAAAGCTCAATTCAGAAATAGACTATAAAAAATGGGCGGATTTTGTCGAGGCGGCATTTGACCGCTTTCTTCCCTCTCGCCCTGAAATAGTCCTTGACCTTGCTTGCGGCACGGGAACTATGACGCGTGAGCTCTCGACGCGCGGTTACGATATGATAGGAGTTGACGGAAGTGCCGATATGCTCTCCGAGGCATATATGAGGGGCGCACAAGGCATACTTTACTTAAAGCAGGACATGCGAGAGTTCGAGCTCTACGGAACTGTGGGCGCGACTCTCTCTTGCCTTGACAGTATAAATTATTTGCTTACCGAGGAGGACGTAAAGACCACCTTCTCACTCGTCCACAACTATCTTGACCCCGACGGTCTCTTCCTTTTTGACGTAAATACGCCATACAAGTTCGAGAATATCTATTCTGACAACTCATATATCCTTGAGGACGAGATGGAAGACAGCGACACGGGTGAGAAATATCAGGTATTTTGCGGTTGGCAGAATTTTTACGACAAGGAAAGCGGAATCTGCGACTTCTACCTCACGCTTTTCGAGGAGATAGACGGAAAATATATGCGCTCCGACGAGCAACAAAGGGAGCGTTGCTACACGCTTGACACACTCAAAAAATTACTTATGGAGTGCGGTTTTGAGTTCCTCGGCGTGTACGCAGACTATAATTTCTCACTCCCAACCGACACCACAGAGCGATTCTATATCGCCGCAAGAGCAAAGAAATAAATAAGATAAATTGGGATTTATCGGGTAGAATGATATCACAAAAAGCGTTTGTCTATCTCCCTTAGAGTGTCATCCTGAGCGAAGCCGAACTTTCGCGGGTTGAGCGCAAGAGGGATGCGCGAACAAGCGAAAGCGCAAGGCGTAAGCCGCAGCGGGATCTACTTTGGCTTTTTGTAGTCCTTCTTAATCTTTTGTAACATTTTATTGACGTTACAAACACACAAAA
>JAZQYP010000043.1:0-11615 GCA_045633625.1 Eubacteriales bacterium
ACTGAGGGATTGTTCACCTTAAATCTATATTTTACAATCCTTCCGTCACTCCGCTTTGCTTCGTGCCACCTCCCTTTACACAAGGGAGGCTAAAGAGTGATTTGCACTAAACAAACTCATCGACAAATCAAAATTTGAAGCTCATAAATCATCAAGAAAGGAAGAAGCTATGCACACGATAGCGAAATTTGCAAAAAAGAATACAGTTATGCTCATAGCACTCGTGGCGGCGCTTCTGACGAGCATAATCATCCACCCCGACAAGGAATACGTTGGATATTTTGACTTCAAGACCCTCACGTGTCTGTTTTGCGTACTTGCCGTCGTCTGCGCCCTTAAGGACGTAAACTTCTTCTATATGCTCGCACACAAGATAGTCGAGCACACGAAGACGGCGCGCCTTTCGGTGCTGACACTCGTTTACATCACCTTTATCGGCTCAATGCTTATCGCAAACGACATGGCGCTCCTTACCTTCCTGCCCCTCGGCTACATAACGCTCACATCCACGGGCAAGGAAAAATACATGGCATTCACCTTTATTATGCAGAACATCGCCGCAAACCTCGGTGGAATGCTCACGCCCTTTGGTAACCCGCAAAACCTTTATCTCTACACGAAATTCAATATCCCCGCAGGCGAGTTTATGGCTATTATGGCAGCTCCCTTTGCCTTTGCGGTGGCACTTATCACGGTTTTCTGCCTTATTTTCGTAAAAGCGGAGCCGATGCAGGTGACCGACGAGAAAATCGAGGTTCCCCGCCGCAGAACTGCCGTTTACCTTTTCCTCTTTTTGCTCTCGATACTCATCGTTTTCAGAGGAATCGATTACAGAATAGGACTTATCGTGATATTTATCGCGCTCCTTTTCCTTGACAGGCACGCGCTTGAGACGGTCGACTATCCTCTGCTTTTCACCTTCGTTTTCTTCTTCATCTTTGCGGGAAATATGGCAAGAATTGACGCGGTACGTGACTTTTTCGGGGTGCTTCTTGAGAAGAGCACACTTATATTCAGCATCCTCTCCTGTCAAGTCATCAGTAACGTGCCCTCGGCGATACTGCTCTCGCAGTTCACCGACAACTACCGCGAGCTGCTTCTCGGAGTCAACATCGGCGGTGTGGGAACGCTTATTTCCTCACTTGCCAGCCTTATCACCTTCCGCGAGTATCAGCGACACAACCCCGGCAAGACGGGCTACTACATGGGTATGTTTACCCTTCTCAACTTCGCATTTCTCGTGCTCCTCACGGGCTTTGCGATGCTCATAATATAAAAAAGAGACAGAATAAAATTCTGTCTCTTTTTTTGTTTAAGCCTCAAACATATTGGCAAGTCTTCTTGCCGTGTCTGCCATATTCTTGACTCCCGTATGTAGATCGTCGGGAGCAAATGCCGCAAGGTAAGCGTCAGCCTCAAGCGTCATATAGCCCTTGTAGTTTACCTCCTTAAGAGCAGCTATCATATCCTCAAAATCTATCTTCATAGTGAAGGGGAGCTGATGGCTGTCCTTGCGCAGATCGTTATCATGCACGTGAAGGGCGGCAAGTCTGTCGCCAAGCGCCAGAATGCTCTTGCGCGCGGTGGTGTCAAGTCCGTACATCTCGGCGTGACCGATATCAAGACAAGCTACAAAATACGGATCGTTTACAACGTCAAGGTGCGCCACAAAATCATCGTGGTGCGAGCAAGCGGCAGGAGCGGCGTGATCCTCCTCCTTGTTCCAAAGCCACATATTCTCGGTGGCAATCTTAACACCGCATTCGTGCGCAAAGGGCAAAAGCTCAAGATACATCTCGGCATTCTCCTCTGCCGACTTGTAGTTGTCGGGGTGGATAACACACACCTCTCCCCCCGCTATCGCCGTCATTTCTATGGCGCGACGAAGCAGGTCACGAATTTCGGGCACAAAAACGGGAAATGGGGCGTGCGACTGATTGCAGGTGATGCCGTTGTCAAGTCCCACCTGTCTTAATCTCTTGGCATATGCCACGTACTCGGACGAATGAATAGGATACGAGGTATCCCTCAGGCATTTATTCGTAAAATCATAGCGAGCCATCTGGAACATAGAAAGATCCCACGAGTCAAAGCCCGCCTTTGCGATCATCTCGATCGCTCTCTCCTCGCCTACGTGCTTGGCAAGGGACGCTATCTCGGTTGAAGTCTTCATATTTTTCCTCCAAAAGATTTTTCACGCTCATTATAGCATACAGATCGCAGAGAGTCAATCGAAACAAAGAAAAATCCCCCTGCTCGGGGGGATTTTATCGTCAGATACCGTAAAGATCAGAGTATTTCTTTTCAAGATATTCGGTGTAGACAAAGGGATCGAATTTCTCTCCGAGTGCGCTCTCAAGCAGCTCGCCCGGCTCCATAAGACAGCCGTACTTCCAGATATGCTCGCGGTTCCACTCGTTGATAGGCTCGAAGTTACCCTCAAGTAAGCAATTGTCAACGTCAACAGTTTCCTTCATCTTACGGAGAAGCTGTGCGCCGTAAGCACTTCCAAGCGCGTATGACGGGAAATATCCTATTCCGCCGCCCGACCAGTGACTGTCCTGAAGCACTCCCTCTCTGTCATTCGGCACCTCGACACCGAGATACTCGCGGTAGAGTCTGTTCCACTCGGCGGGAAGATCGCGCACCTCAAGCTCGTCCGACATAATGCGCTTTTCAAGCTCGTAGCGCACCATTACGTGTAGGCAGTACGTGACCTCGTCTGCCTCGGTACGTATGAGCGAGGGCTCGACAATATTGATAGCGCGGTAGAAATCCTCTGCTGTGTACCCATCCATCTTCTCCCCGAAGCATTCGCAGACCTTCGGGAATATGTAGGTAGCAAACTCGCGGCTTCTACCGAGCAGATTTTCATAAAAACGGCTCTGGCTTTCGTGAATGCCCATAGAAACACCGCCGTCAAGATAGGTATATGCCAGCTCGTCAGCCGAATTCATATCGTAAAGCGCGTGTCCGCCCTCGTGAATTACGCTGAACATAGAGGACGCAAGATAATCCTTCTGATAATTTGTGGTAATTCTCACGTCGTGGTGCGAGCCAAGGCTTGTCGTAAAGGGATGCTCGGTGGTCGCAAGGGCGCAATGTGCCATATCGATGCCCATCGTCTTCATAAGTGCAAGAGCAAACCTTTCCTGCTCTCTCTCGTCAAAATCTCCCCAAAGCATCTTATCGGAAAGCTGCTCCTTCTCGCCGATCTTACGAATAAGGGGCACAAGACGACTTCTCAGTGCGCCGAAGAACTCGTCGCACTTCTCCATTGTAAGCCCGTCCTCGTAATTATTAAGGCAATAATTGTAGGGGTGCTTTTCGGGGGCGCAGTATTTTGCGAATTTCTTCTGCGTGTCGAATATCTTTTCAAGTATGGGGCAAAAAAGCGCAAAATCGCTTGTTTCCTTTGCTCTGTGCCATACGTCGTCCGCCTCAACGAGAAGCTCCTCATATGCCACGTACTCGTCCATAGGAATCTTCTGCATATCTCTGATGCTCTTGAGGGCAAGATATACCGCTCTCGCATCGTTTTTCGTGAGCTCGTCCTTGTGCGCGTCAAGAAATTCAAGAAGCTCTACTGTGTCCTTTCCTGTGGAGAGCATATAGCTCTCGGCGCTGAGCACCGACAGCGTCTGCGCGCGGTTTGCCGCCGTTCCCTTGGGTGCGTAGGTCGCGCCGTCATAATATATCAGCGACATTGCGTGATTATACGCGCTGATCTTTGCCTGAAGCGCCTTAAAGCGCTCACTTGCCTCTATAACGTTCATAATACTCCCTCCTCAAATGCCTTATTCCTTATCTACGCTCAAATAGCCGTCGATAATGAAGATTATTCCAAGAATAAGTGTTATAAAAAATGCCACAGTACCCACAACAGATCCCGCAAACCACAAGCTCATAGCCATAGCGGCAATAACGAGCAATGCTATTCCAAGTAACATCTTTTTTACGTTTTTCATATCCACCTCAACAAAATCTTTCGTCGATCTTCTTCGGCACGTCCTTGCCGCCCGAAAGCTCAACGATCTTATTTATAAAGCTCTCCGCCGCGTCAGGCAGAAGTGCAAACTGAATAGTGACGTCGGCATCAAAAACGGTATCAAGCACAAGGATCCCTGCCTTGTTGAGTTCAAAAAGATATTTTTGATAGTTTGTATAGCTACACGAAAGCTCGTATATATAGTGCTGACGGTAGGTGACGATCTCTGCCGCCTTGAGCGCTATTGCCGCGCCGTGAGAATAGGCTCTAACAAGTCCGCCCGCACCAAGAAGTATGCCCCCGAAGTAACGCGTGACCACCACACAAACGTCGGACACCCCACTCTTTTTTATCGTCTCAAGCACGGGGATGCCACCCGTACCCTGAGGCTCACCGTCGTCGGAGTAACGCATCACGTTGCCCCCCTCAAGCACGTAGGCATAGACGTTGTGGCGCGCATCGTAATATTCCTTTTTCTTTGCCTTGATAAAATCAAGCGCATCCTGCTCGCAGTCAATATGCCGCGCGTGGCCTATAAAGACCGACCTTTTTTCCTCGAACTCATCGGACGCCTCGCGGCGCACCGTTGTGTATTCGCGCATCTCGCTCACACCGTCACCTCCTTGCCGTTTTTTATATTATAACACGGAATGTTATTTAACGCAAGAGGTTTTAATCGTTCAAATTTTGATTTGTCGGTGTGTTTGTAGAGAGTAAGACATCATTTCTGATTGTAGGGGCGGCCAATGGCCGTCCGCAACGAACGCCGAAGAAGCACGAGCGGACGCGCAGTGCGCGCCCCTACAGTGTTTGTAGAAATCGCTCGTTTATCCCCCTACACAATATCCCTATAAATCACAATTCATTTGTTTATACGAGATTTGTCGATATTCATCCTTTACCAAAATGCTTTTAATATTTCGGTGCGAGATCTGCGCGAAGACGGGCGATAATTTTCTTCTCAAGCCTTGATATATAGGACTGCGAGATGTGAAGCCTGTCAGCAACCTCCTTTTGCGTCAGCTCCTCTCCTCCTCGCATTCCGTAGCGAAGCTCTATTATCTCACGCTCACGCGGCCCGAGAGACGCCACAGCCCGACGAATCGTGGCTCGCTCCTCCTCCCTTTCTATCTCGAAGGTCACGCTTTCCTCGTCGCTTCCGAGCACGTCGGACAGAAGTAGCTCGTTGCCGTCAAGATCGGTATTAAGAGGCTCGTCGATCGAGACCTCCCCCCTCGTGCCCGAATATTTGCGGATATACATAAGTATCTCGTTCTCAATGCAACGCGAGGCATAGGTGGCAAGCTTTATATTCTTGTCGGCGCGGAAGGTGTTTATCGCCTTGACAAGTCCTATCGTGCCAATAGAAACGAGATCCTCAAGCCCCGTCCCCGTATTCTCAAAACGCTTTGCGATATAGACCACGAGGCGCAAATTGTGCTCGATGAGCACCTGTCTTGCCCTGTCGTCAAACTCAAGGCGCGCGATAAACTCGCTCTCCTCCTCACGAGAGAGGGGCGCGGGCAAGAGCTCGGGACCATTTACGTAAAATATCCCGTTACTTGAGAAAACACGCCGTATCTCCCCGAGAATTTTCCTAAAAAGAAGCTTTATCTTCATCATATCATCTCCTATCTTAAAAGCCCCGCAGGCACAAGTGCCTTCTTGCCGTCAAGTGTGGTGAGGGCAAGAAGGGCATCGGCTTCGTACATACCGCTCCCCGCGTCGATCCGCATTTTATCTACCTTAAGCGCCACAAGCAGTCCCTCGCCCGTTGCGCTCCTCGCGGGCACGAGTCGAATGTTTTTTGCGTGAGCGCTCGACTCAAGAAGGGTCACTCCGCCACGCGCGGCGGCAGAAATAAGCTCACTTGGCAAAAGATCCTCAAGCTCGCGCGTCTGTGCCACAACGCAGGGCTTTCCCGAAATAGGATCGCACAAGAGGTTTCCCGTGTCAACGAAAGCCGAGAGCCTTTTTGTCTTACCGCCATAGCTTATTTCAAGCTCCACCGAGCGCACCGACGAGCGTTTTCTGAAAAATTTGCCACCGATGAGTGTCGTAGCACCGCTTATGAGGGCTATAAGAGCGAAAAGCCAGACCGATATTCCGTCCCCCTCCCCTGCGTCGATCCCGTTGAAGCCAAGGCGATTCAAAAGATTAAAGATCGCTGTCATAAAGCCGCCGAGAGCCATAGATACGGCAAAATAGAAAAGGAAACCTAAAAAAAGGTCGTTTTTTTTGCTCGCTCCCCACACCACAAGGCACATAAGAAAGCAAACGGCAAGGTCGATAAGAAACGAGACTCCGTAAAGCTTGGGCAAAAACAGAACCACCACCGAATATACGCCTCCAAGAACCGCTCCGATCACTGCACGGGCTGTCGAGAGCTTAAAGGAGAGAATTTTTGACGATATGTAAAAGCAAAGAAAATCCATACTGAAATTTATAAGAAACAAAAGGTCCGCGTATACGGTCTTTTCCACAAGATCACCCCCACAAAGACAATTATACACTCGCGGGAGCGAAAATTTTGTCCTTCTCTGTCGCCCCCTTTTTATTTTTTACCGAATATTATATAAAAAAGGACCGAAAAATATTTATGAATAAAAAAAGGGGGAGAAGGTTATGACAGATCTTCACACAATGCTGACACTCAAGGGCAGAGGCAACAAACGCGGATGCGCTATCGGGAAAACCGAATATCTAAGGAAAAGAGAGCATCTTGTCGCCTCGCCCTCGGGAGACCCAAGGCGGGAGGCGGCTCGCCTGAAGAGTGCGATAAACGCAAGCCGAGAGGAGCTCCTTGAGCTGCACCGTCGCCTTGCCGCAGAGGCAGGCGAGAGCGAGGCGTGGATATTCCTTATGCAGATTTATCTGCTTGACGGCTCTCTCTTCTCGGGCACGCCGAGCTTTTATATCGCTGAGGGAAAGAGCGCCGACGAGTCGGTATTGCTCTCCCACGATGCCTATCTCTGCGAGCTCTCGCGTAACGGATACGTTCGTGATATCTCGGAGGACGTGCGAGACGTGACGGCTCGCGTTATGAGGCATCTGTCGCAAAAGCAACAAAGCCCGCAGAGAAGCGAGAATTTTATTCTTCTTTCCATCTCACCGACCCCCTCCCAAATATACGAGCTGAGTGACTCGATCATAGGCATCGTGGCATCAGAGTGCTGGGAAGGAACTACTGCCGCCGCACTCGCGCGCTCTCTCTTTATCCCTGCCGTGCTCACCGACAAAGACTTTGGCGAGAGTGAGGCACGCAAAAATGCCATAATCGACTCTCTCCACGGTGTAGTCTACATCGACCCCGATCTTAACACCGTGGAGGAATTCACAGCGAGCCGCACAGAGCACCCGATGCTTGGGACGTCTCTCCAAAAAAGAAGTCTACCCTTGCTCGCAAAGACCGACTCTCTGCTTGAGGCGTCGAGAATACACGAGACCGATCTTGACGGAATAGGTCTTTTTCGTAGCGAGGAGCTATATCTGCGCTCTGTCGCCCCGCCCGACGAGGAGATGCTTTTCGATGCCTACTGCGCTCTTGCCGAATCGCTCCTGCCAAGACCTCTCGTCATACGCACCTTCTCGGTCTCGGGAATGGGGAGCGTTCGCATAAACAAGTTGACTGCCGAGGGCAAGAGCGATCCCGAGCTTTACGTTTTCCACGATGAGACGCTGACAAGACAGCTCCGAGCCACTCTTCGAGCCGCAGTTTTCGGCAGAGTTGCGCTGGCCGCGCCCTGTGGCGCATCGTACGATACACTCCGCAAGATAAAGGAGCTTATCACCATCCTCACGGACGAGCTTCGCCGTGATGGCAGAGATTGCCGCGAGGTACCCCTTGGTGCCATTATCGACAGCCCCGCCTCCGCAATCGCGTGTGACAAAATACTTGATGCAAGCGATTTTGGCATCGTAAAAAGGGACGCCCTCTCTCTTTGTGAGCCTGCGGGCGAGATCTCGCGCGATGCCGAGCGCATCCTTCTTGAGCGCGTGGCAAGAACGGCAAAAAGAAAAAAGAAGCCTCTGCTTCTTTGCCTGAAGACTCCCTTGTATGACAGTGAGTCGACACTTGCAAAAAAGCTCGGCTTCGCGGCACTCATAATCTCTCCCGATGACACCGAAAGTTTTGTATAAGACAGCAAAAAAGGCGACCTGCCGAGCAGGTCGCCTTGATTAATTATTCTGCTAAAATGTCGCAAATAGCCTCGTAAACGGTCTTTGCCATATAGTACATACCAAGATCGTTGGGATGTACTGCGTCGATCATATAAAGGTCAGCCATAGTCATATAGGGGAAGAAGTTTATTCCCTCTACGAAATAAACGTTCTTGTCGCCTGACGCAACTGCCTTTTCATAGGTTTCGCGAACTATATCCTCTCTTGCCTGATCGTCAGCCGTCTTTTCGGGTGTGAAGATAGGACGGGTGATCATAAGGATGGGCAGGTCGGGATTTGCCTCACGGACCGTCTTATAGAAATCGTAATGCATCTCGCGAAGCTCAGGTGTCGAGCTGTTGTGGTCGTAGTCCATTACGAATACCGACATATCCTTAGCCGCGATGTACTCTGCCATGATCTGCTCTCCGCGAGCCGAGCCCGAGAAGCCGAGGTTTGTACAATCTGCATTGAGAAGTCTTGTTACGATATTGTGGTATGCAAGACCCGTTCTCGTAGCGCTCGCGCCCTGAGTGATGGACGAGCCGTAGAAGAGCACGGGAGCATCAAGCGCTCTGTCAAGAGGAGCCGCTATCTCTGCATTCTCATCGGTAAAGCCTACCATAAACGATGCGACGCCCGCATAGGTGGGAAGATCTATCATGACCTCCTTATAGCCCTCGCCGAGATATACCGTCTCGGTTACCGACTGAGGACTTGCTATGACCTGACCCTCGGCAAGCGCACTCGTCTTTGCTGTGCCCGTTCCGACGTATACGTCAAAGCCGTTTCTTCCCGAATTGCAGAGGTTTCCGCCACCGGCGCTCGCATTTCTCATTGTCGCCTTGATGACTATCTCCTCGGCATTGGTGCGGAAGCGTACCGTTCCGCCCGAGGTGTGATTAGAAAGCGTTGAATAGGACGCTTCCTTAAGGTTCGAGTAGAACTCCTGCTTTCTCGACGCGTCAAGACGGTAGAACTCGTTCTTGTTATCGTCGGGATCGTTTATTCCGCCTATCTCAAACTGAGGAGTTGAGTAGTTGAGGTATATAACGCCGTCCTTGCTTGACTTTACGTACTTGCTATCTACTGCCGACACCTTTACGTAGTCGCCGACTGCAACGTCTGCCTCGTCAGGTGCATAAACAAAGTCAAATGCATCGCGAAGACCGGGGAGACGGTCTGTGCCGCTCTTCTCGGAGTCGGGCGTATATGCGCTCTTGATTACGTCGTATACGTTGGTTGCCATGTAGAACATTCCCGTATCGGAGGGATAGGTGAGCTCTACCGAGTAAATATCGGAGATGCCCGCTCCCATCGGGAACATCTCGCCGCCATTGAGGAAGTATACTCTATTGTCGCCCGCCTCGATAGCCTTGTTGTAGGTATCCTCTATTACTGCCACTCTCTCCTTGGATGCCTCAAGCTGAGCGGGAGTAAATACGGGGTCGGACATGATGATTATCGGGATATCGGGATGTGCGTCTCTTACCTTCTTATAGAAGTTATAGTGATTAGCGCGGAGCTCCTCAAGAGTAGCACCGTTATCAAACTCCATAACGAACGCCGATATCTCATCGAGGGATGCGATGTACTCAGCAATCTCGATCTCGCCGTGCGCGCCCTCAAAGAATCCGAGGTTTATCATATCGGCGTTGAGCATACGGCAAGCAAGATTTGCATAAGCGTTGCCCGCCTTAGAAGCCGAAAGTCCCTGTGTTATAGCCGAGCCGTAGAAAACTACGGGTGCATAGTCTCTCTCGATAGGAAGTGCGATTCCGTCGTTCTCGCTCAGGAAGCCTATCTCAAAGGAAAGCACGGATGCGCCGTAAGGCAGAGTGATGAGCACCTCGTTATATCCGCCGCTGAGCGAAAAGGTCTCGTCAAGGTCGAGGCCCGAATATGTCTTGAGGTTAACGCCTCTGTCAACTCTATACGTTCCCGAGCCCTCGAAAACCTCGATACCGAAGTTGCCTCTATCCTGTATGTGCGGCAAACGCAGATAGTCCTTTGTGTCGAATTTTGCCTTTATTCTTATCGATTTTGCGGTAGTCGCAAAGCGGATGGTACCGCCCTTTGTTCCCTCGTAAAGCTCCGAAACCTCAAACTGAGGAGCCTCGTAGGAAATGAAGGTACAGCCGCTGTTACGCGAGCGATACTTTTCGTCCACCTCGGACACCTTTATGAAATCTGCCTCAAGCTTTATTCTGTCGTTGTCGCTATGTGCCTCAAACACGAATTCATCGGTAAGCTTTATACCGCTTGCCTGTGTCTTTGGAGCGTCCTCATCTGTCTTTTGCGTCTCGGTATCGCTCTCGATGGGGTCGACGGGGTCGACGGGAGTATCGTCGGGATTACATCCAACGAGTGAAAAAACGAGTAACAATGCGAGAAATAACGCAATTATTCTTTTCATATCTTTCTCCTTAATGCCGTCATGGCAGTATTTTTCACATAATTATACCATACCAAAAAAACATTGTAAATAGGATTGGTTTTTTTTGATTTTTTTTGGTCAGACCCACAAAACCACTTTACTCTTTTTGTGGATTTCAACGAAAAATTTTCGCCCTATTGATACACCCCGACTTTTGTTGTATAATTGTCTTAGAACATCTGTCCCTCAAGGAGGTCGCTATGAAATTATCTCTTTTTTTGAAGATCGCTCTATCCCTTTGCCTTGCGGCACTCCTGTGCGGCGCGGCAGTTGGCGCAATAAATCTCTTTATGCTCGGCAGTGTGTCCGACTTGATAATTTCGGCAGAGGACGCCGCGGCGCTCGACGACGTTGACTGCGTGCTCGTGCTCGGTTGTCTCGTGCGCGACAACGGAAAGCCGAGCGATATGCTTGCCGACAGACTTACAACTGCCATCTCCCTCTATGAGAGCGGTGTGGCGGACAAACTCCTTATGAGCGGCGATCACGGGCAAAAGGAATACAACGAGGTAGGCGCTATGAAGGACTTTGCCGTGTCAGCGGGCGTGCCCTCGGAGGACGTTTTTATGGACCACGCAGGCTTTTCTACCTATGAGAGCATCTATCGTGCAAAGGAAATATTCGGTGCAAAAAAAATAGTGATAGTCACCCAAAAATATCATCTTACAAGAGCGCTCTATATAGCAAAGTCGCTCGGTATCGAGGCGTACGGCGTATCCGCCGACATTCGCACCTACTCAGGACAGATCGTACGCGACGTGCGCGAGGTCTTGGCGCGAGCGAAGGACTTCGCATACACTATACTGGCACCCGAGCCCACCTATCTCGGCGATCCAATTGACCTTGGCGGCAACGGTGACGTGACGAACGACTGAGCACCTTTGGTTTCAAATTTTGATTTGTCGATGAGTTTGTTTAGTGCAAATCACTCTTTAGCCTCCCTTGTGTAAAGGGAGGTGGCACGAAGCAAGGCGGAGTGACGGAAGGATTGTAAAATATAGATTTAAGGTGAACAATCCCTCAGTCGCT
>JAZQYP010000044.1:0-17608 GCA_045633625.1 Eubacteriales bacterium
ACAGCGGTGGATGAGTAGTTGCTTGATATTCGAACACCTCATCCGTCACTCGCTTATGGCTCGTGCCACCTTCCCCTCAAGGGGAAGGCTTCGTCTTGGGGGGATTCTTCTTTTTAACCCACCGATAAATCAAAATTTGAATCTTACGCAAAAAAGCAATATCGCCGTTTGACGATATTGCCTTTTATTTTTCACCCCACTTTGTCTGCCATTTTGGTGAGCATATTCTCAATGAATATACCGTAGCCGCGGGTAGGGTCGTTGATAAGGACGTGGGTGACAGCTCCGACGAGCTTGCCGTTTTGGATTATAGGTGAGCCACTCACGAGTGTGTTCAAGTAGGGACAACACATTTTTACAATTTGTTGACTGTTTTGACACCGTTTGTTAAGAAAATCGTCCTTTTATATCTACTTTATATCTACCTTGAAGGTGTTTTACTATTGAAATGGGGTATAACATTATAAAAAAACTGTCCAACATAAGCACAATCCCCTGCACGACTCCACATAAATTATTTATCCTTTTGGATTCGATTTTGATAAGATGGCATTCTGCTAAAAAATCTTTTCGGTCTTTTGCTTTTTGTATTGCAAGGGCGACACTCCGGTTTCGTTTTTGAAAGTGCGTGAAAAAAATGAAATGCTGCTGAATCCGCAACTTTCGCTGATTTCCGTGATCGACAGATCTGTTTTGCAAAGCAACTCTTTTGCCATGGTGATTCGTGTTTTCATTATATACTCCATAACGGTCAATCCGACTTTTTTCTTGAACAGTCTGCAAAAATGATATTTGCTCAGATAGCACGAGGCGCAAATCTGATCAATTTTTAGTTCCTCTGTAATATGATGGTTGATGTATTCCACCGCCGTTTGGATGTTGTCAAAATTACAGGTGAGCTTATCCCCCATGCTCTGAGAGATCAGTACCGTCAAATCGAAAATTGCCGCATAGGACTTTGCTTGAAAATGATCTGTGTCGCTCCTTAGCTTATTAAGCTCTTCAAAAATATCTTCCGCACGGTGAAGATTGTGCTCGGAAAGCATCCCCATCACGATCCTATCCTCGCCAAGTATAGGATATAATTTTCGGTTATGTGATAGAAGTCCGGAGATTTTTTCAAGCTCTTCTGAATCAACAAAGAGCTTACTTCTTATGTATTGCTCGGGAATATCCGGGAATGTGTAATGGTATTTACGATTTCCGATAAAACAGAGCAGCCCTTTTTCCATAGGATAACTTTTCTCTCTTGTAACAATGCTTCCGCTTCCGAATTGGATCAATATGAACATGTTTTTTTCGGGTCTGTGCCAAATCTTGTAATGATCGTCGCGCCCAACTTGTTTATATATAATATCGCTCATTGCTCAATCACCTCCTCGACCATTATACCGCATTTTGCAGAAAAAAGCAATACAAGTCAAAAAACAGGCAAGAAAAAACTTTTTTCACTCTTATTTTTGAGATATAATGATGAAAACAAAGAAAGGAAGAAGAAAATGAAAAACTTAAAAGGAATCTATACCGCGTTGCTTACCCCCTTTACAAAGGATGGTAAGATCAACGAAAAAGAGCTTGCAAAGCTTGTGCGTTATAATCTCGCACTCGGAGCAGACGGATTTTACGTTTGCGGAAGCACGGCGGAGGCACTGATGCTGAGCGCAGAAGAGCGAATGGAGATCATGAGCATTGTCAAAGATAACGCAAAGGATGCGAATCTGATTGCACACGTCGGAAGCTTGAACGAACGCGATGCGCACAAATTGGCGGCGTATGCCCGTGAGCTATCCTACGATCTGATTTCATCGGTTGCACCGTTTTATTATAAGTTCAGTTTCTCAGAAATCAAGGACTATTACGTTCGTCTTGCAGAATCCTCGGGAATGAAAATGCTGGTTTACCACTTCCCTGCGTTTTCTGGTGTATCTATGGGGTCTGATGAAATATCTGCCTTCCTTGGTGACGATCGGTTTGCGGGAATTAAATTTACCTCAAACGATTTCTTTACGCTTGAGCAGTGCAAGAGTAAATTCCCCGACAAGCTTGTTTTCAACGGATACGACGAAATGATGCTTTCAGGACTTGCGATGGGGGCGGATGGCGGTATCGGAAGCACTTATAATTTTATGGCTGACAAATTTGTTTTGATAAGAAAGCTATTTGGGGAAGGAAAGATTGAAGAGGCAAAACGCATACAAAACGAGGCAAACAGAATAATTACCGTTCTTTGCAAGATTGGTGTAATGCAAGCCGAAAAAGAGGTTATGAATCAGCTAGGTTTTGATTTTGGCGATTGCTTACCGCCGTTTTCAAAAATCAGCGAGGAACAAAAGGCATTGATTGCCAAGAAAATAATGCCCTTTATAAAAAACGGCATTTGAAGGAGAGGCGTTGAAAATGGTTGTAGAAAAGGCGATAGCGGATTATACAGACTTTAGAATTCCCGGGTTAGTTGTAACGGATAACGGTACGTTGCTTCGATATTGTGAATGCCGCCGTTCTCGGAGCGATTGGGCAGATATTGATATCAAGGTCAACAGAAGCACGGATAGTGGAAAGACATGGGAAACGGTTCTTTTGATAGAAAGCGCCGGCAATACGTTAAATAATCCCGTTATGTTTGTTAACGAAAACAAGCTTGTTTTTCTTTATTGTAAAAATTATAAAGAGATATGGAAATGTGTAAGCGTGGACGATGGTCAAACCTTTGGAAAAGCCGAGCGTGTGGATTTTGAAAGCAGCGTTGACTTTTTTTACAACGTTGTAGCGGTGGGACCGGGACACGGCATTGTCCATAACGAAAGGCTTTTCGTGCCGATCTGGTTCGCATATAACAAGGAAAATGAGAAGGCACATCACCCATCCTTTATCTCTACGCTCTATTCCGACGATGGTGGCGAAACATTTTGTGTTGGCGAAATCATTTTTAAGGATCTGCTTAAAAATCCCAGCGAGTGCGCACTTGCTATCACCGCAGAAAATGAGGTCTTGATATCAATTCGTCATGAAGGCGAAATCAAGAAGCGTGGATTGGCAAAAAGCGCGAACGGCATCTCTGCATGGAGAGAGCTTCGCTTTGAGGAAAATCTTTCCGATCCCATATGTATGGGAAGTATGACGCACCGTAATGGCAGGATATATCACTCAAATTGCGATTCTGTTCAAGAAAGGATAAATTTAACAGTTAAAATATCCGACGACTGTTTTAAGACAATTCACAACATATATGTTTCCGACTTCGGCGGATACTCGGATATAGCAGTATGGGATGACAAGCTCTTTATCCTTTATGAAAAGACCGTTTTAACAGAAAGTAAAGCAATTAAACCGTTTGAATTGTTTTTTGAAACCATAAATCTGCCAAGGTGAAAGGCATCATCCAAGGGAGAGTAGTGTGCTATAATAGGGACAACACATTTTTAGAAAAATAATAATTTTCGGACAAAAAACTGTTGTCCCTATTATAACTCACTCCTAGAGTGTGTTCAAATAGGGACAACTTTTTTCATATATTTTCCTATATTTCCGTTTTAAGATGCCTTTGCCATCGGCATCTGTGCCGCGTTCAACATATTTTCAATGAAAATTCCATATCCCGTGGTGGGATCGTTTATCATAACGTGGGTAACAGCTCCGACGAGTTTACCGTTTTGAATGATGGGAGAGCCGCTCATTCCTTGGATTATGCCTCCCGTTTTATCAAGGAGTCTTTGGTCGGTGATCTTTACCGTAAAGCATTTATTTCCCTTTGCACTCAGGTCAATGTTCGATATCTCGACCTCATATTTTTCGATTTTGTTGGTATCAAGAGTGCAAAGTATATGCGCTCTTCCCTCCCTGAGCTCTCCGCGCGACGCCACCGCCATAGGCTCGCCAATAGTTCCCTCGGGAAGTGCCGCGAGGAAGCCGAAAACACCGCAGTCGGTGTTATAAAGAAGCGTTCCCTCCTTGCCGGAATTAAAATACCCCTTTATCTCGCCGGGCTCTCCCACCTTTCCGCGTACGATTCCGCTGATGGTGACGTCAACAACGCTTCCGCGCTCCATATCGATAAGCGAGCCGCTCTCGGTCTCGCATATCCCGTGTCCGAGTCCGGCAAACGAGAAGCTTTCGGGGTCGATAAATGTGACGGTTCCGATGCCCGCACCGCTATCGCGGACGTAAATTCCCGTTTTATATTTTCCCTCCGCCTCGGAATAGGCGGGGGTAAGACGAGTGACGCATTCCTTGCCTGCGCGCGTGTATTTTATCTCAAGCTCACGTCCCTCCGATGACTCAACGGCTCCCGTGAGTTCGGCGGCGCTCTTTATCTCTTTGCCGTCAACGCTCTTTATCATATCGTTTACCAAAAGCCCCGCGTCAATCGATGGATTTTTGTCACCATCCTTCGTGTCAACGCCGCAAAAGCCGACGACCATAACGCCATCGGTCATAAATTTTATACCAAAGGGCATGCCGCCCGCATAAAGACGGAGCTCGGAGAGCTTCGTCACCGTCACGGACTTCAGCGGCACAAAGCCAAACAGGTCGTACCGTACCGTCTCGGTGGGGCTCGACGTGCCCGTCGAGCAAGCAGTAAGGAGTGGGTAGCTTGGCAGATCACCCTCTCTTAGACTCGTGTAGGCGTCGGGGATTATGAGTCTATATGCCAATACCGTTATCGAAATTATCAGAAGAAGTACGAGAAGAGAGAGCAAAAAACCTTTTTTTATCGTTTTCGCCATTGGTTTGTTCTCCGTTTGTTTTTCATTATTTAATTTATATGCGAAGCCCCATAATTTTTTGTTCGCAATATTATCTTTCTCTCAAAAGCGATTTTTAATGTCTGCAATATTGATGCAACAAGGTCATTTTTCGGCTTTTGTGGAAATTTGATTTTTGAAGGCAAAATTTGCATAATATTAATCATATAAATTGGGATTTGTCGGCGCGTTGTGTAGAGGGATAAACGAATGTTTTCCGCAAACACTGTAGGGGCGCGCACTGCGCGTCCGCTCGTGCTTCTTTGGTGTTCGTTGCGGACGGCCAATGGCCGCCCCTACAATCAAAAATAATGTTCTACTCCTTACATAACACACCGATAAATCAAAATTTGAAAACGATTTTGACGGTTTTATTTTTCACTTTTTCACTTTCTCACTTTTTCTCCCCTGCCCTCTTGACTTTTCGTCCCCCTTGGTGATATAATTAGTTTATTAACTAACTAATTCGAGGTCAAAATATGCAAAAAAAAGGCTTTTGCACACCGCCGCGCCGCAAGGAGCTCTCCGACACTCCCGTAAAGCTGTGTAACGAGATCTCCCGTATCTTCCGCGGCAAATTGCGCGAGAGGCGAGGCGAGGGCAGTGTTCTCTCTCAGCCGGGCGCAAGACTTATCCTTTCATTCCTCGCTATCGGTGATGGAACAACCCAGCTTGAGCTTGTAAAAGCGACTCATCTGACCGCACCCTCGGTAAGTCTGATACTCAAAAAAATGGAGAGTGCGGGACTTGTCCGCCGTGAGCCAGACCCCACCGATATGCGTGCCGTACGCGTCTATCTTACCGAGGCGGGACACGCACTTGATGCCGAGAACATCGCGCTCATAAAGGAGCTTGACGCACGCGCACTACGCGGCCTCAGCGATGAGGAGCAAAAAACACTTATGCTCCTGCTTACTAAAATACGAGACAATCTTTTGGAGAACGAGGAGACACAAAATGGGAAAAATTCTTAAATATTTGCGCCCCTACGCGCTCTATGCGATACTCGCGCCCCTTCTTATGATGGGTGAGGTAATTGCCGACCTTATGCTCCCCCGCTTTATGCGTGTCATCGTTGACTGCGGAATCACGGGTGAGACGGCAGTTGCCGATTTACCGATGGCGCGTATAGTTATGGGCTTCGTTTTTGGGGACAAGGCTTTTACGAACCTTCAGCTTATAATCACCTTCGGCATACTTATGCTTGTAGTGGTGGTCATCGGTGGCGTCTTTGGCGTAAGCTGTGCTTATTTTGCCGCGAAGGCGGCGCAGAGCCTTGGAAACGACCTCAGATGTGACACCTACAAAAAGGTTATGTCCCTCTCTATCGAGCAGACCGACCGATTTACAACGGGCTCTCTCATCACGAGAATGACTAACGACGTCACGCTTATCACACATTTCGTCGAGATGATGCTCCGTATGTTCGTCCGCTCCCCCATCTTCTTTGTGGGCGGTGCGATAATGCTCCTCTCTCTTAACGTAAAATTCGGATTTGTGCTCCTTGTTGGACTTCCTATAATGGTCCTTGTCGTTTCGATCGTCCTCTCAAAATCGGTTCCCCTTTACACCAAGGTACAAAAGGATCTCGACAGAGTAAACTCGGTCGTTGGAGAGAACGTAAGCGGTGCACGTGTCGTCAAGGCATACGTAATGGAGGATCACGAGTACGAGCGCTTTGACCGTGCAAATCATACGCTTATGAGCACGAACCTTCGCGTTCAGTATCTTCTCTCCTTTATCCACCCTGTCATTGTCGTTGTTCAAAACGCGGCGATAATCGCCATCATTCTTATTGGCGGAATTGATATCCGTATGGGCGTGGCAAGCGATATGACCACGGGAACCATTATGGCGGGCATCACCTACGTTACACAGGTGCTTATGTCGGTAATGATGCTCTCCCATCTCTTTCAGTCGGTCTCTCGCGCCATCTCCTCCGCAAGGAGAGTACGAGAGGTGCTTGATACCGAGCCCACCGTTCTTGGCGGCAAGCTTCGCGAGGCTTCTGACAAGGTGGCTATATCCTTTAAGGACGTTTCCTTCAAATATCCCGACACGACGGGCAACTCGGTGCTTCACAATATAAGCTTTGACGTAAAGCACGGCGAGACCTTCGCAATAATCGGCGCTACGGGCTGTGGAAAGACCACGCTCGTCAACCTCATTCCCCGCTTCTATGACGCAAGCGAGGGTGAGATCCTCATTGACGGCGCACCCATTCGGGAATATGACCTTCACGCTCTGCGCTCAAAGATCTCCTACGTTATGCAAAAGAGCGAGCTCTTCTCGGACACGATCGCGAACAATATACGTTGGGGCAAGGAGGATGCGACTCACGACGAGATACGCGACGCCGCAAAAATAGCGCAAGCCGACTCCTTTATCTCATCGTTTGAGTCAGGCTACGACACCTTTATCGCCGAGAAGGGTGCATCCCTCTCGGGTGGACAGAAGCAAAGAACGTCGATAACCCGCGCACTTGTCCGCCGTCCTGAAATTCTCATTCTTGACGATGCGACCTCGGCTCTCGACCTTGCAACTGAAGCAAAGCTTCGCCGTGCGCTGAGGGAAAATCTTGGCGACACTACCGTCGTGCTTATCGCACAGAGGATCGCGAGCGTGCGCGATGCCGACCGCATAGCAGTTCTTGAGGATGGCACTATCAGCGCCATCGGCACTCACGAGGAGCTGCTTGCCACAAGCAAGACCTATAAAGATATCTTCGACTCACAAAACGGCACGGGAGGTGGCATAGATGAATAATCAGAATATACCGAAAAACACTTCCCCCGTGGCAATAAATATGCGCCGCGGACGTCCCGGCGGCGGTGGCGGCCCTATGGGTGCAAGAATGCGCGCCGAAAAACCGAAGAACACCAAAAAATCCCTTATCAGACTCATAAAATATATCGGCAAGAGCCGTGTGCTTGTAATACTGCTCACGCTTCTTATGGCGTGTGCCACCCTTGCCGAGCTTGCGGGTCCCGCACTTCAGGGTCTGGCAATCGACACAATAACGCTCGTTGACGGCAAGCTGACGGTAGATTTTCGCGCTATGATTCTTTATCTTGCGCTTATGGGCGGGCTCTTCCTTCTTAGCTCAGCTATGCATCTTTTTGAGGTGCGTATCGCCGCAAAGCTCTCTCAAAGCACCGTCTACACTCTTCGTGGCGACCTCTTCAAGAAGATCTCGCGCCTGCCGATAAAATACACCGACAACCACCGTCACGGCGACATAATGTCCCGAATGACCAATGACGTAGACAACGTGGCAACGGCGATCTCGCAGTCGATATCCTCTCTTATCTCAAGTGTGCTGACCCTTGTGGGCGCATTCTCTATGATGATATACTACAACTGGATAATCGCACTTATCGCCTGCGTCACTATTCCCGCTACGATGGCACTGAGTGCCACCTTGGCAAAGTTTATGCGCAAATATTTCGTACGTCAGCAGACGATCCTCGGAAAGCTCAACGGTCAGATAGAGGAAATGGTGACCTCTTATAAGACCGTCGTAGCTTACGGCAAGGAGGCAGACGCAGAGAAGGCGTTCCAGCGCGAGAGCGAGGAGCTCAAAAAGTGTAGCATAAGAGCAAAGGTCTGGGGCTCAATTATGGGACCTTGCATGAACTTCCTCGGCAACCTTCAGTACGTTCTTATCGCGGTCTTCGGCGGATTTTTCATCCTTCATCCCGTCTCCTTCCTTCGCGCACTTACCCCAGGTAACATTCAGTCGATGCTCCAGTATTCAAAGAAATTCACCCGTCCTGTAAACGAGATAGCCAACCAGTATTCCTCGATCCTCACGGCTCTCGCGGGAGCTGAGCGAATCTTTGAGATAATGGACAGTGCCGACGAGATCGACGAGGGCACGACTGCTATAGAAATAACCGATATTAACGGAAATATCGAGTTTAAGGCTATAGATTTTGCCTACAACAAGGCAGAGCCCGTACTCAAGGGACTTGATCTTTCCGTCAAAGCGGGCGAAAAGGTAGCTATCGTCGGTGCGACAGGCTCGGGCAAGACGACTATCGTCAACCTGCTGACACGCTTCTATGAGCTTGACGGCGGTCAGATCACGGTAGACGGCATAAACATTACCGAAATTCCCAAGAATACTCTGCGCCGTTCTATCGCGATAGTTCTTCAGGACACCGTTCTCTTCTCCGACACCATTCGCGCCAACATAAAGTACGGCCGACCCGACGCTACCGATGAGGAGATGCGTGCCGCCGCGGCACTCTCACGAGCCGATAAATTTATCGAGCGACTCCCCGACGGCTATGACACCGTGCTCTCCGAGGCGGGCAGTGATCTGTCACAGGGTCAGCGTCAGCTTCTCGCTATAGCGCGCGCTGTGCTTGCCGACCCCAAGATACTCATACTCGATGAGGCGACCTCAAGCGTTGATACGCGCACCGAGATGCACATTCAGCAGGCGATGATCGCGCTGATGGAAAACCGCACGTCCCTTATCATCGCACACCGCCTCTCAACCATTCGCGACGCCGACAAAATTGTCGTTGTTAAGGACGGCGTCATTTGTGAGGAGGGCGGCCACGACGAGCTTCTTGCTCTGGGCGGTGAGTATTACACCCTTTATCAGAATCAATTTGCGGGGATCTCGACGTGATACGTATACCAACAGACGCCGAAAAAGCCCGCTTTGCCGAGCTCTGTGAGGCACACTCCTTCACCGAGGTGCGAGGAGAGGGCTTTTCGGGCATCGGCACGTACAATGAAAAGCGCGTGCACAGAGTTATTAAAGAGTTTGTATCAAGCGACCCAGAGACCTATGAAATAAAGCTCGGGGGAGCTGTCGCCGACGTCTTTGCGGGCGGTGTTATCACCGAGATACAGACGGGAAGCTTCTTTCCGCTATCCAAAAAGGTGGCGGCATACCTCGAAAACACAGAGCACGAGGTGTGCATTGTCCACCCCGCTATCGTGAAGAAAACGATAGTGCGCGTCGACCCCCTCACGGGCGAGGTGATAAGGAAAAAGGCGTCACCCAAAAAGGAAAGGCCATCAAAAATTTTGCCAGAGCTCATATATCTTGCCGACCACCTGCGCTCGCATAGACTTACCTTTGAGATCTATTCGATAACCGTCGAGGAGCACAGATATTCCGACGAGATACACAGATACCGCAAAAGCGGTAAGCGGGACAGTGAGCTATTCCCCGTCTCTCTTGAGGCGGTAACGACGATTGAGACCACCGACGATTTTCTGTCCCTTTTGCCAAAGGAGCTCGTCGAAAAGGGCAAGCCCTTCACCGCCGCGGAGTTCGCTCGCGCGAGCGGAATAGGTGGCAGATACGCATACAATTCACTCGGCGCGCTCTGCGCCGCAGGCGTCCTCATAAAAGAAAAAGAGGGCAAGAAAGCAGCGATTTATAAGTTTGTGTAGGAATATGCAGGGGGAACTTTTTCAAAAGTTCCCCCTGCGCCCCCCAAAAACTTCAAATAAGGGATAAAAGTTATTGTTTGCACGATCTTCAAATTTTGATTTGTGGGGATGTTATGTAGAGAGTAAGACATTATTTTTGATTGTAGGGGCTGCCACACGAACGAAGTTCGTAGCCTTTGCGAAGCAATATGTGGCCGTCCGCAACGAACACCGAAGAAGCACGAGCGGACGCGCAGTGCGCGCCCCTACAGTGTTTGCGAAAAACGTTCGTTTATCCCTCTACACAACGCACCCATAAATCCCAATTTGTTGGAAAGTTCTTCTTTCAATAATATATTTATAATATAATAGCAAAAAAAATTTTCAAAAAAGCCTTGACAGCGGAGGCGTGAAGTGATATAATGACTCTACCTCTGCAAAATGGGCTTTTTTGTGTGCGCAATTTTGCGCCAACAAAGCGCACATGACCTTTTGTATGAGGGAGGTACACGGACAGGCACGCCTGCGTGTCCTGTCAAATAATTTGAAATGGGAGGTGCCGAACAAAATGGCTAATGATGCAAGAGTCAAGATCACTCTCGCTTGCACAGAGTGCAAACAGAGAAATTACGACACAAAGAAAAACAAGAAGAATGACCCTGACAGACTTGAACTTAAGAAGTACTGCAAGTTCTGCCGCAAGCACACTCTTCACAAAGAAACAAAGTAATTTTGGGGGAGGGACAGAAAATGGCAGAAAAAGAAGTAAAAGCTAAAGAAGCCGCAAAGACGCCCAAAGCCAAGAAAGAAAAGAAGAAAGGCAAATTAGGCGAAGCTTGGCGCGGATTTAAGAGCGAGTTCAAGAAGATAGTCTGGCCTTCGTGGAAGCAGGTTCGCAAGAACACACTCGTTGTCGTTGTTATCGTTGCTGTATTTGCAGTTATCATCGGCGCGCTTGATATAGCATTGTCGCGCGGTATGGGTGCACTTACAGATTTCTTCACTCACACTCACTGAGAAAGACTATGAGCGATATCAATGAAATGAACGTCGGCCCGAGATGGTATGTGGCGCACACCTATTCAGGCTATGAAAACAAGGTAAAGGCAAGCCTTGAAAAGATCATCGAAAACAGAAACCTCTCTCACCTCATTTACGACATCAAAATTCCCGTCGAGATAATCGTCGAGAAGGTCGGCGAAGAGGAGAAGACCACTGAGGTAAAGCTCTTCCCCAGCTACGTTTACGTTAAGATGACTATGACCGAGGAAAGCTGGCACGCTGTGAGAAATATCACGGGCGTTACAGGCTTTGTTGGTCCTGGATCCCGTCCTACTCCTCTTACCGAGGCAGAGGTCGAGGCGCTTAACATCGAGCAGAAGACTGAGAAGGCTCTTTCCTTCAAGGAAGGCGACATCGTCAAGGTCATCTCCGGTCTCTTTGAGGGCTTTGAGGGAACGGTTCAGTCTATTTCGGCTGATCAGAAAACAGTTACGGTGCTCACCCAGACAGGACGCCGTGCAATGCCTGTTGAGCTTGGCGCAAACGAGGTCGAGCTCGCATAAGTCTGGACACAACATCGCGTGAGATATCACGCGCGTGGGAGGGAGAAAAATTCTTGAATTCTCCCGCAATTATTACCACATTTGGAGGAATTTTTAATTATGGCAAAGAAAGTATTAGGTTACATCAAGCTGCAGTTGCCCGCTGGTAAGGCGACACCTCAGCCTCCCGTAGGACCTGCTCTCGGTCAGTACGGTGTAGCAATTCCCGTATTTACAAAGGAATTCAACGAGAGAACCAAGAACGACATCGGTCTTATCATTCCTGTAGTTATCACAGTTTATGCTGACCGTTCGTTCACATTCATCACAAAGACTCCCCCTGCAGCAGTTCTTATCAAGAAGGCAGCAGGTATCGAGACAGGCTCCGGCAAGCCCAACAAGGACAAGGTTGCTAAGATCACCAAGGAGCAGGTAAGAAAGATCGCAGAGACAAAGATGCCCGACCTCAACGCTTCTTGCGTAGAGACGGCTATGAGCATGATCGCAGGAACAGCGCGCAGCATGGGCGTTGTTGTTGAAGACTAATTAAGGAGGGTAAAGACATGGGAAAGAAGTATATTGATAGCGCAAAGCTTATTGATAAGTCCAAGATCTATGATCCCTCTGAGGCTCTTGATCTCGTTTGCCAGACATCCAAGGCAAAGTTTGATGAAACCATAGAGATCCACATCCGTCTCGGTGTTGACTCCAGACACGCTGACCAGCAGGTCCGTGGTGCTGTTGTTCTTCCCAACGGTACTGGTAAGAAGGTTAAGGTTCTCGTATTCGCTAAGGGCGATAAGGTTCAGGCTGCTCTTGACGCAGGCGCAGATTACGCAGGCGGCGCAGAGTATGCTGAGAAGATCCAGACAGAGAACTGGTTTGATTTCGACGTAGTTATCGCTAGCCCCGACATGATGGGTGTTATCGGTAAGCTCGGTAAGGTGCTCGGTCCTAAGGGACTTATGCCTTCTCCTAAGGCTGGTACCGTTACCCCCGACGTTGCAAAGGCAGTTACAGAGGCTAAGGCTGGTAAGATCGAGTACAGACTTGATAAGACCAACATCATCCACTGCCCCATCGGTAAGGCATCCTTCGGTGTTGAGAAGCTCACAGAGAACTTCAACACACTCGTTGGCGCTGTTATCAAGGCAAAGCCCGCTGCTGCAAAGGGTCAGTACATCAAGAGCTGCGTAATCGCAAGCACGATGGGCCCTGGCATCAAGATCAACCAGGCAAAGCTTGGCTAATATTGATTGGCAATAAAGGCAATATAAAAAAGGTGGAGATATTCTCCACCTTTTTTGTTTTCTTATCAAAGCGTGTACTGCTCGGTCTTTGGCAGCTCTATCCTTATTCTCTCTTTGAGTCTTATGTCGCGGCTCGATGCACCTACAAGTATTTCAAAATCGCCCTTCTCAACGTGCCAACGCTTCATCGGCACACTGTAATATGCAAAAGCGCGCTTTCCTAGCGTGAGCGTCACGCGGCGGCTCTCGCCTGCCGCAAGGGAGACCTTCGTAAAGGCACGAAGCTCCTTTTCGGGACGGCTGACGTATGAGAAGGGATCGCGCACGTAGAGCTGGCATATTTCCTTCGCGTCAACATCCGACACGTTCCTTACGTTAAAGCTTACCTCAAAATCGGTGTCACCCGTCTTGATGAGTTCAAGATCGGAATACTCAAACCCGGCATAAGAAAGTCCGTGGCCGAAGGGGAATGCAACGTCAAGCCCCTTTGAGTCATAATAGCGGTAGCCGACAAAAACACCCTCCTCGTATCTTTCATACGAGCCGTTTCCAAAGCTGTCCTTTGTGGGTGTGTCCTCAAGACAGAGGGGGAAGGTCTCGGCAAGCTTGCCCGTGGGGCATACCCTGCCCGTAAGCACGTCGGCGATAGCCTCATTTCCGCCCTCGCCCGAATATGATGCATAAAGAACTGCCTTTACCCTATCTATCCAAGGGCTTACGTCAATAGCACTGCCCGCCTCAAGCACAACCACAAGGTTCTCATTTACATCGGCAGTGCGTATAATGATGTCCTCTTGCGTACGAGTCAAGCGTATCTCGGACCTGTCGCGCCCCTCGCTCTCGATGCGTCTATCGGTTCCCATGCAGAGAATCACAGTGTCGGCGGAATATGCAGCCTCATATATCTTCTCAGGGTATATTATATTCTCGGCACTGTCAAGGACCGCCTTAGTCGAGAAGACCTCAACTCCCGCCATTCTTTCGCAAATTTCATCGCGAAGGGGCTTTTGCTTATAATCGGTAACAACGAACGAGCTGCCGCCGCCACCCGTTACCGCCTCGTTTTTGTAGAGTCCGTCAACGAGTATCTTACCCGGCTTCAGTGGCAAAATATTGTCCTCATTCTTAAGGAGCACAAGCGACTCCTGTGCAAGCTTCACGGCTATCGCGTGGCGCTCTTCCTTGGTGGTGCTCACCCTTTTTTCTGCTGTGCGAGCCTTTCTTACAAGCTCCAGCACCTTCTCGGCTCGCTCGTCAAGCTCTGCCTCGGTGATAATTCCCTCGCGAAGCGCCTCACGAAGCTCTGTGCGGTTTTCAGCACGCGTGGGCATAGTAAGATCAAGCGTTGCCTTGAGTGCGCGCCAAGCATTGTGCGTAGCGCCCCAATCGGAGACGATAAGCCCGTCAAAGCCGAACTCGCCGCGAAGAATTTCCTTGAGAAGCCACTCGTTTTCCGACGTCCAGATACCGTTCAGTCGGTTGTATGAGCACATCACCGTCCAAGGATCTGCCTCAAGCGCCTTCTCGAAGGCGGGAAGATATATCTCGCGCAATGTGCGCTCGTCCACCTCGCTTGACTGCGAGTGTCGGTTGTATTCGCGGTTGTTTGCTGCAAAGTGCTTAAGAGAGGTACCAATTCCCTTCTTTTGAACACCCTCAATAAATGCCTTGGCAAGCTCGCCCGTAAGAAGTGGATCCTCGGAGAAATATTCGAAATTTCTGCCACAGAGAGGCGTCCTTTTTATATTCACTCCGGGCGCGAGAAGTACGTCTGCTCCCCTTTCGATACAGTCGTCGGCAATAGTCTGGCCGTCAAGATGCAATAGCTCTCTATCCCAGCTGTTCGCAAGACAAGAGAGCGTTGGCATAGAGGTTGCGGGAAAGGTGGGGTACGGGAGGGGCTTTGACACGTCGTTCATACGAAGTCCCGATGGCCCGTCGGCAAGAAAGGCTGTGTCAAGCTTGCCGTCTGCATCATAGGTCTCCCATGTGTTCTTACCCATAAGGATCTCAATTTTTTCGTCTATAGTCAATTTTTTTAAGTCGGTCATATTTTTCACCTCCTTTTTTATTATATCAGAAAAAATATCTCAAAAAAACAAATAAAAGGCTTGAAAAGCTCTTGTTATGTGATATAATAGAGCTATGAAAAGCTATTATGAAAAGGAAAGAGACATTTCGGGTGTTCTTATCGTAAATAAAGATACCCGCGGATCGTACCCTGCACATTTTCATCAAAATCTTGAGTTGGTGCTCGCCGCAAAGGGCAGCTACGAGCTCGCGATAAACGGACGAACCGAGAAAACGGAGGGCGGCGCCGTTATCGTTGTGGACAGCTTTGACGTTCACCACCAGATAATGATAAAAGAGGACACATGGGGCGAGCTTCAAAATAGAATACTTATAATTCCCTACGCATACCTGCGCGAGTTCAATGTAAGACGCGAGGGGCATTCCATAGCGGAGCACGTGGTAAAGGATGCGGACCTTGTTATGCGCCTTATACATATTTGCGACGATTTTCTTACCTCGGAGCAAAGTGAGGCGGTAAAGAAGAGTGCGGTAAAGCTTCTTTTGAACCTTCTTTACGAGAGTCTTTCATTCCGCGAGAAGCGAGACAACGCAGAAGCCGAGCTTGTGCGCCGAATGCTTTTGTATATTGATAAAAACTACCGCGAGGACGTCTCGCGAGGTGCGATCGCCCGCGCGCTCGGATACACCGAAGCGCATATTTCGCGAGTTTTCCACAGCTATCTGAATATGGGCATACCCGAATACGTAGCGCGGCTTCGTCTTGGGCACGTAGAGATAGCTCGCAAAAGCGGAGACCAACGCGCAATTGCCGAGCTCATCTTTGAAGCCGGCTTCAACAGCCAACAAACCTATTACAGATGTCTTAAAAAGACAAAAGAGCAATAAAAAAGAGAGACCCTGTGAAATTCTATCACTTGTCGGTAGAATTCTCGGGTCTCTCTTTTTTATTTGTGATATTTCGTTCCTTTGATAATATTAAAGCCACGGTAGAGCGCCTCGGCGCAGATTATGCGCGCGAGCTGATGCGGAAAGGTCATCTTTGAAAATGAAAGGCGCAGGTCTGCCGATTTTTTTATTGTAGGAGAGAGCCCGTGCGAGCTGCCGATGATAAGGCAAATCTCGCTATGCTCCTGCGTCGCGCTCTCAAGAATTTCGGCAAACTCCTCGGAGGAATACTGCTTCCCTTCTATGCAAAGCGCAATCTTGTAAGCGCGCGGAGACATTGCGGCAAGGATCTTCTTCGCCTCGTCCTCAAGCGCCGCGGCAATTTCGGTGTCCGAGGGATCGTCGTAAAGCTTTGATTCCTTAAGCTCGACCATCTCAAAACGGCAGAAGCCCGAAAGTCGCTTTTCGTACTCAGCGAATGCCTCGCGCAGATATTTTTCTTTTAGGTTTCCCGTGGCAATTAGCTTTACTGTTATCATTTTTTCTCCTTTTTGTTAGTTTGCGTGGAGATTTTTTCGAGAACCTTTCTTAAAAGAAAGGCTTCTCGAGCTCTCCAAAGAACTTTAATAGAAAGGACTTGGCTCTCGCAAGGCCTTGCTCCGCCCTCCGTGCTCACAACGGCCTCGGAAAAAATAATCTTTTCATAAAACCAAAGATTAAAGTTTTTTGCCAAGCTTTTTCCTAAAAAAGCTTCCCGCCGGAGGCACGCATCCTACACAAGCTCCGTCACGAACTCGGGGTGGGCGGCGGCGACCTTTATAGTGGGGTCGGCAACAGCCGAAAGAAATTCGTCAAGGACGATGTCGGGGTCATTGTTCTCGGCAGAAATGTGCGCGAGAATGAACTTTTTTGCGCCTTTCTCTGCAAGATATGCGGCAAATCTCGCGCTGTCGGGGTTTGAAAGATGTCCGCCGCGCGAAAGGATTCGTCTCTTGAGGTCTGCGGGATAGCTTCCGTTCTTAAGCATCTCAATATCGTGATTCGACTCAAGTATTACCGCTTCACAGCCCGTGAGCGCCTCGGCAACCGTGGTGGTAACGTAACCCAAGTCGGTGGCAAGACCTACCGAATGCTCCTCGCCATCCTCACAAAAATCTATCCTGTAGCCAACACTCATACGGCTATCGTGAGGAGTCTCGAATGAGCGTACAACGGCATCCTTAAGACCTACCTCAAACGTTGTTTCATGTGTAATTATACACTCGTTTATAGATCCATACCTATCGTCAGCAAAGCGCTCTGCGCTCTTTTTGGTTATATGTATCGGCATTTTATGCTTTTTGGTAAGCGTCTCAAGAGCCGAGACGTGATCTGAATGCTCATGCGTGATAAAAATCGCATCAAGCTCACCGACGTCGACTCCTATTTCGTTCAGTGAAGTGACAAGTGTGCGACAGCTCTTCCCTGCGTCGATAAGTATCTTAGCACCGCCCGCCTCAATATAAGCCGCGTTTCCGCCCGAGCCTGAATATAATGTTAAAAATCTCATATTTTCTCTTGTTAAATTTTATTTCAAATTTTGATTTATCGGTGAGTTTGTTTAGTGCAAATCACTCTTTAGCCTCCCTTGTGTAAAGGGAGGTGGCACGAAGCAAAGCGGAGTGACGGAAGGATTGTAAAATATAGATTTAAGGTGAACAATCCCTCAGTCGCTATCGCGACAGCTCCCTTTACACAAGGGAGCCTTTGTAGTAAC
>JAZQYP010000045.1:0-185078 GCA_045633625.1 Eubacteriales bacterium
GCTGAGGACATCAACGACAGAAAGTGGAACGATGGCAAGGTTATCGACACCAAGCACAAGTTCACTGACGAAGAGAAGGCATACGACATTCACTACGATCTCCAGCAGATGAGATAATTTTTACATAATTTCAGCCTTGGGGAATTTATGCCCCAAGGCTGTCTTAGAATTGAGGTTTTTTTACTATGAGAATTTTACTTGATACGGCAAATCTTGAGGACATCAAGTATTTTAATACCTATTATCCTATAGAGGGAGTTACAACTAACCCCACAATACTTGCTGCAGAGGGCGGAGACGTTATCGCGCTCCTCAAAAATATCCGTGCAATAATCGGAAAGAATAAAGAGATCCACGTTCAGGTCACAGAACAGGATTACGACAAGATAATCGAGGAGGCAAAGGCACTTATCAGCCTTCTCGGTAACAACACGGTCGTAAAGATACCTGTAAGCGACATTGGACTTAAGGTGACCAAGGCTCTTAGCGATGAGGGCTATAAGGTAACGGTAACAGCAGTTCTTACAGCGGCTCAGGCAATGCTTGCTTCAAATGCAGGTGCTACTTACGTAGCTCCTTACGTAAGCCGTCTCGAAAACATTTGTGATGACGGAGTTCAATGTGTAGCAGATATTCATAAGGTCTTCAGTGCGTGTGATACAAAGACTCAGATACTTGCGGCAAGCTTTAAGACCGCAAGGGAAGTTCTTGACGTTGCAGCAGAGGGTTGCCATTGTGCCACTGTCAGCTCAAGCGTAATGCGCAGACTCATTGCACATACTACTACTGACACGTCTATTGAAGGCTTCAAGAGCGACTGGAAGCGTGCCTTTGGCGACGTGACACTTCTTTCCTTGATAAACAAAGAGGATAACTAATTTTTAATAGATCAAGAAAAAACCGAAGGGACTGCAAGCAGTCCCTTCGGTTTTTTTGTTAATTTATGCTTGATTCTTAATAAACCGACTCCATAGAGGAATAACTAAGAGAGAAAGCAAGGTTGCGATCGACATAGTAGCTACCCAAACAACCACTACTCCATACCAACCGATCTTTTCGGAAAGTCCCGTAAATAATGCGTTTGCAACTACAATGCCGAGGGAAGAGGTACAGTTAAGGAGTCCTGCAACCGTAGCGCCCTTGCCGTATTTATTAAAGTGTGTTCCAACGTACGACGTGGTAAAAAGCGAGGTCGCGCTCATAAGCATTACGATAAGGGAGATAATAACTATAATCCACCAATAGCTTATTTTGCCAAGCATAAGTGACGCAATGGTGAGGGGAAGTGCTATGGTGAAAAATATTGCAATTACAACTGACTCGTTTTTAAGGATTTTTGGATAGATAAGATATGCAAGCACTGTTCCAAGCGCGCCGACAACAAGCACGATGATGTTAAGAAGTGTTGCAAGAATAGGCGTTACACCGCTGTATGATTCTTTTATCATTACAGGAGTAATGCTTTTAAGACCGAGATCAAATCCCGTTCTTACAAATGCGATAACAAGAATTATTATAAGACCGCTGCTGAGCATAAGAGAGAAAAAGCTCTTTTCCTTGTGCTTGGCAGTTTTTTTCTCATCGACAGATATTTCAATTTCTTCTTCCACGATATCCTCTGAAATTTTGTGGAATACAAGCTCGAACAAGGGGGCAAGGAGCAAAAGACCTACGGCAGAAATAAGAAAATTTAGCTGCCAATGTGTATTTACAATGCTTGATACAAGATAGCTTGCGACAACTCCCAAGGGGTTAGAAAAGGTTACTATGAAGAGGGAAGAAGTACGCATATCCTTATGTAACATCGTGGATACGAGCTTAAATGTCGCGGGCCAGACGCCAAGCTGAGCCACGGCATTGAGTGCCCACATAGTGAGCATTACGGGATAGCTTTGATTAAAAAATATCACAAGATTGCAAATCCCCGCGCCGAGAAGTCCTGCGGCAAGCAGATGCTCGGGGTGCCATTTGTCTGTGATTATACCGCCAACTACCTGAAGCGCGGCATATACTAAGTAAAATACTGCGGTAATTATGCCCGTTTCAAAGGTGGTGAGGTAGCCCTCATCAACAATAAAAACCATTGCCGACGAGAAGCAGTTTCTAGTCATGCAGGCAAATGCGTATGAAGCAACGAGGGCGCAAAGAAGAATTATACTTGTATTTTTTGATTTGAGAGTTTTGTTTTTCATGGCTTTTCTTTTATGAAATGTATAGGGAGGATTATTTTTCGGGGTAGAGAATATCAATATTTATATCAGCCGTTTCGGGATAGCTCTTATCGGGATACGCCTCGGTAATGATCTTGTTCGGGGTTATGCGGCGAGAATAACTGACGATGGAGGAAATAAAAAATTTTGACGAGTCCATCAAAACGTATTTTTCCTCCGAGCGTTCAAGAACTAATTCATTCAGGCGCGCAGTAGAGAAGTCGGTGGTGGTGAAGCCGTTTTCAGTAGAATAAGCATCGGCACCGAGGAAGCATTTCTTGAAATGCAGCGACTTGAGAGCGTCCTCTGCTACATAGCCGTGAAAGTCTTTGCGAAGATCACGGAATTTTCCTCCAATAAGGGTTACGTCATGGCTCTTAAGAAGGTTGAGATTTACAAGTGAATTGGTAAATATACGTACGCCGTAAAGCTTCTTTTTGTCAAGAGCCTCGGCAAGCTTTGCGGCAAAACGTGCAAGAGTCGTTCCCGAGTCAAGATATATCTCATCCTCATTTTCGACAAGGGAAAGAGCAAGATCTGCAATCTTCAGCTTTGCGTCAACGTGGCGATTCTCGGTGTTTTCATAATAATAATCATTGCTTATGCCGCTTTCTGAAGACAGACGGATTCCGCCATAGTAACGCAAATAATCTCCCGTTGCCTCAAGCCGTTTGAAGAGGCGTCGAACGGTGGATTCAGAGGAGTCCGTGATATGAATAGCATCGGCAATGCTTACCGATTTGTGTATCTTTAGGTGATTTATTATCTGATGTTCATTTATTTCGGATCTTTTCATTAATTTTCCTCCTTAGTACATATTTTCGAGATATTATAGCATGGTTGGCAGTATCTGTCAAGTATAAAATGGCGGAAACAATCAAAAAAAGAAAAAAATATTAATAAGTGACAGAAACGGTCAAATCTACCAAAAAATAGTTATAATTTGAAAGTTGACAATGATAAGTGACTCCCCTATAATCAAATTGTAATATTATATGTTCTTAAAGGAGAAGAAAATGGGAAAAGGATTTGATTACATCGAATATGACCGTGAGGTTTATGATAGAGAATTGAAGGATTTTTTGCCTGATAAGATGTTCGACGCGCACGTTCACGTATCAACTGCGGGACTTGAAAGCTATGGCTCACACAATGGTGGATCTACATGGACCGACTATTTGTGTAAGGAAATGAACGTTCGTGAATTTCTTGATATGAATAAGCTTATGTTCCCGAATCAGAGTATGGAGGCTCTTATTTTCGGTATGTGCCTTACGGATATAAAGTCAACAAATGAGTTCGTTATCAATGCCAATAAGGACTATGGATTCCCGATGCTTTACCGCTCGGATTATGCAGAAGATCCCGATCAGCTTGAAGCAAACGTTAAGGCAGGCGGATTTATCGGACTTAAGCCCTACCTTTCCAACTGTCCCTCGTATATACCCTCTAAAGAAGTGCGTATTTACGACTTTTTGCCCCCCGCACAGCTTGATGTTGCAAATAAGAACGGTTGGATAATCATGCTTCATATTCCGAGAGATAAGCGTCTTGGCGACCCCGTGAATATCGCGCAGATAATGGAGATAGAAGAGAAGTATCCAAACGTTAAGCTTATTGTAGCTCACGTCGGACGCGCGTATACCGAGGCTGACTTCGGTAAGGCGTTTGAGATACTAAAGAACACAAAGAATATGATGTTTGACTTCACGGCAAATCTCTTTACCCCCGCTATTACCGAAGGAATAAAGACTGTGGGAGTTGATCGTTTCCTCTACGGAACAGACCTTCCTATCGCGGTTATGAGAATGTACCGAATCGTTGAGAACGGTGACTACTTTAACGTAGTTCCTAAGGGATATTACGGCGACGTAACGGGACAGCCTCATATGCGTGAGGCAGCCGAGGGAGAGAAGATCTCTCTTATGGCTTACGAGCAGCTTATCGCATTTAAGAGGACCGCTGTTGAGCTCGGACTTCGTGACAGCGACGTTGAGAAGATACTTTACAGCAATGCAAAAAATATGTGCGACAGCATGAGATAAGAAGGAGACAGATATGAAACCACAGATAAGAACACCCTACTTTGAGGTAGGAGTAAAGAATTACATATATGGCGACACCGTGCTTGAGTACGCTATCGCCGCAGATAAGGCGGCAGAAAAATACGATATCGACGTTCTTTTCATAGCTCCTGCAGTAGAGATCAGACGCATTTGTGAGAACACAAAACACCTTATTGTGCTTGCTCCCTATATGGATACCCTTCGTCCCGGACGCGGAATGGCAGACGTGCTTCCCGAGGGGCTGAAGGCGGCGGGAGCTAAAGGCGTTGTTGTAAATCACTGCGAGAAGCCTATGTCGGTGCCCCAGATAAAGAAGACCATCGACCGCGCTCGCGAGCTTGATTTTCTTGTTTTCGCGTGTGCCGATACTATTGCCGAGGCAAAGGCACTTGCGCAGCTTCATCCCGATATCATAAATCCCGAGCCCAGCGAACTTATCGGAGGGACTGAGGCGAGTGATATGGGCTACGTAAGAATGTCGGTCGAGGCTATCAAGAGCGTATACGATGACATTCTCGTCGAGCAGGCAGCAGGAATTACCAACGGTCAGCAGGTTTACGATTTTATTATGGCTGGCTCTGATGCCGCAGGAGCTGCATCGGGAATTATAAATGCAAAGGACCCCATCGCAATGATCGATGAGATGATAGGCGCAGTTCGCCGCGCCGCAGATGATCTTAAAAAGGCAGGTAAATAAAAATGGTATTTCAGAAGTCAGTTTTTCTTTTGTCGGATGACCGCAAGATAACCTTCCACAACGTAACCGAGGAGGTTAAGAAGGCGGTAGCAGATAGTGGTGTAAAGACGGGTGTTATCAATGTTTCCACTCCTCATACAACTTGCTCAGTTTGCACACAGGAGCTTGCATTCGACTGCTGTGTAACGGGACTTGAGACACTTCAGCAGGATTTCGTTGAATGCTTGCAGAAAATAATGCCCGACTGCGTAAGAGAGGGCATCTATCTCCATCCGGGCCCCAAGGCTCTCGCTTTTGCGGAGCTTCACGATGAGGACGCGCGCGGATGCCACAACACCGACGCTCACCTCCGCTCCCAGCTTATCGGTCGTAGCGAGACTATCGCAGTTATCGACGGTGAGGCAGACCTCGGCTCCTTTGGACACGTATTTCTTATAGATTTTGATACAACAAGACAGCGTCAGCGTAAGCTTCGTCTTACAGTTATTGGCGAGTAATTAAGGAGAAAATATGGAAAATGTAAAGGTTGGATTTCTTCCGCTTTATTTGAAATTATACGATGACCGAGCAGCAGCCGTGCGCCCCGCTATTGAGGCGTATCGCGACGAGCTTGTGGCGGCTCTTGAGAAGACGGGCATCGAGCTTGTAAAGGCCGATATCTGCCGTATCGCTCCCGAGTTCGAGGCAGCTATCGCAGGCTTTGAGCGTGAGGGTGTTGATGCTATCGTTACGGTACATCTTGCATACTCTCCCTCTCTTGAGTACATCGATGCATTCGCAGCCACGAAGCTTCCCATTATCATACTTGACACCACAAGAGATTATAGCTTTGGATTTGACGTAGTAAAGGGCGGTGTTATGCCTAACCACGGTATTCACGGCGTTCAGGATTTCTGCAATCTTCTTCGCCGTCGCGGCAAGGATTACAGTCTCTTTGTAGGTCACTATACCGAGAGCGACGTTGTTGCTCGCGTTGCAGATGCGGCTCGCGCGGTAAAGGCGGCTAAGGCTCTTGACGGAATGAAGGTAGGTCAAGTAGGCGGCTCCTTTGCGGGAATGGGAGATTTCCTTGCATCCGAGACTGCTATGGCACGTCTTGGTGTAAAGACTGTTGAATGCGACGGTGACGAGCTTGCGGTTCTTCGCGACAGTGTAACTGATGCTGAGATCCGTGCTGAATATGAAAAGGACTGCAAGGAGAACGGCGCGTCTGCTGTTACGTTTGAGGAATACTCCTATGCCGAGCGCATAGGACTTGCAGTTCGTAGGTGGATAGAGAAGAACGGTCTTGGTGCATTTACAATGACCTTCTTGTCTGCAGGCAAGCTTAACGGCTTTGACACTATGCCTTTCTCGGAAAGCTCAAAGGCTATGGCTCGCGGAATAGGATATGCCGGTGAGGGTGACGTTCTCACGGCGGCTCTTGTCGGTGCGCTTTCGGCGACCTTTGAAAACGTAAACTTTACAGAGATGTTCTGTCCCGACTGGAAGGGAAATGCAATTTATATGAGCCATATGGGAGAGAGCAACGTTAAACTCCTCGAGAACAGAAAGACTGTTATCAAGCCCTTCCCCTATGCCGACAGCCCCGATCCTACTTGCATTCTCGGTCATATGGTAGCAGGTAAGGCGTGTCTTGTTAACCTTCTTCCCAATGCTGACGATTGGTTTGACGTAGTTATTTGCAAGGGTGAAATGCTTCAGCTTCCCGAGACTATTGAGAACCTTCCTACCAATATGAACGGTTGGTTCAAGCCTCAGATGGAGCTTGCATCCTTCCTTGAGAAGTACAGTGAGCTTGGCGGCACGCATCACAGCGCTCTCGTTTACGGTGTAGATGCAAAGTCGCTCGCACTCTTTGCAAAGACTCTCGGTATGAAATATACCATAATCTAAGGTGAAGTATGGAAAAATACGCTATTGGACTTGACCTTGGCACGTCCTCCGCAAAGGCGGTGCTCTTCTCGACCGAGAAGGGAGTTGTTGCAAAGGACAGTGCTGACTTTACCTATGCACCCGCATATTTGCCTGACGGTAGCGAATATCTCGGAATAAATATGGAGAGCTTCTACCGTACGATTTGCGCGGTGATAAAAAATCTTGCAAAAAAGATGCCCGAGGGCGCTGATTTTGGTGGCATCGCCATGGCGAGCGCATCGGGAAACAGCGTTATCTGCGATAAAGACGGAAACGCGATAATAGACGGATATTCCTGGCTCAATAAGCCTATGAGCGACGAGATAGCCGAGGTGTTTGGTAAGGATTTCGGCCCCGAGGTGCGCGAGAGCTCAGGCTGGGGACTTGCCCCCTCATTCCCCCTCGGTCAGCTTTCGCACCTTCGCGTGCACGCTCCCGAGCTGCTTGATAGTGCGCATACTGTTGCTATGACGACCGAGTATGTTCTCCACCGCCTCACAGGTAAGTGGGGAATGGACGTATCCACTGCAACGCCCTTCTATTTACTTGATCAGAAGAAGCGCGCGTGGAACGAGGATTATCTCACGGCACTCGGTATTCCCGTATCCAAATTGCCCCATCTTCGCGAGAGCGGAGATCTGCTCGGCGAGATTAACGAGACAGGCGCTGCCGACACAGGACTTTCCGTTGGTACAAAGGTTTATCTTGGCTCCTTTGACCATCCCACTGCGGCACGTGCGTGCAATATAGAAAAGCAGGGTGATTTGCTTATCTCCTGCGGCACGTCTTGGGTATGCTTCTTCCCGATGAATAACCGTGATGAAATTATGGCTCATAACCTTTCGTCCGATCCCTTCCTCACTCCCGATGGACCTTGGGGAACCATCTGTTCTCTCGCTCGTGCAAGTGAGCGTATCAAGGCAGTTGTGAATGAGTATATCAGCGACAAAGATGATAAATTCGCCTTGCTCGACGAGCTTGCTTCAAGCGCGGCTCGCGGAGCTGACGGACTTTCTTTCAATCCTATGGAGGACGTCCCCGACCTTAGCGGATACGAGAAGAAGAACATCGCTCGCGCGCTTATGGAGGGAATTGCCAACGCCCTCAAGGCTCGTATGGGTGATATTGTTAAAATCGAACGTATTACAATGTGCGGAGGTCCTTCAACAAGCTCCGTATGGCGTTCGGTGCTTGCCGATATCTTCGGCGTACCCGTTGACGTTACGTACGGACCGCATAGCGGAGCCGTTGGCGCGGCAATGTACGCTCTCAAATAATACAAGTCAAATATCCAAAATACAATAAAGTTACTACTAACTGTTTTCATATTTACAGGAGGTCTTAAAATGAAAAAAGTAAGAGTTGGTGTGCTCGGCGCATACCGCGGCACTTATATGATCAACTACTGCAAGCGTTCTGATAACGCAGAGCTGGTTGCTATCTGCGACAAGTGGCCCGAGGCGCTTGAGGAGCAAAAGAAAAACTGCGCAGGCATGAACGTTGCTTTCTATGATAATTTCGATGATTTTATCAAGCACGATATGGATGCAGTCATTCTCGCAAACTATGCAAACGAGCACGCCCCCTTTGCAATTAAAGCAATGAAGGCGGGCAAGCACGTATTCTCCGAGGTTCTTCCTGTTCAGACGATGAAGGAGGCTGTTGAGCTTATCGAGGCAGTTGAAGAGACGGGAATGGTCTATGGCTATGCAGAGAACTACTGCTATATGCCCTCAACCTTCGAGATGAAGAAGCTCTACCGAGAGAACAAGATAGGTGAGTTCGAGTACGGTGAATGTGAGTACGTACATAACGGCGAGACCATCTGGCCCTCTATCACCTACGGTGAGAAGGATCACTGGAGAAACAGAATGTACGCTACATTCTACTGCACACACTCTCTCGGACCGATAATCCACGCAACAGGACTACGTCCTACGAGAGTTATAGGCTTTGAGAGTGCATACAATCACAGCATACGCAGACATCGCGTTGGCGCGAAGGCAGCTTGCTTCGGTATGGAGATGGTAACGCTTGAGAATGGCGCGCTTGTAAAGAGTCTCCACGGCGGTCTTTACGAGAACTCCATTTGGTACTCGATGTACGGCTCGAAGGGCAGAATGGAGTCGGCAAGAGAGGGCACAAATCAGGACGACAACAGAAGAATCTTCGTTAAGTACGACGAGTACTCGGGCGAGTATGCAAACCGCCCCACAGAGACCTATATCCCTCAGGGCTCTCTCGGTGATAACGCTGCGGGCTTTGGACACAGCGGCTCCGATTTCTACGCAATGTGGCATTTCGTTGAAAAGATTCTCGGCAATCCCTGTGCCGACATTATCGATGTCTATGAGTCGCTCGATATGACTCTTCCCGGAATGTTCGCTCACCGCTCGATCCTTGCGGGTAATGTGCCTATGGATATTCCTAACCTTCGTAACAAGGAGGAGCGTGACGCATGGAGAAACGATACCGCTTGTACCGACCCTAAGGTTGCAGGAGATATGCTTCTTCCCACAATGCAGGGCGGCACACCCGAGATTGAAGATGCTGTTTACGATCGCGTAAAGGCTCTTTGGGAAGTAGAAAAGACTAAGAAGGATAACTACCGTGCAAAAGCCTTCAGACAGGGCTCTGAGGCCAAGAAGGATAAATTCGAAGACCTGATGTAATTCCATGTTTTAATTCATCTTAGCACCCCAAAAAAATAACTAAAAGATGATTAAGTATACCAATACAGTTTACTTCTACATAATTGACGGTGAACTTCCTGAGGATCACGTAACGGGCGACACGATCGGTAACATCACAATTACTATCGGTACCAACGGCTGATAAACAAAAAATCAAATAGTTATTAAAGATAACTCAAAAAGATACCCCCGAGGATCTACGATCCTCGGGGGTATTATCATAATTATGATTGCTATTGCGAGTCAAAAAAATACCAAGTACAATCTTTTATATTTTAAAGAATCTTAAAAACCTTAATTATGAAAGAGAAACTATTTTTCTCCAAATTTGCCCTTTATAAATAATTCCAATCATGGGCGATCTGCTATCCTTGCTGACAGCGCGGTTGTCTCCAAGCACGAAATATTCGTCCTCCCCAAGTGTGAGAGGGAAGTAGGCAGTGCCTGCGAGCTCCGTTAGAATGTCATCCACAGGCTCATCGTTAACGTAAACTCGTCCGTCGTGGATATGAACCGTGTCCCCGGGTAGACCGATAACACGTTTCATTATCATTCCGTCTTCGTCTTCGGTCTTTATTGTGACAATATCCATCCTATCAATATTAATGGGTCTAATCGTGAGCAGATATTGTCCGTCATACAGTGTGGGCTCCATAGACACGCCCGAGACAAAGCACACGCGGGGAAGGTATACCATCCAAAGTATCAGGTACACTATGGCAAATACAAGGAGTGCATTATCTAACTTTTTCAGCCTCATATCAATCGTTTCTTCAAAGTCAATCAAGGTCGATGTCGGGCGTGTCGTAGATCACATCAAAATAGTCGGCAGGTCGATTTCTTCGTTCTTCTTCGAGCTTCCGCACCGTCTCTCTGTCAATAATCAGAATATCCTTACTGTATTTTGGTGTAATAGTAATCATTTTGTCATCCATCTTTCATTTCTCCTTTCATTTTTTCTTTCTTCTATCGCCCAATGGTGGGCCAAACACCGCCCTAAGGTGGGCTGTAAAAAACGTTGTTGAGTTTGTCTCGACAGTTTCTTCCATCAAGTTTTTTAACTCAATAGAGAAGAAAAATACCGCCACACAAAACAATCAAAAGTGGCGGTATCTTCCCCCTGCCGAGCAGGGATATATATTTACAAAACAAAAAAAGGAAACAAACCTCGGCATTCCGCCTCGGTTGGATATATTTTATCACAAATAGCCGAATTGGTCAACCCCAGAGGGTGGGATAACGGCTTTTATATAAGCTTTTTGAAGAAATGTTGTAAATAAATTGTAAACTCGTGTTTTTTTATGCTTTTTTATCACCTATCATCTTGATTTTAAGGTTGCCATAGCTCCTTTGTATTTTTTATTATTGTCGCACGTGTCATTATGCGACAATTTTCTTTTTTCCGTCTTCTAAAAAACTCTCTGATATCGCATGACTAAATCCATCATAATTATATTGTAGATACATACACAGTTGGAGAATTTTCTTTAGGTCTTGAAAAAAACAACTGACAAATGTACGGAAAACTTAAAACAAATTTTTCAAAAAGAAAGGAAACAAAACAATGAATGAATTTGAAAAAAATTACGAAGAAATGAATGTGGGCTATAACGTATGTCCCCACTGCGGCAGATATCCTGTTGCAACGATGGAAGGATACGACACATATCGTGTTGGATGTGCCTTCTGCGGGCTGAACAGAGGAGTAATTACCTTTCTCGACGATCCGGTTTCGGAAGTGGTAAAGGAAGCAACGAGAAAAGAGTGGAACAAGATGTGTGTTACCTCTAACTACACCGATGAGGTAATGGAGCTTATGGGGCTCGAAGAAGGAGACTTCGTTTTGGCGTGGAAACACGACTATATGATCGAGTGTGTTCTTGATAGCGTTGACGATGTTATCAGAATGGTTGATGACGATGATTATTATAACATTTACCGTGTTAGAGAGAATTCACTTGAACTGTTGGGGTCCTCCGCATTGGTTTCTGTCATAACAAGAAAATATTAAAACAAAAAAACAAGACCTAAAGCTATACCCCCTTCTCGAAGTTGAGAGAGGGGTATAGCCCCTTTTTTTCCTTTTACAGAGTTTTCATCCCTCATCAAACGGATTTCATGTCAGAGGCTATAGCAATATGACATAATAATAGTAGAATCATTTTCACGGGTGGAGATACAACATTCCAAATGAGAAACAAAACAACACGAAAAATGAAAGAAAAAATAAAAGGGGAACAAAACGATGGAGAGGGATAAGAAGAAATGACAGATGGAGTGGAGAGGGAAACATAACGGTTACACTGCATGAAATGCTAGTGTAAACAGTTATGTTTCCAATTTGGGCGGGTGTTTCGCTTGTTTCTATATAAGATTTTTTGAAATTTAGAAAATGTCTATATAGAAAAAGGGGGATTAGCCCAAACAGCGCTATGCGCACGGCGGTCCTACCGCGCCGTATATCAGGTGGGTATGCTATTGCTTTAACAGACAACGGCAAATAAAAATACTCATATAACAGGAGGTTAATCATGGGACGTCACAAGTCAACAAAATCGCTTATACAACAGGTCAAGGAAACTCTTGATTCAAAACTTGCAATCGGAGAAAGCAAGTACCTCGCCAAACTTAACGGTACATATACAGAACACATTTATAGCTGGGAGACGTATCGCAGTTATTTGAAGCACGCCTGCTACTTTGTCCAGTGGTGCAAAGAACAGCCGATTGATCCCGCCCTTGGTCATAAACCACGCACTTTAGAGGAGTGCCGCATTTTTGCGGAGAGATGGGTGCAGAGCACAATGGACAGAGGCTTGTCGAGTTTTACAGTGAAACTTGAGGTTGCCGCTTTAGCAAAGTTGTATTCTTGTAAGAGCACTGACTTTGATATAAAAACTCCTCCAAGGAAGAGAGCGAATATCAAGCGTAGTCGTAGCAATGACGTTGCAATGGACAAGCACTTTAGTATTATAAAAAACAACGACCTTATTACATTTTGTCGTTGCACGGGGCTTCGTCGCTCTGAACTCAAGCAAATAAGAGGTACAGAGCTCATTGAGCACGAAGGCAAGCTTTGCCTTGACGTAAAGCGCGGAACAAAAGGTGGTAGGTTGAGAATTTCTCCGATTATTGGCTCCGAGGCAGAAATTGAGTCTGTTAAAAGGCTTTGCGCAGAAGCTGAGTCTAACAAAATTTTTCCGCATCCTCACTCCCAGGCTGATATTCATTCTTATCGTGCTGACTATGCAAAAAGGATATACGAAAAATACAAAAGAGATTACAACGAGTTTAAGCACGAGAGGCTTATCGTTTATAAAAATAAGGTTGTTGCCTCGTACATAACAAAAAACGGCAGAAGAGATCCTTCAAAATTTCCAGAGTTCTACATGAAGGACGAAAAGGGCACGGGAATGCTTCTAGGGTATAGGGACGTATCGAGCACTTTCTACTGCCGTGTTGACCGTAAAGGTAAGTGCTTTGATCGTAGAGCCTTATTTCAGGCGAGTAATGCGTTGGGGCACTCAAGGGAAAGTATTGTTGCGGAACATTACTTATATTGATTGTGGAAAATTGAAAATTTCAAAAGGTCAAAAAAATAAAAATGCTTATATAGAAGCGGTTATCTATTTTTAAGTATTACATAATTAATAATGTAATCTAATTGAATGCTTTTTGGGAGCTCCAAAGGTCTTCGTGGAAATAAAGGTGCTACTGACATATTGCCATATTATAGGGAACAGGATAATACCGTTTTTTTTTGGATTCGATTTTGGAGTATGTAGTTAGGTCATTATGATAGATTTTTACTTTGCGATAAAATTTTGAAAAAATTTTTAAAATAAGTTTTTTTAGAGGGAAATTTGGCTTTAATCGTTTTGATAAATAAATAAAAAGAGCGCTCTTATATACATAGTATATAAGGGTGGAATTTGAGAATTAGGAAAACATCAAAAAAATCCTTATATAATAGCCATTATTAATTTTAAAATCTTACATAATATTATATTAACGTAAGCTGCAGTTTTTGGAGTTTGTTGGGGATAAAAATGGCATTTTTTAATTACTGTAGCAAAAAATAAGTTGAGTTTGCGAAAAAAATTTATATAGAAGGGCTTACGAATACTATTGGAAAAAGTAAAAAATACGCATTCGTAAAATGAACCATAAATAAAACGAAAATTCCGCTAATGCGATTGCCACAAGTAAGAATCTGTGGTAAAAATGCACAAAACGTTTTGTGCAAAAGGTAGAATTTTCGGTTTTGAGGCGTTTTGGAGCTCAAACGAAACTGTTTTGAGTTCTTCGAATTTCATAATATAAATAGAACAAGACAAGCATCTGTTTTTCGTTCTTATTTATGTAGGGGATTCCCAAAATTGACGAAAGGAGGATTTTAATAGTTACTGTTATCCTTCTAGGGATGTTACTAGAGGAAATAAAAAATTACAATCGGAGGACAATTATGTCAAAAAAAACGGACGTAGGGAAAATGATAGCCCTAAAAGTTCAACCTGAAAACTATTATATAGTTTATGGTTGGATGATAAAGGTCTTTGGTCTCAAAGGCCCCATAAAAGAAGTGTTTGCTATCATTTTTGCATTTACCAAGGATGGTGTAAGTGAATTCCATGGTAGTTGGGCTTACCTTCAAGCTTGGTTGACTGGTGTATCAGGACCCACTATCAACAAAGCACTGAAATTTCTCGTAGATGAGAAGCATCTTTTAACCAAGATTGAAGTGCCTGGAGAAAAAACACCAAGGTACAAAGTAAATTTCGATACCCTAAAAAAATTTAATGTTGATGTTAAATTTTTTAACGAAGTTGACACAAAAAATTTAAGTAAGGGAGGAAAAAAAATTTTAGACAATAATATAATTACGGATATGTATATTAACGATATTGAAACTATAATTAATTACCTCAATGAAAAAACAGGCAAAAAGTTCAGTTCGAAAAATGCATCAAATCAGGTTTTTATTGCAACTAGACTTTCGGAAGGATACTCCGTAGAGGAGTGTAAAACTGTTATCAACAATATGTGCAATGTGTGGCTTAACGATAAATATACAAATGGGCTTAACCCTAAAAAGCTTTTTGGTGATAACTTTGAAACCTATCTTAATTGGACTAATAAAAAGCAAACTCATGGGTATGGTGAGGTTGGAAGGTCTTTTGATGCGGACGACTTTTTTGAGGCTGCGCTTTCGCGTTCTTTAAGAGAAATGGGACTTTCGTACGGTTCTGGCGATCAAACCAATGAAAATAGCGATTAAAACACTTGCTAATGCATATAAACATAACACAAAAACAAAGTAAAACAAAACAATAACATATATATAAACAAAACAAGAAAACAACTCTAACCATAATCATTGGTTAGATGAATATATATTTAGAAGCTGGCTAACAATACGCAAAGGAGGTGAGCTGTATGGAGCTGAATGTTTACACAAAAGAGAAATATGTATCTATATGGCTCACTAGAGCCGAATCTGCAGACATAGGGCTACGTGAGAGCCTAAAGCCCTTGTACGCAGAATATAAGAAAAAGAATTACCGTGTGGTTGTCTTTGAGTCGGGAAGTGCCGACTTGGCAATGCTTACAAAAGATTTATTGGCGCATAACCTTGAGGTAACAGCACGAAAAGAGGAGTAGTGTTACAAACACCAAAAAGTGCCATTGACATTAATCCTAAAAAGTGGTACAATGTTGTTACTATAAATATGGAGGGAGAGTGCAATATTGGTTAAGCAATTAAAAATAGCAGCATACACGCGTATTTCGGTCGATATTGAGCTTGATAAAGACAATACGAGTATAGAAAACCAAAAAGCCATAATTGGTGATTTCTGCAAGCTTCATTTTCCTACAAGCAGTGTTGATTACTATGAGGATCGTGACAAGTCGGGGTATTCCTTTGAACAACGTCCATCTTATTATTATGATCTCCGTCCCAAACTTATGCGTGGAGATTACGATATACTTATAGTTAAAGACTTGAGCCGTTTTTCACGACGTACCGGAAAGGGACTTGCAGAGTTTGAGGACCTTGTTGAACACGATCTGCGTATAATTGCTATTGGTGATGGTGTAGATTACTATCAAGACCACACTGATGACTGGATGAAGGTTAAGCTATATTTCTTTGTAAACGAAATGCCTGTAACCGATGCCAGCCAAAAGGTGTCCGCAGTTATAGCTAACCGTCAGTCAAAAGGGGAGTGGATTTGTGCAGTCCCTTATGGCTACGTGTTCACAAACACCAAGAAAATGACCTTTGAGGTGGACGAGCCTGCCGCTGAAGTGGTAAGAACCGTGTTCAAGCTCTACGTTGACGGTTGGGGTTATAAAAAGATTGCTAACTATCTTAGCGATCAGCATATCCCCACGCCAAGAATGTGTGAGAAAGCACGTAAAGAAGCCCAAGGCGACGAATACAAGGGCAAGGTTAGGGAAGAGTGGAGTATTGTAACCATTTCGGAAATACTTAACAATGATTTTTATATAGGTACCTTGCGAGAGCGAAAGTTTCATCGCAAGAAGATAAATGGTAACGATGTGACACTTGATCAAAGCGAGCATATTGTTTTCGAGAATCACCATGAGGCAATCGTTGACTATAGGCTATTTGCCACGGCACAAGAACTTTTAAGGCAGCGTAGTACAAATCACTACAGAGGTGTAAAGAAATACGATAACACGTATTCGGGATATATCTTTTGCGGTGACTGCGGAAGCCCAATGTTTGCAATGAGCCGAAAGGATTTGGCACAGGCGTATACTTGTGGTACCTATCACAAAAGAGGTCGCTCCGGTTGTACCTCTCATCACGTGAGAATTGATTTTCTTGATACTGTAATAAAGGAATATATCAAAAAGATAAGAGACAATTCACAATCAATGCTTAACGTCTTAAATGAGGTATTAAGTTGTGAAGAGCGGACGACCGAAAGCGGCAAACGTGCAGCCGATGAAATAAGAATGCAGATTAATGCTGAGCGTGAGGAGCTAAAAGCCCTTGCACGTCAAAAGGTGCGTGATATTGCAAGACATAGCGACAATGCCGATATTCTTGAGGAAACGTATGATGCACTTATTGAAGAAGCTAATAATCGTATTCAGGGCCTTACCAATCAGCTCGCAATGGTGGCAGATACGACTAATACCATAGTCAAGGTTAACAGAGTAGCTAGAACGGTAATAGACCTATTTAATGACATTTTGGAGAAAGACAAGCTCGACAAGAACGATCTGCATTTGATCATTGATCGGGTAATCGTATATGAGGATCACATCGACATTAAATTAAAAGCAGATGTGGACGAAATCTTGAGAACAGGAACAATCGAGCATTTCAAAGAGGACGTAAGCGGGGAAGCCGCAAATTTTAATTTAGACACGGAAAATATCGAAATATCCACTGAGGATTACTCAACGGTGGTAGCACAACGCGCAAGGAATCAGCGCGATAAGGTTTTTCGTGTCAATGTTATCAGTGGCGGCGACCCGCTCGAAATATATACAGACAGAGAGGGGGAAGTGATATTCAAAAAATACTCGCCGATAGGCGAGCTTGCCTCCTTCGCGTCGCAGTATGCAGAGACACTTCACAAGAGCTGTAATATGTCTGTCATCATAAGCGACAGGGATGCAGTTATCGCATCTGCGGGTGTTTCGAAAAAGGAGTATAACGACAAGCATATATCGGATGATCTTGAGACTATAATCGAGGGCAGAGGAATGTATGCGTGGCGCGAGGGCTCAAAGAAGATCCCCGCGATAATTGACGGCAGCACACATTTTATAAGCTGTGCTATGCCCATCATAAGTGAGGGGGACGTCGTTGGCTGCGTAGCGTCTCTTTGCGATGAGGGGGAGCGTTCCTCAAGAGCAGTGAGCGGTGAGATAGAGGCAAAGCTTATCCTTACCGCCGCAGGCTTTCTCGGCAGACAGCTTGAGAGCTAACAAAAAAGCACGGGACACCCGTGCTTTTTATTTTTTTAGCCGCCTGTATCTGACAAATTTTTTCTTCTGAGTGTGATAAAATTAGGACAAGCTAAAACTTGGAGGTAGAAAATGATAGGAAAAAGGGAATGTAATTTTGAGGTGTCTGCCAAGGAGGGCACTATGACCGTCATTTTTGACGGAGAGATAGACCATCACAGTGCGGTACTGGTGCGCTCGGAGATCGATGCTAAGATATACGAGCTACGCCCAAAGAGGATCGTGCTCGATCTGTCGCATATCAATTTTATGGACAGCTCTGGGCTCGGACTCGTTATGGGGCGATATGCGCTTGCCGAGAAGCTTGGCGCAGAGTTTCAGATAATAAACCCCACCGAGCGTGCGCTCAAGATTTTTGAGCTTGCGGGGCTTGGGCGGATAATAAACGTTAAAAAGGAGGAGAAGAAATGATAAAGTGCGATAACAGAGGCATCACTGTAAGAGAAACAGTGGCTTCAAGAGTGATAAACGAGATGAATTTGAGGCTTCCGTCCCTTTCGGTAAACGAAAGCGTGGCAAGGTCGGTCTGCGCCAGCTTTTGCGCCCAGCTTGACCCTACGGCGACCGAGATAGCCGATATAAAATGCGCCGTTTCGGAGGCTGTGACAAACGCCATAGTTCACGGATACCGCGACGGCGTCGGCACGATATACATAAACGTGCGCGTGTATGAGGAGCGCGTTGTAAGGATAGATATTCGCGATAAGGGATGCGGCATCGATGACGTAAAGCGCGCCCGTCAGCCCCTTTTCACGACCGATGCCGAGAACGAGCGAAGCGGAATGGGCTTTACGGTTATGGAAAGCTTTTGTGATTCGGTAAAGGTTGCCTCAAGGATAGGCAAGGGGACGACCGTTACACTCATAAAGAGATTTTCAGAGCGAGCGATATGAGTGCCGAGCAGGAATACACCTACGAGAGCAATAATGCGCTGATCTATGAGGCGCAAAATGCCGACGAGGAGCGCGCAATGCGCGCGACCGAGCGCTTGCTTGAGGCAAACAAGGGGCTTGTGCGAACGATATCTCTGCGGTTTCGCGACAGAGGGGTGGAGTTTGAGGATCTGATGCAGATAGGAACGATAGGACTTATCAAGGCGATAAGAAGCTTTGATCTTGAGCGTGGGAATTCCTTCTCGACCTACGCCGTGCCCCTCATCTTCGGAGAGATACGGCGTCATCTGCGCGACGAGGGACCCCTCAAGGTGGGGAGGTACTATAAGAGGCTTGGCGCAATCCTTATGAACGAGCGCAACCGAATTCTTTCCGAGGAGGGGAGAGAGGCGCACGTCGAGGAGCTTGCCTTGCTCTGCGGCGTGAGTGCCGAGGAAGCGGCGTCGGCAATTGACGCACTATCCCCTGTGATCTCTCTTTCGGATCAGGTCTTTGGCGAGGAGGGAGTGACGCTTGAGTCGGTAATTCCCGACGAGGAGGCGTCAAGTGAGATGGAGCGCCTTTGTGACCGCATAGCACTGGGTCAAGCGGTGGCAAAAATGCCGAATATGTGGCAAAAAATAGTACTTCTGCGCTATTATAGAAATATGACACAGCAACAGACAGCCGAAAATCTTGGGCTCACACAGGTAAAGGTCTCGCGCGAGGAAAAAAAGATATTCGATTTTCTGCGCTCGGAGATGTTAAGATAAAATTTTGGATGGTAAAAACAAATTCAAATTTTGATTTATCGGTGTGTTCTGAAGAGAGCAAGACAACATTTTTGACTGTAGGGGAGGGGTCTCCCCTCCCGCCACAATCAATTTAGGAAAACAAACGGATAGCAATATAATTCAATGTTTTTCCGTCTACCAAAGCAATCATCATTTATTCGTTTTCGGGAGGGGAGACCCCTCCCCTACGGATATTAACAACGTTTGTCCCCCTACATATCACACCGATAAATCCGGGTTTATCGTCCGAATTTATGTATAATATTGTTTGACCGTAGGGCGGGGGCTTGCTCCCGCCTTTTTTGTGTGTTTTCGTTTCATATGACGGATATATGAATTGTTTTATTCTATAAAAGAATTATATATAATGTAGAGAATAAAGTTTTCCACAAGCTGTTTATAACTGTGGAAAACCTGTATAAATTGTAAAAATACGCACACACATATATTTCATTTATTGCAAGGAAATCCTTGTTCTGCTTGATTTTGCCACTCTGAGATATAAAAAATTATAATTTCAAAAATGTCACAAAAACGCACACAAAATCACACAAAAATTACTCTGATTTTTTGGCAAAATGCACAAAAAACGACAAAAAAGATTGGTGGTTTTTGGTCTTGAAAGGCTTGACACGAATTTGATATAATACTCTCGGTCTACTATAATCATCTTTTGAGAAAAAATATTTTGAAAGGAAACAATCAAGATGAAAAAACTAATTTCAATTGCATTGGTCGTCGTCATGCTTCTCGGCATGATCCCCTCGACGATCTTTGCAGAAACCACCAATACCGAAGACCCGGTTTCTTACGGTGTTGATGGTATTGTAAGTGGTGGCGAGTACACTGTAACACGCACTGTAGATATCCCCGAAGGTGTGGACAGTTGGACAGCTGAATATGCTGACGGTACAGTCGCCATTAAATCAAACCCCTATGCGGAAGGAGCAAGAAAGGCATCTTTCCATTTGTCTACAGATGGTAAGTATTTGTACTTTGCTGCTGTGCTTGAAACCACAGGCACTTCCAACCTGATTCGACTTGGTGCTTTTACCAATAGTGCGGATCTTTCAAACAACACCAGCGCATGGACGAACTCAATAACATCTGCTGGTGCAGTCACTAAGGGAGGTAATATCTCTTGGACTATTGCAGAGTCAAAGGTTGAATGTACAACCGATGACGCTGGTATGAATACCTATGTGTATGAGGCAAAGGCAGCACTTTCTGAGATTGGTACGGATCTATCTGCTGTTTATGTAAACTGCAGACTTTATTCTACCAGTGACGGATTTATTTACCTGAAGGATTCAATAGCAATTCCTGAAATTGAGCCCGAGGTAACCGAGCCTGAGGTAACAGAGCCCGAGACGACCGAGCCTGCTGAACCTGACTATGCGTCTCTTGGTCAGAATACCTATGAGGTGCCCGCTAATAAGGTGCCTAATCTTAACGGAGAAATTACTGATGGTGAGTACGCAACTACCATACAGTTTGATACGGCAAACGGTTGGATAGAGGGCGCTTCGAATGTGACTGACACAACGCTCTTCTTCTCATATGACGAAAACAACCTTTATGTGGGTGGTATAGTTGATGACGTAAGTACATGTGATTGTCAGCATCCTGCTTACGAAAGATCTATTTTCGTGTATATATGCGGCGACGCGTCTGATATGAACAATGCGTGGAAGATTTATCTCTGCAAGCAAAACGGCGCAAGCGTAGAGCATTGGAAGATTACCGATGGAAATTGTTCTTCGAATCTTTGGAATCCTTACGATTCTAAAAATGCCGATACCAGAAAGCACGGACTTCCCGACAAGAACTACGTTCTCAAGTCAAACTACGTAGATGGTTCCTTTATATATGAGCTCTCCATCGATCTTGATGAGTGGGGCATTACCGGTGATGAGCTGTTTATTGCGGCAGGAATTCAGTCGCATGGAGGATATGATTACTTTGGCTTTAAGAGCGAAGAGCTTTTGGCATCTGTAAGTTCCCTCCAAAATGGTGCCTCAAATCCGGACTATGGACTTTATCCGCACGCTTTTAAGTTGACGGAAGAGGTTGTAACAGAGCCTGTTGAGACCGAGCCTGTTGAGACCGAGCCTGTTGAGACCGAGCCTGTAGCGGATCCTAAGGGATATGAGCTTACCGAATATGGACAGAAGCATTACTATATCGGTAATGACACAACCGATAAAGCATTCGCTAACACGAAGGATACTGTTGATGGTGCTATCAGCGAGGGTGAATATACTTGGTCTAAGATTTTCACTCCCGAAAATGATGATACTGATAACAGCTACAACTTCAACGGTATTACTGACGTATCTTTCATGAAGCTTTACGCAACAGTAAAGGGAGATCATATCTATTTCGCAACGGTTATTGAAGACAGTGATACAGGAAACGGCTGGATAGATTACTTGTACTTCACTATGGGTGGCGGTGAGTACACCCGAAGCGAGAGCAAGAGCATTGTATTCCCGACAGCTGGCTCACAGCTCGAATTCGGTGGTGGCTTTAATCTTAATCCTCCCAGCACCTATGTGAAGTGGGCTTATGATGAGGCTCAGGGCAAGGAAGCTTGGATAGAGGCAACCGAAGAGGATATTGCAGCAGCTAATCCCAACATTGACAAATACGTCTTTAAGAGAAGTGGCACTAACTACACGTACGAGTGGAGAGTTGATCTTAACAAGTACACAGCTTCTGACAATAAGGTTTACGTCGGCATTGCATACCAGTCTCAGGGACAGGTTATAAACTTTAACTTCAATACCGATGAAAATGTTGGACAGAATGCAAAGCTCACCGGAAGCGGATTTGGCGGCAAGGTGTTGCCTCACGTATTCTTCCTTGGCGAGAAGTCTGACTTCTCGGAGCTTGGCGGAAGCTTCGTTAATTGCACGGAGCATAACTATGCTAACGGTGCATATATAAGTGACACTGAGCACAGAATTATATGTTCTGTTTGTGGCCACATTGAGTACGCTGCTCATACTCTTGTTGTAGCAGGCGGCACTCAGCCTACTTACACACAGGCAGGCTCGCTCGTTTACGCGTGTGAGGCAGGACTTTGCGGCGGTAAGCTTGATCCTCAGGTGCCCGCACTTGGAACTCCCGATGCTCATCTCCTTACAAAGCACGGACAGAAGCACGGCTTCGTAAGCGCGGCAACAGAGGCAACAGGTGTTCCCACAGTAGACGGAACAGTTGATCCTATGGAATACAACTGGAGTGTTTCTACTGAGATAAATAACAACACAACAACAAATCCTGCATTTAATATAACAACTACAGCAAGAAGCGTTAAGGGAATGACCATCTACGCTTCGCAGGATTCCGACAATATATATATAGCAGTTCAGATAAATGACCCCAGCCACGTTGGTAATGACTACACTTACATTTTGCTTGGCGCGGGCAACACGATGGATAATAAGAACGTAGGCTTCTACATTCCTTATTATGGCATCAGTAAACTTATGATAGCCGGATCGGGTATAGAGGTTCTTTACACAGGTGTCGGCAACTCTCAGGAGCTTATGGATAAGTACCTCGCTGCTGCAAGCGGTAAGAAGGTTGGCAATACCGTTACCTACGAGCTTGCATTCAAGCGTGATGCTCTTGAGGAGTACAACGGAATTGATAGCTTTGACAAGCTCTTCCTCCAGGTTTACATTGATCTTGACTATGGAAAGACAGGAAAGGTTCGTTACGCTTTCAATGCACCCGAGCTTTCCGGACTTGTTTCTGTTCCGGGATCAGGCGCACCGTACTCTCACGTTCTCTTCCTTGGTGAAAAGGGTGAGTTTGCTGACTTCCTTGACAAGACAATTCAGGATGATTCTGCAAAGTACGTAGAGTGTGCTACACATAGCTACACTGTACTCAACAATGACACTCAGCATAAGCAGATCTGTACTGTTTGTGGTGCAGTTGCAGTAGCAGAGCACACATGGAACGAGCAGACAGTTACCGTATCTCCTTCGTTCGGTGTTGTAGGATACTCCTACAAGACTTGTTCGGTAGACGGATGTGACGCAGAGCAGGTAGTTGAGGGCTCGGAGAAGTACTTCGATCCCAATGCAAATGCAACGGGTACAACGCAGTACACTCTCTGGCAGAACAACATAATGCAGAATAGCATTCAGGAGAACTGCTATGCTAACACCAACCATAAGACTGATGACCACGATTGGAACGGTGACAAAACTGTTGACAGCAAGGATGAGTTCTACTTCCTTCCTTCTGTAACTAAGGATATTTGGTCTAAGGGTACAACAAAGGGTAGATACCAGAGCTTCTATAGCACCCTTGAGGCATATATGCCTGACATCGTAGCACTTCAGGAGTGCGACTACGGTTGGCACGTTGTTATTGATACACACGACGAGATCGTTGACGGTAAGTTCGGCTCTTACGGTGCAAACACCGTTGAGGAGGGCTATACATACACCTACAACGGCAAGTCCGTAACAACATATCCTATCGCTAAGCTTGGCTACGCGTCCGTATTTGAGGGACACGCAACTATCGACAAGCTCGGCGTAAGATCTCCCATTTATTATAATACCGAAGTATTCGAGCTTGTTGAGTCGGGAATTGATGACTATCCCGGCAGAAGCGGATACTTTGAGTCCGCATTTGTTCTCGCTTGGGCAATACTCAGAGCAAAGGATACAGGCGAGTGCATTGCAGTAACCTCCACACACCTTCCCGCTGACTATAGTGGAGCTGATTCCGGACTTGATACTCGTAATCAGTATGCAAAGGATACAATTCTTGCAAAGGTTAAGGAGTTTGAGACAATATACCAGATTCCCGTAATCTCCGTTGGTGACTACAACGCAGATATCTACGAGGCAGGAATGGTAACCCTTAACGACCATATGAAGACAGGTCGTGAGGATGCTCTCGTTGGAAAGAACCTCTCCTGGATGACCTCGGGTAACTCCCTTGGCAACAGACCCTACGATGCTAACAATCTTCCTAGCTCGGTTTATCTTGGTCCTAACGGTGACGAGGTTTACAGAGTAAGCGACAATGCAAGAATCGGTTCTCAGATCGACCACTGCTTCTATTCCGAGGCTGGAATAGCAGGCGACGAGTGGGAGGTCAGAATTGACGATAACTCTTACTGTGACCACGTTCCCGCGCTCTTCACGTTCAGAGTCGTTGGTGTAAACCACGAGTGTGAGAACGTTGAGGCAAAGGCTTGGACAAAGCTTGACGATACAAAGCATTTCAGAAAGTGTATCTGTAACGAGCTTTACGAAGAGGCAGATCACAATGTTGCGACTTACACCCAGAATGCTGACGGTGTAACTCACAGCGGTGCTTGCACAGGTTGTGGTGCAACTGTAACTCTTGCTTGTACAGCAGCAAACGCTAATTACGAGCAGACCGCTACAACACACGACTTCACATGTAGCGTATGTACAGGTACAGTTTCTGCTGACCATACGTTCACTTGGACCTTCACAGGCACAACAGCAGACGATACACACACAAAGACTTGTAGCGTTTGTGGATACGTTGCAGTAAACGCTGCAAAGCACGTATTTGATAACGGCAAGATAACAAAGCCTGCGACACCTAAGGCATATGGTGAAAAAACTTATACTTGTGAATGTGGTGCATTCTATACGAAGACTTGGGCAACCGATGGACATTTCCTTGCTTCGGTTAGACACTTCTTTGCAGGAAATGCACTTGCAGCAGCTCCCAAGGCTGATGGAATTCTTAATTCCGCAGAGTACAGCTGGTCTTCGGGTCTCCTTGCAACAAACAATACTGATAACAATGCATGGAAGACAGCCGGAAGAGTTCAGTGGTGCATACATGCAAAAGGCTGTGTTAACAGCATAGAGACCTTCCTTGGATATGATGAGGACAATGTTTACGTAGCTCTCGTATCCTACTATGATGGAACTCGTCCTGCAACTGAAGAGGTACGCGTATACCTTGGTGGCGGTGAGAGCATCTCGAGAATCGTTGGATTCAAGGGTGTATTCACGAACGGTAAGCTGACCACAGATATGCAGTACTTCGATATGACCGGTGTTCATACAGAAGCTACCGGATATACCATTAAGGATGATTTCGCATCCAAGGATAGCGCACTTGATGCTCTTGCAGAAGCTTGCTTCAATAGCGCGGCAGCAAAGGTAACCGGTAATGCCCTCGTTTATGAGGTGGTTATCGACCGTGATGCACTTGCGGCAGCTTGCGGTGCTGACGTAACCCTTGATAGACTTTACTTCCAGCCTGCAATAACCGGTGTTAATGCATCGGGTGTAAGAAACGGTTGGATAGCATCTTGCGTTGAAAATAGAGGAAGCAACACACGTAAGAATCTTGATAACTACATGGATTTCCTCTACATCAACGGTACCTTCCCGAACGTAATGTTCCTCAGCACAAAGGCAAACCAGAGTGCATACCTTGCAGACAATGCAGATCACAGTGGTTGGAACAACGCTTGCACAGCGCATAACTACAGACTTGTTTACGCAGGTAACGATACACATAAGAACGTTTGCGTACTCTGCGGTGCAGAGGAGGCAGCAGTTGCTTGTACAATGTCCGCTTGGGCATTTGCAGACAACGGCGTTCATACAAAGACTTGTGACGTATGTAAGTACGTTGTATATGAGGATCATGATCTCGGTGAAGTAACTTCCGGCAATAACGGAACACACTTCCAGACATGTTCTGTATGTGAGGGAACCATTACAAACGACTGTGACGGCGACTGGACAACAACCGACACAACTCATACAACAGTATGTTCTGCTTGTGGTTACAATACTCCCGTAGAGGGCCACGAGTTCGAATATACCTACACAGGCACAACAGCTACAGATACACATACAGGTACATGTACTGCTTGTGGATACAAAACAGCAACAGCTACGCATACGTTTGGCGATCCCGTTGGCGATCCCGAGGGTGGCTTCAACACAGTAGCATACGCTAAGTACACATGTACAGTATGTGGTGCATACTATAAGGAAGCTTACGCTCCCGACGCACACTTCCTCACCGCTTATACTGAGGCTCGTGGCTACAGCAAGTTCAACGGTCAGCAGCACTTCTTCTTGGGTGTTGAGTCCTATGCTCCCAGCATGGACGGTGTGATCGGTGATAGCGAGTACTCTGTTAAGGTTGGCGGAATGACACCTGCTAAGAGCACAAACTGGAAGTTCCACAACACAGGCTATAACACTTGGGGTGCAACCACAGTAATAGCTGCAGCAGATTGTGCATCGGCAACAAATGCAAGTAAGCCCACTGCTATTGACGAGGTAATTTACTACTTCGCATACGATGCAGAGTACATCTACCTTGCAGCAGTTAAGGATTCTGCAGTTAAGCCTACAGGCTCGCATTACCAGAGCTTCGTAATCAACGTAAACGATGCGATCGACGTTAAGCTCGGTAAGACCGTTCAGTTGACTTACAATACAAGCGGCACACCTTCCGTTAACTCTAACGGCGGCGGCGCGCTTACAGGATACTCCGTTAAGCTTAACGAGGTTGGCGGAAGATACCAGACAGTATTCGAGTTCAAGGTATCCCGTGCAAAGCTTGCAGAGCTTGCAGGCATTGAGAGCTTCGATAAGTTCTACCTCAGCGCAATGTCCGAGCTTTACGGACCCGATGGAACAAAGACAGGTTACGGCGCACTCCTTTGGCAGTTCACCGGAACCAACTTCGCTGCAACTAACTCTCTCATTCCTGCAGAGCTTAAGCAGCACTTTAGTACAGCCGATGGTCTTAACAGACTTGGTCACGTACTCTTCCTCGGTTCTAACAACGACTTCGCTGATTACCTCAACACCAAGGACGATCCTATCCTTGGCAGCTACTACAGAGCATGCGAAGAGCACGTTTACAGAACAGTAGCAACCGATGAGGGACACAAGCAGATGTGTCAGCACTGTGGTCAGACCACCGGCGACGTAACTCCTCACTCCTACAACGGCGTTTGGACAACACCCGGAACGACTTCCGCAGCAGGTATAAAGACATACACATGTCTCTGTGGCGCAAGCTACACACGTAAGGAAGTTAATGATGCACACTTCATCAGAGGCACAAGCCACGTATTCCTTGGCAATAAGGCAGGCGTAGCTCCCAAGACAAACGGTGTTATTGGCGCAGCTGAGTACAGCTGGACTTCCGGCACACTTGGTGCTGGCGGAAAGAACGCAATAGGTCAGTATCAGAGTGGCTTGGTCAACCTTATGACCGACTATGCTTCTTATGATGAGAACTACATCTACTTTGCAGTTGTATCCTCGCTTGAGGGTGCTAATGCAGGCGTAGCTCGTCCCGCAACCGAGTCGACACGCGTATTCCTCGGTGCTAACGAGAACTGGAACAGCATGGTAGGCTTCAACCTTACCTATACACATGCAACAGGTGCTCTCACCTCCAAGGCAACACATTATCAGGTTCTCAAGACGTTTGAGACTGCAAACTATGCTAACCTTACAACTATTGACACTCAGTCTGCTGATAAGGTTACAAAGACAGATGCTTCCGCATGTCTTGTTGACGTAGTTGCTAAGTACGATGCAGCAACCAACTCTCTCGTTTACGAGCTTGTTATCGACCGCGCGGCTCTTGCAGCAGCTTGCGGTAACGATACAAAGCTTGATAGAATCTTCTTCCAGACCGGTGTAACGGGAATCACTTCTGCCGGTGCAGCTTCCGGTTGGCTTGTCACCAGAAATAGCTCTGAGTATCGTGGAGGTAACTTTGTTTACGGTTCCGATACGCACGTTTGGTCAACTAACGGTAAGACCGATGATGGCACCAGAGCAAATGCAGTTCATAACTCGCATGAGTTCCCCTACATCAACGGTACGTTCCCGCACGTAATGTTCCTCTCCACTAAGACAGATCAGGCTTCTTACCTTGGTGATAATGAGGTACACACAGGCTGGAACGCAGCATGTACAGCTCACTCCTTCAGAACAGTAATTGCAAGTGAGACAGCTCACAAGCAGGTATGTAACCTCTGTGGATTTGAGCAGACAGTAGAAAATCACGTATATGACAACACTTGCGATACCACATGTAACACTTGTGGCTACGTAAGAGAAATTACACACACCGAGGGCGACGCAGCAACCTGTACCGCAGCACAGACATGTACTGTATGTGGCATTGAGCTTGCTCCTGCACTCGGACACACAACACTCGTAGAGAAGGCAGCAGCAGTTCCTGCAACCTGTACAGTAGACGGTAAGACCGCTGTAATGGGTTGTGAGAGATGTGATGCTCTCAACGAGGGCGGCGAGACAATCACCGCAGCAGGACACAAGTACGACGATGAGTTCGACGCAGAATGTAATAACTGTGGAGAGATCAGAGACGTAAGCTGCAAGCACAGCTACGATAAGGTAGTATTCGATCCTACTTGTACGACCGACGGATACACAACCTACACATGTAGCAAGTGTGGCGACACCTACAAGGATGATGAGATCGTTGCAGCTGGTCATAAGTATGACACAGAGGTAACCGATCCCACCTGTGAGGCAGAGGGATACACAACCTACACATGTAGCGTATGTGGCGACACCTACGTTGACAATAAGGTTGATGCAACCGGACACGCAACAAAGGTCGTTGACAATAAGAACGGTACACACTCAACAGTATGTGATACTTGCGGCGAGGTAATTTCTACCGCTAACTGTGAGTACGGTGAGAACGTAAGCGTAGACGCTGACAACCACAAGAAGACTTGTGACGTTTGCGGCAGCGTTGTAACCGCTGCTCATAAGCTCGCATGGTCGAGCACAGGTAACACAGCAAGCGACAAGCACACTAAGGCTTGCTCCGACTGTGGATACGTTGCAGTTGCTGAGACAGCACATAGCTTTACAGGAGTTATGACAACACCCACAACACCTTCTGCTTACGGTACAATGACGTACACCTGTGAGTGTGGAGCAAAGTGGACTGAAACTCGTGCAACAGATGCACACTTCCTTAGATATCAGAATCATTTCTTCACAGGTAATGCACTTGCAGTTGCTCCTAAGGCGGACGGAGTTGTTAACCCTGCTGAGTATGCAACAATGATCGAGATGTATGGAAACAACAAGTCTGCCGCTAACCAGTGGATAGGTTCCAATACAAACAAATACATTGTAACAACCGCAGGCACAGTTAACTACTTTAATATTTACATGGGCTTTGATGCAGATTATATTTATCTTGCAGGTGAGTCCATACTCAAGGGAGACTATGCAACGGCAACACGTAATACAACCGAGCTTATTCAGTTCTGCCTTGGCGGTTCTGAGGATATTTCACAGAACGTTAAGGTAAGAGGAACCTACAATATTGCTAACGGTACTTACACCACAAACGTTTGGTTCTACAATGCAGATAAGCTTTACGCGAATGGCGCTGTTCCCGCGCAGACAAGCGATCTTGCTAATGCAGTACTTGCAGACAGCAAGGGAACTTACGATAAGGATAGCAATACCCTTACAATAGAATTCAAGATTTCTCGTGCTAAGCTCGCAGAGATATGCGGTGAGGACGAGAAGATCGACAAGATCTATTTTGCAGGTGAGGCTACCGGTGTTCAGGTAACTGACGGCGTTGCAAAGACAGGCGGAAGCATCTGGCAGGCACTTGAGTTCTACACTGCAAACCAGATCACTCCTATCGCAGGCCAGTTCTACTACCTCAACGGTAAGTTCCCGCACGTACTCCTTCTTGGAACTCAGGAGAACTTCGCTGGTTATCTTGCAGATACAACAGACCATAAGGGCTTCTACAAGGCATGTGCCGGACATACTTACAAGTATGTGGCAGGTGAGGATACTCACAAGCAGGTATGTACTTACTGTGGTTTCGAAACAGATGCAGATGATTGCGTCTTCTCTGACTGGGCAGCAGTTGAGGGCGAGAGCTACCACGCAAAGACATGTAATACATGTGGATACGTTGTTAAGGAAGTTCACGCAGTAACAAAGTGGACTGACAACAAGAACGGAACTCACACAGGCACATGTAACGCATGTGGCGGCGGTGAGATCACAGCAGACTGTGATTATGGTACATGGACAAAGGTTGATGAGGCAACTCATGGAAAGACTTGTTCGTACTGTGGTAACACAGTAACAGGAACACACACCTCTACAGGCGCAGGCACAATTGTAACACCTGCTAAGCTTTCTGCAGACGGTACCAAGTCCTTCACATGTACAACATGTAATACAGCATATACTAAGTCCTACAGCACAGATGACGGATATTACTTCCTTATCAATGCTACAGGATCTGGTATGTACGACGTAACAGGCGGCGCAATGAAGCATTTCTTCCTTGGAAATGCAATGACAAAGGCTCCGAAGCTCGACGGTGTTATAGGCGATGGCGAATATAATATCGAGATCTACGGACCTAACAAGGAACAGTTTACAGTTGCCGGATGGAGTCAGTTTGAGGACGGCTTCAACCGTTTCAAGACCAACTGTCAGACAGGAACAAAGACTGATAGTGCAACAACGTACATGGCTTACGATGCAACTAATATTTATCTTGCGTACGCAGTCCATACAGATGCGGCAACTATTGGTAACCAGCAGATTCTCGTTTACTTGAGCTCTGGAGACCTCCAGAAGGATGCTGAGCAGGAATATAAACTCAATGGTAAGGTTGCAGGTAACTCCGGAACAAGCGACGCATATTCGTACGTTCAGACATACGTTGCAGATGCAGACGGAGTAGGCGGAACAATGTACTACGAGTTCGTTATCAACCGTGAGATACTTGTTGACAAGTATGACACAGACATTGATACAGCAGATGTAAACAAGTTCTTCTACCGTTCGTTCATCTACTGCTACAATGATGCAGGTGCATCAGCAGGTTACATTCTCCACTGTCCTACGTGGGATCAGCCTGTTGTAAACGGAGTTGACCCCGTTGGCAGAAACCCGCACGCAATCTACCTTGGAACAAAGGCAAGCTTCGCAGATGAGCTCACCGCAGGTGCAGCAATCTTTGGAGCAACGTATGACACAACATGCTCTTGCAGCGACGACACATTCAGACTCGTTATGGGTGAAACAACTCATAAGGAAGTTTGTTACAAGTGTGGTGCTGAGAGAAATGAGATAGCTCACGCTTATGACAACGCATGTGATGCAACATGTAATACATGTGCATACACAAGAACAGTAGCAGATCACGTTTACGACAATGCATGTGATGCAGATTGTAACGTATGTGGAGCTACAAGAACAGCAGCAGATCACGTTTACGACAACACTTGCGATACCACATGTAACACTTGTGGATACGTAAGAGAAATTACACACACTTGGGTAGATGCAGATTGCGATACTCCTAAGACATGTTCTGTATGTGGAGCAACAGAAGGCGCAGCTCTCGGACACGATTGGACAGATGCAACGTGCACAGCTCCCAAGACATGTGAGACATGTGGTGAGACTGAGGGCGAGGCTCTCGGACACGATTGGGCAGATGCAACGTGCACAGCTCCCAAGACATGTGAGACATGTGGCGAGACTGAGGGCGAGGCTCTCGGACACGATTGGGCAGATGCAACATGCACAGCTCCCAAGACATGTGAGACATGTGGCGAGACTGAGGGCGAGGCTCTCGGACACGATTGGGCAGATGCAACGTGCACAGCTCCCAAGACATGTGAGACATGTGGCGAGACCGATGGCGAGGCTCTCGGACACACTTGGATAGACGCAGATTGCGATACACCTAAGACATGTTCCGTATGTGGCGCAACAGAAGGCACAGCACTTGGACACAATGAGATAGAGATCCCCGCAGTTGACGCAACATGTACTGCAGAGGGAGCTACAGCAGGCGTTAAGTGTGACAGATGTGACGAGGTTCTCGAGGCACCTGTAGCTACACCTAAGGCAGAGCACACCTACGATGACCAGTACGATGCAGCTTGTAACGTATGTGGATTCGTTCGTGAGGCTGTTGAAGTAGCGGCAATGATCGGTGATAAGAAGTTCGCAACTGTTAAGGATGCATTTGATGCAGCAGTTGAGGGCGATACGATCGTAGTTCTTACAAGAATCGTTGTTGACGGCAACGAGACCTGGGATCTCACAGGAAAGACTCTTGATATTCAGTACACAATGGATAACTACGTAGTACTTGTTAAGGGCAACCTTACAATCAAGGGTGGTACATTCAATATTGCAAACGCTTACGGCATAGGCGTACAGCCTGGCGCAACACTCGCAATTGACGGTGGAACATTCACAACAACAGCAGACAATTACCTTATTGGAAGCTGGGGAACAACCACTATCAACGGCGGTGAGTTCAATGCAGTTTACTGCAACGTAAACGGATTTGCAGGAACACTTACAATTTACGGCGGTGAGTTCACTATCAGTGGATACACCGGTGAATATGATGCACTCGACGTTCTCGCAGGAGACGGAGTTGCAACGATCTTTGGCGGAAGCTTCTCGACTGATATCAGCGAGTACATCGCAAAGGAATATATTGCAACTGTTGTTGACGGCAGATACGTAGTAGCAGCTTGTACACACGAGAACAAGACAACAACCGAGACCGATAGAGTTGAGGCAGATTGCATAACAGATGGCTCTTACGTTGAGATTGTAACTTGTGACGATTGTGGCAAGGAGATCTCGAGAGAGACAAAGACGATCACCGCACTTGGACATACCGACGGCGAGATCGTTGTAGAGAACGAAGTTGCAGCTGATTGTGTAAACAACGGAAGCTACGACAACGTAACCTACTGTACCGTATGTGGTGCAGAGACCGGCCGTGAGACAATCACAGTTGAGGCAACTGGACACCGTTACGGTAACCTTCAGGTATTTACATTCTGTCTTGAGGAAGGCTACATCACTATCGCTTGTGGCGATTGTGGCGCAGCATTCGACTCCAGAACAGACGTAGAGGCTCAGGATTACCTTGTAGAATATCCCTTCTTCAACCTCGCGGCAAAGGGACACACCGACGGTGAGGTTGTAGTAGAGAACGAAGTTGCAGCTGATTGTGTAAACGGCGGAAGCTATGAAAACGTAGTTTACTGTACCGTATGTGACGAGGAGCTCAGCCGCGAGACAATCGGAGTTGACGCACTCGGACATACCGACGGTGAGATCGTTGTAGAGAACGAAGTTGCAGCTGACTGTGTAAACGACGGAAGCTACGACAACGTAACCTACTGTACCGTATGTGGAGCAGAGACCAGCCGCGAGACAATCGCAGTTGGCGCAACCGGACACACACCCGGCGCAGCAGCAACATGTACAACCGCACAGATTTGCACAGTATGTGATGAGATTCTCGTAGCGGCTATTGGACACGTTGAGGGTGAGGCAGTTCGTGAAAACGAGACCAAGGCAACATGTACAACGGGCGGAAAGTACGACAGCGTCGTTTACTGCTCGAAGTGCGATGCAGAGATCTCCAGAGTTCTCCAGACTGTTGAGGCACTCGGACACACTGAGGGTGAGATAGTTGTTGAGAACAACGTAGCAGCTGACTGTGTAACTGCAGGAAGCTACGATAACGTAGTTTACTGTACAGAATGTAATGACGAGCTTTCAAGAGCTACGATCACAGTTGAAGCACTCGGACACACCGAGGAGAAGATTCCCGCAGTTGACGCAACATGTACGGCAACAGGACTTACCGAGGGAGTCAAGTGCTCTGTATGTGATACAGTTATCACAGCACAGGTAATAGTTCCCACAGTACCTCATACTGAAGAGAAGATTCCTGCAGTTGAGGCAACCTGTACAAAGACCGGACTTACCGAGGGAGTTAAGTGCTCCGTTTGTGGTGTGGTAACAACAGCACAGACAACTGTAAAGAAGCTTGATCATACTTATTCCACTGCTACTAACGCAGGAGACGGACTCCACAGATTCACTTGTGAGGTTTGTGATACAACACGCACCGAAAGACATAACTTCGCGGCAGATGCTGAGACTTGTACAGAGTGTAAGGCAGAGAAGGAGACCAAGTTCGACGGTAAGGATCATGCTTACGCAGGCGCTCCCGCAACAGAGGAGAATACACCTGACGTAACCACTGATACAACCTTTGATGCAGAGAAGTACAACGAGATCACACCCGAGAATGAGTGGGCTGAGGAGAACGTTGTTGATCACTCGCTCTACACGACCTATAACACCGACAAGCTTTACTTGGCTATCGAGATCGACTTCGCAGAATACAATCCCGATGACGTACTCAGCTTAAGCATTGAGACGCTTACCGGTGAGGCACACACAGTTGCAATTCCCGCGATAGCTGACGGTCAGGTAAGAGTTAACGGCGCATTCACAACCAAGGTTTATAGAGATGGCAACAAGGTAGTCTTCGCTATCGAGATAGACAGAGCAATGCTCGCAATTGTTGACACTGCTTCTACAGGAAACAGCAACGCTAACAACTATCTCATCTCCTACTCGTTGAACAACGGTGAGGCAAACGAGATCGTTGTAACAGCTGAGGCAGAAGAGCAGAGCGATGATACACTCGTATCCGACGGAGATTCCACAAGCATCGACATCTTCGGTTCTTACAATGCTGAGGATGCAGAGAAGGTAATTTCCGTAAGCCTTGAGTGGGAGGTTCCCACATTCACATACACAGCAGTGTATGAGTGGAGTGCAGAGCAGCTTAAGGACGTTCTCGACGCTGAAAAGAGCGGATGGTCTACGACACCTGCAAGCATTACGGTAAAGAACAACTCCAACCAGAGCATTTCCGCAACCTTCGCCTTCGCAACAACTGTAAGCGGAAGCGAAATCGACGGTAAGTTCACTTCTGAGGAGTCGATCGATGCCGAGGCTATAACCTCTGTTGTTCTTGGCAGTGCAGCACCTGCAGAGGGTGAGACTGTTGGAGCAACTACTACCGAAACCGTTTACTTCTACATAACCTCCGGTGTACTTGCCGAGGATTATGAAGGAACGATCGGTAATATCACGATCACTATCGGCGCAGAGGGTTGATAGTCAAAACTAAAAAGTATTCTAAAAAATACTAACAAATAAAGCCCCGCGGGCTCCACAGGAGTCCGCGGGTGCTTTTTTTTGTGCATTGTACACAAAATGATGTGTGCAAATTTTACTCGCTTGGAAATGTATACAAAGTCGTTGTGGAAAATTTGGAGGTTTTCATAATTGAAAAAGGGAATTATATGTGGTAAAATGAAAGTGGCATTTTATAGTTTTTTACATTGAAAGAAAATATTTTAGAAAGGAAAGAGTGAAAAAATGAAAAAACTAATTTCAATTGCATTAGTTGTCGTCATGCTCCTCGGCATGATCCCCTCGACAATTTTTGCGAAAACCTATGACAACGGACAGCCTGTAACGGAAAGTACAACTCCCGCTACACCTGTTATCGACGGTATCATAGGTGATTCCACTTTTAATTGGCGAACTGACCATTTGGCGCCCCTTGATCCGGAGGCAGCAAAAACAGATGAATACATCTGGAAAACTCCGGCATACTCAAGAGAAACAACTACTGAAAATGAATTCATAGTTGGTACTAAACACACAGATACTATGGCTCTTTACTCACAGTTCTATGTGAGTTACGATGAAGATTATATCTACATCGCATACAGAGAAAGAAATTTGAGTTGTTCGTCTTGGGTTTGGCTTGATCTTAATCCTCGCATAGGTGTCGGCGACGAGAAAGGTTTGGTCCGAATTGATTTTAAGATGAATACCGCTTCCTTTAATGCTCCTATTGACTTGAGAGAGTTGAGTGTGAAAGCATTTACTGATGGATCAAATTACACCGATGCAAGCGACATTCTTGTTGATGCAAAGTATTCTCATACCGATGATGGTGCTCGTCGTGTGTATATGGCAGAGCTTAAGATTTCTCGCGATGCTCTGGCAAATGTATACGACGATGTAGTGGATATGGATGCTGTCGGTATCCGTGCATTTGTCGGTTCTGACGGCGGAGAGTGTTTCTATGCAGATCCTACATCTACCGCAAAGCCTTTTGATGGTGCTTTCCACGCAAGCAAAGGCTATCATATTTTTGAGCTTGCAGCGACCGATGTTGAGACCGAGCCTCCTGTCTCCGAGTCCGAGACCGAGGCAACAGAGCCCGAGACCGAGGTTCCTGCACTCGATCTTACAGCATACGGTCAGAAGACCTATGAGGTAGGCAAGAAGACAGTTACCGTTGACGGCACTATCGGTGCAGGTGAGTATACTAATTCGCCTGTAACAGGCTGGATAGATGGTGCTGTTGACGTAACCGGTGCAAAGCTTTATTTTGCGTATGATGAGAACAATCTTTACATAGGCGGAACAGCAACCGACACAAGCACTTGTGACTGTCAATACCCTCAATACGAGAGAGCACTCAACGTATATATTGGCGGCGACAGAACCGACGCAAACAATGCTTGGAGAATTTATCTGTGTAAGCCTAACGGAACAGGTGTTGAGCATTGGAACGTTGTTGACGGAAATCAGGGCAGTAACCTTTGGGCTCCTACGGACAAGAACTTCAAGCTTGCCCAGACCTATGCAAACGGAGTTTTCAACTATGAGCTTTCCATCGATCTTGACGAGTGGGGAATCACAGGCGATGAGCTTTTCTTTGCGGCAACCGCTACTACACACGATTCCAAAGCTGATCTCTTTGGTTTCGCGAGTGAAGAGCTTGACATTCCTTCATTAACATATGGAATTTATCCTCACGTTCTTAAACTCGTTGAGGGTGAGCCCGAGACCGAAGCTCCCGAGACCGAAGCTCCCGAGACCGAGCCTGCTGAGCCCGAGACTCCTACAGTTTCTTCCGAGGCACAGCTTGGTGAATATGGTCAGAAGACCTACTACGTAGCAGGCACGGATAACTCCAATACCCCCAATGGCGTGACCGTTGACGGAAGTATTGGAGAAATGGAGTACAATTTTGTAAGCAAGACAACGTATACTAATAACGTATCGAGCAATCCTGCCTTCTGTACAGTCAGTGGTACTGACAGTGTAACGGGAATGGATCTTTATATTGCTCATGATGCAAATAACGTATATTTCGGTATCAAGATAACTGATACAGCAGCTCATAACAATGATTTCTTCTACATTGACGTTGCTGCAGGCGATAAGATGTCGGATAAGGTAGAGCTTTACGTTCCCAGATACGGAATAGGAAGTGCTAAAATAAGCATTGAAACGTGGGTAAACGGAGCAAACATAACAGCTACGGCAAACTACGTAACCGAGGCAGTTGGATCTGTTACCTCCGATGGATACGTATATGAGGTAGCTATAAGCCGTGCAGCTCTTGCAGCCCTTGCTAATTCAAAGGATGGCACGTCTTTGGCCGATATCGACAAGATATTCTATGAGGGATATCTCCTTATTTGGGATACCGCTACATCATCGCATAAGTATAATGCGGCATTTGGATTTACAAGTAATACACTTACAGGCGTAGCTGCTGCAAAGAACGGTGTATATTCTCACGTTATTAATCTTGCTGCAGGCACAGAGTGTGACACGTGTACCGACTTTGTGATTTTCAATGATGATTGCCATAAGATCATTTGTACCGTATGTGGAAAGGTAACTGTCGGTGCTCACGAGTGGAGCGATGACTTTACATACAACACAGAGACTCCTTCGTTTGGCAATGCACAGTACAAGATATATCCTTGTACAAACAGCAGCTGTGGCGCAACAAAGACAGAGCTTGTAAATATGGGTCACTCCGCAAGCGGTGAGACAACCTACACTCTCTGGCAGAGCAACATTCTCCAGGCTTACATTCAAGAGAACAGCTATACAAACAATGCTGACGGATCGTACAGCTACGATATTCTTCCTTCTGCAACCAACGAGATGCACGCAAAGGGAAGAAGCAGATATCAGAACTTCTACGCTACTCTCGAAGAGTATATGCCCGATATCGTTGGACTTCAGGAGTGCGACCTTGGCTGGCACGTTCTTCTTGACGTTCACAACGGAGTAACGTGGTCTGATGAGGTATACGGACCTAACACCGTAGAGGATGGCTACACCTTCACCTACAACGAGCAGAGTGTAACAACATACCCCATTGCAAAGCTTGGCTATGCATCGGTATTTGATACCAATGACGACGTAGACATTATCGGTGTAAGAGTTCCCGTTTACTACAACACCGCAAAGTTCACCGTTGTAGAGTCCGGTATTTTCACTTACAATGGTGAGAATTATTACGAGAATCCCTTCTCGGTAACCTGGGCAATACTTAAGTCGCTTGAATCTGGCGAGTACGTTGCAGTAACCTCTACTCACGTATCAGCCGGTAATAGCAACACAGCATTCGGCGTACAGTGCGCACAGATGCTTCTTGCAAAGATCCAGGAGATCGAGGCAAAGTACGGCGTTCCCGTAATCGCAGTAGGTGACTACAACGCGATCATTCCCGAGATGGCAATGCAGGTATACGTAAACGCAGGACTCAAGTCCGGCCGTGAGGATGCTCTTGAGAGAATCAACCTCGAGTACAAGACCTCGGGTAACGCTGTTGGCGGACGTCCCGGACTCTCCGATGCGGCTACCACATCTCAGATCGACCATTGCTTCTATTCGGCAACGGGTATCGCAGGCGATATTTGGGACGTAAGAATTGACGACACCTCCTATGCTGACCACGTTCCCGCGCTCTTCACATTCAGAATAGTTGGAATGGACCACGAGTGCGAGTTCGGCGAGTGGGAGAAGTATGACCAGTACACCTGCAGACAGTACTGTGCATGTAACGAGTACAACGAGGATACTCACAACGTTGAGTCTGTAGTTCCCAACAATGACGGTACACACACAGGTACTTGTACAAATTGCGGAGACGAGGCAACAGAGCTTTGCACAGGCGACGTTGTTGATAACGAGGACGGCACACACACAGTATCCTGTGATGCTTGCGACGATGTTGCAACAGCAGAGCACGAGTACGAATACACAAGCACAGGCAACACAGTAACCGATACACATACAGGCGTATGTAAGGTTTGTGAGAACAACACAGGCGCAGTAGAACATACCTTCATAGGTGCTGTGACCGATCCCACAACTCCCTCAACATACGGTACAATGACCTACTCTTGTGTATGCGGCGCAAAGTGGACTGAGACCCGTGCAACAGATTCTCACTTCCTCAGATATCAGAACCACTTCTTCACAGGTAATGCACTTGCAGTGGCTCCTGAGGCAGACGGAACAGTTTCTGCGGCTGAGTATGCGACAAAGATCGAGATGTACGGAAACAACAAGTCTGCCGCTAACCAGTGGATAGGTTCCAATACAAATAAGTACATCGTTACCGTAGCAGGCACTGTAAACTACTTCAATATTTACATGGGCTTCGATGCAGATTACATCTATCTTGCAGGTGAGTCTATCCTTAAGGGAGAGTACGCAACTGCAACACGTAACACATCTGAGCTTATCCAGTTCTGCCTTGGCGGTTCTGAGGATATTTCTAAGAATGTCAAGGTAAGAGGAACCTACAATATTGCTAACGGTTCTTATACTACAAACGTTTGGTTCTACAATGCAGATCAGCTTTACTCGAACGGAGTTGTTCCTGCACAGACAAGCGATCTTGCTAACTCGGTGCTCGCTGATAGCAATGCATCCTTCGATGCAGACAGCAACACTCTCACAATGGAATTCAAGATCTCTCGCGCTAAGCTCGCTGAAATTTGTGGCGAGGACGAGAAGATCGGCGAGATCTACTTCTCAGGCGAGGCTACCGGTGTTCAGGTAACTGACGGCGTTGCAAAGACAGGCGGAAGCATCTGGCAGGCACTTGAGTTCTACACTGCAAACCAGATCACACCTATCGCAGGCCAGTTCTACTACCTCAACGGTAAGTTCCCGCACGTACTCCTTCTTGGAACACAGGAAGATTATGCAGACTACCTTGCTGATACAGCAGAGCATACAGGCTTCTACAAGGCATGCGCAGGTCATACCTATGCATACGTAGCAGCCGGCGGCAACACTCATAAGCAGGTATGTACATACTGTGGTGCTGAGACCGAGGCGGTAGCTTGTACAATGCCTACTGATTGGACAGCTGTTGAAGGTAAGGGCTACCACGCAAAGATCTGCTCGGTATGTCAGTACGCTGTAACCGAGGATCACAAGGTTCTTGAGTGGAACGATAATGAAAACGGAACTCACACCGGCGTATGTGATGCGTGCGGCGGCGGCGAAGTAACCGCAGGCTGTGAGTACGGCACATGGGCAAAGGTAGATGAGACAAATCACGGCGCAACATGTTCTGCTTGCGGAAACGTTAAAGCAGCAAAGCATACTGTAGCATCCAATATTGCAGGAACCATTGGAAATAAGGCAACGCTTTCTGCCGACGGTACTAAGTCCTACACGTGTGAAACTTGTAACTCAACATATACCAAGTCCTACAGTGTCGATGAGGGATACTACTTCCTCGTAAATGCAACGGGCGCGGGAATGACCGACGTTGCAAAGGGTGCTATGAAGCATTTCTTCCTTGGAAATGCAATGACAGTAGCTCCTACTCTTGACGGTGTAATTGGTGCTGCCGAATACGGTACTGAGATCTACGGACCTAATAAGGCACAGTTTACAACTGCCGGATGGAGTCAGTATGAGGACGGCTTCAACCGTTTCAAGACAAACTGTCAGGCAGCAACAAAGACTGATAGTGCAACAACGTATATGGCTTACGATGCAACGAATATTTATCTTGCATACGCAGTACATACGGATGCTGCAACTATTAGCAACCAGCAGATGCTTGTTTATCTTACTGCCGGAGATATCCAGAAGGATTCAGAGCAGTTATACACACTTAACGGTACTGTTGCAGGTACTTCTGCTACAAACGCAGGATGGTCGTATAAGCAGACATACGTTGCAGATGCAGACGGAGTAGGCGGAACGATGTACTACGAGCTTGTGGTTAACCGCGAAACGCTTGTAGATAAGTACGATACAACTGTTAATACAGCAGACGTAAGCAAGCTCTTCTACCGTTCGTTTATCTACTGCTACAATGATGCAGGTGCATCAGCAGGTTACATTCTCCACTGTCCTACATGGGATGTTCCTGTTATAAACAACGTTAAGCCTGTTAGCAGATATAATCACGCTATCTTCCTTGGCACAAAGGCAAGCTTCGCAGATGAGCTCACCGCAGGTGCGGCAATCTTTGGAGCAACCTATGATACAACTTGCAACTGCAGTGACGATACGTTCAGACTTGTTATGGGTGAGACAACTCATAAGGAAGTTTGCTACAAGTGTGGCGCTGAGAGAAATGAGGTAGCACACGAATTTTCTGATTGGGTGATTAAGGATAGCGCTCACGAGAAGACATGTACTGATTGTGGATACGTAATGTCCGCTCCTCATGATACTGATTCGCTTACGAATAACGGAGCAAACCATACAGTAGCTTGTTCGGTATGTGGCCTTAGCGCTGACGTGGCTCATACATATGAGTACGTGTCCGTTCCTCTTGACCCTGCTCATACTACAGGTTATGAAGGACACTCGATTGTTCACACCGGAACGTGTGATTGTGGAGCAACGGTAACTGAAGATCATAACAATATGACAATTACCGAGACCACAAAGACAGCAATAGGTTCGCTTATCGTTAACTGCGATAAGTGCGGATATGTATGGTCGAAGACACTTGATCCTATTACAACCGATACAATAGTAGATGGTCGTTGGACTAAGTATATCACAGACGGACACTTCCTCTGGAAAGAAAATCAGAGACATCTCTTCCTTGGAGAGGCAATGAAGGTTGCTCCTTCTGCTGATGGCGTAGTAGTTCCCGGTGAATATTCTTGGGCATCCTCCACGATAACCGGAACTGATGCTTGGGCTTGGAATACAACCTCTAATGACAAGGAAGTTTGGTTGAATGGAATAGCAAATGCTGTTACAAGCATAACGCTCTATACAGCATATGATAATGATAACCTCTATTTCGCATTCACAGTAGCTGCTCCCAGTGGTCAGGCAAGACCTGCAACTGAATATGCAGAGTTTATTATTGGCGGTGCGTATGAGCTCAACAAGAATATTGTTGTTAAGTTGTCGACTAATGGCGGACTTACAGGTGAGTACTATTATGAGAACAAGAAGGATAGTACAAAGGCTGCTGCTGCTTTGGCTTGTGTAGTTGCAAGCAACACAACTCTTGACACGGCAACCAACACAAGAGTTTATGAGATAACCGTTTCCCGTTCGGCTCTTACAGAAATCTGTGGTGAGGAGACAAATCTTGATAAGATCTATCTTAAGGCTGCAGTTACAAACTTTAATGCGAGCGCAGCAACTGCAGACGCGGAATTCAAGGTAGCTCATTATACGGGCGCAGTAGCTCATATGATCGGTAACCAGTTCTATGTAAACGGTGATTTCCCGCACGTAATGTTCCTTGGAGAGAAGACAGAGTATAAGGATTACCTCCAGACAGCTGATGACGATACTCTTGGTGATTTCTACACGGAATGCACTTCTCACACATATAGATATGTAGTTGCAGGTGAGGGAACTCACAAGCAGGTATGTAGCTTCTGCGGTGCAGAGACAACTGCAGAGAATTGTACAGTTACAAGATGGGCCGAGAACGAGGGCGCAAATACTCATAGTGGTGCATGTACAGTATGTAGCTACGTTTGGACTGGAGATCACGATGGTGAGTACACCGACCACGGCGATACACACTCTGTAGATTGTACAATATGTGGTGCAACAGGCGCTGAGGCTCCTCACGAGTTCGTTGATTGGGCAGTTGATCCCGACGACAATACAAAGCATAAGGCAACCTGTGAACACTGTCCTGCTACAAGCTCTGTAGCACACGATTTCACTGACTACGTATCCAACGGCGATGCAACATGTACCGAGGACGGCACAAAGACCGCTGAGTGTGATAAGAACTGTGGTGCTACCGATACAGTAACAGACGTAGGCTCTGCAACCGATCATAGCTTCACAAATTACGTACCCAACGGCGATGCAACCTGTACCGAGGACGGCACAAAGACAGCTGAGTGTAATAACGGATGTGGTGAGTTTGATACAATAGCAGACGAAGGCTCTGCAACCGGACACGACTACACAGACTACGTATCCAACGGTGATGCAACATGTACCGAGGATGGCACAAAGACAGCTGAGTGTAATAACGGATGTGGTGAGACCGATACAGTAGCAGACGAAGGCTCTGCAACCGGTCACGACTACACAGACTACGTATCCAACGGTGATGCAACATGTACCGAGGACGGCACAAAGACTGCTGAGTGTGATAACGGATGTGGCGAGACCGACACAGTAGAAGACGTTGATTCTGCAACCGGACACAGCTACACAACATACGTATCCAACGGCGATGCAACATGTACCGAGGACGGCACAAAGACCGCTGAATGTGATAACGGATGTGGCGAGACCGATACAATAGCAGACGAAGGCTCTGCAACCGGACACAACGTTGAAACTTGGACAGCAAGAGGCTCGTACCACACAGGTACTTGCGTAACTTGCGGCGAGACGATTACCGGCGACCACAACTACGTTGATAAGTTCTGTGACGTTTGTGGCAGAAAGGAATCGAGCGGCGCAGTAGTTCCCACTGTATGTGAGCATACATGGAATGACGGTGAGGCTACTAAGGAGGCAACTCACACCGAAGAGGGTGAGATGACCTACACTTGTACGGCTTGTGGCGAGACCAAGACAGAAGCGATCGACAAGATTGCAGATCACGAGTTTGGCGAATGGGTAAGCGTTGACGGCAACGAGCATAAGAGAGAGTGCGCTTGCGGCGAGACCGAAAAGGCAGCTCACGCTTGGAATGACGGCGAAGTTACCAAGGAGCCCACAACAGAGGAAGTCGGCGAGACAACCTACACATGTGCTGACTGCTCGGCTACAAAGACCGAGGAGATCGAAAAGCTCGAGCCCACTGAGACTGAGCCTGCTGAGACTGAGCCCGCAGAGACTGAGCCTGCAGAGACTGAGCCTGCAGAGACTGAGCCCGCAGAGACTGAGCCCGCAGAGACTGAGCCTGCAGAGACTGAGCCTACAGAGACTGAGCCCGCAGAGACCGAGCCTTCCGACAACGGATGTAAGAGCTCTGCAGCAGCAGTAAGTGTTGTTCTTGCAGCTGTACTTGGACTTTGCACAGTTTTCGCAAAGAAAAAGGAAGACTGATCTGAAATAAAAGATCATAATTCTAAAATAAGTATTTAACGGTACTTAAATAAAGCGCCGCGGACTCCCAAGGGGGTCCGCGGTTGCTTTTTTCTCTAAAATGGCAAAAATTTGTTTCATTTACTTGACCTTTTACTTATAAAATGTTATAATTTAAGGTGGAAAAGAATGTAGCCGCGAAAATGCGGAGCAGGGAGAAAATTTATGACAAAAATTGATATAATTTCAGGATTTCTTGGCGCAGGAAAGACCACACTTATAAATAAGCTTATTCGCGAGGCGTACGCGGGCGAGAAGCTCGTGCTTATCGAAAATGAATTCGGTGAGATAGGAATTGACGGCGGATTTCTCAAGGAAGTGGGAATAAACATAACCGAGATGAACTCGGGATGTATTTGTTGTTCTCTCGTCGGTGATTTCGGCGAGGCACTTGGCAAGGTAATAGAGGAATTTGCTCCCGAAAGAATACTTATCGAGCCCTCGGGCGTTGGTAAGCTCAGCGACGTTATAAAAGCGGTCAAAGCACTCAGAAGAGAGGACGTGGAGCTCAATAGCTATACTGTCGTCGTTGATGCGGGCAAGTGCAAGATGTATATGAAGAATTTTGGCGAGTTTTTCAACAATCAGATAGAGCACGCGGGATGTATAATCTTCAGCCATACCGACAAGGTGAGCGGACATAAGCTTGAGGAAGCTATCGAGCTCGTTCGCGCACATAATGACCACGCGCAGATGATAACAACTCATATTTCAAAGCTCTCGGGCAAGGATATTCTTGCCGCTATGGAAAGAAAAAATACTCTTGAGGGCGAGCTTCACAAGATGCTTGAGCACCACGAGCACCACGAGCACCACGAGCATCACGAGCATCACCATGAGCATCATCACGAGCACAAAAAGTCCTACAGAATGTGGGGCAACAACATTCTTCAGGCGTTCATAAGAGAGAACAAGCTGAAGTATGATGATGAGGGAAACTTCACCTACGATATAAAGCCCTTCGAGCGTTATAATGGACTCACTGCAACACTCTCGCACTACAGTCCCGACATCGTAACTCTTCAGGAGTGCGACAGAGCTTGGCATCACCTCATAGACAACTACGAGGGTTACGCAAAAGAGAATGATATTAAGACCTTCCACGATATCGGATATACAAACGTGCTTGAGGGAACCGAATTTGACCTTGACGTGCGAAACTCGGTTTACGTGAAGACGGGAATGTTCAACATAATCGATACGGGTGTCGTTGGATATGACGGTCCTCTTTACGATTATCCTTGGGTATTCACTTGGGCAGTCCTCGAGGACAAGGAAACGGGCGATAGATTTGCAGTTTCGTCCACGCACATCGTCTCAAATGCTCCCGATTCTCCCGAGAAGTTCGCAGAGATAAAGGCTCTTACGGCGTTTATGAAGGGCGTTGAGAAAAAATACGGTGTTCCCGTTATTATGATGGGCGACTACAACGTTCAGCCCGACCATAAGGCTTACACGGGCTTTGAGCCTGACGTTCTTCTTCAGTCGGCAAGATATACGGCAAAGGAGGTAGTTGGTGGTGAATACTGTACCGTAAACGGTCTTAAGAATCCTCCCGCGCTTTGGACGCCCGAAGCTTTTAAGGTAATTGATCACGCGATGTATTCTATGGAAGGCATTATCGCCGACAGATACGAGACGGTCGTTGAGATCTGGGATGAGGAGAATAATATTGCAACCTACTCCTATTCCGACCACGTTCCGCAGATGTTTGATTTCAGAATAGATAAGAAGGAGCACTGCCATCACCACCATCACCACGAGGATGGCGAGGAGTGCCATTGCCACGAGCATCATCACGATCATCATCACGATCACGGTCATGATCATCATCACGAACACGGTGAGGACTGCACTTGCGGCTGTCACGACCACGATCATGAGCATCACCATCACCATCATCATCACGCCGACGAGGTCTTCACAAGCTGGGGAAGAGAGACTGTTCGCGAGTTTTCCGCTGACGAGATCGAGGCAATACTTAGAGAGCTTCAGGATGAAGAAAAATATGGCTTCGTAATTCGCGCAAAGGGTATTGTTGCCGCAAAGGACGGCGAGTGGATACACTTTGATTACGTTCCCGGTGAGCCCGACGTGCGTCGCGGAGGCGCAGACGTTATCGGAAAGCTTTGCGTTATAGGCTCAAAGCTGAGCGAATCGGCTATTTCAGAGCTTTTTGGCGTAAAATAAGAGGTGGGTCAGAATATGAATAATATTCCCGTTTATTTGTTCACAGGCTTCCTTGAGGGCGGAAAAACCTCGCTCATTCAGGAGTCTTTATGCGACAAAAGATTTAATACAGGAGAAAAAACGCTCGTCATTCTCTGCGAGGAGGGCGAGGTAGAGCTTGATCCGTCACAGTTTTGGGGACAAAACGTAAATCTTAGGGTAATAGACGATAAAAAAGACCTCACAAGAGAGAACCTCTTGGCGATGGTAAAGGATCGCAAGATCGACCGCATTATTATCGAGTATAACGGTATGTGGATGCTTGAGACACTCTTTGAGGCAATGCCCGAAAATTGGGGCATTTATCAGAACGTCACGATATGCGAGGCGGCGACCTTTGTCAGCTACAACGCAAATATGCGTCAGCTTATGTACGATAAGATAGTCGGAAGCGAGATGGTCGTGCTAAACCGAACACCCGATAACGTAAACAAAGAAGAGATACACAGGATAATAAGAGGTATCTCTCGCAGAGCAAGCATTGTTTACGATTATCCCGACGGTCATATCGAATATGACGATATAGAGGACCCGTTGCCCTTTGACATAAATGCAGAGGTCATAGAGATAAAGGATAACGACTACGCGCTTTGGTATCGTGACCTGTCGGAAAATATGCCTGCTTACGAGGGGAAGACGGTAAAATTCAAGGGTCTTGCGGCAAAAAATCCAAAGGTAGACAAAAACATTCTGCTCGCGGGCAGACATATTATGACCTGCTGTCAGGATGATATTCAGTTTGGCGGACTTGCCTGCGTATTCAAGAAAGCTCCCGCGCTTGATACGGGGGATTGGGTGATACTCACGGGTAAGATAAAGCTTGAGGCAAATAAGCTCTATAGAGTAAAGGGCCCCGTCCTTTACGTTGAGGAATACTCGCTTACAAGTGCCCCCAAGCAAGAAGTTGTAACGTTTTATTAATTAAAATATAGAGGTGAAAATATGTCAGAGAAAATTTTGATAGCATGTGACAGCACAGCCGATCTTAATGATGAGATAATCCAGAAATACGACATCAGAACGCTCCCGCTCGGAATTAATATGGGTGGAAAAATATACACCGACGGTGTAGATATCGATCCGGACAGAATATACGATGAGGTAGCAAAAACGGGCGAGATCCCCAAGACCGCTGCGGTAAACATTGCGGCGTTTGAGGAGTTTTTTGCAAAGTATACCGAAGAGGGCTATTCGATAGTTCTTTTCACAATAAGCTCCGAGATGTCCTCAACCTTCAGCAATGCGCGCGTTGCATCTGAGGACTATGATAACGTATTTGTTATCGACTCGAGAAATCTTTCGACCGGTGGCGGACTTCTCGTGCTCCACGCGGCAGAGCTTCGCGAGGAGGGAAAGAGCGCAAAGGAGATATACGACGAATGCTCGTCTCTCGTTACCTGCGTTGACGCTTCCTTTATCATCGACAGTCTTGAATATCTCCACAAGGGCGGCAGATGCTCGACTATAGCGGCACTTGGCGCAAACCTTCTCAAGCTCAAGCCCTGCATTGGTGTCAAGGATGGCAAGATGGGCGTTGGCAAGAAGTATCGCGGAAAATTCTCGGCTGTACTCCCGCAGTACATAGCTGAAAGAATGGGCGACGCGAGCGACATCAGAACCGACAAGATATTCGTGACACACGCAGGCTGTGAGCCCGAGATAATTGAGTCTTGTGTAAATGAGGTTAAGAAAGCTGCTCCCGAGGCAAACGTTATGATAACCCGTGCGGGCTGCACCATTTCCTCGCACTGCGGAAGAAACACGCTTGGCGTACTCTTCATTCGCAAAAATCCTCTTGAATAAAAGCTAAGGCAGACAGAAATGTCTGCCTCTTTTATATTATTTTCTCACTCATATCTTTTTTGTGTGTGAAGAGAATAATATATGAGGTGATAAAATGAAAAAAATATTTACCGCACTTGTTGCGGTGCTTGTGATGTTCGTGTTCTGTCTTTCTGCCTCTGCCGAGGCTATGAGCTGGTACTGTAAGAGAGAAAAGGAGCATAGGCAGCCGCGTGCTGACGCTAATATGAGCTATATTGAAAAATACGGCGGATATTACGTTGACAAAAATCACGGAGACGGATGCGAGGAGAAGGTAGTATATCTTACCTTTGACGCAGGGTACGAGAACGGAAACGTCGAAAAAATTCTTGACGTGATGAAAAAAGAGGGTGTGTCGGGTGCGTTTTTTGTGCTTGAGCATCTTATAACTGCAAACAAGGAGCTCGTTGTGAGAATGGCAGAGGAGGGGCACACCGTCTGCAATCACACGTGCTCGCACAAGGATATGACAAAGGTAGGGAGTATAGAGGAGTTCAGAACAGAGCTTACGGCACTTGAGGATATATACAAAGAATGTACGGGCAAGGAAATGGCAAAATATTACCGCCCGCCCGAGGGTCGCTTTGATAAGAAAACGCTTGAATGGGCAAATGAGCTTGGATATAAAACGATATTCTGGAGCCTTGCTTATGCCGACTGGGACAATAATAAGCAGCCATCGCCCGAGGAGGCAATGAAAAAGCTTACCGACAATATCCACAACGGTGCCGTAATACTGCTTCACCCGACGTCAGCCACCAACGCGCAGATCCTCGGTGAATTTATAAGAGATCTTAAAGCCGAGGGATACCGCTTTGGGACACTTGACGAGCTGACAGGGCAGGATGCGAGATGAAGAAGTTAATTTTCGTTATTTTGAGCATTTTGCTTGTGCTGAGCGCTTTGAGTGTCAGTGTATCAGGCAATGAAGCGAGGGTGTTTCACAAAAGCCCCGGTAGTACCAAAAAAATTGCGCTCACCTTTGACGACGGACCTCACCCGCGGCTTACCCCGATGATACTCGACATACTTGAAGAGTATGGGATAAGTGCGACCTTTTTCGTCATAGGAAAAAACGCGGTCGATTATCCTGATGCTATGAGATTGCTGTCGGAGTCGGGGTGTGAGATAGGCAACCATACCTTCTCTCATGGAGATCTTTCGGGAAAAAGCGAGTCAAGGATGCGCGATGAGATACTCGGCTGCTCAAGGGTGCTCAGTGAAAATTTTGGAGTAAGCTCAAATCTGCTACGTCCGCCTCACGGAAAGTATGACGAGTGTCTTACCAGAGTGGGTGAGGAGCTTGACTACGATATAATTCTTTGGAATATCGATACAGAGGATTGGGCGCACGCCTCGGCACAAAATATCGCGAACAAGGTTCTCGGCAACGTGGAGGGCGGAGATATAATCCTTATGCACGACTTTATCGGACATGGCAGTCACACCTGTGAGGCGCTTCGGCTCATTATCCCAGAGCTACTTGAGAGGGGCTTTGAATTTGTAACGGTAAGTGAATTGATAAAAGACGAGATCTGACGGGTGAGCCGTATTTTACGGCTTGCCCGTTTTTCTGTAAAAATCAAGTCGAAATTTTCAATCTTTTGCATTTCATTTTCGCAAAACTATATACAAAATGATAGTTTTATGATATAATATACTATGTATGAGTATATTTTCGAAAGGAAATGAAGTATGGATAAAAGATATAAGGATCACCGACGCGACGATACTCGAAAAAAGGATCGTGGATATAAGGATAACGATAACAGACGCGCTCGTGACGAATACGAGGATATGTCAGAGAACGAAGGTCTTGTTGTCGGCAGAAACGCGGTAAGAGAGCTGCTTAAATCAGGCAGAGATATCGATAAGATATTCGTTCAGCGCGGAGAGCGCGAGGGCTCGATAGTCGTGCTTACTGCTGAGGCGGCGTCAAGACATATTCCTCTCGTTGAGGTCGATAAAATAAAGCTTGACAAGATGACGGGCGGCGCCGCACATCAGGGAATAGTAGCAATGGCGGCAGAAAAGCAGTATTCTACTATTGACGAGATACTCGAGATCGCACGCGAGCGCGGAGAAAAGCCTCTCATTGTAATTTCTGACGGCATAACAGATCCGTATAATCTCGGCGCTATGATAAGATGCGCTGAGGGTGCGGGAGCACACGGAGTCATAATTCCCAAGCGACGTGCTGTAGGACTTACCCCCGCTGTTACAAAATCTTCTGCGGGAGCTATTGAGCATATGGCGATAGCCAAGGTCTCAAATATCGCACAGACTATCGAGGAGCTTAAGGAGCGCGGTCTTTGGATATTCTCGGCAGAGGCGGGCGGTGACGCTTATTATGACACCGATTTCAACTGTGCGGCGGCAATAGTATTTGGAAGCGAGGGTAACGGAGTTTCGAATATAGTCAAGGAAAAATCCGATTATATTACCTCTATCCCTATGTACGGACACGTAAATTCACTTAACGTCTCGACCGCGGCGGCGGTAATTCTTTCTGAGGTAGCAAGACAGCAAAGAACCGGTAAATAATAAATTTTTTAGATAAGGAGGGGCGTATGGATAAAGAAAATAACAACAATATTGACGATATTCTGAGGCTTCTCAAGGATAAAATGGAAAATTCTGAAGGCTCGGATACTAAAGAGGAAAAGGCATCGGGGCCCTCTCTTGATGCTCAAAGCCTCAAGGAAAAGCTGCGTGAGCAGTTTGCTTTGGATGAGCCGATCCAAACTGAAGAAATAAAGGATGAATATGCCATTGATGAAAGCTTTGCTGAGGAAGCAGAGCCCGAGATCGAGTCTATAGTCGAAGCCGAAGCTGAAGTGGAAGATGAGCCAATGGTTGAGGCGGAGCCTGAAATTGAGGCAGAGCCAATAATCGAGACTGAACCGGAGATTGAGGCAGAGCCTATGGTTGAGGGTGAATCGATCGTTGAGGCAGAGCCTATGGTTGAGGTCGAGGCAGAGAGCACCGAAGCAACGGAGTTCGAGGGCTTTGAGATCTCGCCCGAATACATAGCGATGCTTGAGTCGCTCGCCGAAAGGGAAGAGACCGATGTCGACGACGATGTTGTTCTCGCCGAGCACGAAAATGATGGTGCTGTGGCTCAGGAGGGTGTGGAGGATGTGCCTGTCATAACGGTGTCCGAGGAGACGGTAGATACCGAGGACGATGCTCCGTGGTATGATGACGAAGCACCCGCAAAAGACAGCGAGCAGACACTTCCCATTGCAAGCGCAGACGACTATGAGCTTCGTGAGGAGCAGGAGTCCTTGCTTGAGGAATACGAAGAGGTGCAGGATGAGGAGCTCTTTGATAATATCGAAGAAGCCGAAGATGACCTCGACGAAACAATCGAGCCCGAGGAGAGTCTTGAGATTACTGAGGACGAGGTCATCAAGACCGATTACGCCGACGATGACCCCGAGGATCTCATCGATACGGTGGTGCCTGAATTCCACGAAAAGGCGGCTCTTACTCCGGAGGAGATAAGAGAGATAATCAACGCGGAAATGAGTGCCGACGAGAAGACCGAGGAGAGCTTCTATCGCACGATGATGGACGCCGAGCACGAGACCCTTGCGAGAAGAGCGGCACAAAGGGAGCTCGACGAGATGATGGTCGACGATACCTTCGAGGATTCTGTAAGTGACGGTGAGTATGATTTCGACGGCACCGAGGCGGAAGAAATAATGAATATGTCAGAGGATATCTCTGATGGTGACGAGGGTGTTGAGATAGGCAGCAGAAGCAAATATGAGGAGAAATACGGCATTTCGACGGACTTTTTTGCGGCACTGAACCGTGAAGATACGCCTGATCCCGATGAGGTAAGCGAGCACATCGCCTCCGAAATTGAGCTTGATGCTGAGGAGGAAGAGGCTGAGCAGCAGATAGGCAAGGTCTCGGTATGGAGCGCTCTTAAGCCCTATGCTATGGGTGCGATCGCATTTATACTTCTTTTGCTTGAGCTGTTGCCCGTCTTTGAGATAGTGCCCGACGGTATCCTTGATTATACCGAATACGGCATAGTGTACGTATTATTCGACATACAGCTTATCGCGTTTATGGCTGTCCTTTACTGGCAAAGGCTTTGGGACGGCTTTGCAAGACTGCTAACACTTACTGTTAACGTGTATTCAGTGCTTGCGATGACCTTGCTCGTAACCTTAGGTCACAGTATTCTGGCGTGCTTCTGCACGGCTGACGGAATGCCGTACCTCTACAACTCGATAAGCGCCATATATATTCTTGCATCCTACGTCGTCGATATTCTTGACGCAAAGAGAGTAAGACGCACGATAAGTGAGCTCATCATTTCTGATAAGGTATACGCTTTGCGTCGTTCTCACGGCAAGGATTCTATGGCTGATAAGATGTATCTTGGCGGTGTTGCGCCGGATACCAATATTTATGAGCCTGCTGAGGTAAAGCTTGAGGGCTATAAAAAATGCTTTGTAAACGATAGAGAAGCTACTACCGACAAGACGGTAATTTACGCAATGACGCCCGTTGTTGTATTTTCTGCGCTTATAGCGGTAAGCTCGATGGTCTTTGGTAACGAATTTTCTTATGCGATAAATGCTATGGTAGTTACCTTTACGACCTTAGCGCCTCTCAGTGCTATAATTTCGAGCTTTTTGCCGACATACGTGAGTTATTTGCGTCTTAGCCACCGCGGCTGCATCATAGCCTCTGAAAAGGCGGCTACGCGTATAGGAGATTGCGATGCGCTCGTTTTTGGTGACAGACATCTTTTTAAGGAGTCAGATAGCAAGGATAACGGCATAAAGATATACAATGAGCACAGAGCTTCCGACGTCCTTGCGTGTCTTGACGCGGTGTACGGCGCTATTGGCGGTCCTATGCAGAACGTATTTGCGGGCGCTAATCGAGGCTCTTCAAAGAAGAAGGTGTATATCGTAAGGATCACGCGCAACGGTATTGAGGCGGTCGTTGATGACAGAGTGAGCGTTATTATCGGTGCGGCGGAATATCTCCTTCGCTACGGAATATCGACTGAGGAGCAGGGAGCAAAGAGCTCGTCGGGAATTTTGTACGTTGCGATAAACTCAAAGCTTGAGGCAAAGCTTAGTTTGAATTATAGAACAGAGCCCCTCTTTGAGTCCCTTTCGGAGCTTATGGGAGACAACAAGATATCTACCGTGATAGGAACATATGATCCTGTAATATCGGGTTCTTACGTTGCTTATTGCAGACGGGGCAAGGATATAAAATATCCCGTTAGCGTCGTGCACAAAAACAAGACCGATTATTATAAGAATGAAAAAGCGCAAATAACAGCATCAAAATCAGGTGCGTTCGTGCTCTCGTCGAGACTTAAGCTCGTGGAGCTGGCGGTATTCGCCAAGAAGATGATGCGCGTCATTAGGTACAATTCGATCATAAGAGGTGTCCTCTTCGGGCTTTCGGCACTCCTTAGTGTCATATTTACCGTTGGCGGGGCTATGCAAGATGTAAATACCCTTTGGGTATTACTCTACCACCTGATCGCTTGTGCATCGTATGCGGTTGTGGCAATTATGATGCTTCCCGTTGCCTTTGACAAAAGAAAGACTACAGAAAACAAGTAAAATTAAGAGAGAACAGACATTAAAATGAACGAGATCAACAGTACGATACTCAAGTCGGTCTCAAAGCCCGGTAGATATTCGGGCGGAGAGTACGGACAGATAATTAAAAATAAGGACGAGGTAAAGGCAAGATTTGCATTCTGCTTTCCCGATACGTATGAGATAGGAATGTCAAACCTCGGCGTTCGTATTCTTTACGGCGTGCTCAATCGCGAGAAGGATATCTGGTGCGAGAGAGTTTATATGCCTTGGCTCGATATGCTTGACAAGATGAAGGAGCATGATCTGCCCCTCACCGCTTGTGAGAGCAAGGATGAGCTCGGTGTGTTTGATTTTATCGGCTTTACCCTTCAGTATGAGATGAGCTACACCAACGTCCTTGGTATGATAAAGCTTGCGGGTCTCCCGCTCTACGCGCGCGACAGAGACGACGATATGCCTATAATCATAGGCGGTGGTCCTTGTGCGTACAATGCCGAGCCTGTTGCCGATTTCTTTGACCTCTTCAATATCGGAGAGGGTGAGGAGATGCTCACCGAGATAGTGCGTCTTTACATAAAGATGCGCGACGAGGGAAGATACACGAAGGCAGACTTTCTGCTTGAGGCGGCAAGAACGATAAAGGGCGTCTACGTTCCCTCGCTCTATGAGGTGACATATAACCCTGACGGCACCGTCAAGGCTTATACCCCTAAATATGAGGGTGTGCCTGAGAAGGTTGAGAAGAGAATAATCTCGGATATGGATAAGGCATATTTTCCCGATAAGGTCGTAATGCCTTATATCGAGACAGTGCACGATAGAGTTATGCTTGAGGTGTACCGTGGATGCATCAGAGGCTGTCGCTTCTGTCAGGCGGGAATGATATACAGACCCGTAAGAGAAAAGACCCCCGAGACGCTCAACGAGCAGGCAAAGTGCCTCTTTAAGTCGACGGGATATGATGAGATATCCCTCACGTCCCTCTCGATAAGCGATTACACACAGCTTGAGGAGCTTACAAATCAGCTTCTCTCGTGGACCGACGATAAAATGATAAATCTCTCGTTGCCCTCTCTCCGTGTTGATAGCTTTACCAAAGAGCTTATGGATAAGATAGCGACAGTACGCTCGTCCTCTCTTACCTTTGCGCCCGAGGCGGGCACGCAGAGACTTCGTGACGTCATCAATAAGAACGTACGCGAGGATGATCTTCTCCGCGCGGTAAACGTGGCATTCGAGGCAGGGAAGAATACCGTAAAGCTTTACTTTATGCAGGGCCTTCCCACCGAGACCGACGAGGACCTTGAGGGTATCCCCACCCTCGCACAGCACGTTATAGATGCCTACTATAAGTGCGAGAAGAGAAACAAGGCAAGACCTCCGCAGGTGACTATCAGCGTTGCGTGCTTTATCCCCAAGCCCTTCACACCCTTCCAGTGGGAAGCGCAGGATACTATGGAGGAGCTCGAGCGCAAGCAGGAGTATATTGGCTCCAAGATAACGAGCAAGAAGATAAAGTACAACCACCACGATGCAAAGGTGTCGCGTATTGAGGCGGTGCTTGCGCGCGGAGACAGACGTCTATCACGCGCGCTTGAGCTTGCTTGCGATGAGGGCTTTGTCTTTGACGCGTGGGACGAGTGCTTCGATTACGATAAGTGGATATCTGTCATCGAGCGCGCAGGGCTTGATCCCGCATTCTATGCAAATCGTGCATTCGGTCTTGACGAGGTGCTTCCTTGGGATATCATCGACTGCGGTGTAACAAAGGAATTCTTCCTTCGTGAGCGAGCAAAGGCTTATGGCGAAGATACAACGCCCAACTGCCGAGAGCATTGCAGCGGTTGCGGTGCAAATAAACTTGGAGGTGTGAGAACGTGTTGTCCGAAAAAGAAAGAGCAAAACTGAACAGCGCCCTCTCTCCCACGAGATTTACCGCAAGAATAAAGTTCAAGAAGACGGGAGACCTTCAGTATATATCTCTTCTTGACTTGCAGAGAACCTTCAACCGCATATTCAAGCGCTCGGAGCTGCCGATGTGGTACACAAAGGGCTTTAATCCGCATATGAAGCTCGTCTTCGCAACACCTCTCTCGATTGGAAGTGAGAGTGTTTGCGAGTATCTCGACGTTCAGGTTGACGGTGAGATCACCTGCAATGAAATAAAGGACAGACTTAACCGTGAGGTGACCGACGAGCTTGCAATTCTCGACGTTTACGTGCCCGAGACAAAATTCTCCGACATCACGTGGTCGGATTATGCATTTGAGTTTTATATTGATGGCGCGTCAGACGAGCTTGCAGGGAAGATAGACGAGCTTCTCTCGGTGTCTCCCCTTACTATGATAAAGACGGGTAAGGCGGGCGATAGGGAGATAGACGTAATTCCCCTTATAAAGAAAAAATTCGTCGTGTACGACGAAAAGAAGAACGTTATTACTATGAGAGCACGCCTTGCGGCATCCTCCGAGCAGTTCTTAAACCCTGAGATGCTTGTGAGCGCTATGAAGCAGCACCTCGGTGTGCTTTCAGGTGACCCCACCAAAGAATACTACACCATCTGCCGCATGGCACTTCTCGATAAGGACGAGAAGGAGTTCAGATAATAAAAATGCACCGTAAACGCGGTGCATTTTGTATTTTAACGTAGGGCGGGGGTTCTACTCCCGCCGCAACCTTTTTTCTTACTCACTTAGAGTGTCATCCTGAGCGTAGTCGAAGTTTTGGAGAGGGAGCACAGCGAGCCGAGCCAAAACCTGCGAGTTTTACGAGCAGGGATCTATATACGGTTTTTGATACCTTTCTCAACGTTTGTAACGTCTATAGAATGTTACAAACGATTAAGAAGGTCTGTAGAAAAATAAAGTAGATCCCGCTGCGGCTTACGCCTTGCGCTTTCGCTTGTTCGCGTGCCCTTCCCGCGCTCAACCCGCGAAAGTTCGACTCGTCGCAAAGTTCCTTTGCTCTCTCGCTCAGGATGACACCCAAGGGGAGAGTTTATTTTTGCATCACTTTTTTATTTCAAAATCCTATTGCATAATTTATTTTGGTATGATATAATCATAATGTGCTAAATCAACAGTAATAATCGAAGCAAAAAGGAGATGCAATTATGACATTAAGACAATATTGTGAACAGAATAATTTAGATCCGAACAAGGTTTTTAATATGGTACTTGCAAAAGGGGGCGATATTCTTCCTACGGTTACCGCCTTTACAGGATATATTGCAGAGATTAAGGATGAATGTTTAGTTTGTACAAATGATAAACTTAATGTATTTAACAAAGAAATTCCGTTTTCTTCTTTTCAGAGTGCGGAGTTCGGCATTGGAAGCGGACAACTTTGGCTTCAATGCATTGTGGATGGCAATGAATTTATTTTTTGCTCTCCCAGAAAAAGTTGGAAATCTCCTGCCGCAAAATTGCTTCTTGAAAAAATAGGAGAAAAAACTGAAATATTAAGCATGAAAGAATACAATCAGTACACTGGAAAACTGTTTTTTATCTATATGCTTAAATAAATCCATATAGGCAAACTTGCGCCCTTAAATATTCTTGTTGCATACAAAATGCACCGCTGAAAAATCAGCGGTGCATTTTGTATTAGCATATTTAGAAAATTTTTTTCTTTCGTTTTCCTGTCTGTAGGTAACTTATTCTAAAAACTATCCTTAAAAGTACAGCACATTTGCATCGGTCTTTTTTTATTATTTATCAAGATACCTACAAGCTGCAAGTGCGGCGGTAGCGCCGTCACCACACGCGGTAGCTATCTGTCTTATGTTTTTTGTTCTGCAGTCACCCGCAACGAAAAGTCCTTCGGTGTCGGTAAGACAGTTCTCGTCGGAAACTATATATCCGCGGTCGGAAAGAGTTACGAGCTCCTTGTAAGGCTCGTTCTCGGGCACCTGACCGATAGCGACGAACATGCCGTCAAGGTCAAGTCTTGTCTTGTCACCCGTAGCGGTATTCTTAATGATAATTCCCGTGAAATTCTCTTCGCCCGTGATCGACTCGACCACGTTGCCGCAGATTATTTCGACATTATCACGTGAGTAAAGGATCTTTGCAAGCTTTTCCTCGCCCGTGAGAACATCAAGGTTCTGCACCACGAACACTTTCTCGCAGATGTCGGAGAGCATAATAGCCTCCTGAAGCGCCGAGTTACCGCCACCAATGACCGCAACAGTCTTGCCCGCGTAGAATGCACCGTCGCATACCGCGCAGAAGGAGATGCCGTCACCGATAAATTCGGTCTCTCGCTCAATTCCGAGAAGTCTGTGACGCGAGCCCGTCGCAAGGATTACAGTCGATGCAAGATAGTCCTCGTCACCGTGAGATACGCAGAAGAGAGAACCCTCCTTGCGCACACCCGTGACCTCGCACATATCTATCTCAGCTCCAAGCGCCATCGCCTGCTCAACAAGCTTTTCAGCAAGCTCGTTTCCGCTTATCTGATCGTATCCGGGATAATTTTCAATTTTCGGGGAGAAGGTCATCTGCCCGCCGAACATTCCCTTGTCAAGCACGAGAACGCTCTTATCAGCGCGTCGCGCGTAGATCGCCGCGGTAAGACCAGCGGGACCTGCGCCGACAACAATTATATCATACATATTCTAACGCCTTCCTTATGCGTTCTCAAGAGCCTCTGTGTACTTCTTGATGTTAGAGAGGTTAGCAGCCTTTACGATCTCAACGCCGTTGTCAACAACAACGAGAGTGGGAGCCTGCTTGATGCCGTACTTCTTAACAAGGTCGGGATTCTCGTCAGCATAAAGCTTCTCGTAAACAAGTCCTGCATTGTCAAGGAATACAGCCGCCATCTTACAGTTGGGGCATGTCTTTGTTGTAAAGAGAATTACTCTGCTCTCGCCCTCTTCCTCAACTGCGGGAGTCTCAACTACGGGAGCCATCTTGGGCTGAGCTACGCAAGAGCAAAGCTCGGGGTGAAGCTCGTTGGAGCGGTCGATGTTATAAGTGCGTCTCTCCTTGAACTCCTGGCTCTTACCGTCGTTCCAAGCCTGAACGGGACGGTAGTAACCTGTGATACGGCTGTAGACCTCGGTGGCCTTGCCGCACTTAGGACAGGTGTAGACCTCGCCGTTGATGTATCCGTGCTCGGTACATACGCTGTACGTAGGAGACATTGTGTAGTAGGGAAGCTTGTAGTTCTCAGCGATCTTACGAACGAGCTCTGCTGCTGACTTCCAAGTGGGAAGCTTCTCACCGAGGAAGGCGTGGAATACAGTACCCGATGTGTAGAGGGTCTGAAGCTCGTCCTGAATGTCGAGAGCGTCGAAGATATCCTCAGAGTAGCCAACGGGAAGGTGGCTGGAGTTGGTGTAGTAGGGTGCGTTTGTGTTGTCAGTTGCTGTGATGATGTCAGGCCAACGAGATCTGTCGTGCTTTGCAAAACGGAAGGACGTGGACTCTGCGGGAGTTGCCTCAAGGTTGTAAAGGTCGCCGTACATTTCCTGATAGTCGGAAAGTCTCTCTCTCATATGATTGAGAACGTCCTTCGAGAATTCCTGAGTCTTCTTATGAGTCATATCTGCTCTGAGCCACTTAGCGTTAAGCCCAACCTCGTTCATACCAACAAGATCGATGGTAGAGAAGTGGTTGTTGAAGGTGCCGAGATATCTCTTTGTGTAGGGGTAAAGTCCCTCGTCAAGAAGCTTTGTGATAACAGTTCTCTTGGTCTTGAGCGAACGAGCCGCAATGTCCATAAGTCTGTCAAGTCTTGCGTAGAAGTCCTCCTCGTTTTCTGCAAGGTATGCAATACGAGGCATATTGATGGTAACAACACCTACAGAGCCTGTCGACTCACCCGATCCGAAGAATCCACCGGACTTCTTACGAAGCTCACGGAGGTCAAGACGGAGTCTGCAGCACATCGAACGAACGTCCGAGGGCTCCATATCGGAGTTGATGTAGTTAGAGAAGTAAGGTGTACCGTACTTTGCGGTCATCTCGAAGAGAAGCTTGTTGTTCTCGGTCTCGGACCAGTCAAAGTCGCTTGTGATGGAATACGTGGGGATAGGATACTGGAAGCCACGGCCGTTAGCGTCACCCTCGATCATGATCTCGATGAACGCCTTGTTGACCATATCCATTTCCTTCTTACAATCCTTGTACTTGAAGTCCATTTCCTTGCCGCCAACGATACAGTTGAGCTCTGCAAGGTCATTCGGAACTGTCCAGTCAAGAGTGATGTTTGTGAAGGGAGACTGTGTACCCCAACGGGAAGGTGTATTTACACCGTAGATGAAGGACTGGATGCACTGCTTAACTTCCTTGTAGGAGAGGTTGTCTACCTTAACAAAGGGAGCAAGGTATGTATCAAAGGAGGAGAACGCCTGCGCGCCTGCCCACTCGTTCTGCATAATGCCGAGGAAGTTTACCATCTGGTTGCAGAGGGTAGAGAGGTGGGATGCGGGAGAGGACGTGATCTTACCGGTAACACCGCCAAGACCCTCCTGAATGAGCTGCTTGAGGGACCAACCTGCGCAGTAGCCTGTGAGCATCGAGAGGTCGTGGATGTGGATATCAACGTTTCTGTGTGCGTTAGCTATCTCATCGTCATAAACCTCGGAGAGCCAGTAGTTAGCTGTGATAGCGCCAGAGTTAGAAAGGATAAGTCCACCTACAGAGTAGGTAACTGTCGAGTTCTCCTTAACTCTCCAGTCGAGAGCGCGGAGGTATTTGTCAACTGTGTCCTTGTAGTCAAGAACGGTGTTCTGAACGTTACGGAGCTTCTCGTGCTGGCGTCTATATATAATGTACGCCTTTGCAACGTCAGCGTAGCCCGCCTGAACGAGAACAGACTCAACAGAGTCCTGAACGTCCTCAACTGCGATGAGATTGTCCTTGATCTTAGGCTCAAACTCAGCGGTTACCTTGAGTGCGAGAAAGTCTATGATGTTCTGATTGAACTGCTTTTCCTGTGCTTCGAAAGCGAGTCTTATCGCGTCGCTTATCTTCTGAAGATTAAAGTCTACTATTTTGCCGTCTCTTTTTAAAACCTTGTACATTTTTCCTCCTTATTTTTGCCTTTTCGGCTATATATTGATATTTTTGGGTTTTAGCATAGCATATATAGTATATCCCATCTACCTTGATTTGTCAATTGTGAGATATGACAATATTTCGACGTTTTTTTTGTTGATTGTCACAATATATTGTAAAATGCACAAAATATTGGCACAATATCTTGTGTTAAATGGGCAAATATAAGGCGTTTTAAGGATGAAAGCACAAAATATAGAGGGTGGCGCGTGCGCCACCCTCATTTTTTGTGTTTAATTAGTTATTTTTTTCTTTGTGGAAATCACACAAACTCCGAGCGCTGCTATAATAGCGAGTGCTACGCCTGCGATGCTAGCGCCACATCCCGTTTCTTCTATGGCACCAATCGTGGGTATCTCTTCGGTGTTCTCAGTTGCGGCGGTATCCTTTTGAGTTTCGGTCTCTGCGGGCACTTCGTCTGCAGGTGTTGTTTCGGGGGGTGTCTCAGACTCAGTCTCTACGGGCTCAGTTTCAGCCGGCTCGGTCTCTTCGGGCTCGGTCTCGGGAGCAGAGCCAAGATGGAGAACGTGGGGATAACGGTAGAACCAAGTCATATAATGCGAATTGATCTCACTGTTTCTGAATCCAAACCATACCTCGCCCTGATATCCTGCCTCGTTAAACATAACGGGAATGATTCTGATATGTACCTTATCAAACTCAGATACACCGAAGTAGTTGCCAAGCTCGGTACGGCTGTATGCTATCTCGTAAGTGAGAATATCGTTTTCGTCATCATAGCCTGCGTTGTAGCCTGTAAAATAGAGGTCCTCGATATCAGTGTTCGAGCCGTCACGGGTCACGTAGTAGGGAGCATCGCCCTCGCTGTTGGGAAGCATTCTCGCACGGATCATCTTCTCCATTTCAGGACCGCATCCAATGTCAACGTAAGCCTCTTCGTCAGGGTGCAGATAGTGATCCTTGAGCTCAATACCAACGTAGATGTTGTTTACATCATAATCAAGATAAATGTTAAAGAATTCTGTATCGTCATGGGCATCGATGAAGAAGAATCTGTCATCAAAAAAGTCCTCAATGTCGTCAACCAGAATGGGGTCAAGGGCAAGGCCGTATTCGCCCTCACGAATAACTCCGTCAGCTATGGGAGGAACCGCTGCACCCTCGGGAATGTAGAAGTGCCTCTGTCCGTAATCCTCAAGTGCCCAAGGATCGTTGAGGTCGCTGGCGCATGCAACGGTCGCTATCGAGGATATGAGGATAACTGTGCAGATAACGATGGAAAAAATCTTTTTCATAGTAAATGTCCTTTCTGAATTTTTAATTATTATAATATGTAATAACACAGTACGAACTAATTGCGCTTCTTCACGTGGATCGTTGTAGCTCCAAGCAGCAGAACAAGAGCAGTGCCGATAATTGATACCGAGCCGCCACAGCCGCCCTTGGTGGGTGCTTCGGTCTCGGGCTCAGTTTCTACGGGTTCTTCAGTCTTAGGTGCTTCAGTAAGGAGCACTTCAATCTGGGTAGGTTCGGTCTCAACAGGTTCAGTTTCAACAGGTTCAGTTTCAACGGGCTCGGTTTCTATCGGTTCGGTCTCGGGTGCTGAACCAAGATGGAGGACGTGAGGATAACGGTAGAGCTGAATGACGTAGTAGCTCATAAGCTCAGAATTCTGGAAAGATAACCAAGCCTCGCCAACCTTTCCGTCCTCATCGTACATCGCAGCTATGGCACGAAAATAAAGCTTATCGTAGCTGTTCATGCCAAAGTATTTTCCAAGCTCCTCGCGGTCATAAGCTATTTCATAAGTAAGAAGATCGTTTTCGTCATCGTAGGTTGCCCTGTATCCCGAAAAATATCCGACGTCGGTTATATCGGTGTTTGAGCCGTCACGGGCAATAACATACGAGTTTCCGTTTCCGTCGTCAAGACACATACGGCTTCTGATGAACTTTTCCATTTCGGGCCCGCAACCAAGGTCAAAGGAGGACTTTTCATCAACGTGCGGATAGTGGTCTTTTATCTCCATAGCGAGATATATATTGTTGTCGTCGTATGATACGTAAATATTGACGTATTCGCTGTCATCGTGACCGTCGATAAAGAAAAATCTATCGTCAAAGAACTCCTCAATGTCATCTATAATGATGGGATCGAATGCGTAATTGTACTCTCCCTCGCGTACAACTCCGTCGCAAACAGGGGGAACTGCAATGCTGTCTCCAACGTAAAAATGCTTCTGACCGTAGTCCTCAAGGGCAAAGCCATCGGTAGGAATATCGGCAAAGCACGAAAGCGCAAGAGCCGAAAAAAGAATAATGCCGCAAATAATAGTGGAAATGATCTTTTTCATAATGTATCCTTTCATTATATAAATTTGTTTACATACCTCTTATTTCTGCCGTGGGAATATATTTCTTTACAATCTCAAGTGCCGCCTTCATATCCTCCTCGCTGTAGGGGGAATATCCACCCTCAAGAAGATCTCCCGAATCCTTAAAAAGCTGCAGATAATAATTTTTAGCGCCCGATATCCACTTGCCGATATCCTCGAAATCCGAGAGGTCGTGGAGCTCACGGACAACGGTGGTGCGAAATTCGTAATCGACCTTGCCGTTAAGGAGGAGGGAAACGCTCTCAGAAATCTTGTCGTTGAATTTATCGGTTCCCGCAAGCAGATGGTATTTCTCCTTCGAGCTCTTTATATCCATAGCAACGTAATCAACAAGTCCCTCGTCAATAAGCTCCTCAAGAAGCTCGGGGAAGGAGCCGTTTGTATCAAGTTTTACGGCAAAGCCACGCGCCTTTATCTCGCGGAGCAATGATGCAATATCCTTGTTAAGAAGGGGCTCGCCACCCGTGATGCAAACACCGTCAAGAATACCCTTGCGCTTGTCGAGAAAAGAGAGAAGCTCAGATATCTCAATAGTGGGGAATTGCTTTGGGTCAACTACGAGCGTGCCGTTATGGCAAAAGGGACAACGGAAATTGCAGCCCCCCGTGAAGACTGTGCAGGCGACCTTTGTCGGAAAATCAAGAAGAGTTGTTTTTTGAAGACCTTTAATAATCATTTTAATCACCTCATTTACTATATGTAATTATATCATATATCGCGCGAATAATCTACCCCTTATATTGATTTTTTATTAAATTTGTCATTTTTAGGTAAAGAGAAAATAATTATTTGTAAAAAAATTGCATTGACAAATTAAAAGCTAAATGGTAGAATTATAATAGGGAAAAATGGGTTGTTTGAAAAAATATATAAATGTAAAAAAAGGAAAGGACAACAAATGGGAATTTTTGAAATTTTAGAACTCTTCTTAGGACTTGCGCTCTTCCTCTACGGAATGGACGTAATGGGCAACGGACTTAAAAAAAGTGCCGGTAGAAAACTCAAAACTATTCTCGGAAATCTGACATCAAGCAAGCTTAAGGGCTTCCTTCTCGGACTTGGAGTAACAGCAATAATCCAGTCGTCGTCGGCGACCACGGTTATGGTGGTCGGATTCGTAAGTGCGGGAACTATGACTCTTGCACAGGCAATAAGCGTTATCCTTGGTGCAAACCTCGGAACTGCCGTCACCGCGTGGCTCACCGCTCTTAACAGCCTTGGCAGTACCGATGCGGTTGCCGCAACTGCTTGGCTCGAATATCTCACACCTGACTTCTGGATGCCTATACTTGCAATAATCGGTATCGTATTCATTATGTTCTCGAAGAAGGAGAAGCAGAAGGATCTTGCAATGGTACTTCTTGGCTTCGCTGTTCTTATGGTAGGTATGAGCACTATGTCGGGTGCTGTTGGCGGACTAAAGAGCGATCCTGAATTTGCAAAAATCCTTACAATATTTAATAATCCTATCCTCGGCGTTCTTGTTGGTACAATACTCACTGCTATCGTTCAGTCCTCGTCGGCATCGATAGGTATCCTTCAGGCGCTCTCTATGACGGGCGGAATCTCCTTTGGTATGGCTATCCCGATAATCCTCGGTCAGAATATCGGTACCTGTGTTACGGCAATGCTTTCTGCTCTTGGCGCTAACAAGAACGGTAAGAGAACGGCTGTCGCTCACCTTTTCTTCAACGTTATTGGTGTTGCTTTCTGGCTGTCGATGTACTACCTCGTTGGCTGGATACTCAATATAACGGGAATATTCAATCTCTTCGACCTCGCAAACACAAACTTTGTAAATCCTTTCGATATCGCAATTATCCACACCACCTTCAAGATCCTTGCAATCGCTCTTATGTGGCCTTTCACAAAGCTTCTTGAGAAGCTTGCTAACGCTCTCGTTAAGGGTGATGACAAGAAGGGTGACGAGTACACCTCGATGCTTGACGAAATACTTCTTGATACTCCTACAGTTGCTATCCAGAACGCATATAAGGTTGTAAACCACATGAGTGAGGTGGCTATCTGCTCCTTCTCAAAGTCGCTTACACTTATTGATAAGTATGATGCAAAGCTTGCAGATGAGATAAGAGAGGAAGAGGGAATGGTAGATACCTACGAGGACGCGCTTGGTGCGTACCTTGTAAAGCTTTCGAGTAAGGATCTCGACGAGCAGGATGCTGCCGAGGTCACAAAGCTCCTCCATCTTATCGGTGATCTTGAGAGAATCTCCGACCATGCAGTAAACGTAGTTGAATCGGCTGATGAGATCTCTGATAAGAAGATCGTCTTCAGCGAGGGTGCAAAGAAGGAGCTTAGCGTTATTGTAAACGCACTTGATGACATCGTCAAGATGACAAATAATGCGCTTACAAACGACGATCTTGAGCTTGCTATGCTCGTTGAGCCTCTTGAGCAGGTTATCGATGATCTCCGCAATGAGATCAAGAAGCGTCACGTACAGCGTCTGCAGAAGAACGAGTGTACCATTGAGCTTGGATTCGTGCTTAACGACCTTCTCACAAATCTTGAGAGAGTTTCCGACCACTGCTCGAACATTGCAAGCTGTATACTCGATATTTCCGAGTTCCACACCCTTGAGATGCACAGCTACCTCAAGGACGTAAAGGCAAAGGACGAGCACTTCACCGAGAACTACGAAAAGTACTTGGCAGAATACGCTCTCCCCGCAAAGAAGTAAAAAACAAAGCCGAGAAACGCGATGCGTTTCTCGGCTCTTTTTAATATCCGTTGAGATGAAATCTTTTCATTATTTTTGGGTAATCCTTGTACGAATAGTTCAGGTCAAAGGCGCACGTGTGCCCCTTTATCTCACCCTCCTGGGTGTACTGCCACATGCCGAGCTTATCGCCGTATTTTGTGCGATCCCATTCGGGCTCTCTTACTCCCACAGGGTACCTTGCATACCATATATCGAAAAGGGTAGATACCGTTTCTGTGTGATAGAAGTTCTTGAGCCAATTCTCATTAGTGTAGAGCGCGGCAAAATATCCGTGACTCTGCATTTCAGTGATAAATGTCACACACATCTCTGTAAGTAGGTCGCGCCCGAGCGCACCGAGCGAATCCTTTTCCATATCGAAGAAGATAGGGTATTCGAATTTTTTGTTTTCAAGAAGCGGTAACAATTTATCGATCGTTACGTATATTTCATCCACACTTGTAGCAGAAACGTAGACGTAGACGCCAACGTCAATACCGTTTGCCTTCGCATTTGCGTAATTGTACTCAAATGTCGGGTCAGCGAAATCAGCAGTTTCATTATTTGCCGCTCTGATTATCGCAAATTCAACGCCCTCTGCCTTAAGTAAGCTCCAGCTGAGCACGTCGTTGTGCTTTGAGACGTCGATGCCGTATGCGATAAAATCATCGCTTCCCGTGCGCGCGCCAAGGTAAACGTCCCTTGAGTAAACGTATTCGCTTTTCTCAAGAAGATCGCAGTTCGAGCAGGTGGTCTTTGTGTATCCGTCGCTCTTGCTCGTTACGTAAATTTTCTCGTCTATATAATCGTGTCCGTTTGGCTTTTTGTATTCGGTGTATATTTGTGAATCACACTGTGTGCACGAGAGGGTAGTAAAGCCTTCCTCGGTGCAGGTGGGTTGAGTTATGATGCTCTCATAGTCGTGTGTGTCAGCACTTATCTTGTCAGCCGTATAGGAAAAATCACAGTTTACACAGTAATATTCGGTATATCCTGCCGCCTCACAGTCGGGCTCGACGGTTTTTGACTTGATCGAGTGATTTTTGGGCTCGGTGTAGTCCTCGTTATATGAATACGAGCAGTTGCGGCAGACGACTGAGGTAAAGCCCGCACCGGTACAGCTCGGCTCGATAACCGTCCTGTTCAGATCGTGGGGCAGTGGCTCTGTGAAATCAGAGTGCGCGAAATACGAGCAATCGGCGCACGAGTATACGGTGTAGCCCTGCGTCGTGCAGGTGGGCGGGACTGCAGTGGGCACAAGATCGCTGTGCAGGCAGAAATTTTCACTTGGAAAGAAGAAAAATTTTGCAAGCAGAAGTGCCGAAACAGCAGAAAAGCAAATGAGCGCGATAAAAACAATCTTTTTGATTAGCTTCATTGTTTTCTCCTTATAAAAGCTTTACCTAAAAATTATACCATTTCAGATGAGGCAAGTCAAGGGGAAAAAGGGCGAAAAAAACAGTCCCTCGAGCTCGAAGGACTGTTTTTTACACTATTCTGTTTTTTATTAGTGCTGAGCTGCAATGAAGATATACATTACAACAGCGAGAACAGCGAAAACGATAGAAACTATCGTTGTGAGTGTGCTAAGGAGCTTATCCCACTGCTGCGCCTTGCTCTTGCCGAAGAATGTCTCTGCACCACCGGCGATAGCACCAGAAAGGCGCTTGTCCTTGCCCGACTGCATAAGAACTGCAATAACAAGGAAAATTGCCAGCGCAATAATAACTATACCGCCAAAAATTTCCATAAAAATTACCTCCCAAAATGATTCTGCCTTAAAAATAGGCAACCATAAATAATCAGCCTTACTATTTTATCATACAATTTAGGAAAAATCAAGAGTATTTTGATAATTTAGAAAAAATAATTGCTTTTTTTGAGATTATGAAAAAAATTTACAACTTTTGTGAGTAAGGTTATTGCAATTTTATAAAAATATGATATACTATAAACAGAAAGATAATTAAAGGAGGATTTAATTATGTGGTTTCAGAAAAAGAAAACAAATTACGGTAAGATAATTGCTATTACGCTTGCAGTTGTTGCTGCGGCTTCCGCGATAGCATACGTCGTTTACAGACTTATTAAGAAGTATACCGAGGATCTCGTATTCGATTGCGATGATTTCCTTGATGAATGCGACGACTGCGATCTCGCTATAGACGACGCAGAGATCGACGAGCTTGCACAGGCTGACGCAGAATAATAGCAAGGCACACCGAGCAAGGACTGTTGCAAACTGCAACAGTCCTTGTCTTTGTTTTGATTGGGAGAAATAAAAATGATGCTTTTTGATACGGTAGCCGCGATATCGACACCACACGGTAAGGGTGGCGTCGCGCTCATAAGAATATCGGGTGAGAAGGCAATAGAGATAGCCGGCAAGGTATTTCGCCCCACATCCGGTAAGAGTCTTTACGAGCTTATGCACGCAAGGCTTTGCCGCGGCGGTATATACCGCTCTTACGGGGATAATGAAATATGCATAGACGACGGAATGGCAGCCGTCTTTTTCGCGCCTCATTCGTTTACCGGTGAGGACGTGGTCGAGATAAACTGTCACGGCGGTCTGCTCGTTACAAGAAGCGTGCTTGAGGCGGTGCTTGAGGCGGGTGCGAGAATGGCAAGCGCGGGCGAGTTTACACGTCGTGCATTTGTAAACGGCAAGATGAAGCTTACTCAGGCAGAGGCACTTGGATATTTGCTTGACGCCGAGAACGAAAATCAGCTTCTTCTCTCGCGCGGCGGTATGCGCGGTGCTCTATCCGAGAGGACGGCAGGGCTCTACGGTGAGCTCGTCGACGTTATGGGAAGCATATATGCGAAGATAGATTTTCCCGACGAGGACTTAAACGAGCTCTCTCGCGACCAGATGCGCAATGCTGTAGAGCGAGTGAGAAACGAGGTGTCCTCACTTGCCGATACCTATAGAATGGGACGCGCCGTGAACGAGGGAATACGCACAGCCATCTGCGGTCACACAAACGTAGGAAAAAGCTCGGTATACAATAGGATCGTGGGACGTGACGCCGCAATAGTTACCGACATTGAGGGAACTACGCGTGACGTGCTCACCGAGACGGTGTCCTTCGGCGGTGTTACGCTTCGTCTTTGCGATACGGCGGGTCTGCGTGAGACGGAGGACGTGGTCGAGAGCATAGGAATCAAGAGAGCCAAGGACGAGCTTGATAAAAGTGAGCTTGTTTTTGCCGTTTTTGACGGCGTGGAGCTCTCTATAGAGGACAGAGAGTTTTATGAGGAGCTTATTGCAAAGGGCAAAAAGGTGATAGCACTCTACAACAAATCCGACCTGCGCGACTATTCGGCAGCTTCCACAAGCGATCTTTTTGAGAAGAAAATATTTGTTTCAGCCGATACGGGAGAGGGCTTTGAGGAGCTTGAGAGAACGGTGAGGGACATGTATATCGACGGCACTATAAGTCTTTACAGTGATGCCGTTGTAATGGATGAAAGACAGTATTCGTCGCTTGTTTTGGCAAAGGAGAGCCTTGCTCGCGCACTTTCGACAATCGACTCGGGTATGTCGCTTGACGTCTGCTCGGTTGATATAGAGGAGGCAATGTCAAATCTTGGTGAGCTTGACGGCAGAGAGATCGGTGAGGACGTAGTTGCCAACATATTCAAGAGATTTTGCGTTGGAAAATAAAAAGTACTTGATTTATGTCGAAAATAGTTGTATAATTATAAAGTATATATTTATTTGTAGATTTTGGAGTTAATTATGGAAAGAGTATCAAAGCATAACTACTACCTTGATATAGCGCAGACGGTTGCTGAAAGAAGCACCTGTATCCGCCGCATGTTCGGCGCAATAATCGTAAAGGATGACGTTATCGTATCTACGGGATACAACGGCGCACCCAGAGGCAGAAAGAACTGTACCGACCTCGGTACGTGTATTCGTGACGAGCTTAAGATTCCGCGCGGCGAGAGATATGAGATGTGCCGCTCTATTCACGCAGAAGCAAACGCAATAATTGCGGCGGCGCGTGAGAGAATGCTTGGAGCAACACTTTATATGGTCTGTGTTTCTCCTCAGGATCGCTCACTTATGGCGGGTACTTCCAGCTGTATGATGTGTAAGAGACTTATCATCAACGCCGGAATTGAGACCGTTATCGTCAGAGACACCAAGGATGAATACCGCATAATCGACGTGGCTTCGTGGGTTGAGGATGATGATTCGCTTTCGGGCAAGTTTGGATATTGATCCTACATAATGAACGAATTTGTAATAAAAAAGGTTGAAAAAAAAGATATACACGGCGTAGCAGAGCTTGAAAAACTCTGCTTTTGCTGTCCGTGGTCTGAGGAGGCTTTAGAGCTTTTGCTCGGTGAGAGTGCGGTCGGCTTCTGCGCCGTCGACGAGTTGGGCACGGTGCTTGCCTATGGCGGTATGATGTGCGTGCTTGACGAGGGTGAGATAACCAATATCGCCACCCACCCAAGTGCCAGACGAATGGGGCTTGGCAGAGCCGTTGTGTCAGCACTTCTTGAATACGGCAAGGCACACGGACTTGTGAGCTTTTCTCTTGAGGTGCGCGAGTCAAACTCGGCGGCAATATCGCTTTATGAGAGCCTTGGATTTGAGCGCGTCGGTATACGTAAGAATTTTTACACAAAGCCTACCGAAAACGCGGTAATTATGATAAAAAATATGGGAGAGCCGCAGTAAGCGGGAAGAAAAAATGTATATACTTGGAATCGAGAGCTCCTGCGACGAGACGAGCGCGGCAGTGCTCTCTGTGTCGGGAGGTAACGACGGCACAAAAATAGACCGAAAGCTTCTTTCAAATATCGTAGCATCGCAGATAGAGACGCACCGTCTATACGGCGGAGTTGTGCCCGAGATTGCTTCACGCGCACACATCGAGGCAATAACCGGAGTGACAAACGAGGCACTCACCGAGGCACGAATAACTATAAAGGACGTAGGAGCTATCGCTGTCACGGCTTTTCCGGGACTTATCGGCGCACTTCTCGTTGGCGTAAATTTTGCGAAGTCTTTGGCATTTGCAAACAACATTCCGCTTGTCGCGGTAAATCACATAAAGGCTCACGTTGCGGCGGCATATCTTGACCACGAGGAGCTTGGCGGGAATTTTCCTGCGCTCGTAGTGTCGGGCGGTCACACCTCGATATATAGGGTGAGAAATTATACCGAATATGAGGTTATAGGCGAGACTCGCGACGACGCGGCAGGTGAGGCGTTTGATAAGATAGGCAGAGTCATTGGTCTGCCGTATCCCGGTGGTGCGGCTATGGATAGGCTCGCATATGAGGGTGACCCTAAGGCAATAGAGCTTCCGTCGCCTGCGCTCGCAGGAGATACGCTTGATTTCTCCTTCAGTGGACTGAAGACCGCAACCCTCAACTATATAAACGGTTGCCGTCAGAGAGGGGAAGAGGTAGTGCCTTCTGACGTTGCCGCTTCTTTTACGAACAAGGTTGTAACGGCAGTGGTGGGAAAAGCAAAGCGCGCTCTCGATTTGACGGGTGAAAGACAGCTCGTCCTTGCGGGCGGTGTTGCGGCAAATTCACACATACGTCGTGAGCTTGATAATATGTGCAAAAAAGAGGGTGCCAAGCTTTATATGCCAAGACTGTCCCTTTGCGGTGATAATGCCGCAATGGTCGCAATGGCAGGATATTTTGAGTACCTTAAGGGTAACTTTGCAGATACATTCCTCAATGCCTCGGCAAACGACGAAATATAAAAGGTCAATAGGAGACGGATTATGGAAAAGAATTCTAATATAAAGACCGAGGTCTCTCCTGCGGTAATAAAGAGACTTCCGAGGTATTTCAGATACCTGCGCGAGATAATCCGAATGGGCAAGACGAGAGTAAGCTCGGCTGAGCTCTCAAGGATGATGAACGTCACGGCGTCACAGATACGCCAGGATCTCAACTGCTTCGGCGGATTTGGTCAGCAGGGCTACGGATATAACGTAAACTATCTTTATGCAAAGATATGCGAGCTTCTCGGTGTTGGATGCGGCTTCCGCGCGGTAGTCATAGGCGCGGGAAATCTCGGACGCGCCCTTGTGGGAAGTCCTATGTTCGAGAAGCGCGGTGTTGATGTTGTGGCTATGTTTGACGTTGACCAGACTATAATCGGCAAGAATATAGGTGGTGTTGAGATATACTCAATGGTCGATCTCGAGAAGGTCACAGAGGAATTTGCGACCGATATTGCAATACTTACTCTGCCTAAGGAGCATACGGCAGAGGTGGTCGAAAGACTTATGAAAACGAACATAAAGGGAATATGGAATTTCACGGGCAAGGAGCTCTCGGAGACCGAGAAAAGCATAGTGGTCGTAAACGAGCATATCGGCGACTCACTTATGACTCTTTGCTATGAGATCGCCCGAAATGAAGAGGAAAAAGGCAAATGAAGGTGACGGATAAGGTCATAACTAAATATAAGGGCATAAATGACTCCGAGAAGCTCTTCGAGGCAATAAAAAACGCCGACGAGGACGATCTGAGAGTGCTTCTTGCCGCTGTTTTGCTTGATGAGGGCGACGAAAGCGCGGATACTGCAAGGATATGCAGCTCGCTTGGGATAGATGAGGCGGCATTTGGCGCATCTTTCAAGTTTTGGCGGGGTGCGGGCGTTATGTCGGCAAAGCGTACTGCCAAAAAGGAAAGTGCCGTGCAAACAGAGAAATCCAAGCACGAAAGCGCTCACAAGGACGGCAAGCTCGAGAGTGGGGAGATGCCTACTTATACGACCGAGGAGCTCGCAAATCTTATGAAAAAGCGCGAGATAACCTCCGAGTTTATCGGTGAGGCTTCCCGCATTTACGGCAAGATATTCAATCAGCACGAGGTCGGCATTATCGTCAGAATGATAGATTACGTCGGCTTTGATGAGGAAAGCGTTCTGCTTCTTCTCTCGCACTATGCAAAGCAGGAGCCAAAGCGCCCGATAAGATATATCGAAAAGGCGGCGCTTGCCTTTTATGATGAGGGTATATGTGACGCAGGGGCACTTGGCAACAGACTCGTTGCGATCGAGGAGGCTAAGGAGATAGAGGGGCAGATAAAGGCGATGTTCGGAATGAAGGGACGTTCGCTTACGACCAAGGAAAAGAAATACATATCGGCGTGGACCGAGAAGATGGGCTTTGGAATTGAGATGATTCGCCTTGCATACGATATAACGGTGGACAAGACGCATGAGCCCGCTCCCGCGTACGCGAACGCGATCCTTGAGCGTTGGTTTGCCGATGGAATCGACACGCCCGAAAAGGTAGCGGCGCTTGAGGAGAAGAGAAGCGAAGCAAAGGCGACCGAGGTAGGTAGAAGCTTTGAGGAGGACGATTTCTTCGAGGCGGCGCTCAGGCGCACTTACGGTGAAAAATAGAAAAATGAAAGGCAAAAACCAAAATGGCATTCAGTAAGCAGGTTGTCGCAAAGGTAAAAAACGAATATTTTGATAAATACGCAAGAGCGCAGGCGGCGGCTGATGCCAGACGCGCCGAGCTTCACTCGAAGATAGATGGGCTTGCAATTGTTGACCGTGAGCTCGGCAAGACGGGTGTGCGTATAATGGACGCCACAATGTCGGGCATTGACGTTGCGAAAAAGATAGCCGATATAAAGAAGGAAAATGAGAATATTCTTGCGGTCCGTGCCGAGCTTCTTCGTGCACACGGATATCCCGAGGACTACACCGACGTGCGTTATGAGTGTGAAAAGTGTGGCGATAGCGGATATATCGACACCGTAATGTGCGACTGTATGAAGAGAGCTCTCGTCAGAGAAAGCTATGCGGCGTCAGGTCTTGCGGGACTTATTGACACACAGTCGTTTGAGAATTTTTCTCTCGATTACTACAAGCAGACCGCGGCGGTATATAGCAATATGAAGCTTGCACTTCACATCACGCGCGAGTTTGCCGAGAATTTTTCTGCCAATACCTATAAAAACTTTCTCTTTATGGGCGGTACGGGGCTTGGTAAGACGCATCTTTCCACTGCGATTGCAAAGACGGTTATGGATAGAAGCTTTGACGTGCTTTATGTGACCGCGACGGGAATGATGGGCGACTTTGAATATAAGCGCTTTGGAAATACCGCCTTTGACGGCGATGCGGGAGACACGTCGAGATATTATACGGCGGATCTACTCATAATTGATGATCTTGGCACTGAGATGACCAATCAATTCACCATTTCTTGCCTCTATGACGTCATTAACGCGAGAATTATTGCGAGAAAGTCGACGATAATCAGCACAAATCTTGGCAAGGACGAGATAGTTAAGAGATATTGGGACAGAATTACGAGCAGAATGTTCGGCGAGTATCTTCCCGTTGTTTTCGCGGGCACTGATATAAGACGCCAAAAGATTTCAAAATAAACGCATAAAAAGGATATACACACCGCAAAATAGGTGTGTATATCTTTTTTATAGGAGATTTTTATGGAAACAAAAACAAATAACGCAACGGCAGACCTTCTTGACCGCATGTATAAAAACGTAAAAATGGGCTCTGATTCAATAATAAATCTCATGCCCAAGGTAAAGGATGAGGCACTCCGCACAGAGATGACGAGCGAGCTTACACAGCTTGAGAAATATTCGTCGAAAATCGGCGATATGCTCCACTCCGAGGGAGTGAAGCCCAAGGAAGAGAACCTGATGACCAAAACGATGTCAAAAATGGGCATCAATATGAATACGATGATAGATTCGACCTCAAGTCATATCGCTGAGATGATGATGGAGGGCTATACTATGGGAATTACCGATATGACCAAGGATATAAGGCATTATGAAAACACAAAGGCATCCGAGGATAGCCTCAAGCTTGCGCGTGATATCGTGAGATTTCACGAGGATAGCTTTGAGAAAATGAAGAGCTATCTTTGAGTATAAAAAGGCAAAAACCGTGGAATAATGCTTGTAAAATCTAATTTTTTGGGGGTATATATGGCACAGATAACGGCAAAAGAATTAGGATCGCTTTCCGACCTTATGAGCGTTGAGGAAAATCTCGTGGCAAAGTATAAGACCTATGCATCGATCACTCAGGACGCCGAGCTTCGCGCAAAATACGAACAAATTTCAGAGACACACAAGAAGCATTACGATGCGCTTCTTGCAAATCTCAAATAAGGGGGGCGCACTATGGAAATGAATAATTTTGGTGATAAGGCAATGGCGCAGGATCTTCTCAATTCCGAGAAGATGCTTACGGGCAACTACAACACAGCGCTTTGCGAGAGTGCGACAGCAGAGGTAAGACACTGCCTTTCGGGCATTCTTGAGAGTGTTCACAAGATTCAGGAGAGCGTCTATGACGATATGAACGCGCGCGGCTGGTATCCCGCGCCCAAGGCAGGGGATCAGAAGCTCACCGAAGCAAGAAATAAGTTTGAAAATACAAGGTCTACAATGTAAAAAAAGCGGTGCTATGCACCGCTTTTTTCTACTTTTCGTAGCCTACAATAGTCATATTTTTTTTTATTTTCTCAGTTATGCCCGTCTTTTTATATCCGAGCTTTTCATATAAGTGGCAGTTTTGCTCTTCTTCAAGAATAGTATCAAGCACCCAACGGCGAACGTCACTATGAAGCCTTTCTATCTCGCAAAGAGCCTTCTGCGCTATTCCTTGTCCTTGATATTCGGGAAGAACTCCGAGAGCCGACACCTTTGCGCTATTATCGGGATAAACGGTTATCCTGACTGCTCCTACAGGAATATCATTTTTCATAAAAACGTATCCCTTCGTACCTTCACGCGTATATTTTTCAAGGACTTTTTCCTTGCTTTCGGTGTAAGGATTCACGTCGTCATCGTGATATTTGTCATATAGCGGTTTGTAAGCCTTTTGCTGAATGTTAAACACGACGTCAATATCGCTCGGCTTAAATTCAACGATTTTTATAGCACTCATTCTTCTTCAGTCTCGGTCTTTTTAGCTTCCTTCATCTCCTCAAGCTTTATCTTGAGAGTCTTTACGTCGGCGCGAAGGGAATCGATGATCGCAATTGTTTCGGAAATTGCCTCAGCTTGAGACTCCTCGGTCTTGAGCTGCTTGTAGGTAAGCTTTCCGAGCTTCTCGTAAGCGGCAGAAAGGCGCACTCCCGCCATTTTGATCTTAAGGTGCACCGATGCCGTGTCGGCAAGCTCGCCCGTCTTTTTTATTGCCTTGCTTGCGACGTCCTTGACGTCACTTCTTAGTTCATTCCAGCTTGACATAAATCTAACCTCCATTTCTTACTCATTTATATTATACACAATTATAGATTATTTGTAAAGTGCGGATAAAAATTTTTCTTTCGGGGAAATATAAGAGCAATTCAAATTAAAATTGAGGTATAGTATGGATTTCGATAAAAAGGATTATAAAAAATATGCGGCGGCGCGTGCTCCAAAGTCTCCCTGTATCAAGAACTGCACCAAGGCGTTCCTCATTGGAGGACTTATATGCGCGATAGGTCAGGGGTTTTTACTCATTTATAAAGAGCTTTGCAAGCTCGACGAGGAGACGGCAGGCACGCTTACCTCGGTGACACTTATCTTTATTGCAATCTCGCTCACCGCGCTCGGTATTTTCGATAAGATCGCCAAGCACGCAGGGGCGGGAACACTTGTACCTATAACGGGCTTTGCAAATGCCGTGGCGTCTCCCGCAATCGACTCACACTCGGAGGGGCTTGTTCTTGGTGTGGGAGCTAAGATATTTACGGTCGCGGGTCCCGTGCTTCTGTACGGAACACTCGCGGGTGCCGTTTATGGTGTGATATATTATATCTTTACCGTTGTAACGTAGGGCGGGGGCTTGCTCCCGCCTCTTTTTTGCCTCAAATTATTGACATATTTCTTTATAAATTGTATAATCAAATAGTAATAATTTTTTTGGAGAAAAAATGAGGCTTCGCAACTTTTTTAGTGGTGTGAAGATGGGGATCCCCGTTATGATAGGCTTTATTCCCGTGGCAATTGCCTTTGCTATTATGGCAATGAATGCGGGAATGAGCGCCGCCGAGACGATATGTATGTCGATATTCGTCTTTGCGGGTGCAAGTCAAATGATGTCGGTCGGTATGATAGCCGAGGGCGCGGGAATGCTTTCTATCGTCATAGCCACCTTTATAATGAATTTCAGACATTTTATAATGGGTACGTGCATCTTCGAGAGAATGGAGAAAACGAGTGCTATAGATAAGCTTGTCTGCGGCTTTGGAGTTACCGACGAATCGTTTGCCATATTCACAACGGCAGACAAAGAAAAATGTAATAAATGGTACTTCCTCGGTGTGCTTGTAAGCACCTATCTTTCGTGGGTAGTGGGAACGATAATCGGCGCGCTCGCAAGCGCCGCACTTCCCGCAGTTGTATCGAACAGCCTCGGTATTGCGCTTTACGCAATGTTTATAGCACTTCTTGTGCCGGGTGTCAAGAAGAACATAAGAATTTTAGGTGTTGTAGCGATAACCGCAATTCTTAACCTCGGGCTTTCCTACCTTTTGCCGTCTAGCTGGGCACTTATCGTCTCAACGCTTGTCGGTGCGGGTGTCGGTGTCTTTATCGTGCCCGACGGTGAGGAGGTGGCGGAATGAATATCTTTCTTCTCATCTTCCTTATGATGCTTGTGACGTATATTCCGCGAACAATCCCCGCGTTCCTTGTGGATAAAATTAAGCCTGGCAAAAGGTTCAAAAAATTTCTTGAGCTTATCCCTTATGCCGCAATGACGGCACTTATCTTTCCCGCAATCCTCTCTGTAGATACGGCAAGGCCATATATCGGCATTATCGGCGGAGTTGCCGCAATACTTTTGTCACTTATAAAGAAAATGCCCACGGCGTTCGTTGTTGTCGCTGCGGTGGCAGTTGAGATGTTAATTTATGCAATTATATAGGAGGTCAGTATGATACTTTTTTACGTTCGTCACGGTGATCCAATCTACGATCCCGATTCACTCACGCCCCTCGGCAAAAGACAGGCAGAGGCAGTTGGTAGAAGAATTGCCACCTTTGGTGTAAATAAAATTTTTGCGTCCACCTCGCAAAGAGCAATTGACACGGCACAGCCCACCTGTGAGCTGACGCGCAAGAAGCCAATCCTTGTTGATTTTGCAAACGAGAAATACGCGGGCGAATATATGGGCTACCCCGACGAGAGAAAGGGAGAGGGAAAGAGCCATTGGGTTTGGATGAACGGCTGGATAGGCAACGAATATCTCGTTAAAAAAGAGGTTCGTGAGCTTGGCGAGAAGTGGTATGAGCACCCCTATTTCAAGGATTACCCATTTAAGAAGGGACTTGACCGCGCCGCAGAGCAGATAGACGAGTGGTTTGCCTCTATCGGCTACGAGCACGATAGAGAAAACGGAAAGTACATCATAAAGTCGGAGAACCCCAACGAGCGCATAGCTCTTTTCGCACACGAGGGATTCGGGAAGCTCTTCCTCAGCCACGTACTTGACATTCCGTTGCCTTACATAGTGCCGAATATCGAGCTTCAGCACTCGGGAATGACGGTCATCGAGTTCCGTGATCTTGGCGGCTACGCAATACCCCATATTCTCACACTCTCGAATGACTCCCACCTCTACCGCGACGGACTGCCGCTTAAGTATAACCACGAGGTTAATTTCTAAATAAAAAGCTCACTCCGTTTGGAGTGAGCTTTTTATTATTATTTCTCGGGATCGAGATATTTCCAATAGCTCTTTATGTAGTTAATACCCGACCAAACGGTCATAACTATTGAGAATACAAGAGATATCCACGAAAGGGGAACTATCGCGCCCGCCATATACTCGAGCTTATGCTGTGCCAAGGCATTGAATATCTTTACGAAAACGAGCTGAAGCACGGGCTCAAGGAATATAGTCGAGATTGCTACCACCTGCGAGACCGTCTTTATCTTACCGAGGCTGTTTGCGGCAATAACGATATTCTGCCCCGTGGAGACCACAAGTCGCATCGAGGTAACCGCAAGCTCTCTGAATACCACAACGATAAGCGCGAAGATCATCGCCGTGCGTAGATTCTCAAACTTGTAAAGAATTACGAACATAGTTCCAATGACCATAAACTTGTCAGCCACAGGGTCAAGGAATTTACCGAAATCGGTGATAAGGTTATACTTTCTTGCTATCTTGCCGTCAAGCGCATCGGTAATCGACGTGCCTATAAAGAGAAGAGCGCAGATAAAGCAGGAAAGATAGAAATTAACCACGTTATTCGGGAGCATACCGAAGATAACAATTACGGGAACAAGACAAAGACGGAGGACCGTCAGTTTATTTGGAAGATTCATTTTCATAGTCGTTTTTCTCCTATCGTTAGTTGTCGGAAATCTTGCGGCCAACAAGGTCATAGTCAAGCACGTCGCGCACCTTGACCTTAACAAACGTGCCAATGGTCACGCGCTCGTCGGTCTTGAAATATACCTTTCCGTCGATCTCAGGCGCATCTGCCTCGCTTCTGCCGTAGTATGCCTCGCTTACGGCATCGTAGCCCTCGCAAAGCACGTTTATTACCTTGCCTATCATCTGCTGATTCTTTTCGTCGGCAATAAACATCTGCTCGCGCATAAGAATATCAGCTCTGTCAAGCTTTACCTGCTCGTCTATCTGGTCAGGCATATCGTACGCGACGGTATCTTCCTCGCGGGAGTAAGCAAACGCGCCCGCGCGGTCGAATTTCGTCTCCTTTACGAACTCACAAAGCTCAACAAAATCCTCCTCGGTCTCGCCCGGGAAGCCGACGATAAAGGTGGTTCTTATAACAATATCGGGTATCTCGCGGCGAAGCTTTGCGATAACGTCCTTGATAAGCGCCGCATCGCCGTGGCGATTCATCGCGGTAAGCATTCTGTCGCTGATGTGCTGGATCGGCATATCGATGTATTTAAGCACGCGAGGATTGTCTCTTATCTCTGCCACAAGCTCGTCTGTGATCTTGTCGGGATAGCAGTAGAGAAGTCTTATCCACGGTATTTTTGTGGCATCGGTAATTGCGCGGAGAAGCTTTGCCAAGCTGTATTCTCCATAGATATCAACACCGTATCTTGTGGTGTCCTGAGCGACTACTGTAAGCTCCTTGACGCCAAGTCGCTCCATATCCTGCGCCTCGGCAACGATATCCTTGATAGGACGGCTTCTGAACTTTCCGCGTATCATAGGGATAGCGCAGTAAGCACAGCGGTTGTCGCAGCCCTCGGCGATCTTGATATATGCCGCGTGATCGGGAGTGGTAAGCACTCTGTCACCGCCAAGACGAACGGTCTCCTTGTCCTCAAAGGAAGAATATTTTGCCTTCGAAGCCTTCTTGCGCTTTACTGTTACCGCCTCGATAGCCTCTACAATATTATGTATGCTGCCGACACCGAGAATAGCATCTACCTCGGGGAATTCCTTAAATATCTCCTCGCGGTATCTCTCTGCAAGACAGCCCGTAACGACGATAGCTTTGAGGGTATGGTTCTTTTTGAGCCATGCTATATCAAGTATATTGTCAATAGCCTCCTGCTTTGCGCTCTCAATAAAGCCGCAGGTGTTTATAATTACAACGTCTGCCTCGGTCTCCTCGGGGGTTATCTCATAGCCCGCGCTGACGACCTCGTGCAGCATTACCTCGGTGTCAAGCTGATTCTTCGGACAACCGAGTGAAACAAATCCAATTTTCATCAAATCAAAACCTCTTTGGGTGAATTTTTACCACCCATTATAATACCATATTTCTGCCCTTATGTCAAGACGGTGGATTTATCCAAAAGCCTCCTGATCGCTATAGTCCTCAGATACGATCTTATCCTTCTTTTGGTGGGAAAGCAGCCACTTGTAGACCTCGGGATTTGAATACGTGGGTGTCCACGAGTCGTGCTCACGGTCAGGGTAAATTGTAAGCTTTGCGTTACCGCCGCGCTTGTTTATACCGTCTACCATTTTTTGACTTTCCTCAGGCCGCACAGTTATATCAAGCGCGCCGTGGAATGCCCAAACACCCATTTCGGTAAGTCGCATCGTATCCCAATACATTCCGCCGCCGCAGATAGGAATTATAGCCGCAAAATACTCGGGAATGCTCATAGCAAGCTGCCACGTAGCATAGCCGCCCATACTGTTTCCCGTAAGATACACACGGGAGGGATCAACGTTTTCGTGTCCTGAAATATAGTCCACAAACCGTATGAGCGTCTCAAAATGGTCAAACCACGCCTCCTTGCGACAAAGGGGCGCTACGACTATAAATTCAAGTCCGCATTTGTCAAGCGTATCGTATATAACGGGTCTTTTCAGCCACTCATAGTTTGTGTTTCTCGTTCCCGCACCGTGAAGAAAAATGAGGAGAGGGTATTTTTTTGTTTCGTCGTAATTGTTTGGAAAGGACATGAGATATTCAAGTTCGTCAAAAATTTTTTCGTTATATATCATATTGTTAACTCCTTAAATATTCTTATAAGCTCGTCGGGTGTATCTGCCATAAAGTCGGGCGAGAGGGAAGCAAGTGCTTCTTTATCTCTGTAGCCCCAGGTGACCGCCACCGAGGTCATTCCCGAATTTTTGCCCGTTTTCACGTCAACGTCGCTGTCGCCGATGAAGGCGCACTCATAGGGCTCAAAACCAAGATTTGATGCAATCCACAAGGGAACTGTGGGATCGGGCTTGAGAGGCATATCTGTCTGCCCTTGAACGAAAGCTATAGTATCATCATCGAAAAGCTGTGCCACAATGCCCTTGGTGAAGGGATCTTGCTTGTTTGAGAGAACGGCAAGGGTATATCCGCGCGCCTTGAGAGTGCGCATAGCCTCGCCCATTCCCGCGTAGCACTCCTTGGTGTCAAGATGCGTTACGGCATACATATCGCAATAATTTTTATATACTTCTTCAAAAAAAGACTCGTTACCCTCAAACGTGCCCTCAGGGCAGGCGCGGCGGACAAGATTTCTCGCTCCGTTACCGACCATTGCCTTTACAGCCTCGTAGGAGTGTGTCGGATAGCCGTAATTCTTCATTGTAAGATTAAGTCCGTTGGCTATCGCCTCTATAGTATCGGCTATCGTGCCGTCAAGATCAAAAATAAGCAGCTTTATCATAAAATCACCTCGGTTAATTATACCACGCGATACGTATTTTGTCAATTTTAATGTTAAATTGCACAACTAAAAAAAACGAAAAATATAAAATTTATAAAAAATAGGTATTCACATATTGAAAAAAGTGTGATATAATATTAATTTGGAAAATAATGAATAAGGAGAAATACCTGTGATAAGAAATGATTTGAGAAACGTGGCGATCATTGCGCACGTTGACCACGGAAAGACGACTCTTGTTGACGAGATGCTAAAGCAAGGCGGAATATACCGCGAGAATCAGGAAACTGTAACCAGAGTCATGGACTCGGGCGATCTTGAGCGCGAAAGAGGAATAACCATTCTTGCAAAGAACACCGCAGTACATTATAAGGACACAAAGATCAATATTATCGACACCCCCGGCCACGCTGATTTTGGCGGTGAGGTCGAGCGTATACTCAAGATGGTAAATGGTGTTATCCTTCTTGTTGATGCGGCAGAAGGACCTATGCCCCAGACACGCTTTGTTCTTCAGAGAGCACTTGAGCTTAATCACAGAGTAATTATCGTAATAAATAAGATAGACAAGCCCGATGCGAGAATCGGCGAGGTTGAGGACGAGATACTTGAGCTTCTTATCGACCTCAACGCATCCGACGAGCAGCTTGACAGCCCTATGCTTTATTGCTCGGGCAGAGCGGGTACAGCTACCGAGGATCCTGACGTTGCAGGCGAGAATCTCACCCCCCTCTTTGATAAGATACTCAACTACATTCCTGCACCCGAGGGCGACGAGAACGGTGAGCTTCAGCTCCTCGTTTCCTCCATCGACTACAACGAGTACGTTGGAAGAATCGGTATCGGTCGTATCGAGCGCGGCTCGGTAAGAACCAATCAGGACGTTTATATCTGCAACTACCACACACCCGACGTGCCTCCCAAGAGAACGAAGATAGTGGCTATCTTCCAGATCGACGGACTTAATCGTGTTCAGGTCGATAGCGGAAATATGGGAGATATCATCTGCTTCTCGGGCGCTGAAAATATCACTATCGGTGACACCATAACAAGCCTTAACGCCCCTGAGGCGCTTGAGTTCGTTAAGGTCAGCGAGCCTACAGTTGAGATGACCATTTCGGTAAACGACGGTCCCTTCGCGGGTAAGGAGGGTAAGTTTGTAACCTCCCGTCAGCTCCGCGACAGACTCTACAAGGAGCTTCTTCGTGACGTATCTCTTCGTGTCAGCGACGGTGAGTCGACCGACGAGTTTAAGGTTGCGGGCAGAGGCGAGATGCACCTCTCGATACTTATCGAGACTATGCGCCGCGAGGGCTACGAGATGCTTTGCTCGAACCCCAGAGTTCTCTTTAAGGATATAGACGGCGTTAAGTGCGAGCCTATGGAGAGAGTAACTCTTGATGTGCCTAACGATTACGTCGGTGCCGTTGTTGAGAAGCTCGGTCAGCGTAAGGGCGACCTTCTTGAGATGAATCCCGTAGGAAGCAGAATGAGAATTCAGTATTCCATTCCTGCAAGATGTCTCTTTGGCTACCGTTCCGAGTTCCTCACGGCAACACACGGAGAGGGAATTATGAATACCATTTTTGATGGTTATGCACCCTACCGCGGAGAGATAGTTATGAGATACACGGGCTCTCTCGTTGCTCACGAGACGGGCGAGACAACAAGATACGGCCTCTTTAATACACAGGAGCGCGGAAATATGTTCGTAGGTCCTCAGACCCCCGTTTACGAGGGAATGATAGTTGGTGAGTGCCCGAAGAACGAGGATATCACCGTCAACCCCTGCAAGAAAAAGCAGCTTACCGCTATTCGTTCTGCGGGTGCTGACGAGAAGCTTCTTCTCACGCCCCCCGTTATCTTCAGCCTTGAGGAAGCGATCGAGTTTATTACCGATGACGAGCTTATCGAGGTAACACCCAAGTCAATCAGACTCCGTAAGAAGATACTCAATAATGAGCTTCGTATGAAGGCTGTAATGAAGGCAAGAAGAGAAGCCGAGGCAAAGAAATAATTAACGAGGTTTTTATGAAAACACAAAGACCTACCCTTGAGGCACTTATGCACTCCCAGAATTCAACCCGCTGGCCTGATCGTTGGAATCTGGTATATGACGAGGTTATGGACGACTTTGAGAAAAACGGCTGTGTATTGCTTGACCCTGCATATTATGATAAGATAAGCGAAAAGTACGGTATCCTTAAGGATTTCAAGGAGGATTACAAGCTCGCTGCCGAGGAGACGGCAAAGGACGAGGGCCTTTCCCGCGTTCTCGCTCTCATCTGCGATACGATGCGTCATAGAGAGACTGCTATGGCGGAATCGGGCGCACTTGAACTACCTCATAACGCCGATGGCTCGTACGATATAAAATATGAGATGATAACGGCACTCGCCATGACTTATATGGCAGACTACACCTATGGACTTCTTACCTCAAGAGGACTCCCCGAAAAGCATATAAATTACGCGATGAACGTCTTTGACGGTATGATAAAGACCTACAAGGCGCGCAACGAGGGCAGGGCAGGTGCTATGTCGTGGTCGTGGTATCAGCTTGGTGTTGATGCAAAGCTGTTCGAGCTTGGCTCACTTCAAATAGAAATGCAGGCAAAGTTTCCGACCCGCGCGACAGTTTTTGAGAATGCAGACGGCAAGACGGTAGCGCTTGCAAAGGACGTGAAATTCCATAAAGACGGACACGTGCTCGGCGCGGCTAACTTTACCGACGAGGAGGGCGCGTGGGAGCCTACTATCGAGGAGACTGACGACGCATACGTAGGATATGCTTACGATGAGTACGGAAAGGTAAAGAAGGAAAAGCTTGTCTTAAGCAAGAGCGAGTGGCACGTGGCAATAAACACGGGCGACCCTATGATAGCCTTGCACATTCCGCCCGCGTGCAGATTCTCGGCCGAGGCGATAGATGAGTCCTTTGAGCTGACAAAGGAGTTCGCGAGGACATATTATCCCGAGTTTGATTATAAGGGCTTTGTTTGCGGAAGCTGGCTTATGGACCTTAATCTTGTCGACCTTATCGGTAAGGAAAAGAATATTTCGAAATTCTGTAAGAGATTTGACAGGCTTTCAATAAAGAGCTCTGCACGCTCGGTATTTTCCTTCGTTTTCCTTCAGGGCGACGTCAATAACGTAGATTATTCCGCGCTTCCCGAGAACACCTCTCTTGAAAGAGCGCTCAAGGCGCACTATCTCGGAGGCGGTGCTATCCACGAGTATTACGGATATATACCCAAAAGCAAACTTTAAGATAAAGGACGGCTTAAGCCGTCCTTTTTTTGTGAAGAATTTATGTTTATTTTCATAGTTTTGTATGAAACCTTCGCATAATATATTGAAAAAAGAAGTTTTTTAGTGTATAATTAAAATAGTAAATTATAATTACAATTTTAAGGAGAGTAAAATGTATAATATTCTCGTTGTTGACGATGAGGTGCGTATTCGCTCAATAATAAAAAAATATGCCGAGTTTGAGGGGCACAGCGTCACCGAGGCGGGAGACGGTATGCAGGCTGTCCACCTTTGTCGCAAACAGAATTTTGACATTATAATAATGGACATAATGATGCCCGAGCTCGACGGATTTTCGGCGTGTCGCCAAATAAAAAAGGTATCCGATACTCCAATAATAATGCTTTCCGCACGCGGTGAGGAGTACGATAAGATAAATGGATTTGAGCTTGGTATTGACGACTACGTGGTCAAGCCCTTCTCGCCCAAGGAGCTTATGCTTCGTATAGAGGCGGTAATGAAGCGTGTTCGCGCAGGAGTAAAGCAGACAAAGGAAAACAACGTCGTTATTGAGCTTGACGGTGGCGGTCTTCGTGCAGATATCACCGCGCGTATCGTGTATATCGACGGTGAGCGTGTTGATATGTCTCCTAAGGAGTATGACCTTTTCTTTTATATGCTTGATAATAGAAATATCGCCCTCTCGCGTGAGAAGCTCATTAGCGAGGTGTGGGGCTACGATTTCTTTGGTGATGTCAGAACCCTTGATACGCATATAAAGCTTCTTCGCAAGAGTCTTGGCAGGTACGCCGAGTATATCGTAACGCTTCGTGGCGTGGGTTACAGATTCGAGGGCTGATATATGGCAAAAAACAATGGCGCTCGCAAGGAGCGCTCTAGAAATATCGGCATAAAGTGGAAGATGTTCGCTATTCTGCTTGCCTTCATTACCGCCGTAGTCGCGGTAATATGGACCTTTCAGGTGGCACTCTTAAATCTTTTTTATCAGAACACGAAATATTCGGAGCTTGAAGTTACGGCGGGCAAGCTCTCGGCATCGGTATTTGACGAGGAGCTACTTGAAAATACGGCTTACGAGTGTGCCGATGAGTATTACTCGTATATTGTGATATTTAAGGTTGAGAACGGTGTGGCACGATCGATGATAGAGGCGGGTGACCGTGCTGACAGTATGATGTCCTTTTTCTCAAAATCCGATCTGCAGATGCTTTATGACAAAAGCGTTCAGAGTGGCGGAGAGTACGTCTGCACGGCATTCAGAAGCCCATACGGCAGTAACGGTGGCAGAGATAACATTAGCTTTGAGGAGTATACGGGCTCTCGCTTCAGTGCCATCAAAAGAAGTGCGGGAACTGCGGTCAATGCAAGCACGGTTGCTTGGGGCGAGAACGGTTATTTTATAATCCAGACCGTTGAGCTTTTTCCCGTAAGTGCGGTCGTAAGCACGCTCAACAGACAGTTCTTGACAATAGGAGTGATCCTTATAATTATGGCACTCATTTTTGCGGGAATTATGTCAAAGCTTATAACAAAGCCCATTGTTATCGTGAATAATGCGGCGCGAAGCCTTGCTCACGGTAGGTATGACACCGAATTTTACGGTAACGGATACCGTGAGATATATGAGCTTTCCGATACACTGAATTTTGCTGCAAGCGAGCTTGGAAAGACCGATAAGCTTCGCAAGGAGCTTATCTCAAACGTCTCGCACGATCTTCGTACGCCTCTTACGATGATAAAGGGGTATTCCGAGGTTATGAGAGATATTCCCGGAGAGAATACCCCCGAGAACGTTCAGGTGATAATTGACGAGACCGAGCGCCTGACGGGACTTGTAAACGATATGCTCGACGTCTCGAAGCTTCAGGCAGGAACGAGAAAGCCGAAATATGAGATATTCTCGCTGACGGGCGCGGTAAGAGATACCCTTGCGCGCTATGAGAAGCTTACGATGCAGGATGGATACGATATAGAGTTTATTGCCGAGGAGGACGTATACGTCGAGGCAGACAGTGTGATGATACTGCAAGTAGTATATAATCTTGTAAACAACGCAATAAATTACACGGGTGAGGAAAAAAAGGTACTCGTCAGACAGTCTGTATCGGGCGGCAAGGTGCGTCTGCTCGTTACCGATACGGGCAACGGTATTGAGAGGGACGATATACCTCTGATATGGGAAAGATATTATAAGGTTGACAAAACGCACAAGCGAGCAACTGTAGGCACAGGTCTTGGACTGTCAATCGTCAAGGAGATACTTGAGCTTCACGGTGCGCAGTTTGGTGTTGTGAGTGCGATAGGAAAGGGCTCGACGTTTTGGTTTGAGCTTGACGTTTTAAGTGAATTCGGAGAGAATAATGAGCGATAATTTTTTGATAAAATATCTTAAATGCCCCTGCTGTGCCTCAGATGTGAGTCAAACAGAGGACAAAAGGAGCCTTGCTTGCGTCGGACAAAGAAGGCATACCTTCGACTTTTCCTCAAAGGGATATGTAAACCTCTCGCTCTCGCAGGGTGCGACGGGCGACTCAAAGGAGGCGGTGCACTCCCGCTCTGATTTTTTGAACAAGGGCTATTACGCGCCGATAAAAGAGAAGCTTTGTGAGCTTCTTGCAAAGTATAAGAATGGCGGATTTGTTATAGACGCAGGCTGTGGAGAGGGATATTACACCGAGGGGATAGCCGAGAGGGGGTATCTTACGGCAGGCTTTGACCTTTCGAAATTTGCGGTGGCATCTTGTGCCTCGCGTATGAGATGTAAGCAGGACGGACGGCGTTTTGCCGCCGTGGCAAGTGTTTTCGAGCTTCCCGTAAAGAGCGGGTCGGCTGATGCGGTCGTGAGCATCTTTGCGCCCTGTGCTGAGGAGGAGTTTTTCCGTGTTTTGAAGAATGACGGTATCGTTATCGTGGTCTGTGCGGGTGAGGAGCATCTTATGGGTCTCAAGCGCGCAATATACAACGAGGTCTACGGCAATGACGAGCGCGCCGATATGCCGAAGGGGATGAAGCTTTACGCGCAGGAACGTCTCAAATATACGGTAAATATCGAGGGCAACGACGATATACTTAATCTTTTTTCAATGACGCCGTATTATTGGCGCACATCGCGTGCTGATGCGCAAAAGCTGTCCGGACTCTCGGAGCTTACTACCGAGATAGACGTTCTATTTTCAATCTATACTAAAGAAAGCGAGATAAGCAAATGAAGATATCACTTGTCATACCAATGTACAACGAAGAAAAAATAATAAAGGATACCGCGCGCGAGGTACACTCGTATATGACCGAGAAATTCGGTGAGGGAAATTTTGAGATCCTTTTCTCAAATGATGGCTCTCTTGACGGCTCGGCAAAGGCGGTAGAGGAGCTCGGACTTTACGGTGTTCGCGTCGTGGGATATGAGAAAAATCAAGGCAAGGGTTGTGCAGTACGCGACGGAATGCTGAAGGCAGAGGGAGACGTAGTTATGTTTACAGACGCCGATCTCGCTTACGGCACCGACGTTATCGGACGCTTTTACGATCATTTTGAGGCAAACAAAGAGACCGATATACTTATAGGCTCGAGAAATATAGGAGACGACGGATACGAGGGATATACCTTCCTTCGCAAGATAATGTCAAAGACCTATATCAAGGTGCTTTGCCTTGTTGGCGGATTTAAGCTTTCAGATTCGCAGTGTGGCTGTAAGGCATTTACGAACGATGCGACAAAGAGAATATTCTCTCTTTGTACCGTAAACGGCTTTGCTTTTGATTTTGAGGCGATAATGATAGCCGATAGAATGGGTCTTAAGATAGCAGAGGCACCCGTTAAGATCATAAATCACCGAGAATCGAAGGTCAATATAATCAAAGATACTCTCAAGATGCTCAGAGATCTCATAAAGATACGAAAGCACGTAAAAAAGCTTAATATTTCGAAGTGAAAGGGGAAGCGCCGTGACGACGGGGGAGAAGATAAAGACCTTAAGAAAAAAGAAAATGATGACGCAATCGGCGCTTGTCGGGGGCGAGATCACGAGAAATATGCTCAGCCGAATAGAAAACGGACAAGCTAACCCCTCGCTTGATACACTCATATACCTTTCAAAGCGGCTTGATGTGCCTGTGGGATATCTTCTCGCGAGCGAAAAGGAAGACGCCGCGTATGAGAAGGGATTTCTTGCAGAGCAGATAAAGCTTGCGTATGATACGAAGAATTACGGTATTGCAAAGCAGTTATCTGAGGAGTATGGTGAGCCGAATAACGAAATTGCCCTCATAGCCGCAGAGTCGGCATTCAGAGTGGCTGTCGAGGAGTTTGAGGCGGGAAGGCTTCACAGTGCCTGCGATGCGTTTGACGAGGCAATATCGCTTTCGGAGAAAACGGTCTACCATACCGAGCATATCGTAGCGGCGTCAGCTCTTTATTTTGAATATATGCGCGGGCTTACCCCAAATCTTTACTCAAATATCATCGATGAAAATACTGTAGAGCCCTACTGTGCGATGAATATTGAGTTTTGCAGATATGCCTACGCGCTTGTGGGTGTTGACAATGGACATACGACCTTTGCAAAGGCGTTTGTTGAGAGCTCGGACAGAGAGTCGCCAATAGCGCTCCATCTTTCGGCGAGAATTGATGCTAAGGGTGGCAACTGGCGCTCGGCGCGCGCAAAGCTCTCGCGTGTGCTTGTGAATAAGACTGAGGTCAGCCGTCCAGTGCTTTATTCGGTGCTCTCGGATATCGAGATCGCCTCAAGAGAGATAAACGACTTCAAGAGCGCATACGAATACTCGACCGAGAAGATATGGTTGCTTGAGAAAATGCTATCCGATGAATAATTAAAAGAGGTGTGATTGATAATCACACCTCTTTTGTGTTATTTTGCCATAGCCTCAAGATGCTCCTTCAGCGCCGTTGCAAGCTGGTCAGGGCAGGAGGTGGGCTTGAAGCCACACTTGATGCCCGAAAGGCGCTCGATAGCCTCGTGAATGTTCATTCCGCGAATGAGGCTTGCAACGCCCTGTGTGTTGCCCGCGCAACCGCCGTTGAAGGTTACCTTTGTGATGATCTCTCCGTCAAGCTCAACGTCGATAGAGCGGGAGCAGACAGATTTGGTTTTGTAATTAAACTGTTCAGTCATTTTTATTTCCTCTTTAATTTTTATTCTAGTAACAGGTAGTGACCTACCGTTTTTAACTGTGGGTATTTGTATTCAAGGAAGGCTCTGAGAAAGAGAAGAGCCTCTCGGTCTGCCTCAAATACGTGATATATCCTGAAGGTCAGGTCATCGTACGGTACGGGTATCGAGTCTATTCTGTATAGGCTTGCCCCTACGGCGCTTGCGGCGTCAAGAATGGCATCAAGCGCGTAGCTGTCGTCCTTTATGAGTGAAAACTCAAAATAGTTTTTTCTTTCGTTATTCTCACAAATTAGAGTAGTCCTTGTCAAGAGCGCGTATCTTGTTCTCTTCGATGAGCTTGTCTCGTCAATGTCACACACGGCAAATATGCGCAGATCGTATTTTTCAATAAGCGAGTAAAAGGTAAACAGCTTTCCGCCAATAACGCTTTCGATAGGCAAAATACAGTAATCACACACTCCGTTGTAAACACGCTCACATACGTCCTCAAAGCTGATTCCATAGGAGACCTTGGTCGTGCTAAAAAGCTCGGAAAAGCGCAAAAAGGCGGCATCGTTGTAATTGTTTTTTACGTACGATATGACAGCGCGTTTTTTAGGGGAGAAAAGCTCATAGCTCTCAGCTTGAGGGATTTGATTAACAAGAGTTGAGTGCTCATTCGTTCCATTTTTCTCAAGCTCCTTAAGCAAAAGCTTAAAGCAGAGCGACGTCTGCTTCATAACGAGCGCCCGACGGTCTTCAAGCTCCGAGAGGTTTTGAGATATTATTTCGACGTCTTTATTTTTGCCGCTCATATCAGTAATCAAGAAGGATAGCGAAGCTGTCGTTTACAAACTCACGCATCTCCTCGGCAGAAAGCTTCTTTTGCGAAAGAAGCGCTACCTTGTAGATGTAGGACGCCATCTTTTGTGCCTTTGTTGCTTCTGTTTCGGCAAGGGAAGAGAGCTTTTTAATAAGAGGAGAGGCACCGTTTATAACAAGAGTCGTCTCCATCGGCAAAGGTGCTTGAGCGTCGAGCTTATATAGCTTCATCATATCGTCCATTCTTCTCGCCTCTTCAGAAACGTTAAGGATGGCGGGAATACTTTGGTCCTTGAAGCTATCAAATTTCACTGTGAGCTTATCATTCTTGACAACACTCAAAAAGAGATCCTTGAGTGCTTCGTTTTCCTCTGCTGACTCTCCTGATCTGAGGCTATCGGCAAGCTCGGAGTCAACACGGACGAACTTCACGCCCTCCATATACTGCTCGAGCACGCTTATGAATTGGCTGTCAACGGGACCTTCGAGAAGGGCTACCTTTATGCCCTCTGACTCAAACATCGAGATATATTGTGTCTGAAGGGCGAGATCGGTCGCGTAATATACCGTCTTTTCGTGCTTGTCCTTTGCAGACTCAAGATATTCGTCGTACGTCACAGCAGTGCCGTCAGTCAGTGTGAGAAGAAGGGAAGCTCTTACTCTATCGTAGAATTTCTTGTCACGCATACAGGAATATTCAACGAAGGGAGCTATATCCTTCCACATCTCCTTGTATTTTTCGTTTTCGCTAAGGCAAAGAGAATTCAGCTTATCGGCAACCTTTTTTACTATGTGTGCGCTGAGCTTTGTGACGTAGCTGTTTGTTTGCAGATAGCTACGCGATACGTTAAGGGGAAGCTCGGGGCAATCAAGTACACCCTTGAGCATAAAGAAATAGTCGGGTATGACCTCCTTTATGTTGTCGGCAACAAAGACCTGATTATAATAGAGCTTTACCTGTCCTTCGATCGACTCATAGGAGTTAGAGAGCCTCGGAAAGTAAAGAATGCCCTTGAAATTAAGGGGATAATCAGCATTGATGTGGATGTGAAAGAGGGGCTCACGATAGTCGGCGAATACCTTTCTGTAAAACTCCTTATATTCGTCGTCAGTGCACTCGGAAGCATTTTTGAGCCAAAGGGGTGTGGTCTCGTTTACGAGAGTCGGCTCCTTGTCGTCGCTATCCGAAAAATATATCTCAACAGGCATAAAAGAGCAATATTTATTCAGCATTTCACGGAGCTTTGAAGCCAAAAGGTACTCCTTCTCCTCATCCGAGACGTGCATTATGACCGTTGTTCCGTGAGTATCGCGTGTCGCACCGTCAATTATCTCATAGTCGCCGTCCTCCGAGCATACCCAATGGACGGTATGAGTGTCGGTATATGAGCGCGTTATAACCTCAACGCTCTCGCTGACCATAAACGCCGAATAAAATCCAAGACCAAAGTGACCTATTATGCCGTTCTGCGCGCCACTTGCCTCGTTTTCGTATTTTTGAATAAACTCGACAGCACCCGAAAAGGCAATATTGCAAATATACTTCTCAAGCTCCAGGGGAGTCATTCCGATACCGTTGTCGGATACCGTGATCGTCTTTTCGTCGGCGTTCAGGATCACGTCTATTTTGTAGTCCTCATCCTCTGAGTCGCGAATACCGAGCGAGGAAAGTCTTTTTAGCTTAGTTATGGCATCTGCCGCATTTGAGACTATCTCGCGAAGAAATATATCTTTTTCAGAGTAGAGCCATTTTTTTATGATAGGGAAAATATGCTCGGTGTCGACCGAGATGCCTCCCTTTTTTATGTTGTCATTAGTTTGCATTTGAGTCATTCGTCCTTATTTTTTCTTGTTAAAGAGGTTTTTGATAAAATCCTTTGCGGTAGATAATAGCTTCGAGGCGATATGATGATCCTTTTTCATAGCGGGAATAACGATAGCATCGGAGGGGTAATAGTCAACTGTGTTTGTCGTCTCACCCTTCGATCTGAGCCTATCGTTGACTGCCTCGGAGATCATAGCCATGAGCACTGCAAATACGGGAACGCCTATGAGCATTCCTACAAATCCAAAGAGGGAGCCCATTATTGTAATCGCAATGATAACCGCAAGAGAGCTCATGCCCGTAGATCCACCAAGGATCTTTGGTGCTACGATATTACCGTCTATCTGCTGGAGCACGATGATGAGGATAACGAATATAAGCACCTTTGAGGGGTCTGCGATGAAAATAAAGAGAGCGCAGGGGATTGTACCTATAAAGGGACCGAAGATCGGTATTACGTTGGTTATTGCAAGCACGGTTGCGATAAGGCTTGCGTAGGGGATCTTGAATATAAGCAGGAGCAAGAACGATGTGATGCCTATAAATATCGCGTCAAGCACTACTCCTGTGAAATATCCACCAAAGGTTTCGTGGCTCTTTGCAATACGCGACATCAAGGATTTGTGCATATTCTCGCCAAGGAGTGCGGCAGTAAGCTTTTTGAACTGCGCTCCAAGTCTTTCCTTTGTGTAAAGCACGTAGAAGGAAATAAAGAATCCGATAAGGATATTAAGCGGAATTTGCAGTATCTCGCTGTAATTCTGAGTGATGTATTGAAGAATCCTCTTCGCAAAATCCTCGCCTGAATTAAACTGCTCACCAATAAAGCTGAATAGTGCGTCAGCGTCAAATTCTGCATCTGTGATTCCGTGGCTTGAGAAAAAGGTTAGAATTTTGTTTATGATGTCAACGGTGGTTTTTTCATAAACGTCTATCTGAGCGATAAGATCGGAAAGGCTTGAGACTATTCGAGGGATTATGAGCATGGCAAACCCAACGATAAAGCCAAAAAACGCAATATAAGTAAGCGTCATACCGACTGCACGAAGCCAAAGCTTGTTTTTTATGCGGTGGACGACGTGCTTTTCGAAAAACTTGAGAATAGGATTAAGAAGATAAGCGATAGCCAAGCCGATAATTATAGGGCTTATGATGGAAAACGTTTTGTTTATTACATCCGAAAAGGCCGTGTAATTTGCAATGATAACTATAAGTAGGAGGGCGGAGCAATATATTATTATGGCTGTAGTCAGCTTTTTTCTATTTTCTATGTCGAACATATTTGCCGTCTCCTTTCATTAGTCATTTTTTTCTTTGTTTTTGTTTTTTCTTACAAGCTTCTCCTTTATTTTCAAGAAGGCATCAATAAACACCTTTGCCACCGTTCTATGAGGCTTGCTCTCGACACTAAAGGAGGAATCGTCGTAATAGTCAACCGTAGACGTCTTAAGACCCTTTTTCTCGAGTCTTGTTTCTGCATATTCTTTGATAATGGTGAAAAGGATTGCGAATATCGGCACTGCGATTATCATACCAACCACACCGAAAAGACCGCCCATTAAAACTATCGCGAGTATAACGCCGAGCGAGCTGATGCCCGTCTGTCTTCCAAGGATCTTGGGAGCGATGATGTTCGAATCTATCTGCTGAACGATTATCATAAGCAAGAGGAATGCAAGGAGGTTCGAGGGCTCTGCGATAAGCACGATAATAGACGAGAGAATGATTCCCACGATAATTCCAAGATAAGGGATAATGTTACATGCCCCGATTACAAGCGAAATAAGAACGGCATAGGGGAATCTGAAGATAAGAAGCAGTATAAGAGAAATGACAGCGACGAGGAATGAATCAAGTATCTTACCAACGAAGTATTTGCCGAAGGTGGAGTTTGATATTCTCGCGTATTTCATTACGTTCGTATACGTGCTTTCGGAGGAGATAGCCTTTATTGTCTTTGTTGCCTTTGCATAGAGTCTTTCCTTGCCGATAAGCATATAAACCGAAATAAAGAGGGCAAGGATCACGTTCTTTACGATGTTAAAGAATTTTACTCCAAGGTTAACGACCCTGCTGACGATGGAGTCAAACAGATCCTCAGAATCTGATATGACCTCTCCAACCAAAGACATAAGCTGATCGGGATCAAAAAATTCCGACTCGGAGGTGAAGTTGGCGATCGCCCTGTTGATAAATGCAGTTATCTCCTTTGCGTAGACGTTGAAATTTCTTCCGATATCAAGCACGCTTTCGACGAATTTCGGCAGAATAAAATATACTGCGATAACGAGTATCAATATGGCGATAACGTAAGTTATGATAAGTGACAAGGCTCTTACGAGGTTTTTGTTTTTGACTCTTCCAAGAACCTTAAACTCAAAAAATCTCAGAACGGGGTTAAGAATATATGCGATCGCCGCGCCAAGAAGTATAGGCTCGAGGATAGCGGTTACGACCGAGAAAAAGGATTTGAGGGGTTCTTTATTGATTATGATCAATGTAACAAGAAGCAGGATAGCAAAGACAGTGATAACAAGGGTCAGCTTTTTCTTTGCTCCGGTGCTTGTGTTATTGTCGTTATTATGCATTTATACCTCCATTTTGCCGAGGTCGGCACTGTAATATTACAACTATATAATATAATTTTATATATCTTTGCATAATAAGTCAAGAGAAAAAGCAAATATTTTACATCTCTGACGCATATAATTTTAATATTTTTCGTATTCTCTTGAAAAAAAGAGCATATTATGGTATATTTTATAAAAAGGAGGTGGGAAAATGCAAAAAATAAACGTATCGGGGTACGCAAAGATAAATTTGTATCTTGACGTGCTATCGAAATACGAAAATGGCTATCACGAGGTCAATACGGTAATGCAGTCGCTCTCCTTGGCGGACACGGTGAGCCTTGAGAAAATAGAAAAGGGAATAGCTATCTCTTGTGACGTACCCACCGTGCCGTGTGATGAAAAAAATATAGCCTACCGTGCTGCAAGCCTGTTTTTTGAAAAAAGCGGCGTTGTTGGTGGCGTCTCGATAGAGATAAAAAAGAAAATTCCCGTCTCAGCGGGTCTTGCGGGGGGCAGCGCTGACGCTGCAGCAACGCTTATAGGACTGAACGAGCTTTATAAAAAACCGCTTGATGATATGACACTCCTCTCGCTTGGTTCCTTGCTTGGTGCTGACGTGCCCTTTTGTATGACGGGGGGGACGGTGTTCGCTGAAGGCAAAGGAGACAAGCTTCGTGCTCTTCCGCAGATGCCTGACTGCTATATCGTCGTCGCAAGATCGGGAGAGGGAGTATCGACCCCGTGGGCGTATGGAGAGCTCGACAGAATATATAACAATTTTGTTGGGATAAGACAAAGTAATGCACAGGGACTTATCGACGCGCTCGGCGAGGGTAATCTCAAAGGCGTTTGTAATAACCTGAAAAACGTTTTTGAGAGCGCGGTGATGCCTCATCGACCCGCAGTTGAGATTCTGAAAAAGGAAATTTTGGACGCGGGGGCGCTCGCTTCTATGATGAGCGGAAGCGGTACGGCTGTTTTTGGAATTTTCAATGATAGAGAAATAGCGGCGCGTTGTGTTGAAAAATTATCCTCAGACGGATGCTTTGCAGTGCTTACAACTCAAAGAAAGAAAAAGCTGTGATCTCGTTCACAGCTTTTTCTTTGTAGCTGACGATACCTAAAACACAAAACGTACGAGCGGATAAAATTTTGGAAAATAAATTGAAAAATGACTTGACAAAGAGATAAAAAGCAAGTATAATAGTAGCGTTGTCGCGCTGGTGTGGCTCAGAGGTAGAGCAGCTGATTCGTAATCAGCAGGCCGTGGGTTCAATTCCCACCACCAGCTCCAGAGGAGCTCCTTTAAGGAGCTCCTTTTTTTGCGACAAAAAATTACATAATGCTATTGACAAGTGCCTCTTGTTTTGGTAGAATATTTGTAACGAAAAATATAATTAAGGCGGAACTATGAAAAAATTTGATTTGTCAAAAATTGTTGTAAAGGATATCTGTGACGTTCGCGGATATACACTGCCGAGGTTTACCTCCGGTGAGGGTGTAATGTCTCACAGTGCTCTTGTTATAAGGCGTTCGGGCAAAACAACGTATACTGTTGGCGGCAATCCTCTTGTGGCTGATACAAACAATATCGTCTTTCTTCCCGTGGGCACAGCATACTCTATGGAGGTAGAGGAAAAGGGTGCTTGTGTTGTGATAGAATTTGATATTGAGGATAAAAAAGACGTTCTCGTTGCAGGTGAGTATTTTTTCAACAACGCAAAGGATATCATAGCTACCGCAAAGAACATTTTGCATTATTGGACGCTCAAAGGACCTGCCTTTGAGGCAAAATGCCTTTCTGAGTTTTACAGTATAATAACTCAGATAGCAACACTTGATTCCTATACTCACACGCTTGCTGGCAAGTATAGAATGATACATAAGTCCGTTAAGTATATAGAGGCAAATTACGAGAATCCTGATCTGTATACCACAGAGCTTGCCGAGATGTCTGAGATAGGTGAGACCTATTATCGTAACATCTTTATTTCTGTATTCAATATGGCGCCCGCAAAATACATTCAGATGTATAGAATAAACAAGGCAAAGGAGCTGCTTGTCAGCACTGATAAGTCGATCGAGGAGATTGCCGTTGCAGTTGGCTTTGCGAATTCCTCGTATTTCTGCAAGGTCTTCAAGAGCATTACGGGAAGCACTCCTCTTGAGTTTTCCGAAAAGGGAAGATTGCTTGGATAAAAATCAAAGGAATAGACGCGTTGCGTCTATTCCTTTTTTATTTCCTTGGCGGTAAGGTCAAGCAGGAGGGAACCGATTATTATCAGTGTCATACTCATTATTACGTGCTCAAGTTGCGGGAAATAGATATGTACGAGCACGTCAGACGAGGTACTTTTGAGCGAGAGCGCCGAGAGCAATATATAAACGAGGTAGATAAGAATCAACGATAGCCCCGAGATAAGTAAAACCTTGGAAATAGGTGTCAGATAAAATTCTTTTTTCTTCATTTAGCCTCCTTTGGTCAAAAAAGTATATTTATTCATAAATTTCCCTAACGCGAAAGAATATAGAACTTAATAAAATTAAGAGGATATATTTTATTAAGTCAAATAAATTATAGCATATATTTTGCAAATGGTCAATGTGTATCGGAAAATATGGGGAAATGTAATTTTTGGAAGTCGAACGACACCAAATCACTTTTTGAAAAATTCATGGTTTTTGTACATATAGGCTGTTAGAAAATATAATATTTATTCAGAAAACAAGTGCAAAAGGTGAAAAAATATACATATATGTAAAACCATGCCACGGTGTGCAAAAAAAGAGTAAGTTCTGCGTCCTAATATGACAATCTTAAGCTTTTGAACGTCAAAATATGGAGTATAATGGGAAACGTCGACCCATTTTAACGAAAGGCAGAACAAAGGTGATGAAAAAAGATAATTCGGTGACGCTCTTATGTGAGATGAGCGCGTATATTCTTGGTAGTACGGCGTGCTACAGGCTTGTAAAGATCGACCTGCTTGGCAGGGAGGTGTATGCTGTGACGGTAAGCTTTATGGAGGATAATGAGGAGGTTATTGTAGGAGATGACGAGGAAAATGCATTTCGCTTTCTCGTGTCTGTTTGTAAAAATTCGGTCACTCCTTGCACTTTTTACGATGTTTTCTCTGATTTTAGTGCCAAAATACAATAAATTGTGAAAAAAACCTTTACAAATACCATATTTTGTGGTATAATGACTCAAATATTTTTTTTGAAAGGTTCGGCAATTTTAGCCGAGGATAAACAGTATGAAATGTCCCGCTTGTGGCTCTTTTGAAAGCAAGGTTATCGACTCAAGACCTGTCTCTGACGGAAACAGCATCAGACGCCGCCGTGAGTGTCTTGACTGTCAGAAGCGCTTTACTACCTTTGAGACTATCGAGGCTATGCAGATAATCGTTATAAAGAAGGACGGATCAAAGGAGCTTTTTGATAGAAACAAGCTGCTTTCAGGACTTCTCAAGGCTTGTCAGAAGCGTCCTGTAAATGCTGACGAGATTGCAAATGAGATTGAGAATGAGCTTCAGAACTCTCTTACGACCGAGATAACGACTCGCGAGGTCGGAGAGATAGTTATGGAAAAGCTTAAAAAGCGCGACGAGGTAGCCTACGTGCGCTTTGCGTCGGTATACAGAGAATTCAAGGACCTTGAGACCTTCCTTGCCGAGCTCAATCAGCTCCGCACCGAAAAGTAAGATGGTACTTGAAGGAAAAAGAGTAAGCTTCCTCGGTGACAGTATGACCGAGGGCTACGGTCTTGCCGATATAGCCGATAGATACGATAACGTGCTTATGCGTGAGTACTCGCTTGCGGCAGTGCATAGCTATGGTGTAAACGGCTCAAGACTTGCGCACCAGAGAGTGCCGAGTAAGATTCCAAGATACGATCTTTCGTTCTGCGCCCGAATGTACGATATGGATAAGGATTCCGACATCATCGTCGTGTGGGGAGGGGCTAACGATTTCGCTCACGGAGACGCGCCTCTTGGCGATATTGATACGTCAAATACACCCGCTACCTTTTGCGGCGCTGTAAATTTTCTTATGAGCAACCTGAAAATGCTCTATCCTTCGGCAAAAATTGTCTTTATGACGCCCGCAAGGATATGCTTTTACGGAATGCCCGATACGCTCCGCTCAAAGATGTCCTCAAAGGGTCCTGACGCGCAGCCACTTCTTTATTACGTTGACGTAATAAGACAGGCGGGGGAGAAGCACGATATTCCTGTGCTTGACCTTTACCGCGAATTTGAGATAAATACCAATCTTGAGGAGCACGCAAGGCTTTATACCACCGACGGCGTTCACTATAATGCCGTAGCACACGAAAAGCTTGCGCATACTCTTGCAGAGTTTCTTTTGATGATATAAAAGGAGATGCGAAAGCATCTCCTTTTATAGTTTATAAAATCAACTAAAGGCTTATTGACATATTTCACGCGTAGATATATAATGAAAGCATAGAAACGGGGTGACGTACTTTGAGAGAAGATAGAAAAGAAAAAAAAGAAAAGAAGCGCAAGGTGCCTTTTAAGAGAAGTGTGGCAAACAATTTTTATGCCTTAAGGCTTATTTTTGACGTCTCAAAAATATACCTTGCCGCCTTTATACTCGTTTCGGCATTAGATGGAATCCTTTGGTTTCTTGCAGACACGTATCTTTTGCGCAGGATCGTTGACGGTATAGATGCCGGCGAAGAGATGAGCAGTATTGTCAGATACGTCGTGGTTCTCGGAATTATATGTGTCGGTCTATACATTTGCATAGATTGGTTTCATCACGTCATAAATCCGCCGATACATAGAAAAATAGGCGCTTACGTTGACAAAAAAATATTCAAAAAAAGCGCCGAGGTGGAGCTTTCTTGCTATGAGAATCCCGAGTTTTACGATAGATACGTAAAGGCTATGGACGGCGCGTTCAACCGCATAATGCAGGTGACGTATACTTTGAGGAATCTCATCTCAAGAATAATAACCCTGTCGGCAAATTCTGTGCTTCTTATAATAATTGACCCGTGGCTTATGGTTTTCGGTCTTTTCCCGCTCGCACTTGGCTTTGTCAGACGTCTCAGAAGCGTGGCAGTACACGATAGAGAGGCGGCAAAAAAACCTATTGAGCGCAGGATAAGCTACGTGCATAGAACCTTTTATCTGAGCGAATATGCCAAGGAAATGAGAATAGGCGATATGCATAAGGGTATGCTTCGTGACCTTCGAAACACTTTCTTGGAGTTCAAGGCAGTAACAAAAAAATACGGCTTGCGCGTAGCGATTTACGTATTCACAATTGATCTCGGTCTTGAGGTGCTTGCCATTCTTGGCGCAACTCTTTATGCTGTTTTCAGCGCTATGTATATTGGAAGCGCAAACGGTGGAATGAGCGTTGGAGACTGTATAGTCGTTATAAATTCTATTTCGAGCATTTCCTATTCGCTTAACAGCTTCGTGCAGATATTTGCCGAATTTGGCGAGCACGCCCTCTTTATCGAGGATATGAGATATTTTGTCGATTACGAGCCAAAGCTTGTATCGGGCGAGGTGAGTCCCTCTGATGAAGGTGAGGACGTTGTGCTCAAGGGTGTCAGCTTCAAATATGACGGAAGTGAGAAATATGCTCTGAAAAATATAGATCTTACGTGGCACAAGGGCGAGAGGATAGCGCTTGTTGGCAGTAACGGATCGGGCAAGACAACTCTTACAAAGATCTTGCTCCGATTTTATGACCCCACCGAGGGTGAGGTGCTTATGGGGGATAAAAACGTCAAGGAATATGACGTTGTTGCGTATCGTGATCGCTTTAGCACCGTCTTTCAGGATTTTAAGATGTTCTCGCTCACCGTGCGTGACAACGTACTTCTGCGTCCTGCGAAGGAGGGTGACGAGGAGCTTGTAAGGAATGCTCTTATAGAAAGTGGCATCTCTGAAAAGATATCGAGCTTTGAGATGGGGCTTGATACCATTCTCACGCGCGAATTTGACGATAAAGGCGAAAATCTCTCTATAGGTGAGCAGCAAAAGCTATCCCTTGCAAGAGTTTTTGCCGATAGAGACCCGTACGTGCTTCTTGACGAGCCGTCAAGCGCGCTTGATCCTATTGCCGAATACAAAATGTTTGAGAATATGATGCGCGCCACCGAGGGTAGAAGTGTCATCTTCATTTCCCACAGACTCTCATCAGCCGTTCTTGCCGACAGAGTAGTGCTTATGGAAAACGGTGAGATCGCAGAGGTTGGAACACACGCCGAGCTTATGGCGCTTGACGGAAAATATGCGGCTATGTTCCGCCGACAAGCAGAGAATTATCTCGGAAGCGAGGTGAGAGATAATGGCTAAGAAAAAGCAAAGGGCAATAAACGTCATTAAAAACAATCTTCTTATGATAAAGAAGATCCAAAAATTCTCGCCATCGTATTTTGTCTATATGGTTATCATGGGCGCGGCGCACGGCGCGTGGAATGCTATATGGACGCTGTTTACCTACACCCTATTAAATACCATTGATGCTGGCACAGACTTTCTCTATGCCGTAAAGCTGATAATCATAATGGCGGCTGTAACCGTCGTGCTTTGCGGCTATGAGGCGATTTATCATAACATAATCAACCCTCTTATCAAGCAAAGGCTCCGCCTTCGTATGCACGAGGAGCTGTTTGTCAAGGCACGCTCGCTTGATCTTTCTTGCTTTGACGATCCTGAATTCTACAATGATTTTATCTGGGCGATGGAGCAGTCGGATAACAGAGCGATACAGGTGGCAGACGATATTCAAAGGCTTGTTTCAAGTATCGTTTCTTTGTCGCTCAATCTCGGTATACTCCTGACGATAGATCCCATTGTGGCGATCGTTCTCTTTGTCACAAGCGGAATATCCGTTGCCTCAACGCTTATTGACAATAGGCTTGGATTTAACAAGGAAAAATTGGCAAACCCGCTTCACAGAAAGAGCAAGTATATAAATCGAGTATATCATCTTGCCGATTACGCCAAGGAGCTTCGCATACGTCACGCGAGCGAGCTGTTTATCGCCGAATACGACGATAATATGGAGAAGCTAATCGACCTTGACAAGAAATATGGAAAAAAGATCTTCCTTTTCCGCGGAGTTCTGGGTGAGGAGCTTATGGTATTTATACAGTTTGCTATCACACTGTATATGCTGAGGTTTGTTGCCGACGGAACAATACTCGTTGGCGGATTTGCCGCGGCGCTGAGTGTTATATGGAGCGTTAGATGGAACTTAAAGAATTTCGTTACCATTTTTACAAAATTCCCTCAGCACTCACTTTATATCGAGCAGTATAAGGGCTTTCTTGAGTATGAGCCTCGCATCAAGGGAGAAAACAAGAGCGTTCCCGAATTTGAGTGCCTTGAATTTAAGAATGTAAGCTTTTCGTATGAGTTTTCGGCGCACCCCAAATATGAATTTCACGATAAGGACCACAAATCACGCGCCGTTGAGGCTAAGGACGCGCTAAAGGACGTCAGCCTTACGATAAGGAAGGGCGATAAGGCGGCGATCGTCGGATATAACGGTGCGGGAAAGACCACGCTTATAAAGCTTATAATGCGCCTTTACGACCCCACTGAGGGTGAGATACTCTACAACGGCGTGAATATCAAGGAGTATGACCCTGAGGAATACCGAAAGAAGATCGGAACGGTATTTCAGGATTTCAAGATATTTGCTACCTCGCTTGCCGAGAACGTTATGAACGGTCCTGCGGACGACGTCGACAAAGAAACGGTGCTAAGAGCTCTTGAGGCGTCCGACTTTACCGAAAAGCTAAATACCCTTGAGGATGGTATAGATACTCATCTTACAAGAGAGTTTGACGATAACGGAACCAACCTCTCGGGAGGAGAGTCGCAGAAGGTCGTTATCGCGCGAGTATTTGCAAGGGATTACCCGATAGTCATTATGGATGAGCCCTCAAGCGCCCTTGACCCTATGGCAGAATACAAGCTTAATCAGTCGATACTTGAAAAGACCAAGGAAAAGACGGTAGTGTTTATTTCACATAGGCTCTCAACTACAAGAATCGCCGATAAGATCTATATGTTCGATTCGGGCAAGCTTGCGGAGGAGGGAAGCCACGACGAGCTTATGGCACTTGGCGGAAAGTATGCCGAGATGTTCCGAGTTCAGTCGGAAAAATATCAAATCGCATAATTTTTGTCCCCGCGTTTGGTAAAAACGCGGGGACTTGCTTTTGAAAAACAGCAACATAATGCAAAAAAGTAGCAATATTGTTATATAATTTTTGCTTCAATTTGTAGTATAATTAAAATGTGTATATGAAAAAAAAGGAGTAAAATTATGAATTCAAAAATTTTACGCGCGCTTTCAATTATTATGGTTTTAGCGCTTACGATAGGACTTCTTCCCATCGTTGCGACGGCAAGCGATAACGGTTCGTGGGTGCCTGTAGTCGAGGAGGATTTCGATAACTTCGCCGATAACGGCTGGGGCGTTATCGGAAGCGGTACTGTTGCAGCGCCGAAGGAATTGGTTGCCCGCTTTGAGACCTCCGAGAATCTCAACACGGGAATAACAAAGACCGATTCGGAGCTGAATCTTGCAGACAGCATCAAGGTGTCTTTTGATGCAAAGATCAACAGCTTTACCGACGGACATGATTATACGGGAAAGCCTGCCGATAACGCAACGCTTGCGCTGATGATACACCTTGACAAGTGCAGGTTTATGTTTGCTATTGAGGACGATCATCTTGATGCCTCAAGCACTGCGGGAACGTGGGCAAACGATATAGCGCTTGACGCAACAAAGTATAATACTGCAACGTGGCAGCACTATGAGCTCATTTATACAAAGTCAACGGGAATTGTTGACGTTTACGTGAACGGCGATAAGGTCGGTGAGGGTTCGATGCAGACCCGTTCACAGACTTTCTCAAAGATCGACATCTGGGCAAACGGCGACGAAAACAATCATGCAGATGCATATCTTGATAATCTCAAGGTAGAGACCCTTAAGAGTGGTGCTTGGTCGACCAGGATCAACGATGATTTTGATAACCTTACTGATAGCGCTTGGATCACAGCTAATAGTAGTGCCGTAAGTCAGGTTCGCATTGAAGAGGTGACTGGTGGTGACTCGGCTCTCGTGCTTGAGTCAAAGCAAAATCTTGATACGGGTGTTACAAAGGTTATAAGCGAGCTTGCGGGAGCAGACAGCTTCAAGATAGCTTTTGATGCGAAGGTAGAGAGCTTTACGGATGGACATAGCACCGCTTCCAAGACGGCAGATAACGCATCGCTTGGAATGAAGTTCTCACTCAACGGATCAAGAATTATGTTCGCCATCGAGGAGGATCATCTTGATACCTCAAACGGTGGCACGTGGTCAAATGATATAGCTCTTGACGCGAGTAAGTTCAACACTGCAAATTGGCAGCACTATGAAATAATTTACGTCAAGTCCACAGGCATTTTCGAGGTATATGTAAACGGCACAAAGGTGGGCGAGGGTGCAAAGCAGACGCATGCGGGCACTACTATGTCGGGAATAAATATCTGGGCAAACGGAGACGAAAATAATTACGCAAAGTCTTACCTTGATAACCTCACGGCATCCGTGCTTTCGGGAAATGAGTGGAGCGTTGTTTTTGAGGATGATTTTAATAATCTTACCGATGCAGCATGGGGAAAGATAAACGGAACCGCTGTAAGCCAAGCATATATCGCTCCTGTTCGCACTAATGAGACGGCGCTTGAGCTCTCGTCGGATAAATTTGCCGACACAGGCGCTAAGCTCGGATTTGACGTAAGCGTTTATGATAAGTTCAAAATAAGCTTCAAGGGCAAGATAAACAAATATACCACAGGCCACGGTGATCCCGACTGTACGACCCTTGGCCTTAACGTAGGACTTGGCGACAGAAGAATCATGTTTGCAGTTGAGAAGGATCATATCGATCTCTCAAGCACTGCAGGAACGTGGGCAGTCGACATCACGCTTGACAGCGCAAAATTCAACACAAGCGATTGGCAGACTTACGATATTATCTATGACAAGGCAACACACACCGTAGACGTTTACGTTAACGGAGAGAAGGTCGGAAGCGGAGGCTCACAAGCGAGAAACTCAGGTACATACGTTCAGTTCTGGACTCACGGATACGATGCGACAAATGCGTCGAACGCATACGTTGATGATTTCAGCGTTTCTTATTGGCTCGTTAGCGGTCTTCCCACGTGGGAGTCTGACGCAAAGCTCGACGTTACGAGAAATGACGGCGGCTTTACAGTAAGCTGGCCTGCGGCAGATGATGCTACATCTTATGACGTAACTGTTGACGGCGTTACCGTCAACGTGACAGGAACAAGCTATACCGCAACGGGTCTTGAGCTTGTAAGCGGTGGTCATACAGTTAGTGTCGTTGCGAAGAATGATGAGGGCGTATCTCCCAGCACGCTTAGCGCGGTGACCAACCCGCAATTTGACCCCGAGGTACACGATATGGATATAGAAAAGATACTTATTGGAAATACAAGCGGTGGCGACGGCATCTATTCTCACTATAGAATACCCGGTATCGTCGTAACAAAGCAGGATACCGTAATTATGTATTTTGAGGCCCGCACGGGACTTGACGACTGGTCGCCTATGGATCTTCTCGTTTACAGAAGCACCGACGGCGGTAACAGCTTCGACGAGCCTATAAAGGTCGTTGAGGGTGTGAGCACGGGAACTACTATAAATAACCCGACAATGATCGTAGGAAATGACGGAACACTCCATCTTCTTTACTGTGTCGAGTACGGAATTTGTACAGAGTGTAATGCGGCGGCAACGTCTGCGTGCACTCACGGAAGCGGTGTCTTCTATACAAAGAGCACGAACGACGGTGTCTCGTGGAGTACACCCGTAAATATTTCTGACAGCACAGCTCCCAACGTTCGTAACGTCTTTGCAGTAGGTCCCGGTCACGGAATCTGCCTTGATGACGGAACACTTCTTGCGACCGTATGGTACGTAAGAAAGGACGTAGGCGCAGCACTTGAGTCACATTACACAAGTGAGGTCGCAACTATTTATTCGACCAACAACGGTGTGACTTGGCAGCTCGGCGAGGAGGTGCCGAATCCCGATAACCTCTATTCACCTAACGAGACTATGCTTGCAAAGACGTCTGACGGCAGAGTAATGCTCAGCATCAGAACCGTGCAGGAGGGATACCGCGCGGTATCTTGGAGTGATACGGGATATTCCGGATGGTCGGATATGAAGCTTGATACAACACTTGTTGATCCCACGTGTATGGGAAGCCTTTGTGCATATGACGTAGAGGGATATCCCTATATGATACTTTCTTCCAACTGTAACAGCACAAGTGGACGTAGAAATATCACTCTCCGTGCTTCTCTTGATGACGGTACAAGCTGGGAAAAGTCTCTTGTAATTGATCCCGGTCTTGCTGGATACTCCGATATCGCAGTTGACTCAAAGGGAACTATCTACGTGCTTTACGAGGTAGAGGCGGGACTTACCGTAAACCTTGCAAGACTTACTCCTGCGGCGTTTGGCGTAGAGAAGGAAGTCGATGAGGGTGGCAGCGATAACATCACGACTGACGGCGGAAGCGCTGATATCGGTGTGAACGGTGAGTTTATAGCGGGCGAGGCTGATACGGTAGTTTCGGTAAGCCTTAACTGGACTGTTCCTGAGTTCGTATATACAGTTGACGGTGAATGGGATGAGGATAAGCTCATAACCGTTCCTGTAGAGGGAAGCGGAGTATGGTCGCAGACCCCTGCAACCATAACCGTTATCAACCACTCCAATCAGGATATCGGGGCGGCATTCAGCTTTGCAACCGTGATAGATGGCAGTGGTATCGTAGGAAAGTTCACAAGTGACTCAGAGGGACAGACCGAGATAACCGAGGTAACTCTTGAGAGCGCGGCAACAAACCATGTCGCAACAGAAGCAAACGTATATTTCTTCATTACTGACGGAGAGCTTTCTGAGACTCATGAGGATGGAAGTGCGATCGGTAACATCACGATAACGATCAGCGCAAAAGGAAACTAAAAATACTTAAGGCTGTGTGCTTCGGCACACAGCCTTATTTTTTTTGCGAGAAATTTAAAAAATATGTTAAAAATTTTACTCCTATTGCTTTTTTTTGAATTGCGTGATATACTTTATTTGCTTTGGGGGTGATCTTGTGTCAAGAATAATCTATCATCAAAGAGGTATGGACCAATTTTATCGGGTCTGGCATACATCAAATGTAAATCTTATAATATATATGCACTCAAGCGGTGGCAGGATCGTTTGCAGTGAGAAGACCCTTCCGATAAATAAGGGAGCGATGTGCTTTATAGGAAGCGGAAAATACCATTATACGATGCCCGACAATATCGAAGGTTATGAAAGAAGCAAGCTCTTTTTTGTTAATGAGGAGCTCAATTCTATATTCTCGGTCCTTCACAACGGGGAACAGCTAAAGAAAAAATTTGCCTCCGAGTCAATAGTTTACGCACAAATAGAAGAGGATGAGCAACAGACGGTTGAAAAAATGATAACTGACGTTTATAATCATAGGGATGATAAAAATTTTGACGCAGTCTTTTTCTCAACGATTATGAGATTTCTTACTTATATTGACGAAAATCAAAAGGATAAGATTTCCTCCCCCGCCGGTATGCTTGTGTCTGCTATTGAGTATATAAACAGTCATGTTTCAGAAAATATAAAAATAGACGACGTTTGCGATGCCGTTCATTTAAGCAAGTATCACTTTTGCAGAGAATTCAAGAGAATGACAGGGCAAACGCTTATGCAATACGTTTTGAATACACGCATCGTGCTTGCAAAGAATATGCTACTAAAAGAAAAGTATTCGATACGTGAAATAAGCGAAAAATGCGGATTTAGCAGTATGTCATATTTTTGCCGTATGTTTAAGAAGGAAAGCGGCTTAACTCCAATGGAATTCAAAAGACATGGAGAAAAAGCTTGATAGAAATTTAAAAAACCACTTGATTTTGACGGACTGATATGATATAATAATGGACGTCGCAGGACTTGCCGGTGTGATGGAATTGGCAGACGTGCCGGACTCAAAATCCGGTCCTGGCGACAGGGTGCGGGTTCGACCCCCGCCACCGGCACCAAATAAGCCTCGATGCCTTTTGGCATCGAGGCTTATTTAGTATCATGTGATCTCTCGAATACCGAAAACAAGTGCCAGCTTTAAGCTGTATTAGCGACAAAAGTTGTCGTCCCGGATGCCAAAAATATCTATTTTTTCAAACCCATTGATTTTTGTGTGCTAAATATGTTATAATAAAGAAAAATATAAGAAGGGAGGAAGCTTCATGATAAAAAGATCATTTTGTATTATACTTGTTATAATTTTTATGCTAATGCCTGTGTCCTTGGTAAGCGCTCAAGAGATTGCACAATCATCAATGGAGAATAGCACAAAGGGCTCGGTCGACGTTTCTTGTGTGTATGATGAAAAAAATGCAAGGATCAATATCAGCGGAACTGTCTCCCACGACCTTCTTGTATCGCACAAGGATCACACAGTACAATTATATAAGCTTGATGCATTGCAGTCCTTTGAGGAGGCAATGGCGGGCGGAGAGCTTCTGCCCATTGCAGAAAGTGATATTTCGATCAAGGTCAGCTTTTCGGTTTCGGTGAGCGGTATTCAGGACGTTTTTTCAAAATACGTCATAGTTATCGTTTCGGAAGATGATGGCATCGAATACGTAAGCCCTGAGGTATATCCTTCTGTAGAATCCAAATATCACGCACTTCTGGGAAACAAAATGCATTACAAGGGAATAGGCGCAAGCGCTGACTTTTCCAGTGTTAAGGGAGTACCCTCATTAGTTGTTCTTGATATTGATATAAATGAGATACAAAGCCTTGATTTTATGGGTTATTTGTATACGGTAGACGGAAGAAACGTCTTTTTTAATCGTGATTATATCGATGAGCTCGACTCAAAGATCAGAACGCTTGCGACAAATAAGACTGCGGTCTATTTTCGCCTTGTCTGTCTTGATGAGAAGGCAGAATCCGCGATCCCTGACTGCAGCGATATAGAGAATATGCAAGCGGTGTATGCCGTATGCGATTTTCTTGCCGACCGATACAATTCACACCAATACGGTGCCCTTAGTGGATTTATAATCGGCAGATCGGTAGATAATGCTGTGCGTGACGCCTCTGACGAGGAGCTTGGCGCATATTTAGATAAACTTGGACTTTATACTATAGTTGCCACAAACGCACTCAGATCAAATATTCCTTCTGCTGATATCGTGATACCGATTTCGGACGATAACAGCTATTCATCAAAGAAATCAAATGAACAGTACGGAAGAGGACGTGCCGTCATAGAAGGGCTTTGCGAGCGCTTTGACCGTCATTACGGTGATGATTTTGATTTTTCTCTTATGCTTGAGACGTCGGTGACGCCGTACGAAATTAATAATACAAATATTGAACCTACAGTCAATTTTTCCATAAAGCCTGACCAGTCAAAGCTTGCAACGCATAATATCGGAGATTTTGTTCTTTATCTTGACGGGCTTGACGACCTTTACTCCTGTGCACCGAAAACCTTTAAGTACTATTGGAGCGCAGATGGTGATCTTTCGGGAAATGCACTTGCCTGTGCATATGCTTATACGTATTATAAGTTATTTATTCAAAAGACGGTAAGTTCGTTTATCGTAGACTTTGATCCTACTGTGAGCGCCGCCGAGCGATTTGCGGATATATACAACATATTTAAGTATATTGATACCGCTGAGGGAGAAGAGCAGACCTCCTTCCTTTTGAGTTATTTTGACATTGGGGCTTGGGGCGATATCATATCCCCCACCTTTGCAAATCATAATCTTGATATCAGAACGCACATAGTATCAGAGCCAATCAACACTCTGCCACGACATGTTGTTGGAAAATTTCAATTTTTCAATTATACCGAGGGGTCGAGCTCGGTGTCCTGGTATGAAGGCTGGGGAGCAAAGGATGTCTTTGTAGATTATAGCTCTGTTGTGGGTAGGGCTCTCCGTGTTGAATTTGAGTCAAGCGGTGATTCGAAATACTCTTACCTTATGTGGAATGACGTATACCCTGAAAGCTATGAGTATACACCTTACCTTGCTTTTGATTTTTGTATCGAGGGTGATGGAACTGAGGAAAAGGGACTTTTTGAGGTGAGGATCGAGATAGGAAACGGGACAAATGTTGTGGAATGCACAACGGCAGTTATGTCAAAGAGCCCCTCAAGAGTAATATTTGATATTTCGGAATTCTCATCTGAATATCTTGGCGATTACATAAAAATAGCTGTCCGTCCAATAACCGACGGAAATGCTGATTACTCGTTGTATCTTTCCTCTATAACAGGCCATAGCACAGAGCTTGACGACGAGGAGCTCGAGGAGGCTATAATAAATTCCCGAACAGAGATAAGAAACAAGGATTCGCTAATAGAATCTCTTGGAAAAAACGATAACAGCAGAGCAGTGATCATAACGATCGCCGTTATCGGAGTTATCCTTGGTGTTATGTTGTTTTTCTTCCTGCGCTATGATGACGCAGAAGAGAAGCGTGAATAAAAAAAGTCGGAGCAGCAAAGCCGCTCCGACTTTTATATTAATAACACGGTATTGCCGTGTGGATAGCGCCTGGGAATAAAAAATTATTCCGCAATGAACTGCTCGAATTCGCGATAGTGATCCTCATCCATAACGATCTTGAGGTCGCTGTAGTTGAGTCTCTTCGCAAGAACTACTCCGAGGAAGCTCTTTGCATTGACACGGAATTTTTCACCGCTCTGCAAAATTATCTTGCCCTTTATTTTCGTAGCAATAGAAACAAGCTTTTTTGCATCAGCCATCGTGTCAATAGAAATGTTGTAAACGTACTTGCCGTTAACACTCATGATTTTCACCTGTCCTTTCTTATAGCTTTTTACTACATTCATATTCTAATATGAGAATATTTCCAAAATATGAATGGGCAGTTAATAAATTGTAAAACTGCACAAAATAACAATATATATTTTGTGCAAAACTCATAAAATGATGGTTTATAGAGGTGAAAGTGCACAAAAAGAAGAATTTTTATTTGTGCAATGTATTGTCCGTTTTCTTATGAGAATGTTTTTTGGATATCAAAAGATAAATAAAATAACCTGCAATGCCGGTTATGGCAGAGATAATAAAAAATATCAGTGCTCTGACGAGCTTATCGTCACCAAGCGCTCCGCCACTTACTGTTGATATGAGAATAGAGGGCAGGCGGGATACTGTTGTCAATAGTACGTAAGCCCCTATCTTCATTTTTGTAAGTCCAACGGCGTATGTCATAAGGTCCTTTGGGGTTCCCGGGATAAAAAAGAGGAGTGCTACAAGGGTGTTTAGCTTTTGCGGTGAGCGTAGAATGGGAAGGTTATCTATCTTTTCTCTTGGATACAGGGATTCAACAAATCCCCTGCCGAATTTTCTTGTCAGTGCGATGACTATAATACTTCCGATCGTGATGCCGATGATACAGTAAAGTGCACCAAGCCACGGACCAAAGGCATATCCCGCCGCGATCTCCACGACCTCTCCCGGTATAAATGCTACCATTACCTGAACGATGCAGATAACGATAAGGAGCAGTGCACTGAGGAGGTAGTTTTCCTCGACGAGCAAGGCAAAGCTATCAGTCTGCTCAAATTCATACTGTATAAACATCATTCCAAACAAAGTCAGAACCGCCAAAATCACAGCGGTTGCAATAAGTACCATTATTGAAACTTTTTTTGAATAATGCTTTACTTCCTTTAGCTTTTTCTCAGCAAAGAGATCTTTTATCTTTTCTTTTTTGTTCACGCGAAGGTCCTCTTTTTAAGATATATGATTATTATATCATATTTTATGTGTTTTGTATATTGTTTTTAAGATATTGACAAGAAAAATAGAGGATGGTATAATTTAATAAAGTAAATCTTTAAGGAGAATTCTATGGCAAAGAAACTTGATTGGAATATTAGTGTCGATGGCGAGGATCATAAGGTATCCCTTGAGTACGGAATGCTTCTCGGTAAGGCTATCGTTGAGATAGACGGAGATAAATTTGATATAAGCACCGGACCCTTCAAGCTTCGCGGAACGTCGCAGGTTTTCAGACTTGGTGAGAGTCAGGCAATACTTGATTTTCCCAAAAAAGGTGCACCTGCGGTAATAGTTGACGGAGAGCGCTTGAGCGGAGAAAAGAGATAATAATGAAGATAAAATTTTTAGGAACTGCCGCGGCAGAGGGTATTCCCGCACTCTTTTGCAACTGCGCTCTTTGCAGATACGCCACAGAGCATCGTGGGAAGGAAATAAAAACGCGCTCTCAGTCTTTGGTTGATGACAAAATACTTATAGATTTTCCTGCTGACACGTATATGCACGTGCTCTATGGCGGGCTTGATCTTAAGAGCATACGCACGCTTATCGTAACTCACAGCCACTCGGATCATCTATATGAAAGAGATTTTTGGTGTAGAGTCAAGGGGATCGCAAACGATATAGACGAAGAGCCTCTTCACGTTTATCTTGGCAAGAGCGGTTATGAGCAGGCAATGAGTTTTACAACCGAAAAAATGAAGGATAGCGACAGAGTCGTGCTCCATAAAATTGAGCCTTTTATCTCCTTTGAGGCAGAGGGCTACGTTATCACGCCTCTTGAGGCCGATCACGATGAAAAGAGCTCTCCCACTCTCTACATTATCGAGAAGGATGGCAAACGTCTGCTTTACGCGCACGATACGGGAATATTCCCCGAAAAAACGTGGCAGTATCTTTCCGAATATAAAAACAGCTTCGATCTTGTTTCGATAGATTGCACCGCAATGCTTCTTGAGGGGTGGCGCAGGCATCATCTTGGGCTTGACGGCGACCGCATTGTGATAGACAGACTTCGTGATATGGGGCTTGTAAGCGCCAATACAAAAATTTACGTCAATCACTTCAGCCATAATGGCAAGGCTACGCACGACGAGCTTGTAAATGCTGCCATGGAGCACAGCTTTGGTGTAGCATACGACGGATTTGAGGTAGAATTTTAATAAAAAATGACCGCAGATCATCCTGCGGTCGTTTTTTTGTGTAGATATTTTAGCAAAAAAATTGAGAGTACGGCAAATACGGCACCTGTCAATACGTCGGAAAGATAATAAGTAACCATCCACAAAAGGTCGGTAAGGTCGGTGGGTGCGCCGTATGAGATATCGTAAAAAATTCTGGGTATTATCTTTGAGAGTGCGATAAGTATGCCAGTTTTTATTATTGTGCCATTTACGTTGTTCTTTTTCTTGTATGAGCCGTATGCAAAAAGAATGGCTATGAGGAATATTGCAAGGTCAATAAAAAAGGTAGTTGTAATGCTTATTATCTCAGAGACGTTGAGTACATTGAATATTATGACGGTCATCGCCGCATCTGCCGCGCATTTGATAAAGAGCGCGATGATATATATCAGAGCAAGTCCCGACGAAGCTTTAGCTCCGAATTTGCGTACCGAAAAGATAACGGCAGAGAAAGAGAGTACGGTAGCCGCAAGCCTCAAAAGCTCGATTAAAATCAAGATGATCTCAGGGATCGCCGTGTACTTATATGCAATATTATTTGCTGTCGCCGAGAAAAGAGGGGAGAGTACAAGGCTTATAAGTGAAAATAGCACGGCGGTGCTTATGATAACGTATTTTTTAAGAAGCTTTTTGGTGAATATTTCATCATATATCTTTCCTTCCATAATGCACCTCCGCAAGATTTTTCTTTATTTTAGCATAATAACATTAAGAAACTCTCTACAAATTGTAAATATTCGTTGAATGATAAAACGAAATTTCTTGACCTTGGGAGCGATAGATGATATACTATATACATAATGAATTTAACGAGGATCGATATGAAAAAACTTTTGGTCGTTGATGGAAACAGCATACTGAACCGCGCCTTTTACGGCATAAGGATACTTACGAATAATAAGGGATTGCCCACAAATGCGGTCTACGGTATGGTTACAATACTCACAAGGCATATTGAGACGGTGAAGCCCGATTATCTTGCTATAGCATTTGACCTCAAGGCTCCCACCTTCAGACATAAGATGTATGATCTGTATAAGGCAAACCGTCACGGAATGCCTGAGGAGCTTGCCGTACAGCTTCCTTACGCCAAGGAGTGCGTAAAGGGACTCGGCTTCCACCTTTTTGAAATGGAGGGCTATGAGGCGGACGATATTCTTGGAACACTCGCTTCACGTGCTGAAAATGAGGGGATCGAGGCATACGTGCTCACGGGTGACCGTGATTCTCTTCAGCTTATATCCGACACGACTCACGTCCTTCTTGCAACCAATAAGGATACTATCGATATGGGCAAGAAGGAGTTTCGCGAGAAGTACGGCATTGATTCCGAGCAGTTCGTTGACGTAAAGGCACTTATGGGTGACTCGTCAGACAATATTCCGGGTGTTGCGGGAATTGGCGAGAAAACGGCGTTCAAGCTTATATCCGATTTTGGCAGTCTTGATAAGATCTACGAGCAGTACGAGGGATCGACGCTTACCGCATCGGTAAAAAATAAGCTTTCGGTGGGCAAGGAACAGGCGTATATGTCGCGTGAGCTTGCTACTATCTGCCGCGAAGTGCCGATTGACACCGATTTTGAGGCACTTGAGAATAAGGGATTTGATAAAAAAGTACTAAAGTCACTCTTTGAGGAGCTTGAGTTCGGTGCGTTTATTAAGAGATTTGAGCTTGAGTCGGACGATACGGCTGAGGAAGAAGAAAGGGCGATCCCCAAAAAAGAAATAGTGATAACCGACACAACGCTTGCCGAGGCAAAGAAATTTGCAAATGGTAAAAAGGTAGCACTTTGGTATGAAGATAATTTGTGTGAGCTTTGCGATGGCGAGAGTGTATTGCGTTTTGAGATATCATCACCCTCGGAGCTCTCCGAGGTGACGGAGTCTGCAGAGATCATTTGTCACGACTGCAAAACACTCTATAAGGAGCTTGACACTGTCGGCGTGCGTTATCGTGATGCGTATTTTGATATAGTGCTCGGTGCTTACGTTTGCGATTCAAACAGGACGAAATTTGCGCTCCACGAGCTATATCTTGCGTATCTTGGCGCATCTCTTGCTCCCGATGTGAGCAAGTCGGCGGCAATATACGAAATATACGAGGAGCTTATTGCGAGAATTGAAAAAGAGGGCACTCACGCTCTTATGTTTGATATGGAGATGCCGCTCGCATCGGTTCTTGCCGATATGGAGGAGGAGGGCTTCAAGCTCGATACCGACGGAATAAGAAAATACGGTGAGGCACTGACCGTTATGGCTGATGCTCTTGCTGAGAGAATATACTACGCGGCGGGCGAGGAGTTCAATATAAACTCTCCAAAGCAGCTTGGCGAGGTGCTTTTTGAGCGTCTTATGCTACCGAAGTCAAAAAAGACGAAAACGGGCTATTCTACCGATGCAGAGACGCTTCAAAATCTTGCGGCACATCATCCAATAGTCGAGGATATACTCGATTACAGACAGGTCACAAAGCTCAAGTCAACTTATGCTGACGGACTTGTGAGGCTTATTGATGAAAACTCGCGTGTCCACACTACCTTCAATCAGACGGGCACGGCAACGGGTAGACTTTCGTCGGCTGAGCCTAATCTGCAGAATATTCCCGTAAAGACCGAGATGGGCAGGGAATTCAGAAAATTCTTCGTTGCAAAAAATGACGATTATTGTCTGATCGATGCCGATTATTCGCAGATAGAGCTTCGTCTGCTCGCGCATATCTCTGACGATGATGCGATGATCTCTGCCTTCACTGAGGGAAGAGATATCCATACCTCGACTGCGGCTCGCGTTTTCGACGTTGACCCCGAGCACGTAACTATCGAGCTTCGTAAGAAGGCAAAGGCAGTAAATTTCGGTATTCTTTACGGAATGGGTGCATATTCGCTCTCGGGTGATCTTAAGATATCGGTAGCCGAGGCGTCAAGGTATATAAAGAGCTATCTTGAGGGCTTCCCGGAGGTCAGTGAGTATCTTGAAAATATCAAAAAGAGCGCGAGGGAGAACGGCTTTGTCACAACACTTTATAACCGACGCAGATATATTCCCGAGCTTTCTGTATCGAATAAAAATCTTCAGCATTTCGGTGAAAGAGTGGCAATGAACAGTCCCATTCAGGGAACAGCGGCGGATATAATCAAGCTCGCTATGATAAACGTCTCAAAGCGCCTGCGTGAGAGCGGAATCGACGCAAAGCTTATCCTTCAGGTGCACGATGAGCTGCTTCTTGAGGCGCACAAGGATTGCGCTAAGGAGGCTATGAGGATACTTGTTGAGGAAATGGAGAACACCGTCTCCTTGAGCGTTCCTCTTTCAGTTGAGGCGCATATGGGTAAGACTTGGTTCGAAGCAAAATAACAAACGGCACTGCATACGCAGTGCCGTTTTTATGTTATTGGATAGGTACGTTTACACGTTTGCCCTTGAAATATACCTCGGGGAGGTCACTGCTTGATGCAGAAGAGAGCTTGACGTTTTGTATTTCGCCGTCCTTGATGGACGCTTCAACTGTAACACCACCCTTGGCTAAAAGCTTGAAGGAAATGCTTTGCTCTTCGTATGCTGGGAGGAGGTCTATTCGTTTTCCATCGCTTCTTATGAGCATATTATTGAGGGTAGAGAGGAAAAATCCTGACGCTGTGGTAAACCACGGGTGTACTCTTACGTTATTCTCGTTTATCTCAAAAAACTCATCAAATGCGCCGACCGAGATGAAGGACTGACGAAGCGCCGCCATTGCTTCAGGTGCCTTACCGCACCTCGCGTATGCCTCTGCTTTCCAACAGGAGTACCATGCAGATACACCCGAGCCTATGCTATACATATTTCCGTATATATTTTCGTGCTCTTCAAAATCCTCGAAGGCGCGAAGCATTTTTTCGTCATCAGACGCCAAAATATCAAACGGGAACTTGCAGGAGAAAACACCTATGCTGCGGCATTTAGCATCGGGATAGGGAAGATACCTTTCTCTGTTTTGAGGAAGGCTTGCCCAAAGTCCGGGCAAAAGCTTTCTGCACTCTTTTCGGTATTCGTCATCAATACCTAATATCTCCGATGCATCGGCACATATCTTAAGAAGCTTTACAGCGCCGCAAGTCGTCATAAAGGCTCTTTCTATCGAGTCTCCAAGACGCTCAAGGTCGGTGCACTTGCCGATATATGGCTTGCCGCTATCGGTGTAATAGATCATATTGAGCGTGAAAAACTTCGCGCACGCACGTATCATTTCGTAGCATTCGGAAAGGAATTTTATGTCCTTGGTGTACTCATAATATTCGTATGCACCAAGTGCTATAACACACATATGAAAGACGTGGTCGTACCAATGACCGAAGGGTGCACCCTCGGTACCGTTTTCAAGCGTCTCCCACATAAATCTTGCCTGCTTGTCCTTGGCACCGACTGACGTTGCGCGAGATATAGCTCTTTGGAGGCAGATTTTCAGTCGGAAGGTAGGTACTCTTTTAGCAAGATCTGTGTGACCTATGCCAAGAAGACCGAGATAACTATAGTATTCGTCAAAGGCAAAGAATCTTGCTTCCCAACAGTTGTCGTAAAGTCCGACGGGAATTGACCAACGTGTTGTATAACACTTTAGGTGATATAGTGCCGTCATATAGACGCTATTTAACTTCTCATCGTTCGTTCTTACGTATCCTACCGAGAAATATTGTTTCCACAAATCAATATTTTCTGCTAAAAGCTCACAAAAGCCAAGCTCTTTTACCTTATCATATAGTTTATCGTTTGCTTCCTCGGGGTTATCGCAAAACAGGTCGTCCTCAAGACATATATATAGTGCGAGCTTATCTTTACGAGAGACCTTAGTCCTAAGAATGACCGCAGTATCGCTCACACTTACCTTGCAGTCCCTGTCAAGAAAAATACGGAGCTCTCCTTTGTAGTCCTCCTGACCGCACGCAAGAAACGATAGCACGGCGCCGTTCTTGATTGTGCTGATATCACAGTTGCTCAGCGCGTTTTTTAGCTTGTTTTCCGATACGTAAGTGAATTCAAATTCGACCTCTTTATCGTCACAGTCAAACTGCTTCTCAATGGCAAATAAGGGATGATCCTGATGCACAAAGCATTGTGTTATGACCTCTTCGTCACCGTATTTGCAGACCGAGCGCAGATAGCCGTCGGGAAGGACAAGCTCCTGCTCGAAATGGTCGAGCTCACTTCCATATCGAAATTTTATAGATCCAAAGGTGAAAAGATTAGCCTTTTGATTTTTGCTTACGTTTATTACGGTTCTTCTACCGGCTCTGAAAATGTGAGCGCTTGGCGCAAGTCGTACGTTCTCATTATTTGAGCCCGACGTTGAACCCTCGGCATCGACTGCGAAGGAAATATCTCCGTTGCCGAGAATAGGCGGGCAGTAATCCTTTCGGTTGTATGTAGACTTATAGATCATAATTTCTCCTTATTTTTGGGGAATTATTGGATAGAGCTGAATGGTGTTTCCGCCGTCAACTGTAAGCTCGGCGCCCGTGGTGTTTTTTGCGTGCTCTGAAAAATATATCACGGCATCGGCAATATCGTCGCCTGTTGCTACGTCGCCAAGAGGGGTAAATCTTGACGGAGCCTGCTCGTAAAGCTCGGGATTTTTATCCCATCTATCGGTTCTTATCATTCCTGGAAGCACAGCATTTACCCTTATGTTATATTTTCCAAGATCAAGTGCCAGCGCTCTCATCATACCAAGCTGTGCGCTCTTTGCGGTGGAGTAGGCAATTCTGTCGGGAATAGCACGGTAAGCGGTGTTTGAGTTGATAAATACTACAGAGCCACCTCCGTTTTCTTTCATTCTTCTTGCCGCTTCCTCAATGAGCATATAATTCCAGAAAACGTTTGTCTTGATAACGCGTTCAAAATCGGAAAGGGGATTCTCAAAAATTTTGATGCCAACGCCGAGATCAGCCGCGTTAAGTACGAGAGAATCTATAAAGATCCCTTTCTTATCAAGTGACTCGAATAGCTCCTTTACTGCCTTTTCATCAACCTCGCCCTCTGCGTTGAGCGAGTCAAGAGGGTATCCCTCGATTGTTGCGTCGGGAAATTCCTCTCTATATGTTTTTTCAGCCTCTTGCACTCTTTCAATACTTCTGCCCGTAAAAATTACGTTTCTTCCGGCAGAAGCAAATTTTTTAACTATTGCGACGCCCGTATTTATGCAAGCGCCCGTTACAAGTACAGCATTCATAATTGCCTCCTTAGAAGTAAAACTCGCTCTTGGCGGGTCTTATGTCTGTAAGCGCACCCGTGTAATGACGGAGAGTATGAGGAGTGTAGGGGTGAGCGAGGCAAGCCTCCTCGTCTATCTCAACACCTATACCGGGGGCATCGGGAATGTAGATATATCCGTCCTCGTATTTAAGAGATTCATTTGTTACGTCACGGCGCCACTCAACGTCGGAGTACATAATTTCAAGTATCTCGAAGTTCGTGCAAGTAGCCGCAAGCTGAAGCGTTGCCGCATTCGCCACAGGACCCGAAGGATTATGAGGAGCGAAGGGAATATGTCTGCATTCCGCTTCGGCGGCGATCTTCTTAAGCTCCATAATACCGCCCGCGTGTGAGATGTCGGGCTGTATGTAGTCAGCCGCGCCAAGGTCAAAGAGGCGTCTGAAGTCCCAACGTGTGTAAAGTCTCTCTCCCGCAGAAATTGCAACGGGAGATTTGTCGCGCACCTCTTTAAGGGCGTCAAGAGAGTCGGGGGGAGTAGGCTCCTCAAAGAACATAGGCTTAAATGGCTCAAGCTCCTTTGCAATCTTTATCGCGGTAGGTACGTTGAAGCGACCGTGACCCTCGATAAGAAGATCCATTTTATCACCGACAGCCTCTTTTACAGCGGCAACGCAACGCAGTGCCTTGTCAAGCTCGGCATTTGAAATGTTAAGATAGTTCTTTCCAAAGGGATCCCACTTTATAGCGGTTATTCCGCGTTCAAGTGTAGCCTTTGCTTTTTCTGCAAACTCCTCAGGTTCTTTAGCACCCGCAAACCAACCGTTTACGTAAATTCTTACCTTTTCGTTGACCTTCCCGCCAAGCAGACGCCAAACGGGAACACCAAGGGATTTTCCGAGGATATCCCAAAGGGCGATCTCAACGGCGGAGAGAGCCGACATAAGAACTGCGCCGCCTCTCCAATATGCGTCGCGATAGATCGCGTGCCAATGCTTTTCTATGTCGCGCGGATCCTTTCCCACAAGATATTCCTTGATATGCTCGACAGCTCCTACAAGTGCCTTTTCCTTATATTCAAGGGTTGCCTCACCAACTCCGTCGATACCCTCGTCGGTATAAACCTTAACGAAAACCCAGTTGGTTCTGAAGCAGTCAACAACAAACGTTTTTACGTCAATGACCTTCATATACTTTTCTCCTCAAATTTAATTTCTTCGTAGATCTTTGGTATCTTAAGTCCTTTTGCGCACATCTTGTTGGGGCAAAGCTCGTCGTGGAGTCCCCAATGCATAGGCACAAAATATTTTGCGCTTATTTTTTCTGCAAAGCGCTCGGCATCAGCGAGATTCATATTGTTGCCCTTGCCGTTTACAACGCAAAAGAGCGTATAAATATCGTTCGGGATATCCTCAAAAATTTTGCTGTTATAGAGCGTGTCTCCCGTGTGATAATATTTTTTGCCCTCTGCCTCAATTATGACACCTATCGCCGAAGGATCGGAATGCTCTGCCTTGACCGCTATAAATTTTACGTCACCCTCTGTCCACTCTGTATGGCGGTCAAATCGCACGTAGTTATGTCCGTTTTCGTATTTTCTTACAATCTCCCAAGCAAGCGGGGAAGCAAGCACCGTCACGTCCCCTGTCTTTCCCAAATAATGCTTTAGCGTATCGGGGTCGGTATGGTCGAGATGCGAGTGTGTAAGCACGATAACGTCGGGTGTTATCTCAAGGAATTTTTCATCGATAGGCATTCTTCTGTCGTAATCGAGATTAAGCGCCTTACAGCTGTTTGAAAGGTAGGGATCAACAAGAATTTTCAAGTCACCCGTCTCAAAAAGAAATCCCGCTTGTCCAAGCCAAGTTATCTTCATAAAGTCACCTCTATTAAAGAATTTTTAAGTAAAATTTCTTTACAAAAGAAAAAAATATGGTATAATAATTCTACAATTAACATTATATCACTTTAAAATAAATGATTATAGGCATATTTTACTTATTATTTGTCATAATCTTACGAAAAAGGAGAGCTAAAAGTGCTTATACCGAATAAAGATATATACTGTGGAGTTTTTGACAGCAGTATAGTCAAAAAGAACGTGATGAAAAGCGAAGCGCGTAGAGTAGAGTGCTTCGAGCTTGAGATGTTTACCGAGGAGTCGGGAGTAAGCTACGTTGACGGCAATAAATATCCCGTAAAGCGCGGAATGATGCTTGCGGCAAAGCCGGGGCAGATACGTCGCAGCGATTTTCCGGTCAAGTGTAATTTTATAAGAGTATTTCAGAACGAGCGCCTTGACGAAGAATTACTTTCACTTCTTTTGTCATTACCAACCTGTAGCTATCTTGATTCGAACGAATCCATTGACGAGCTTCTTGCTTTGTTTTCACAGCTTGGTTCTTGCTTTGTTTCTTCATCGTGCGAGGCAGATGAGAAAGTGCTTGTAAATACGCTTTTTTATAATATTCTTTATAAGTTTTTGCGCCAAAACAACGAAAAAAATAACTCTTCTAAAAATCGTGATATAAGCAAAGTCGTGCTCGGTGCATGCGAATACATAAACGAGAAATATTCGGACGATTGCTCCCTCAAAAAAATAGCCGATGCCGTAAGCGTGTCGCCAAATTATTTGCATACCGTCTTTACAAAAAATGTCGGTATGTCACCGTATGATTATCTCATAAAAAAGAGAATAGAGTGCGCAAAAAGGCTCATACGCGCAGGGCAGAAGAATATGCTTGAAATAGCACTTGAGACGGGCTTTTGCTCGCAGTCTCATTTTTGCAAGATATTCAAGGACCAAACGGGCGAAACACCCACGGTGTTCAGAAAAAGGATTTTTTCAGGATTTTAAGAAAGGCAGTTGCATTGCAACTGCCTTTTAATCATTTTTTCTGCTCGGGTTGACTTTTTATGACCTTTAAGACGTCATAGATATTCTTTACGGGGATAAGCTGAATGTCGCAGTCAAACTTGTCCCTTTCAAAATTTCTCACGGGAATGACCGCCTTGGTAAAGCCAAGTCGCGCCGCCTCCTTAACTCGCTGGGAGACGTTGGCAACACCGCGGCACTCACCCGAAAGTCCAATCTCACCGATGGCAATAAGGTCATCGGGGATAACTCGGTCGGTAAGCGAGGATATAAGTGCAAGTGCTATCGCCATATCTGCCGCAGGCTCGTCAAGAGAAAGACCGCCTATGACGTTGAGATATGCGTCGTTTGCCGAAAAACGAAGCCCAAGCCTCTTTTCAAGTACCGCGAGAATAAGGTAAAGTCTTGTGTAATCAATACCGTTTGACGTTCTTCGGGGAGCGGGGAAGGAGGTGGGGCTGACAAGCGCCTGAACCTCGGCAACTATGGGGCGCGTGCCCTCCATAGTGCAGACCGCGCAGTTGCCCGACGTGTCGGTAGGCCTGTCCGCAAGGAGCATTTCGGACGGATTGGGAACCTCGACAAGTCCCGTATCGGTCATCTCAAAAACACCAATTTCATTAGTTGAGCCAAAACGGTTTTTATTGGCTCTGATTATGCGGTAGCACTGACGTCTGTCGCCCTCAAAGCAGAGGACGGCATCGACCATATGCTCAAGCACCTTGGGGCCTGCAATTCCACCCTCTTTGTTGACGTGTCCAACGAGAATTACCGAAATGCCGAGACTCTTTGCTTTGGCAATGAAGCACATAGTTGCTTCCTTGACCTGTGTGACGCTGCCCGCAGAGGAATTGCTTTCATCGGAATACATTGTCTGTATCGAGTCAACGATTATAACGTCGGGGTGGAGCTTGTCAGTAGCGGCAAGTATCTTTTCGACGTTAGTTTCGGTGAGTATATAGAGATTAGTGCCCTTGGTATTAAGTCTTTTGGCGCGGAGCTTGAGCTGACCCTCAGATTCCTCTCCCGAGACGTAAAGCACCTTGTGAGAGCCGCCGAGAGCGTCGGATATCTGAAGAAGAATAGTTGATTTGCCTATTCCGGGCTCACCCGAAAGGAGCACAACGGAGCCCGAAACAAGACCGCCGCCAAGCACTCTGTCAAGCTCACTAAGACCGGTATTTGTTCTTATGTATTCGGGTATCTCGAGGTTCTTAAACTCCTGAACCTGATTCTCGCGGAGCCCCGAAAGAGAGGTGCGCTTTTTTTGTGCGGTCTGCGGCTCCGTGCTTATAACGTCCTCAACAAAGCTGTTCCAAGCCGAGCATTTAGGACATTTTCCAAGCCATTTCGCGCTTGTATATTCACATTCTGAGCATATGTAGACGGTTTTCGTACCCTTCATAACATTCCTGCCTTTTAATTCGTTGACTTAATTATACAACATTTCGTTTCTCTTTTCAAGGGTGTTCGACATATATTTTTCAATCGCTCCCGAAATAATAAAAGCAAGCTTTTTTCTGTATTCCTCGTCGCAAAGCATTTTACACTCCTCGGGATTTGACATAAATCCACATTCAATTAAAATTGCGGGTGAGGTGATTCTGTCAAGCAAGAAGATATTCTCGCCTGCGGGCTTAGTTTTTCTGTTATTGTTGGGTTGGAGGGCATTCTTTACAAGGGTCTGCACCTCGTCGGCAAGCAGTGCCGAGTGCTCGTCATTTGTAGAATAGTATACCTGAAGCCCAGAGTATTTCTCATCGGGGAAGGCATTCATATGAATGCTGATAAAGATGCAGTTTTTTCGCTCCTCGGCAATTTTCACGCGCGCTGCAAGATCGAGTGCCTTTTTTCTTCCCTTGAAGTCGACCGTTCTGTCATAAAGTAAAATATCCTCGCTTCTCGTAAGGAGAACGTCGTATCCGCGCGAGGCAAGCATATCGCGAAGTAAAAAGGCAATCTCAAGATTAAGCTCCTTTTCAGTCATACCGTTCTTGCCAATCGTACCGCCGTCCTCACCGCCGTGTCCTGCGTCGATGATTATAGTAGGGAGCAGTGACGTATCTGCTACCGTCTGACGTGCACCTCCTTGCCCCGAAAGATACGTTGATATCAAAATAAACGCCACCGCAATCGCCATAAAAAGCACAACGAACAGTATATATCCCACAACTCCCGATCTTTTCATATTACACCTCGCAAAATTATATTAAATTATATAATTTATACGTAAAATTATTCGTCAGCTTGTTGACAAAAGCGCGAGTGTAGTATATAATGAATGCGTAAATTTTATTTCGTAGAAGAGTAAGAATATGGGCGTAAAGTGCCGAACGGACGGGGAGTTGACGGTCGGACGAAAAGCAATTGCTTGCGGTCCTTATTCTGCATCCCGCTTCATACGGCAAGGGGTAGAGCCTTCTTTTCCCGAGCGTATGAGCTTGAGGTAAAAGGAGGTATTTTTATGCATAAAAGAAAGGGCTTTTCAAGTGTAAAAGCGCTTACTCTTGCCGCAATGCTTACGGCAATGAGTGTAGTTATTGGAATATTCTGCAAGAATTTTATGGATTTCGGCGGAATATTCAGGGTGACGTTTGAGAATTTTCCAATAATTCTTTCGGGAATCGTTTTCGGTCCCGTCGTGGGCGGCCTTGTGGGTGCGGTCTCGGATATGATAAGCTATATGCTCTCAACGCAAAGCTTTGCAATATCACCGATAATCACGGTTGGCGCGGCCTTCGTGGGTATTACTGCGGGCGTTGTGAGCCGATACGTGATAAAAAAAGAGGGAAACGCAAAAATAATCGTCTCTTCAATTCTTTCACACCTTGTCGGCTCGGTCATAATAAAATCGATTGGTCTTTACGTTTATTTTGGTTGGGTGGTGCTTTACCGTATACCGATATATATAGGAATTGCCGCTATCGAGACCTTCCTTATTTGTCTTATGTACAAAAATAAGAGCTTCCGCCGCCTGATGGAGACGGCAAAGGAGAAAAAATGACTTACGATGAAGCAATAAAATATATTCACTCGATAAATTGGTCCTTTTGCAAGCCGGGACTCGAGCGTATCGGCGAGCTTTGTGAGCGACTCCAAAATCCGCAGAAGTCACTTCGATTTATCCACGTTGCGGGAACTAACGGCAAGGGCTCATTTTGCTCGATGCTTGACTCTATCTTGCGTATGGCGGGACTCAGAACGGGACTTTTTACCTCTCCTTACGTTAAGGAATTTAATGAGAGAATGAGATACTGCGGCGAGAACATTTCGGATAATGAGCTTGCCGAGATAACCGAATACGTAAAGCCTTATGCCGAGGCAATGGTGGATAAGCCCACCGAGTTTGAGCTCATAACCGCAATAGGCTTTGAGTTTTTCAAGCGTCACGAATGTGACGTTGTAATTCTCGAGGCGGGAATGGGCGGTAGACTTGATTCGACTAATATAATCGATACCGCAGTTCTTTCGGTCATCACGGGAATTTCTCTTGAGCATACAGCTTTTCTTGGAGATACCGTAGAAAAGATTGCCGCCGAGAAGGCAGGCATCATCAAGCGCGGTGTACCCGTGATTTTTGGTGGCGAGGGTGCGGCTGAGGCCGTTATATCGGCGCGTGCAAGCGAGTTGAGTGCACCCTACTGCACAGTCGATAGAAGCACACTTACAAACGTGTCGTCGACTCTTGATGGAACAACCTTTGACTTTGGCACAAGGCAGGGCCTTTGTCTTTCCTTGCTCGGACTCTATCAGCCCGAAAATGCCGCGACGGTGCTCACGGCTGTGGATATTCTTAAAAATCAAGGCTTTGATATATCAGGTGAAGCTATATGCGAGGGCTTGCGACGTGCAGAATGGCACGCAAGATTTGAGATAATTAAGCGCGATCCTCTCGTTATTTTCGACGGTGCACACAATCCGCAGGGAATTGAGGTAGCGGTGAGGAGTGTCAAGCACTATTTCGGGGACAAAAAGGTAGTGATACTTACGGGAGTTATGAAGGATAAGGATTACCGATATATCGCATCTTGTCTGTCACAGATCGCCGTTAGCGCATACACGATAACCCCCGATAACCCTCGCGCACTTGACGCCGATGATTATGCTAAAACACTATCCGATCTGGGAGTGTACTCTACGGCGTGTGAGAGTGTAAAGAGTGCACTTGATGCGGCAATTGCCGATGCTCAAAAAAGAGATACGGCACTTGTGTGCCTCGGCTCGCTTTATATGTATAAGGAAGTAGCTGAAAATATCTGAAAGCTATTGAAAAGATAACGTTAGTCTGATATAATTAAGTGAATACCAAGAAAGGATTTTTACTATGAAGGCTGTAATAACTGTTGTTGGACGCGACGCAAAGGGAATTATTGCAAAGGTCAGCACAAAATGCGCTGAGGCGGGAGGAAATATACTTGACATCTCGCAGAGCGTGCTTGACGAGTATTTTGCTATGATAATGATCATTGAGATCGAGGATCTCACAGTGCCTTTTACGGCGTTTGCGGATGAATTGCGCACACTCGGTGAGGCTGAGGGACTTGATATCCGCACAATGCACGAAAGCATTTTTAACGCGATGCATAAGATCTGAGGTCGGCAATGATAAATATAAACGATATTCTTGAAACTATAAATATGATAAAAGAGGAGAACCTCGATATACGTACGGTAACGATGGGAATCTCCCTTTATGATTGCGCGGGCGACGATATAGACGTTGTTTGCGACAGAATTTATGATAAGATAACCCGTTCGGCAAAGGATCTTGTGCCTGTTTGCTGTGAGATCGAAAAGGAGCTTGGCATTCCGATAATCAACAAGCGTATCTCGGTAACGCCTGTGTCTCTTATTGGCGGAAAATATAGCCCCGCCGACTACGTAAAGATTGCAAAAACGCTCGACCGTGCGGCGCACGATCTTGGCGTGAATTTCATTGGCGGATACGGTGCGCTCGTCCAGAAGGGCTTTACAGATAACGCAAGAAATCTTATCGAGTCAATCCCCGAGGCACTTGCCACCACCGAGCGCGTTTGCTCATCGGTAAACGTGGCCTCCACAAAGGCGGGCATCAATATGGACGCCGTGGCTCTTATGGGAAGCATCATAAAGAAAACGGCATATCTTACTAAGGACAACGAATCCATCGGTTGTGCAAAGCTTGTTGTTTTTGCAAACGTGCCCGAGGACAACCCCTTTATGGCGGGTGCATTCCACGGTGTTGGCGAGGCAGAAACCGTTATAAACGTAGGAGTTTCAGGCCCCGGTGTTGTGGCATCGGCTATAAAGAGAGCGGGTAAGTGCAATTTCTCAGAGCTTGCCGAGACAATAAAGAAGACGGCATTCAAGATCACAAGAATGGGTCAGCTCGTTGCAAGCGAGGCATCAAGAAGACTTGGCGTGCCTTTCGGTATTGTTGACCTCTCTCTCGCTCCCACCCCTGCTATCGGTGACTCGGTGGCGCATATTCTTGAGGGAATGGGAATCGAGAAGTGCGGCGGTCACGGCACGACGGCGGCGCTCGCACTCCTTAACGATGCGGTAAAGAAGGGCGGAGTTATGGCTTCCTCCCACGTTGGCGGCCTTTCAGGCGCATTTATCCCCGTTTCTGAGGACGCAGGTATGATAAGCGCCGTTGAGTGTGGTGCACTCTCTCTTGAGAAGCTTGAGGCAATGACGGCGGTATGCTCGGTAGGACTTGATATGATAGCTATCCCCGGAGATACGTCGGAGGCAGTAATCTGTGGCATTATCGCAGATGAGATATCCATTGGTGTTGCTAATACAAAGACTACGGCAGTACGTCTTATTCCCGCATACGGCAAGGGAGTTGGCGACTCAGTAGAGTTTGGCGGACTTCTCGGCTACGCGCCTATTATGAAGATAAGCGATTACTCTTGTGAGGACTTTATTGCTCGCGGCGGCAGAATTCCCGCACCCATACATTCGCTCAAGAACTAAATGAATAAAAAAGACCGACACACCGTGTCGGTCTTTTTTTATATATCCCTTGCGTTAAGTAAATACGTAAGATTTACTATTGCACAAGAGTGTCTGTTTACGTGTTTTTCGTAGTCGATAGCCTCGAGAATCTGCTCAAGTGCCAGAAGCTGCTCGGACGGTATTTTCGTCGTAGGAGAGATAGCCTGAATTGATATGGAATCAATAGCATCAACGAATAAAAAATGCTCACGTTCATACTTTTCGGGCTTCATGGGCACCATATATGCTTTTTCACTGATAGGACTATGAAGGGAATATTTCATAGGACAACCACGCCAATTAAATGTGGGCTCTGCAAAGGTTATGCCCTCGTCCTTGACGATTTTTGCAATATCAAGTACGGTACTTCCTGCAAGAGATGCGAGATATTCTAGAAGCTCAAGATATTTTTCGCTATATCCTTCATCAGGGTCATAGTCATACATAAATCTTGCCGATATTGACGTTTGGTATGCTATCTGATAATGCCATACCTTCTTGTAATTAAATGACTGTTTTACGGCTTCATCACGATATTTGTAACAAAGGGCGAGCCAATGCTCGTCACCCGACGCAAGATATGCCGCAAGATAAATCATAGGCAAACGCAAGGCTTCGTGCGGCTCAACCTCCCACATCTTATCAACAATGCCTATCTTTCCGTCAGCACGGAGCAGGTGATAGTCATTTTCAGGAGTGACGTTTTTCTCGGCTCTTTTTGCAATTGAGATGAGAATATTCGAGATTTTCTTTCGCTCGTCATCGGTGCAAAGGCCGCAGTTCATATAGTTAACGACCGCATTTACGAAATGCGTGTACTGGTCGCGCGATGAATCAATATAAAAGCTCTTTTTGTCACAAGGCAAAATACTGCGCGCCAAAAAGCCCTCAGAGTCCGAAATCGTGGCACACTTAAATGCTCCGTCAAGCAACAAAGCGGCATAGCTATGCAAGGAATCGTCCTCTGTCAGCTTATACTTATATACGATGCCGTCGAGCATACGCCCAAAGTTTATCATAGAATCTTCCATTCCCGTATTCCAACCGCAGGCATTAGGTATTGAACATAAGATCTCCTCAGAAGTGGGGAAATAGATGGTGTCTATTGGATGATCGTATATGAGATTTGTTTCATAAGAAAAGAATTTATCCCAAACCCTTTTCCATGCTTTATCACAGCTTATCATAATTAAATTATACGTTGATGCCCTTGCGCTTCATATAATCGAGAATGATGTCTACAGCGCCCTCAAAGCCCGTTGTGGTGGTGTTGATGCATATGTCATAATTTACGGGATCGTTCCACTCCTTGCCCGTGTAATACTTGTAGTATGCCGCGCGGGACTTGTCGATCTTGTCGATCTTCTTTCTTGCGTCGTCCTCGTCGATGCCGTACATATCGACAACGTTCTTTATCGACGTAGGCTCGTCGGCACATACGAAGATCTTTATCGCCTTCTTGTTGTCCTTAAGGATATGGTCGGCGCAACGTCCGATAATAATGCAGTTCTCACGGTCAGCGAGATCGCGAATTATTTTTGCCTGGTAGTTGAAAAGGTTGTCCGTCGAGATAAACTCAGCACTGTCGGGAGAGATTATCTTTTCTCCGTAGCTTCTATTGTATTTCTTGAAAAGGCTTGCCTTTACCTTTTCGTCAGCCTTACCGAAAAGGGAAATGTTTATTCCGCTTTCCTCGGATGCAAGCTTGAGAAGATCGTTGTCAAACCAGTCGATGTCAAGTTTTTTTGCAAGAAGCTTACCGATGGTACGTCCACCGCTTCCAAAGCCTCTTGAGATCGTAATTACGTATTCGCTCATTGTAGTTTCCTCCAAAATTTATATAGATTTAATATAATCAACAAAGCGTAAAAATCCGCGCTTGCCCGCATTGTCGCGCTTGTATACTCCCGCGTCACAAAGTACGCCTACAAAGGTCGCACCGACCTCTTTTTTTAGTATATCCGAGACGTTCTCGGGCGTAAATTCATAGTTGTTCTTGAATTTTTCGTACCAATCGGCGTGCTTTGCCGTTTTTTCATTGGCACGAACGTCCTCTCCCGAAATAATGAGCTTCGAAAGTGTATCAAGCTCGTCCTTAAGACGCGAGGGAAGCACGGCAAGTCCCATAACCTCGATAAGCCCGATATTTTCCTTCTTGATGTTGTGATATTCGGGGCGCGGATGGTAGATGCCGAGCGGTCGCTCGTCACTTGTGAGATTATTGCGGAGCACGAGATCAAGCTCGAATTTCCCGTCTCTCATTCGCGCGATAGGCGTTATTGTATTGTGCGGCTCACCGTCCGTGAAGGCGTGTATGTTAAGCTCATCGTCTGAATATCCTCGCCAAGCGATAAGTATTTTGTCGGATAGGTCAATAAGAGACTTTTTATCGGTCGAGTTAAGACGGATTACCGACATAGGCCATTTTACAATACCTGCATATACATTTTCAAAGCCTTCAAAATGAAGCTCGGTCTCAATCGGTGCGCGCTCCATCGCAAAGGTGTATCTTCCGCCCTGCATATGATCGTGCGAGAGTATCGAGCCGCCGACTATTGGCAGATCGGCATTTGAGCCAAGAAAATAGTGGGGAAGAAGCTCTACGAAATCAAGGAGCTTTAAGAAGGTAGACCTGTTTACCGCCATAGGTGTGTGGCGCTCGGACAAGGCAATGCAATGCTCGTTGTAATATACGTAGGGTGAATATTGCATGTACCAATTCTCGCCCGCCATCTTGATGGGGATAAGACGGATATTTTGTCTTGCGGCCTGTGAAATACTGCCTGCAAATCCCTCGTTTTCACAGCAAAGGGCGCATTTGGGATACCCACTCTGAACGGCATTTTTTGCCGCGGCAATTGCCTTGGGGTCTTTTTCAGGCTTTGAGAGATTTATTGTGATGTCAATGTCACCGTATTCACTGTCTACGACCCATTTTACGTCCTTTTTTATTCTGCCTGCACGAATATAATTCGATGCGATAGAGAGTCCGTAAAAATAGTCTGTTGCCGCCTCACGTGACTCGGCATAAAGGGAATTGAAGTGAGCTATGAACTCTGATGGGCGGGGCGTGAGCACTCCCATAATTCTCGTATCAAAAAGATCGCGATATACGACCGAGTTCTGCTCAATAAGCCCTTTTTCATAGGCAAAATCGCAAAGATCATTAAGTATATCTGTAAGCTCGGCATCGGGCGCCGAAAGATCATCGCAAAAATCGTTAAGTCCGAGAATATCGATAAGTGCGTTTGCACAATAGCGTCTGTCGCATCGCTCGGTAAGTCCGTGCTTTTCAGCATAATTCAGCAGTGCTGATATTGATTTATATATTTTTTCTGACATATGTCGCTCCAAGCATAATTATTCAAATACATTATACCACGCGCATAAGCGTATGTCAAATAAATTATCAAAAAAAGACGCAGCTTTTAAGCTGCGTCTTTGTGTTTTTTTAGCAAAGCTCGAGATCGTTAGCCGAGAGCATCTCGGGGTAAACGTCCTCAAGGTTATCGGAGTACCAGTAAGCAACCGAGGAGATGTCATCACGAAGAGGAAGATATCTTCTCTCGCTTCTCCAGCCGAGTGCCTGAATGGTGACCTTAAGATCCTCCTTGAAGTAGATAGGATCGGTGACGTGCCAACGGTACATATCAAAGAATCTCTGCGCTCTGTAGGTCTCGTCGGTGTGTCCTACCTTCGAAAGACCCGCATAAGGAGTAGTGTACTCAACGTACTTTCCGTTTACGTCAAAGTTGTACGCTCCGCAGAAGTAGTCCTCTGTACCCGTGCCACAAATGCTCGGATAATCGGTGTCGCCGTCGATGTAGAACTTTATCTCACCTTCGCCCCACCAGCCGTTGTTCTTAACGCCCCAGTGCATATACGTTCCAACGTAGTGACCGTTACCCTTGACGTTGTCAAGAATTGTGTATACCTCCTTGTAGGGAAGCGAGTGGATGCGTCTGAACTGTGCGTGGAAGTAAAGGGAATCGGGATCGTTCTTCTTCTCCTCACAGTCGATCTGATAGTAGATACGAATGGGATTTACGCTTACGTTCTCGATCTCTACGCGGAAGCCCTTGAAGTAGGGCATCTCGAAGTAGCAGTTCATAGCTCTGCGGGGATTGTAGCACATGGGAAGGCTCGAGATCTGGCGGTACTCAAGATAGTCTGCGTTGCAGAAGAAATCCGAAAGGGGAGCGTGAACAGCGGGATTTTCCTGACCGTCAAAGTAGATGCGGAAAATAAGCTGTCTGCCTGCCTTTGCATCGTCTGTGATCCAGATGTGCTTGATAGCGCCCTCGCCCTTGATATCGGCAAGAACTGCGGTGTTGCCTGCGTCAAGAACTATATAAGGATTTACCTTCCAGCCCTCGCCAAGCTCGCGAGCCTCGCTCGCAGCACTTCCGTTCTCAAGTGTTGCTCTTGCACCGCCGCCCTTTTCACCCGTGGGGTTTTCGGGGCAAACGGAAAACGTGTGAATGTCCTTTTTGGTCGTGAGATTACTTAACATTTTTTCTTCTCCTTTGATTTATCGTATCTTTATTTCAAAATAATGAGCTTATGAAGTTTGAAGGGCGGCAATGAAAGTGTTATTTTGTTGCCGTCTTTTGTAAAAGGAATGGCCTCGCCGTCGGGCTCGGAGATAGCCGAAGTTATCTCTTTGTCAACCTTAAGCGTGATCTTTACGTCATGGAGTTTCGGGAAATCGGGAAGCAAACAAACGTTTCCGCGGTTAACGGGAGGCGCGTAGAGCACGTGGAGTGCGAGGAAGCCCTCGTTTTTACTTTCACGAATTCTCACTCTCGCACAGGAGGGAAGCTCCTCGGTGATAATTGGTTTGTCGTATATCGACTCAATTGCCTGAATAATGTATCTTTCAAGCACGTAGTTGCCCGATTTATTATATGCCTCAAATACGGGATGCGCGAAATATAGCACGTTGCCGCGACGGACGAGCGCAGGATATTCTGCAGGCTCAGTCTTGTAGGGGGTGTTCTTATGTCCGCAATAGTGACCTACCGTGCGGTTAAAGTAAGGCTCATAAACCTCGGCAAGCACCTCACCGTCACTCTCTACCTTGTATGCGCTAGAGTAGGAAAGAAACGGTGTTACAAAGTCCTCAACATCGCATTTAATAAAGTCATTGTCTGCAGTCGAGGGCTCTATCTTCTTTATGCCAAGCTCATCAAAGACACTCTCATAGCTTGCGATTATCTTACCGCCACGAGCTGTGAATGCAAGAAGTGCCGATTTGTCCTCGTCCGAGAACTTGATTCTGTCGGGGAGAATTATGCAGTTGTACTTTGAAATATCGTCGCCACCCTTGACTACGTCAAAATCGAGGTGCATCATCTGAATTATCTTCGATGCGCCAAGGTCGGAGTCGGAATTGTGTCCAACCCATAGTGCAAGGTCGGTGTAGGCTCTTGTATTCTCGGAATATTTTTCTATCTTGCCCGTGTACTCAAATGCGTGACCGATAATGGCATATGTGCTCTCGTCTATCTCGCCCGATGGGTGCAAATGGTCGCCCACGGCAGGCTCGGCACCGACACTTAACATATCGGCGCACTCATAACGAAGTGCCTCTTTGTTCTTAAAGCCGCCAAACTCGCCCCATGCGTGATGGAATTTTCCCGTCATACCCTGATACATAAGACCGAAGCGCTCAAAGTATTTAGCTCTTACGGGCATAAGGTCATATCCGCCCCACGCGGTGGGAAGATCCTCAAGGGAAAAATAGGTGTGGCAATCGTTGTACTCGGGTCGGTTCATATTGGCACCGCCACCGTTGAAGAAAACGGGTGCGTCCTTTGCGTACTCGTGAACAACGTCGGTCATTCGCTTTGCGAATGCCTTGTGACCTATAACGTAGTGCTTCTTTACGTCGTCAAAATTTTCGGGGTCAAGTCCCATGTCTGCCATACTCTTTTTGCAGTGATCGCAGACGCAGTGGTCGTTCCAGAAGCATATATCAAAAAACATTCCGTCAGATACGTCAAAGCTCTCGCATATCTCACGTGTAAGCGACTCCATATAGTCACCGTAAGGACCTACGGTGCAGAGAGCCTTCCATACGCAGTGGCGCAACGGTGTCTCGTCGTCAGCGCCCTCGTCCGCAGGAATTCCCATATAGTCGGTCTTCTTTGTAAAGAAATTTATCTGATTCCACTCGGGATGCTCGTCTGCATCCTTTGCGCTCCAACCGACAGTCACGTAGATGGGAGTTTTGATTCCAACCTCATGGCAAGCATCGATCTGTTCTTTGAGCAGATTAAAATTAAGATGCGGGTGCATTGACGATACCTTTGAGGGATAATAGGTGTGTCCGTGGTGGCACTTTGAGAAGAGATTTATGCTATCAACGTGCGCGTCCTTGAGTGTCTGCGCGAATTTCTTTGCATCAAATTTCTCTCCAATGCCCTCAATAAGCGGACTTGTATGAAAATCAAGATTTACACACTTCATTTATCTTTCCTCCGTTGTGGATGCGTAATTAGAGTATATATAAGTAGAAAATCTTCTACTTGAATTATAGTATAAAATATACTATAATGCTTGTATAAAATACATATAAAAGTATAACGATATTCGCTTTTTGGTAAATTTTTTCGCGCCGAGGGCTTTGATAGGGAATTTATCTAAAATAACAGCCGCGCATAGAGTCCTGCGCGGCTGTTGAGTTTTACAAACATAGATAATTTAGTCGATTAATTTGCCTATGTAGCAGTTAACTACAAATGGCAACTTTGCGACTTCATTTCCGAAATGTTTTTTATAAGCAATCTTACACTTATTTACATAGTCTTCGAATATAGTATCGGTGGGTAAAGGTGCTGTTGCAGAAGAAAGTAAATTTTCTACATATCTATCCTCATCAAATATTTGTGTGTATTCAAAAGAAATGTGTTCAACAAAGCCATTTCCAAAGAAACTTTTGGCTTCGTTCAAATCTTCTTCTGAATAATGCTTTATTTTATCAATTTCTTTATCAGCGTTAGAATTATTGCTAATTCTTAAAATTGCAACATTTTTGTCATTCTTTAGTATACGTTTGCATTCTGTACGGAACTTTTCTTTGTCAAACCAGTGAAATGCTGTTCCTACAAGTACTGCGTCGCAACAACATGGTAAAATACCAGTCTTTTCAGCAGATGTATTCAGTAATTTGATATTTGAAAAATGAGATAAATTTTTATTTAATTCCAAAAACATATCTTCGTTAGGTTCTACGGCATAGACATTACACCCAACGTTAAGGAATGGTTGAGTTAATATACCGGTTCCGGCACCAATATCTGCCACTGTGCTGTCGACGCTTAAACTAAATTTGTTGACCAAGTATGAAATACATTCTTTTGGGTATGTTGGTCTACTGTTGTAAAATTGAGCTTTACCATTGAATTGATTCTCGTTAGCCATTTTCGTTCTCCTTTGCCATATTGATGGAGGCGATACCTTCTTCCTTTGCTTTATTATATCACAATTTGGGGAGGATTTCAAGTGTTTATTAGTGGCCAGGTATTCGCCTGCGGCGGAGATTCGCACGCTTTGCCACTGTGAGGAAACTTTAGGGATTGCCGTGATTTAAGCTTTCGCCAAAGTGCAGCATAAGTCAAAGATATCGAAGCGAAAGCAGATCCAACGCTTTGCGTTGGGAGTTCAAATCAGTGAACTCTAACTAAACAAAAGGCATAGCCTAATGGCTATGCCTTTTGTTTGGCTGGGATGGCCGGATTTGAACCGACGAGTGCGGGAGTCAAAGTCCCGTGCCTTACCGCTTGGCGACATCCCAATGATATCACAACGCTCCATATTATACCACACACAAAGCCGCTGTGTCAAGTAATTCGGGATGAATTTTATAATAGTTTCTTTTTGCATTGATTTTTGTGTCAAATTATGGTATAATTGTCTATATCCTATTTTGAGAGGCAGTGTATGATAGTAACTAAACATAAAATAGACCCAAAAACAATAAAGGGTAAAAAGGTAAGACGCTCAAGCTTTAGTACGGTTTTGGTGGCGGTTGCATTTTTTGTGGCCTTAGTGATTTGGGGCATTATAAAGGACGGATTTAACTCTTTTATATGGGCGATATATTTAATCCCAAGCTTCCTTTTGATCCCTGCATTCTTTTTTAGCAGTGCCGTCAGATGTATCCTTGGCAATAAAAAGCTGTATTTTTTTGATTGCGACGTTGTAGAGCAGTATGAAAGCTCTATTCTCAAAAAGACCACCTGCAACTGTTGCGGATACATTGACTATTCAGACATAGAACGCACCGAGATTGAGGTCAAGTCAAGAAAAAGCGGACGAGTAAACGTGACCTTAATTTGCGGCAGTAAGTCGGTATGTATAACAGACGTCAATCAGAGCTTTGCAAAAAGGCTTGATAAGATAAGAGAAAACCGTTACGATACGGGCAAGGCAGAAACAAACGACGTAGAATTCACCCCCGACACTATAAAGAGAGAAGGGGTGTGGGCAGAAATTTGCGAAATGTTTGTGGACGGCAAATTTGCAAAAGGAATAGACAGCACAGTAGCTATCACAGCTATGGAGTGGTTTGAATTTCTTGACGAGGGGCGCGGTGTTGATGCCATAGACCTTCACTTTGAGCGTAACGGCAAGAAAATTCTCACCACCGTTGGATCTGAGGGACTTGATATGTACATTGACGACGAGGATATTGACAAAAACGTACCGATATCGGAAATACCCGATACTGACACCATGTTCCAGCTCATAAACAAATTTCTTATAGAAAATTCATAAAAGAGAGCGAAAAAAATGAAAACAGTAATTAATCAAACCTTTGACGAGGAAAGAGCCTTTTACGGCAGCGACGGCGTAAAGGTCGTCGGCTGCAGATTTGAGGGCGCGGCTGACGGCGAGAGTGCTTTCAAGGAGAGCCGAAACATTGCCGTCGAGGACTGCTTCTGGGATCTGCGTTATCCTTTTTGGCACGATACGACGCTGAAGATCACGGGTACAGAGCTGACGGCAAACTGCCGCGCGGCGCTTTGGTACTCAAATGACATAAAAATAGACAACACAAAACTTCACGGCATCAAGGCACTCCGCGAGTGTGCAGATATTTCGATTTGTGACTCAAGCATCATTTCCCCCGAGTTCGGTTGGTCGAGCAAGGATATAAATATGCGTGACACTTCTGCTGAGGGCGAGTATTTCATGATGCGCGCAGAGAGGCTTCACTTTGAGCGCGTTTCCCTCAATGGAAAGTATTCCTTCCAATACATAACCGATTCGGTGTTCGAAAACTGCAATTTTGACACAAAGGATGCTTTCTGGCACGCAAAAAACGTGGTTGTCAGAAACAGCGTGGTAAAAGGAGAATACCTCGCGTGGTATGCCGAGGACATCACCTTTGAAAACTGTAAAATAATCGGCACACAGCCCCTTTGCTATTGCAAAAATCTGAAGCTTATCAACTGTGAGGTGGAGAATGCCGACCTCGCTTTTGAAAAGTCTACCGTATATGCAACAGTCACAACCCCTGTTATAAGCATAAAAAACGCGACAGCGGGAGTTATAGAAGTCCCCGCGGTCGATGAAATCATTATGGACGCACCCGATGCAAAATGCGAAATTAAAATAAAGGAGAAAGCATATGTATAACGAATGGTCACTTGATATTTTCTATAAGGGAATAAACACGCCCGAATTTGAGGCGGATATGGCGGCGCTCGAGGGCGCGATTGCCGATGTCAAGCAGAAAATCGCCGCGCTTACCTATGATGACACCGCGAAGACACTCCGCGAGATAATCGATATTAAGGAAAAGACGGCAGTTCTTGTCCGCAAGCTTGCGGGTTATATGAGCCTCCGCCGCTCGACAAACAGCAAGGACACCGAGATCTCCTTGCCTATGACGCGTCTTCAGGCGCTTATGACGAGCACCGCAAAGGAGAACGTAATATTCGAGAAGTACGTTGGCGGTATCGAGGATATTGACTCGGTAATTGCTACTGATGAGGTGCTTTCACAGTACAAATTCTATTTTAACGAAATAAAGGAGTCTGTCTCTCACAATATGAGCGACGATGCCGAGGACGTTTTCAGCCGTATGAACAACTCGGGCGGCGCCGCTTGGGGCAATCTTGTTTCCTATCTTACTTCAACTCTTGAGGTCGAGTACAACGGCGGTGTGACAACACTTTCCGAGATCCGCGGCCTTGCAGAGAGTGACGATAAGGAAGTTCGCCGCGCGGCTTACGAGGCAGAGCTTGCATCCTACCGCAAGATAAAGGACTCTATAGCATTTGGTCTTAACAGCATCAAGGCGCAGGTCAATACCGAGGCAGAGCTTCGCGGATACGAAGATCCTCTTGCTATGACGCTCGCGCAGTCGAGAATGAAGAAGGAAACACTTGACGCAATGTTCGAGGCAATGAGAGAGTATTTCCCGAAGTTCAGAGAGTATCTTCGCCACAAGGCAAAGCTTCTCGGCTATGAGAACGGACTTCCTTGGTTCGAGCTTTTCGCGCCTATGGGAAGCGCTGACGGCAATACCTTTACAGTTGAGGAAGCACATAAATATCTCGTTGAGCATTTTGAGAGCTTCGCTCCCGACCTTGCAGAGATGGTCGATACCGCATTCAAGGAGGAGTGGATAGACTTCTACTCCCGCCCCGGAAAGTCGGGCGGCGCGTTCTGCTCAAATCTTCCTTTCCTCAAGCAGAGCAGAATCCTCACAAACTTTGCAGGCACCTTTGGCTCGGTAGTAACACTTGCTCACGAGCTCGGTCACGCTTACCACGGCAAGCAGATAGAGTGTCACAGACCTCTTAACACAGGCTACACAATGCCCGTTGCCGAGACTGCGTCGAACTTCAATGAGCTTATTATCGTTAATGACGCAATAGCTAAATCCGAGGGTGAGGCAAAGATAGCCCTTATTGAGAGTCAGATTCAGGACTGCACACAGATAATCGTTGATATCTATTCCAGATTCCTCTTTGAGAACGAGGTAATAACACGCAGAAATAACACCTTTATGTTTGCGCCCGAGCTTGAAGAGATAATGATAAATGCGCAGAAGGAAGCATTTGGCGACGGACTTGATCCCGACTATATGCATCCTTATATGTGGTGCTGTAAGAGCCACTACTACAGAGCGGGACTTTCCTACTACAACTTCCCCTATGCCTTTGGCGGACTCTTCTCTCGCGGACTTTATGCAAAGTTCCTTGAGGAAGGCGAGGCATTCCTGCCCAAGTATCGCGAGCTTCTTAAGGCGACTACGGTTGACACCGTTGAGAACGTTGCGGCAATTGCCGGCATCGACCTCACCGAGCCTACGTTCTGGCGCAAGAGCCTTGATATCATCGCCGAGAAGATCGACGAGTTCATCGCTGAGACAAGTAAATAAACAAAAGAAAACGACTCCGTACGGAGTCGTTTTTTTATTTTTTCTTTTTGGTCTGACGTGTAGTTTTTGCGGGTTTAAGCGTTTTTTTGTGATTTTGTTGTTTTGTATTTCGCTTATTGCCTTGCCTTTGAGCAGAATTTCCTTGCGGCTTCTTGCTCTGCGGAGCGCCCGCATTTGCGGGGCGCACAAGGCAGTCCTTGGTGTAGCCTATTAGGTCTTCACGTCCGCACTTTATGAGCGCCTCGCGCACAAGAGGGGCGTTCTGCGGCTTCGACCACTGAAGAAGCGCTCGCTGAAGCTGCTTTTGGTGGTAATCTGTCTCGCAGAAGACCTTTTTGCCTGTAAAGGGGTCAATTCCCGTGTAGAACATAACCGTTGATGCAGTTCCGGGGGTGGGATAGAAGTCCTGCACCTGCTCGGGCGAATATCCGCCGCGTTTCAGATAAAGCGCAAGCTCAAGAGCGTCCTCAAGTCTGCTTCCGGGGTGGCTCGACATAAGATAGGGAACTATATACTGCTCCTTGCCAAAGCTCTTGGTGAGCTCAAAATATCTGTCTTTGAATTTGTTATATACCTCGATAGCGGGCTTGCCCATATGTGTAAGGACAGCATTACTGCAATGCTCGGGCGCGACCTTTAGCTGACCGCTGACGTGGTTTTTAACAAGCTCCTTGAAAAACGTCTCGTCCTTATCGTAAATAAGGTAGTCGAAGCGGATTCCCGAACGGATAAATACCTTCTTGACCTTGGGCAGAGCGCTTACACGGTGCAAAAGCTCAACGTATTCGCTATGGTCGACCTTAAGGTGCTTGCAGGGTGTGGGGGCGAGGCACTTTCTGTTCGTGCAGACACCGCACTTAAGCTGCTTGTCGCACGAGGGATAGCGGAAATTCGCGGTAGGACCGCCAATATCGTGTATGTAGCCCTTAAAGCGCGGGCTCTCGGTTATCTTTTTCGCCTCGTCAACTACCGACTCGATACTGCGGCTTCTCACACTTCGTCCCTGATGGAATGCGATAGCGCAGAAATTACACGCGCCAAAGCAACCACGGTTGTGAGTGACCGACATCTCTACCTCGGCAATTCCCGGAACGCCGCCGTCCTTCTCGTAAGAGGGGTGATATTCGCGAGTGTAGGGAAGCGCATAGACTCTATCAAGCTCCTCGCGCTCAAGTGGGGGCATAGGCGGGTTTTGAACGAGCATCTTGTTGTCATAATACTCTATAACTGCGCGACCGCTTACGGCATCGTTCTCATTATACTGAATTGCAAATGCCTTCGCATATGCCGCCTTGTCGGTCTTGAGTTCATCATAATCAAAGCCGCCTACCGTCTCGTAATTTACCTTATCCTCACGTGCGCAAAGATATACTGTTCCGCGTACGTCGCGTATCTTCTTTATCGGCACACCCTTGTCAAGAAGTGCGGCGATGCGAAGAAGTATATTTTCTCCCATTCCGTACGTGAGAATATCAGCGCGCGAGTCAACGAGGATACTGCGGCGCACCTTGTTATCCCAATAATCATAGTGTGCAAAGCGGCGCAGAGATGCCTCAAGACCGCCAAGGATTATCGGCACGTCACCATAGGCCTCGCGTATGCGCTGTGAATATACTATTACTGCACGGTCGGGACGGTTACCCATCTTGCCACCTGCAGAATAGTAGTCGTAGTTTCTTTTCTTTTTTGAGACTGTGTAGTGAGCTACCATCGAGTCGATATTTCCGCTTGTGACAAGGAATCCAAGTCGGGGCTTTCCAAATTCGCGGAATGCATCACAGCTCTTGTAGTCGGGCTGTGAGAGAATTGCCACGCGGAAGCCCGCGTTTTCAAGTACTCTTGATATAATAGCGACACCAAAGCTCGGGTGGTCGACGTATGCGTCTCCCGTGACGTAGACAAAGTCGGGTCTGTCCCAACCAAGCTCATTCATCTCTTTTTTGTTTATGGGTAAAAATCTTGTATCCATTTCTATCCCCCAAATGATCGTTGAGGTCATTATACCACAAAATTGTCGTTTCTTCAATAGTAATATCTGCATAAAATAAATATTACCTTGACAAAGCGTGTCGAGGTATGTTAAAATCTAATGGAAAAATGTATTTTAAGGAGCAGGTAATGATAATTGCACTCGTAATTTTTATTATTACATACGTGCTTATGCTGGCATTTCAGAAATATCGCCCGTACATAGCACTTTCCTCGGCGGCACTGTTCGTAATTCTCGGATACTGCGGACTTTTTGAAATGGATATATTTTCGGCTCTCTCGGCAGTCGACTACAACGTTCTACTTATGATAGGTGGTACGATGGGAACTGTCACCCTCTTTATTGAGAGCAAGATGCCCGCAAGACTTTCAGAGATGCTTCTTACAAAGACGCCTAACGTTATGTGGGCAGTAACGGCTCTCGCACTTTTTGCGGGAATAGTCAGCGCATTTGTTGATAACGTTGCAACGGTTCTTATGATAGCGCCTATCGGTCTTGCTATCTCAAAGAAGATAAACATATCTCCCGTTCCCGTGCTCATAGCTATCGCCGTTTCCTCAAATCTTCAGGGGGCGGCAACTCTCGTTGGTGATACTACGAGTATCATGCTTTCGGGAGCTGCGGATATGAACTTTATCGAGTTCTTCTGGATGAACGGAAAGCCCGGTATATTCTGGGGAGTTGAGATCGGCGCGCTCGTTTCCGCGTTTATTCTTCTTTTCATTTTCAGAAAGCATAGAGAAAGGGTCGATGCAAAGGTTGAGACCACTGTTGAGGATTATTTCCCCTCAGTGCTTATGGTAGGAACAGTTGTTCTTCTTATCATCGCATCCTTCCTTCCCGCACCTGCAGAGGGAACGGTCCTTGCTACTATTTACGGACTTCGTAATGGTATCATTTGTATGGCACTCTGTATTATCGGCGTTATCCGTGCTTGCATCAAGCAGAAGGGAAGCGCACCCTTTAAGGCGGTGCTTCGTGACTTCGATAAGGATACCGTACTCCTTCTCTTCGGTCTCTTTATAGTTATCGCGGGTATAGAGGCAGCAGGTGTAATAGATGCAATATCTCAGCTCTTGTCTAAGGTCGGAGCGGGCAACCCCTTCGTTCTCTATACTGTAATCGTCTTTGCATCGGTAATTATTTCTGCATTTATAGATAATATTCCCTACGTTGCAACAATGCTTCCAGTCGTAGCTGGCGCGGCGGCTACAATGGGAATGTCTCCCCTTGTATTCTACTTCGGTCTTCTCACGGGCGCAACACTTGGCGGAAACCTCACACCTATCGGTGCGTCGGCGAATATCACGGCTATCGGTATTCTTCGTAAGAATGGATACGAGGTAAAGTCAAAGGATTTCTTAAAGATAGGAATTCCTTTCACGCTTGCCGCTGTTCTTTCGGGCTATGCATTCATCTGGCTCGTTTGGGGAGTTTAACTAATAAAAATATGCCTGCCACAAAAGTGGCAGGCTTTTTTACTTGCAAAAAAAGAAGATATGTGATACAATAAAATAAGTAATTTGAGAGGAGCAGAAAAATGACAAAATTATCTAAGAAATTCTGGCTCGCGCTCACCGTATTTTCCCTTGTTGGACAGGTGGCGTGGGTTATAGAGAATATGTATTTCAACGTCTTTATCTACAAAATGTTTGCGGCATCTCCCAAGGAGATAGCGGCAATGGTAACTGCAAGTGCCGTTGCGGCAACGGTTACAACGCTTATCATCGGTGCACTCTCCGACAAGGTCGGCAAGAGAAAGCTCTTTATCTCGGGTGGATATATTCTTTGGGGTATTTCCATTGCGGCATTTGCGCTATTGCGTGTCGATCTTATCTCGTCGGTAGTTCCCGCAACAGTTTCCGCGGCATCGGTTGGTATTACGCTCGTTATAATCCTTGACTGTGTTATGACGTTCTTTGGCTCGTCTGCAAACGACGCCTGCTTCAATGCGTGGCTCACCGACTCGACCGACGAAACAAACAGAGGCTCTGCCGAGGGAATAAACGCAATGATGCCTCTTATGGCAATTCTCGTTGTTTTCGGCAGTACTATGGCAATGGATAACTCAGATCCTCATGCATGGTCGGTATTCTTCGGTATTGTAGGCGTTGCTGTGATACTTATCGGTATTCTTGGATTTTTCATTATCAAAGAGCCTGATATTACCCCCTCGAAGAATGAAAATTACTTTGCAAATATAATCTACGGCTTCCGTCCGTCGGTTATAAAGAACAATAAAATTCTCTACGTCTCTCTTTGTGCCTTTGCGGTTTTCGGCATATCGATACAGATTTTCATGCCGTATCTTATCCTTTACTACACCGAGGCACTAAAGCTTGACAATTACGTGCTTATAATGGCGCCTGCTATTATCGTTGCGGCGGCAGCAACTGTGTTTTATGGTAAGCTCTACGATAAATACGGATTTTCAAGAACGGTGATCCCCGCTCTTATAGCACTTGGCGCGGGCTACGTGCTTTTCTGCTTGTCGAGAAATACGGTTGTCGTATTTATTGCATCTCTTCTTATGATGACGGGCTATCTGTGCGGTATGGCAGTCTTCGGTGCGATTATCCGCGATTTTACACCCGAAAACAAGGCGGGAAGATTCCAAGGACTTCGTATCGTCGGACAGGTTCTTATCCCAGGCATAATTGGTCCCTTTATAGGACAAAAGGTGCTTGCAAATGCCGATACAGTAGTCGGTGGCGATGGAACTGTATCCTTTATACCTAATCAGAATATTTTTGTGGCTGCGCTCGTGGCGGCAGTGTTTATCATTCCTTTGCTTATTCCGATAGCAAGGCTTATTAAAAAGGAGAGGGCAAAATGAGTATTCCGTGGAATATATATCCCCGTCCGCAGATGAAGAGAGAGTCCTTTATTTGTCTTAACGGAGAGTGGGATTTTGCCGTAAAAAAAGAGGGAACAGCCCCCGAGGGCTATAGCCATAAAATATCGGTGCCATATCCGCCTCAGTCAAGCCTTTCGGGCTTTGATGGTAAGATAGAGACCGACGACGTGCTCTTTTATCACAGGTGCTTTGATATACCTTCGGTAAGAGACGGCGAGCGAGTAATCCTTCATTTTGGTGCGGTCGACAATCACGTCGAGGTGATACTCAATGATAAAACGGTATCCACACATTCGGGCGGATATTTGCCCTTTAGCGTCGATATAACAGACGGTATTAAAGGAGAAAATGATCTTTTGGTGAAGGTCATTGACACGCTTGACCACGACTATCCTTACGGCAAGCAGAGAATTGACCGCGGTGGTATGTGGTACACTCCCACTAGCGGAATTTGGCAGACCGTTTGGCTTGAGGTAGTGCCGAATAACTATATTCGTTCCTTGAAGATCGATTGCACCCTTGACTTTGCCACCGTGCTTATTGATACCGATGTTGAAAGCATCACAGCAGAGCTTATAGATGATACGGGAAAAGTAGAGATAAGCAAAAATATACTCACCGTCATACCCGATGAGAAAAAGCATTGGACACCCGAGGCACCTTACCTGTACAGACTGAAAATAACGGCGGGAGAGGATAGTGTTGAGACCTATTTTGCACTCCGCACACTTCAGACAAATACAGTTGACGGTGTTTTGCGCCTTTGTCTTAACGAAAAGCCCTATTTCTTTCACGGACTTCTTGACCAAGGCTACTTTGCAGACGGTATCTTTTTGCCCAAGACACCTTGTGGATATACGAAAGATATTGAGACGGCAAAGTCACTTGGCTTCAATACTCTCCGTAAGCATATAAAGGTGGAGCCCGAGTGCTTCTATTATGACTGTGACCGCCTTGGAATGATAGTTTTTCAAGATTTTGTCAACAATTCCGATTATTCCTTTTTCCGCGATACCGCGCTTCCAACGGTCGGCTTCAAGCGCTTAAACGATAAAAAGCTCAGGCGCACCGAAAAGGCAAAAGAGATCTTCGTTGCACATAGCAAGGAGATAGTTGAGCACCTTTACAATCACCCCTCAATATGTCTCTTTACAGTATTTAATGAGGGCTGGGGACAGTTTGACGCAGACAGAGTTTTCTCGCTCGTTAAGGAATGGGACAAGAGCCGCTTTATCGATGCTACGTCGGGTTGGTTCTGGCAGAGTAAGAGCGATGTTGAGAGCTTGCACGTCTATTTCAAAAAAATAAAGCTTCCGAAGAAGCCCCAAAGACCCATTATCGTTTCTGAGTTCGGCGGGTACTGCTATGCCGAGCAAGGACACCTGTTTGACGAGGAGAAGTCATACGGTTATCGTAACTGTAAGACGGTGGAGCAGTTCAATTCCGATTTTGCAAAGCTCTATGAGACCGAGGTGATACCGCTGATAGAAAAAGGTCTTTGCGCCACGATCTACACGCAGATCTCCGACGTTGAGGAGGAGATAAACGGCATTATGACCTATGACCGCGAGATAGTGAAGCTCGATAAGAAAATGGCGCAAGAAATTGCAAATAAATTGAAGATATAAAATTGGGAGAGGAAAACCTCTCCCAATTTTTTATACACCCGCAGCTTCTGTATTTCTCTTTTTACCCTTTGCAATGCGGTGGCGCCAGCCCATTACGCACAGGCCGTGGTCATAGTAGCGCTCGATCTCTGCTTCGTGTCTGCCAAAGCTCTCGTAGAAGCGCTCTGCGCGCTCGTTTGCTTCGTCGGTAAGCCCCTGACAAACAAGCTCCATAAGCTCGCCTGCCTGCTCGGCATACTCGGTGTGACGAAGAAGCAAGATCATCGACACTGTCTTTACTCTATCTGCCGACTTATAGTTGGCAAGAATATACTCGCGTGCCTTTTTGGTTATCTCTCCTACGCGGCGGAAGGACTCAAGTCGTGCGGGATCGTAGTGGTCTCCCTTTGACTTGTCTGTGGGCATCATTCCGTTCATATAGGGGAACTCAAAGATCGCCGAGAGCTCCTTCATATAATTTTTCACGAATTCCTTGTGCTCACCGTATGCATAAGAATAATATTCGTCGAGAAGATCTTCAAACTTCTTCGATCTGTCAAAGAGTGTCTCGGCATAAATGAACATATTAAGACCGTTCGGGAAGAAGGGACGCTGTGAGCCGTCCTCAATGTATCCGTTAAAGCCCGCCCTCTCGAGTGTCTGAATATCTTCATATATTCGCTTTGCATAGTAAAGAGTTCCTATGTCATAGTAGTGGTAGATGTAGAAATGGTATTCATAGCATACCATAGGACCCGGCCACACGTCGTGCCACTTCTTTATAAAGGTAAAGAAGGTCTCAATATTCTTCTCTTGAACGATATTGTTGCGCTGATATACGGGAAGCTTGCTTTCGTCAATAAAATCGGTAAACGTGCGTATATAACGCCTGCCGAGAGGACCGTGGAGACCGAGGAAGCGATCGCTGTTACGGAGCTTTTCCTTAATGGGTGCCCAAGCGGTCTCAAAGCCTATCGCGAAAACGATTCTCGTGTCAAGCGAGAGACGTGTTAGCTCGTCGTCAAGCTCATTAAGAAGCTTAACGTACCAATCGCTGGGAATCATCTTGCGGCATTCCTCGCACTCGCAGTGGTTGTTGAAGTTATCCGCCATCCAAACATGGAGATACGTTACATTGGGGTGCTTTATAGCATAATCAATAACGCTGTCAACGAATATCCTTCTCGCCTCGGGATTTGACATACAGAACTGCGTGTTTACTGCTGCTCCGTGGAAGAGCCCGCGCTTTCCATCGATCTCTGCAAGATACTGGCGGGAAGCTTCGGGAACGTCATCTTCCGATATCGGCTTCCATGCATCGTTGTTTGTAATATCAAAGGCATAGGTCGACCAGCCGTGACCTATGTCGTGGAACTGCAGTCCGCGCTTCTCGATCTCACTTTCACACATACGCTTCCACTGAAGCACCTGATCGTGCGTCACAGGCTCGGGAAGGCGGTTTGCCTCATTGTTTACGTGGCTGTAATAGTAATCGTAGTAGAAATGAGGATTGAAGAACTCTATCATATAGACGTTGAGTCCTACCTTGGGGGAGAACTCGATAGTCTCAAGCATACACTGCTGAGATTCCGAGCCCTCGTTGCACCATCCTCTGTAGCGCATATCTGCTGCCTTGTGGAATTTCACTCCCTTTATGGTCTGCATCGGGATATATTCTCCGTCAACACCGGGGTAGAGCCAACGACATCCGTTCTCGCGCAGGAAGCGGTAGACCGCCATAAGCACGCTTCGGGGGTTAGAGCCAGAAATTATGCCTGCCGTGTCGGTGGTGTCAATGTGGAGAATATCGTCAAGGTCGGGGATTTCGACCTCACTCACGTCAAGTCCGAGATCCTGCATAGTACCGAGAACGAAGCCATCGTTTACGGGGGGCTTGCCAAATGCTCGCTCTATCTTTATATCGCCGCACTCGGGCATCATCATTCTAAGATATTTCTTAAGCTCCTCTGCCGCATAGTCAACAGGGGCGCAGTCGGTTATTTTATAGATCTTATATGCCATATTATCTCCTTTATATTCCGAGGAAGCTTATCTGAACTCCCTTAAAAATTCTTTCTCTCCAAGTTCTTGTTGCAAGGTTGTGATCGTAATATCTATCGATCTCTGCCTCGTGTCTGCCAAAGCTGTCGTAGAACTTTTCTGCAAGCTCGCTTGCCGTCTCGACCTCACCCTGACACATATGGAAAAGTATCTTTGCCATATCCTCGCAGAATTCAAGATGACGGAGTGCAAGTATCATCGATACAGTAGTAACTCTATCGGGGTTTTTGTAATTCTTGAGAATATAATCTCTCGCCTCGTCGACAACAGCCTTTACCGCGGCAAAATTTTCTGCCATAGCGGGATTATAATAGTCACCCTTTGCCTTATCGGCAGAGCCTACTCCTACCATATAATCAAAATTGAAGAGCTCGGTAAGCTTCTTGAGGTATCCTACAACGTAATCCTTGTGCTCGCCGTAAATATGTGAATAATAGTCATCGACAAGCGCATCATAGTCGCACGAGCCGTCGAAGGCGGTATTCGAATACACCCACATGCAAAGCCCGTTAGGGAAGAAGCATCGCTGTGAGCCGTCCTCGATCATACCCGAGAGTCCTACGTTCTGATAGGTTTTTACGTCCTTATAAATGCGTTTCGGGAAGTATGTCGAGCCTATGTCGAAATAGTGGTTCATATAGAAATGGTACTCGTAGCATATCTGATTTCCATTCCATTCGTTTGTCCAATCCTTAAGATGAGCAAGACACTTGTCAAGCGAGCGAGGACTGGGAGTTTTGTTTACCACGTATTCGTCTAGCTCTATTTTTTCGGGGAAGCCCGTGACCTCCTCGTTATATCTTCTTCCTATCGGCGCAAAGAGCAGAGAAAAGCGTCCGCTCTCGTGAAGCTTTACCTTCTTCGGCGCCCACATAGTCTCATTATAAGCCGCAAAAACTATTCTTGTATCAAGACCTCGGTGTGTCAGCTCGTCATCTATCTCGTTGAGCATTATGACGTACCACTCGGTAGGAGAGTATTTCGCGCAATTCTCGCACTCGCAACGGTTCATACTGGAATCTGCAAGTGTCACGTGCAGGTAGTCGATATTAGGCGACTTCTCTGCATATTCAATAACGCTGTTGACAAGGATGGCTCTCGCCTCCTCGTTTGACATACATATATTCGTATCAAGCGTGATTCCGTTGTGGAAATACTGACGCTTGCCGTCAATAAGTGCCATTCGCTCGCGCACGTGGTCGGGAATATCGTCATTCTTAAGTCTTACCCAGCCGCTCAGCTCCTTTTTGGTGCGCTCAAAGGCGTCAAACGTCCAACCGTGGCCGATATCGTGGAACTGAAGTCCGCGCTTACCTATCTCCACCTCGCACATTCTCTTCCACTGAAGCACCTGCTCATAGGTCACAGGCTCGGGAAGGCGATTCTTTTCGTTATTTATGTGGCTATAATAGGCATTGTAATAAAAATAAGGGTAGAAGAACTCTATCATATAGACGTTGAGCCCGATTTTAGGCGCAAACTCGATGGTCTCAATCATACACTGCTGAGACTCCGAGCCCTCATTGCACCAGCCTCTGTATCGCATGTCGGCAATCTTGTGGAACTTTACGCCGTGCACTGTCTGCATAGGAATATACTCTCCGTCAATTCCGGGGTAGAGCCAACGGCATCCGTTCTCACGCAGGAAGCGGTAGACCGCCATAAGCACGCTTCGGGGATTGCTTCCCGCAATAATTCCCGCGTTGTCAGTGGTGTCAATGTGAAGAATATCGTCAAGCTCGATGTCCTTTGCCTCGCTTGTATCGATCCCGAAATCCTGCATAAGTCCAAGAACAAATCCGTCATTTACGGGTGCTTTGCCGCACGCGCGCTCGATCTTGATGTCCCCCGCCTCGGGCATCATCATTCTAAGATATTTCTTAAGCTCCTCAGCCGCATAGTCAACGGGAGAGCAGTCAGTTATTTTGTAAATTTTATAAGTCATGTCATACTCCTTAGGGGGTTGTTTTTATATTCTATCATAGCCCAAATGCCATGTCAAGCAATATGCTAAAAATGCTCAAAAAGTCCATTTGTCTGCTTTGGGAAGGCGCGATAGAAGTCCTTTATAGCCCTGTTCTCATTCTCGACGTCAGGCGGCATATCGCAGCCGTAGACGGTACGTAAGAGCAAAGAGGCATCAAGAGTTATATCGGCATGCTCTGCGCAGTCAAGACGCTCTACGGAGCATTTCTTGCCCTCATATATTACCTTAAAGACTCCCGATACCGTAGAAAGCGTATCGGTGACTGAAATGGTGAATTCTCCGCGATCCTCGGGGTATTCGTGCGCTAAAAGAAGTGCCTCGGTGTCAAGAATTCGCGCCGCAAGGTCGCCGCGTGAGTTGTACGTCACCTTTTTGCCTTCAAGCAGCTCATATATTTCAGGGATAGGCTCACAGTCAAGTATCTCAATCGTATCGAACTCTACCGAATATTTCCCAAAGCTTGAGAGCAGGGAGATGAGCGCGTCCTTATCACTAAATACCGTCTCGCTGACTGTTATTTTTCGGCTTTCGGTGTCCTTTTGAAAAATGATATAGCCACAAAGAAGTTCATCTTTGAAATATAGTAAGGTTTCGGCTCTTTGCCTCAGAAATGCTGAAATATTGTACCTGTCAAACATAAGATTTCGATTCTTTGAAAACTCTCTGAAAAGTGCTAGAACGTCATCATAATATTTTTCTTCTATCGGTACAAGCTCTGCCGTGTCAGAGGACTCTGCAAGCTCTCTGATATCAAAGGTCGCACTAACCGTGTCGGATATCTTCTCATAGCCGAATTTACGGTAAAAATCAAACGAGAATGGGTGGAGCAGGGCAATATACGCATCGTATTCGCGCGCTCTTTTGTGCGCCTCGTTCAGTATTTCGCGCACAAGTCCGCGGTTGCGATATTCGGGGAGCGTCGATACGTCGGCAACAGTCATCGTCGGGATAAATTTACCCGCAAAACGCGTGCCGCGAATGCAGATAAGCGCCGAAGAGACACATTTTCCCATATCCTCGTCAATCTGATTGAATCGAAGGGTATTGACGTATTCATTTTTCTTTTTTTGAATGATAGATAACCTCATAATCCCTCCAAAAATTTTCTCACTTAATTCTATCATCCATAAAATATTTTGTCAAGAAGTGTTGGACTTTCAAATATGAAATTCTTGATTAAATATAAGCGGACAATTGATATAAAACAGACACTTTAGTGTGCCATATTGTCTATTTACAACTTGTTATCACTGTGATATAATTTAATAAACATTAACCTACCCATCATTACTAAAAGCAAAAGAATGAGGTTGTTATGAAACTTAACGAAAAGATAAAGGAATTGCGTGCTGTCAATAATATGACACAGGAAATGCTAGCAGACAGGCTTGGAGTATCTTCGCAGACCGTTTCCAAGTGGGAGCGAGGCCTATTGTCTCCCGATATTGCACTTTTGCCGAAAATTGCTTTGCTTTTTAAGTGTTCTATCGATTATTTATTTGATATGGATTTGGCTTGGGGTATTGAGCATCGTCACGAATTTGAAGAAAAAATTCATGAGCTAAATGCTAAAAAAGATTGGGACGGTATATATCATGCGTTTATATGCGAAATAGAGTTAAATCCCGATCACTATGCCAATTATTCTGAAGTAATGTTTCTTGTGCTTCAAAAAAAGTTGTTTGAGAATGTGCGCATAGAAAAAATGATCTCGCTTGCAGATCATGCTGAAAAATGTTGTACTGACGATGATATCCGTAACGAGATATATCGTCTTATGCTTCAAATATGTTCTGAGTCAGATGATCCCAAAGTTAGAAATAAAAGCAAATATTACTACGAGAAGCTACCAATGCTGCGTCATAGTAGAGAAGTGTATGCAAAGTTTGTAATGGACAGGGAAGAACACCATATGCAAATGCAGAAAAACATTATTTACTTGATTGATCTTGCCGAATGCTCTGTGCGTCAGCTTATCTTGCCGGATATGACTCCTGAAGAAAAGCTTTTTTATTATCTGAAAGCAGCCGCACTTTATGAAACTGTTTTAGATGGGAAATATGCAGGATTTTATGATCCGGCATTATTTTCAAACTATTATGAGATCGCTATCTTGTATATAAAGCTTGGTAAAATTGAGCAAGCACGTGATTATGTGTATCGGATATTGAAAGGCCTTGAAAAACACATAAATGATGATGAGAAAAATCACAAATCATCACTCCTGTATGAAACAGCAATTCCAAACGCTGTTCCAACAGATCACCTGTGCAAGAAGTTGTTGAATCACATGTTGAAAGTTGCTGAATTCGAACCGTTTAAGGACGACATTTTGAAAATGCTCGAAAGGTACAGCGAATATTTTATAAGAAATAAGGAGAAACAAAAATGAAGATAAAAATTAGATTTATAGCCCTTCTTTTGCTCACTGTGATCTTATTAAGTTCATGTATTGATACACCGTTTCCTTCACATAACACCGACGAAAGTACGGAGCCACCGACAACACAAATACCTACGAACCCCGAACCCGATCGGTTCGAAAATATTCGCAAGAGTGAAGAGGTTTGGCTTTCGTACGGCTTGTATGCCTATGAAAGTGGCAAGGAAATAGTAGATTTGAAAGATTTTTTTGCGGATTTATCAAATATGACATATCTAACGTTATATGACCACATGTTTGAATTTGATAGGGAAAAATCCGTTCCTGTTGCGGAAGCATTGTTTACTTTTGTTTGCGATGAATATGGAGTTGATGCTCTTCTTGATATTGATAAGCGGTGCGAGTACAAAACGGCTTACTTAAAGTCACTTGGTTTAGATACTGAATATGTTCAAACAGCAGATGTGGAAGCTTTTTTTACAACAATGGATTTTTCTTCAGATACTACCTATAAATACATTATGTCATTTGACAATGTGACATATTATTTCAAGGATTTTAATGCAGGTAGCCCGACACAATATCACGGATTTTTATATTACAGCACCACGGGACTATTTGAGTTAATAGAGTATTTAAGGGAACAGAATTTATGTGAGGGTCTTGACGTTGACCGAGATTTTAATTACTATATGACATTTGACGGGAGCGGATATTCCAAAACCACTTATGCAAATGGAAATATGTATATCAATGACGGTTATTCAACCTTGCATGAAGCTGTTCACGCAATGGGAGTTACTAAAAAGGATAATATTTGGCTAAGTGAAGGAATTTGCAACTATTTTGGAAAAAATTTAGGATTTCATGATCAAATTGCGGCATCAAACATTCAAATTTTGTCTATGACCAAGCAGGGATATTTTGACGATAGAGCAAACGCAGGAGATAAATCATCTATCATGTACAAAGATATCTATGAAAGATATGTTTCTTGCGGAGGAAGGCTTGATTCAGTTGATACGTTCGATTTTCGGTTGTACACCGACATTGTTGCAAAAATTGAACTCGAAACTGAATCATATACTACACTTGGGGATGTTTATAAGATTATAAATAAGACGGAGTGTAATACGGTTGGTGAAGAGCTTTCGTATCAGCAAGCCACTTCTCTCATTCATTTTCTAGTTGAAACATACGGTATTGAAAAGGTTCTTGATGCATGTTTAACACAAAATATTGAGGAAACGTTTGGGAAGAATTATGAAGGATTAAAAGAAGAGTGGTTGTTGTATTTGAATAAATAAATTTTGTAATTGAAATAAAAAATCCGAACTCTCGGTGTATCGCCTTGAGTTCGGATTTTTATTATTTGGTGCGGGTAACAGGGGTCGAACCTGCACGAAATTGTAACATTGCGAAATGTTTTATCGAGGAAGTGTTGACATTTAGAGATACTTATGATAAAATGTACGAGTTAATATGCGGGCGTGGCGGAATTGGCAGCTTTGAGAGCGAGCGCACCCTAAAGGGTGATGAAGCGAGCTTGAAAAGGTGCAGAAACAAGGAGAATTGCGAACGAATGTGAGCAAGGCGACTATGTTTCAAACCGTATCGCGAAAGCGGCTGCCCAAATCAAAACTTAATATGCGGGCGTGGCGGAATTGGCAGACGCGTAAGATTTAGGATCTTATGTTAATTCGTGCAGGTTCAAGTCCTGTCGCCCGCACCATTTTGAAAAATAATTGCTGCCACCGGGTAGCTGAATGTGTTTTGCATTCGTCGTACGTCATAAGGTCTTAGAAGACGTACGTACGGGTGCTTTTTTTGAGGTGTTTAATGAGAAAATTTCGTATTCACAATCCCTTCAGTGACTTAACAAAATTTGAGCTGACGCTGTGGCTCGTCTCGATAATAGGCATCGCTGCTTCAGCTTTCGTGTCAGGTGCTGAGGGAATAATAAACGTCATAACCTCGCTCATAGGTGTCACGGCACTTATTTTTATTGCCAAGGGTTATGTTTTCGGGCAAGCGCTTTGCATTGGCTTTTGCGCTCTTTATGCGGTAATATCTCTTTTCTTTTCATATTACGGCGAGTTTATAACCTACGCATGCATGACGCTTCCTATGGCCATCGTCTCTTTGATTTCGTGCCTCCGCCATCCGTATAAGGGAACGAAAGAGGTGGAGGTGAGCCGACTTACTAAAAAGAAAATTGTACTTATTACGTGCCTTACCGTAGTTGTTACAGTTGTGTTCTATTTCATACTGCGCGCGCTTGATACGGCAAATCTTGTGGTAAGCACAATTTCCATCGCAACGAGCTTTGCCGCGGCATCGCTCACCTTTTTCAGAAGCCCCTATCTCGCGCTCGGATATGCATCGAATGACGTTGTTCTTATAGTTCTTTGGCTACTCGCCGCAATAGAGGACATCTCTTATGCCTCAATGGTAATCTGCTTCGTACTTTTCCTTGCGAACGATCTTTATTGCTTTTACAATTGGCGCAAGATGCAGGCGCGACAAGATGAATAAAAAAAGCTCCCATATGGGAGCTTTTTTAATTACCGAAAATATCAATCTGCTGTGCAGGCTGTTTTTTTTCGTTGTAGGGAAGACCGAGATGCTCGTAAGCAAGACGGGTGACACATCTGCCACGGGGCGTGCGGCTGAGGTAGCCTATCTGCATAAGATAGGGCTCGTAAACGTCCTCAAGCGTTACCGCTTCCTCGCCAACTGTTGCCGCAAGGGTATCAAGACCGACAGGGCCGCCGTCATAGAATTTGATTATCGTGCGGAGCATCGTACGGTCTGTGTTGTCAAGTCCAAGCGCGTCAATTTCAAGCTTGCCAAGCGCATAGCCCGCGATTTCCTTATCGATCGCCTTCTTACCCTCGACCTGTGCAAAGTCGCGAACTCTCTTGAGAAGTCGGTTTGCAATTCTTGGTGTGCCTCTTGAGCGAGATGCGATTTCGTAAGCACCGTCCTCGGTTATGTCATAGCCAAGGATTCCTGCGCTACGCTTTACGATTATCGCAAGCTCCTCGGGGGTATAAAGCTCAAGCTTGAGCATAACGCCAAAGCGGTCACGAAGGGGAGTGGAGAGCTGTCCTGCACGGGTCGTAGCGCCGATAAGAGTGAATCTTGGAAGATCGATTCTTATACTTCTTGCCGCAGGGCCCTTACCGATAATAATATCAAGCGCGTTATCCTCCATCGCGGGATAAAGTATCTCCTCAATGGATCGTGATAAACGGTGTATCTCATCAATAAAGAGCACGTCGCCGTCGGAAAGATTGGTAAGGAGCGCCGCAAGGTCGCCCTGCTTCTCAATTGCGGGACCCGATGTAATACGGATATTAACACCCATTTCGGCGGCAATTATGTTAGAAAGCGTTGTCTTACCAAGACCGGGAGGGCCGTAGAGAAGTACGTGATCAAGGCTCTCTCCGCGCATCTTTGCCGCGTCGATATAGACCTTGAGGTTTTCCTTTGCCTTCTCCTGACCAATATACTCCTCAAGTGTCTTGGGGCGCAGAGAGGTCTCAACGTCGGTATCCTCGCGCGTGTAGGAGGTCGACATTATTCGATTTTCAAGGTCGAGATCATCGTCCATGGTAAACTCGTTATACATACGTCACCTCCAAGTTATTTCATAAGCTTCTTGAGTGCAAGGCGGATAATATCGTCAAGCTCAAGCTTTGCCGTGTCGATAGTGCCGAGCACCTTGAGTGCCTCGTTCCTCGAATATCCGAGAACAGTGAGCGCATCCTGTGCGTCGGCAAGCTTCGAGTTGCCACTCTGCATCTCGCCCACAGAGGAGAGAAGTGCGCCGTCAGATTCCGATGCGGTTCCAAGGCTATCTGATTTTAGCTTGTCCTTGAGCTCAAGAATGATACGTGCCGCAGTCTTCGGTCCAATTCCGCTTGCCTGAGCTATCGATTTTTTATCCTCGGTGCAAACTGCAAGAGCAAGCTTTTCGGGCGAGAGTGTTGAGAGTACAGAAATCGCCGCCTTAGGACCTACACCCGATACGGTGATAAGCATCTTAAATGCCGAGAGCTCCTCTTCAGTAGCGAATCCAAAGAGCTCGGTACCGTCCTCGCGCACCGCCATATAGGTATAAAGAGTTACGTCACGGCTCTCGCCTTGAGGCATCTTATAATAGGTTGATCTTGATATGGTAAGCTTAAAGCCGATGCCACCCGCATCAACGACGGCAAACGCGCCGTCAAGCTTTGCAAGCTTACCGCTTATATAGTAGAACATTATTTGCCTCCGTTTTTCTTTTTGGTGTTGCATTTTTTATCTTTTTTGAAATATTTCGACAGCTTTTGCCCAACTACGGAGAGAAAATCGTTTGTTTCCTTCTCGTCATAGGTATCCGGATCAAGGTCTTCAAGCGCCCAAGGTGTGTCGGACACTGTGCATTCTCTAAGAAGCCCCTTGCGCTTCGCAATAAACTCGATAATACACAAAGCGATGAATACGAGAATGCCTGCAAGTGAGATAATAGCGCCAAAGACAACGGCATTCGAACGATATTTCATAACGAGAGTATGCTCACCCGCGTTGTTAATATCGAAGGCAATGAGTGCATCAAGGGTCTCGTAATACTCGACATTCTCGCCGTCAAGATATATCTGCCAGCCCTCGTCGTAGGGGATAGTGGTCTGTATCATCTGCGACGCTTCGGTAGTCGTGATAGCTCCCTCAAGGCAATCATCTGTAGCACCGTCGTTGACTATGAACTGAGGCTCTCTAGTCAGTGTGTCAAATGCCTTTTCGTAAGCCTTAGCATCAAGGTAATAGAAATAGGTGTCACAAGGAATGATGAATATATTATCGTAGTCGTTGTTAAAGGTTATTTTAACGGTGAGAGACTCGCCGGGTGTGTATTTTCCAAGGGATATGATTCTTCTTGACTCCTTGGCAAAGATCGTGCCTTTGCTGCTTCCGTTTACAGTAAGCTTAGACTCTCTCTGGTAGGACGAGGGTATATAGATGAATATCTCGTCATTTGTCACGGCTGTTATATTAAAGGTAATAGATCCTGCAGAGCTGCTTGACGTTGTTTCGTACTTTACGTATCCGTCTGCATATCCGGTCTTACGCGAGCAGTTCTCGGGGGAGGTGGATTCAATAGCTATCGGGACAAAGAGATTTGAACTCTCGTCTCCAAGCATAGCGGCAACGATAGCGTTTGAAATATCAAAGCTTGAGTTATACTGTGAGAGATCAAGGTCACGTACAGCTTTGTCAACGCCGTATGCAATCGAGAGAGCTCTCTCATTTTTATACGTCGTATACGATTCACCTGTGTAGACAACGTCGTAGTAGCCATCAAGCATTGATGAGCTACCCTTGTTCATAACGTATTTTACACCAAGAAGGGAGTCGCTTACAGGGTTGTTTCCAAGATATTTTGACCAATGCGCGTCAGCCGCATAGCCAAGACGCTTGAGGAACTTGATCGTAGACGCATTGAGCGTTGAGGTGGAGTTTGAAAGACCTCTTATGCCAAGCGTCATATTATCATTCGATTTTCTGTGGTCAGTCTTTTCAAATCGGTAGAAGGAGGCGTCATTTTCCTTTATTTGCTCGACAACGGGACGAAGCGTGCGGAAATAGTCGTTGTAGGGATCGTAATTCGAGTAGACGAGCTCCTTGTTGTGATAAACGAAGCAGGTGAGGGTACTGCAAAAGATCTCAACGCAGACGAGTGCCAATATCGCACAGGAAACGCCCTCTCTTTTGAGCTTGTCACGCACTCTTGAAAGAAGACAAAGCAAAGCAACAAGGATGACTGTGACGATAATAGTGAGCCATATCGTCTCAAGCGAGAGAAGCTTGCTGTCAGTCTTTATATAGCTCTCAAATTCGAGCTTTTGGCAGACGGCGGCAAATATGACTATGAGGGAGCCCGTACCGATGAGAAATCCTACGCCAAGGCGCTTGAGATTTCCCACCGCCTTATATGCAAGCGTGAGAAGGAAGAATACAAGCAAAAAGCTGTATCTGTGATTGAGCCAGTTCGGGAACTGGAAGCCGTGCCAGATAAGGTCAAGCGGTCTTGCGATGAATGAGAATATAAAGAAAATAATAACGACGAGTGAAGCGAGCTTCTCGCGCGACGATATCTTCTTCGTAGCGAAATATGCAGGTACAAGAAGCAGCATAAGAATGCCCGCATAAACGAGAGGGAGACCGCCGTAGCTTACGCTGTCGTAAGTTCCGGGCAGGAATTTTGTGAAGAAATCGAGTATCTTGAAGTTTTCCTCAAATGCCCAGCTCGGATTTGAGAAGCCGGTCTTTCCGAGCGTGAGGGAATAATAAGCGGGCAAAAGTATTGCCGCCGCAATTGCAAGAGAGAGGAGGGAGAAGGCGGCGATCCTTAAGAACGCGCGCAGAAAATGACGCTTTTCTCCAAGGGGATTTATTGTTTCATTCTTTTGTGAGTAGCAGTACCAGAAGAAATATATAGCTACGAAAATACAGACCATATATCCGATATAGAAGTTACTTGCAACGCAAAGTGCAAGTGAGATCACAAAAAGCTTGTATTTTTTGAATTTTACAAGCTGCTCTATGCCGTAAACGATAAGAGGAAGCCAGATAAGCGCATCCATCCACATCGTGTTTTCCTGATAGGTGATGGCATAGGAACAGAGTGAATACAATATCGAGAATGCGATGATTATATATTTATTTTGGGTTTTAGAATTCTTGTGAAGATAGAATCCAAAGCTCACTCCCGCAAGACCGACCTTAAGAAGAATGAGCACAAGCAGTGCCTCGAGCATTCTTTCGGTGGGAAAGAGGGCTACGATGTATGAAAGGGGGCTCGCGATATAGTAGGCATATATTCCCATATATTCGCCGCCAAGTGAGCGCGAGAAGGAATAAAGAAGACTTGCATCTCCCTTTACAAAATTACGGAGCGCCTCGAAAAAGGAGACGTACTGTCCGTTAAGGTCAAGAACAAGGACCGATTCCTCGCCAAAGGGATGTATTCCTATACCCACGTAAACGAGGTACATAATAAATACGGGCAAGATAAAGGAAAAGGCAAGATAAGAGTATTGCGAGCTCTTAAGGCGTGCCTGTGCTGCCTTCAGATATTCGAGAGGGCTTTTTATTTTGGTTGTCTTTTTACTCATTATCTTCACCTGCTTTCATTTCATCCTCAGAGCTGCTAACTATTCTTTTAGTAGCCTTTTCAAGCTTAATTCGGTCAATATTCATATCTCTTCCGCATTCAAGACAGAGCACGCGCATCTCGCTTCCCACGCGAAGCACACGAAAGAGCTTATTTTTGCAAGGGTGAGGTTTTTTTAACTCAATGGTGTCTCCTACCTGAAACTTTATTATCTGCATACGCGCCTCCGAATATAAACTACCTTTAATTTTACCATATTATATATTATTTGTAAACAGCAAAATGAAATTTTATCCATACAAAAGTATAAAAAAGCCGACTGCAAAGCAGTCGGCTTTAAGCTTATTTCTTGTTCGGGTCTTTGTAACTCAAGAGTGAGGTGAAGCGGAAATTTTTATGTCCGAGGAAATAAGAGATTCCGCAGGTGAGTATTGCGGGAAGTGTAATAACGAGATAGGACCACCACAGGTTGTGAAGCTGAATGTCACCAACCTTGACTACCGCCATAAGTCCGACGTACATACCCTCGATGATTATTCTCGAAATATCAACCGCAGCACCGAGTGCATCAGACGAACTTACAGATGCTATAACGAAAAGAAGCGCGAGTATAAACGTAGGGATATTTGCGATAAGAGACATAAATATTCCCGTCAGAGGTCTGTATTCTTTTTTGCCTATATCAACCGCAACTCTGTCCTTTGCACCGACTTCCCAAGTAAGAATGTACAAAAGGAACATATAGAATATGACAGCTCCTACACTGACAAGTGCCGTAAGCACGTCATTATCTGCCGCCAGCGTAGCCATAGCAAGCGTTGAGCCGAAAAGGGAGATGGCAAACTGATTTACGAACATTTTTACTATGCTGTAGCCGTATTTATGGAAAAAATCTTTCATAAGACCTCCGCTTAAATGTTGTTATACGATATTATACCTAATCTTTTGCCTTTTTGCAACATTTGTCTATGAAAGTTTACATTTTATCCACTAAATTATAAATTTATGTTGTATAATGAATGTAGAAAAGGAGGTAGGTATGGCATTTTCATTTTCACTTGATAGCTTTCCCGCGCTCGTGAGGGAGTTCGCATCATATAAATCCGCAATACAAAACTGCTCTGAAAAGACTGTTTCGGAGTATCTGCTTGATCTTCGTACCTTCTTCAGATTCCTTCTTGCAAGGGATAAAAGAATTTCTCCCGATACGGAGGAATTTGAAAGCATAGATATTCGCGAGGTTGACCTTGAATACATAAAAAATATTACGACCGAGGATATATACGAGTTTTTGCTTTATTCCGATAACGTAAGAGGAAATCACGCCTCTGCGCGTTCGCGTAAGCTTTCGGCAATAAAGGGATTTTTTAAGTATCTGACGGTAAAAAGAATGATGCTTGAGGAAAATCCCGCCGCGAATATCGAGTCACCAAAGCACGCAAAGGCGCTCCCGAAATATCTCACTCTTGAGGAGAGCATAGACCTACTTAACGCAGTAAAGAACGATAAGCTTTCTGAAAACAGGGTGCGTGATTATGCGATAATTACCCTCTTTCTTAATTGCGGAATGCGAGTCTCGGAGCTGACGGGCATAAATATAAACGACGTAGACAGATTTCTGCGCTCTATGACAGTCACAGGAAAGGGCAACAAGCAGAGGATAATTTATCTCAACGATGCCTGTCGCGAGGCGCTTGGCGACTATATGACCGAAAGACTTTCCGAAAAATACGTAAAATGTATCTCTAAGGCGCTTTTCCTTAGCAAGAGAGAGCAGAGGATAAGTGTTAAAACGGTGCAGTGGATAGTCTATAAATATCTCGATATGGCAGGGCTTGAGTCAAAGCACTATTCTGTGCATAAGCTTCGCCACACTGCCGCTACGCTTATGTATCAGACGGGCAACGTTGACGTTCGTGTGCTCAAGGATATCCTCGGCCACGAGCAGCTTAACACAACACAAATATATACTCACGTCAGCAATCGCAGTATGGAGGAGGCAATGAGTCAGAATCCTCTTGCGAGCCGCAAGGTGACCGATGAAGAATAAAGCAAGCGCACCGCTTTCGCGGTGCGCTTTTTGTCTAAAGTATCGCTATTAGTATAAACATAGCTATCGCTGCTATGATCCAAATCGCCGCACTGACAGAAACAAGATACCAATATTTCGGACGTCCAAGCTTTTCTGATGATCCAAGGATCAGACCGAGAATGATGAATCCAACCGGCAGTAAAAAGCAGCCGATTGAGAAAAAGATCATAAATAAGATCATTCCGATAACGTCTTGAGCCTCGCTGTCTCCGTTATCAACGGATATGCTTTCATCCTCATCGAAGTACCCCTCTTCATAGGTGTATTCGGGATCATAATCCTGAAGGGATTTTTTTACATCGTTGATCGTGTTTTCTTCAATGGCAAGAAGTGGGAGCGTTCCCGAACGGAAGGAAAGCTTTCTATCGCTCGTGAAATAGCTATTGTCAAGAAACCTATTATCTACGTAATATATTTCCTCATCACTTATAACGAAGACATAGCCTACAACTATTGCAAAGGAGTCACTTTCATCAAATGCGATTATTTCATATCTTTCGACGTTCTCAAGAAGCCTTACGTCCATCTTTGTATTGGCGAAAGATTTGTACTTTATCTCCCAGGTATGAACGTGAACTTTTGCTATTTCAGCATTCACTCTGTTATTTCCCCAAAGGCGGCACTTGCTCCATACGTCGGTATAAAACAGATCGTCAAGAATATCTTTTCCCTTATCGGTAGCATAAACTGCCAAAGACTCCCCATAAGAGTTCTTGAGCCATACGATCTCTCCATTTTCTGCATAAGAATATACGTAGACCCAGCGCCCCTCTTCTTCACCCACATAGTATACGGGATCGGAAAAGCAATATACAGCCATTGGCATGAGATAGTCCTCTGCGTGTCCAAAATAATCGTAATAATAGAAGATCTTACCATTATACGTGAGGGTCGTCTCATTATCGGAAAGTACCCACCCTTCGGTATCGATGACCTCGGCTGTCGCTATATCGTCTGCGTATACTCCAAGCGTGAGAGCTGACATTATAAGGACGAGCGCGAGGATAACGGGAAACGAGCTTTTGATAAAATTAACTGTTCTTTTCATATCGCACCTCCTTACGCAAGATTGAGCCTTCTGTCTATAAGCTGCTGTGTGATCGAATATACGGTAAAGGCAAGAGTTGCGACAATGGCACAGCCCATAAAAAGTATAAGAGCGACCAACGCATAGACGACGTTTGGTGAGACGGGGGTGTTTGCAACGTTTGAAAGAGGCTCAAATGCGACTCCTGCCAAGATCAAAATAAATATTTCCCCGAATATAGATACAATAGTGTTTGCACCGTAATATATACCTATGGACGCAAGCAGCTTATGCTTTTTCGCAAGGACAGACCCGATAGTGATGCAAAGATGGAGAAAGTTTATGCCGAAAAATACCGAAAAGGCAAAGCCGATGACAATAAGGATAATGTAGACGATCTCCCATAAGGGTGATCCTATCTCATCCCATGCAAAGAGAAACATATCCGAAAAATATCCCATTACCTCAACAAAGTATTTTGGAGATATAAATAGGAATATGATAGTTATCGAGGCAGCAAATACGATAGCCTGTAGCGTCGTGAATAAAAGAGCGTTGATGGTTTTTGAGAGAAAGAGCTTCTTTCGGCTTACAGGGAGCGTAAAGGTAAGGTATCCCTCGTCTGTAAAGAAGTTTTTGTAAAATCTGTAGAAAACGAGAATGTACGTTAAAATAAAGGATGCAACGAGCGCAAAAATGCAGAGCACAAACAGAAGGAACGCCGAAATTAGGGTGAGGGAAAGGATGATAGACGGGTCTTCGATCCTATCGAGTTCGATCATAAACCGCATAGCTCCCCCGCCGAGCACCGCCGCACCCAGCGTGCTTATGGCAATTATCCACCAGTACCGGAGGATCGATTTTATATCATATTTTAGTAATTTACCGAGCATTTGAATTCCTCCCTGAAGATTTCGTCAAGAGACATACCTCTTTGTTCACGTACCTCGTCCGCAACGCCCGAAAGGGCTACCCTTCCGCCAAAGTCAAGGAAGGCGAATTCGTCGAGAACAGGCTCAATATCGTGGATAAGATGCGTGGTGATAAGGACGGTTGCCTCGGGGTTATAGTTGCCAATTATCGTCTGAAGGATATAGTCTCTTGCCGCAGGGTCGACACCGGCAATTGGCTCGTCAAGCAAATAGAGTCTTGCGCGTCTTGCCATTACAAGCACGAGTTGGACCTTTTCCTTTGTGCCCTTTGAGAGAGTCTTGAGCTTTGCAGTAGTGTCTATGGCGAGGTCGCAAAGCATCTTGCGAGCAAGTGCCTCGTCAAAATCAGCATAAAAGTCGGAGAAATAGCTTATGAGCTCTTCAACCTTCATCCAATTATTAAAATAGGTACGCTCCGGGAGATAGGAAACAAGAGCATTGGTTGCCTCGCTTCTTTTTTCACCGCAGACGTATATCTCGCCCGAGTCGGGCACAAGTATACCGCAGATGAGTTTCATAAGAGTTGACTTTCCACAGCCGTTGGGACCAAGAAGACCGACGATCCTTCCGCTTGGAAGGGAAATATTGAAGTCTTTTAATACAAGGTCTCCTTTTTTATAGCTTTTATTGATCTTAGAGCAAACTAAAACCGGAGTGCTCATAACGTATTTTCCTCCTTTATATGATTGATATAGCCTATGAGCTCCTCAGTACCGATACCGAGCTCATCAGCCTCACGAAGCCACCCGCGCACGGTATCAAGCTTGAGTGCGGATCTCGCGTTTTCTATGATAGAAACGTCAGGTGTGATAAATCTTCCAACGGTGCCTCTGGAATAGACGAGACCTTCGGTTTCAAGAAGAGAAAGCGCCTTTTGCATAGTATTTGGATTTACCGCCGCCTCATACGCAAGCTGACGCACAGGCGGGATCTGCTCATCGGGCATATATTTGCCCGAGATTATCTCGGAGCGCAGATGTTTTGCGATCTGCATAAAAAGCGGCTCATTGCCATTAAATTTCCATGGCATAGACAATATCTCCTTTCTGTACTATTGTTCTAATACAATAATACAACATTTTGGCGTACGTGTCAATACTGTAAAAGGAAAAATATTCAACTAACAGTATACCTTGGTGTGATTGACAAGAAGAGGAAAGTGTGTTAAAATTAACAAGACGTAGCAGGGCAGATGCTGGTGCCCCGATACGATCGCTAATTTTTAATGAAAGGAGGCGATCAGTATGATTTTTAACGTATTCGCAATGAATGCCGTATTGCTCGCCTGCAAAGCGACCATTGCTTGACGGCGAGCAATAGTCGGGATGTGAGCCCGCGGTCACGTCCCGACTGCACGGACTTCTGTGTACGGCAAATAAATCACAGGAGGACGAAATGGAGATCTCGATTGGAGAGAACATTCGGCGTTTGAGAAAAGATAGAAATATGACGCAGCGTGATCTTGCCTTGCGTCTTAACGTCAGCATACAGGCAGTCTCGAAATGGGAAAGAAGTTACTCCTATCCCGACGTGACGTTGCTTGTACCGATCGCTGATATCTTTTCTGTCACTCTTGACGAGCTTTTTAAGCCCGAAAACGCCGAAAAGAACGCGAAAGAACAAAAAACGCATCACTCATAGGCTTGAGTGATGCTGTTTTTTTATGAGAAATACGTCTCTATTCTCTTGCCTGACGCTTCGGGGGAATAGCGCCAATATGAGATATGCGACGTTTTTGCTCCGTCGATAAAATATTTTATTTCCGATGGCGACGGTGCGCTCTTAAAGGAGTCGATAAGCACGAGCTTTATTTTCATCCTGTCGGGGATAATACTCTTTATATATACTGCAACCCGTTGTCCGATAGATGCCGTGAGCTTATCTTTTGTCCCCTCGCGTATCTCGGCAAGTCCTGCAAGATTTGGGGACAGCTCGACAAAGATTCCGTAATTTTCTACACTTCTGACAATACCCGCAACCGTTTGACCTGCACAAAAGCCTGCCGCATTTTCCTCCCACGTGCCGAGAAGCTCGCGCATACTGACGAAAATTCTTCCGTTTGATTCATCGACCGTTTTTATTACCGTGTATATATAGTCGCCGAGCGTAAGACGGTCTGAAGGATGTGAAATTCTTGATACCGAGATAGAGTCAACGGATAAAAGGGAAGAGACACCGCACCCGATATCCACAAAGGCACCAAAGCTTTCCATATGTGTGACCCTTGCCTTTACGACGTCACCCGGAACAAGCGTTTCAAGATATTCTTTTATACACTCTATTTGTGCCGCGCGTCGCGAAAGAATAGCTATCGGGCGACCGTTTTTTGTATCGATTGAGATGACCTTGAAGCAGACGGGCTTTCCGACCCGTGTAATGATGGCGATATCCTTGATGTGCTCGCCGTGAGGGCAGTACATTGACTCCTCGCGCTCGATTATTCCCTCAATACCGTAAAGGTCAACGTGAAGACGCATGTCGCCGTCACAAAGGAGGGCTGTTGACTCAAGGATTCGACCTTCGTTTTTGGCTCTTTCAAGCCCACTTAGCGATGATATGTATTCTTTGTTTTCGGGAAGGGAGGAAAGTATCCCTTCGGGCGCATAAATATTATTCAATACTCTTATACCTCCGTGGTTTTTCATTTGATAAAGCCTATGCCGCAAGGCTTTAGCGTATGACAGAGAATAAAAAATAAAAAATGATTTTGCGGCTGCGAAAATCGGAGGAAATAGGGTGGTTTTAAGAGAAAACGAGAGGTTTTAATATGCTAAATTAAATTTTTTCAAATTTTTTCAAAAAAGGTATTGACAAAGTGAAATATAGGTGTTATAATATGCGAGCAATAAAAAAAGTATAACTATTTTTTGGAGGAATAACCATGTCAACTTTTATGGCAAAAGCAGAGACAGTTGAGCGCAAGTGGTATGTAATTGATGCCGCTGGTAAGCCTATGGGTAGAACAGCAGTAGCAGCAGCAAACATACTCCGCGGCAAGCACCGTCCTGAGTTCACACCCCACGTAGACTGCGGCGAGTTCGTTATCATTATCAACGCAAAGGACGCAGTTCTCACAGGTAACAAGATGCAGCAGAAGTACTATCGCCGTCACTCCGGTTACATCGGCGGTCTCAAGGAGACACAGTACAAGACCCTTATGGCAACAAAGCCCGAGCTCGCAATGGAGCTTGCAGTTAAGGGAATGCTTCCCCACAACAGCATCGGCGCTAAGTCCTTCACAAGACTTAAGGTATATGCAGGTGCAGAGCATAGCCACGCGGCACAGAAGCCCGAGGCTTATGAGATCTAATTAAGGGAGGAGTAAACTGATGTATACAAGCGCAAAGCCTTATTTTTACGGCACAGGCAGAAGAAAGAAATCCGTAGCACGCGTACGCATAGTACCCGGCACAGGTGTTATCACAGTAAACAAGAAGGACATTGATGATTACTTTGGTCTTGAGACACTCAAGCTCATCATCAACCAGCCCTTCGAGGCAACAGGCACCGTTGGTAAGTTTGACATCATCGCAAACGTAAACGGCGGCGGTCTTTCCGGTCAGGCAGGAGCTATCCGTCACGGTCTCTCCCGCGCACTCGTTCAGGCAGATGAGGCACACAAGGCAGCTCTTAAGGCAGCTGGCTTCCTCACTCGTGACCCCAGAATGAAGGAAAGAAAGAAGTACGGACTCAAGGCAGCACGTCGTGCTCCTCAGTTCTCCAAGAGATAATTTGTGCCTTACGGCGATTATTTCGATACACAAAAAGCTCTGCTATGCAGGGCTTTTTGTTGTTTTTACTGTATTCTTTACATTTCGTGGATTTTGTGATACAATATAACTGATAGATGAGCTAAATTTTGAGGAGGTGGCGTATATGATAGATATAACTGCTTGGCTGAATGAGTTTTGTATGGCGCTGGATGAAAATTTTGGGGACCGAGTGTGGTTTGTTGGCTTGCAGGGAAGCCATAGTCGCGGTGAGGCGACAAAAACGAGTGATATTGACGTCGTCGTAATTCTTGACGAGCTATCTGCCTCGGATATTGCCATATATAATGCGATGTTAGATAATTTGACGCATAGGGAACTTATCTGTGGCTTCCTTTCAGGAAAAAATGAGCTTCTTAATTGGGAGCCTTCCGATCTTTTTCAGTTTTACTATGACACAAATCCCATAAAGGGAAGTCTTGATGAGTTGTTGCCGGTGCTTGACGAGACGGCTGCCGAGAGGGCAATAAAGATAGGTGCGTGTAATATCTATCACGGATGCATTCATAATATGCTGCACGAAAAAAGCGAGGATATTTTGCGTGGATTGTATAAATCCGCTTCATTTGTCGTTCAGGCTATAGTCTTCAAGAAAACAGGAGCATACGTAAGACGACAGAGAGAGCTGCTTGATGCAGTTTCTTCAGACGAGCGAGCTATTGTCGAAACCTTTTTGATTCTGAAAAACGGTGGAAAGATAGATTTTGAGAAAATGTCTGAATTGCTTTTTGCCTGGTCAAAGAAAAAGATCGAAAACAAATAGCCCTTATTTAAGATCAAATAGACCTAATTTAAGATTATTTGGAATTCTTGATATTTGCTATTGCTTTTTGGATTGCTATATGTTAAAATTATAAAAATAAAAATAAAAGGAGAAAACAAATGAAAAAAATACTTTCAGTTGTACTTTGTGCCGTTTGCATATTGTCTATCATGGCACTCAACTCGTTTGCCCTTGAAACCTATTTTGATGAGGAACCCACAGCTGCCCCGATTATTGATGGCGCGATCAATGAAGGTGAGTATATTTGGACCTCTACCGCTCTTGACAAGGTAGTAACCTTTTACAATGAGTTCTACGTTATTGAATATCATGAAGATGGTCAGACAATTACCCTTGAGTATTTGTTGAGCTATGATGAGGACAACATATATCTTGCTATTGCCGAGAGAACGACCGGTTATACGAGCTACGGTATGATAGATCTTGTTTTCTGCACACCCGATGGCATTGTTGACGGTGAAATGACCCTTGAATTTAAGTTCGTCAGAAATAATGAAATGACTGAGGCATACGAGCCTACGTTTGACTCGTTTACAGTTAACGGCGAGGATACCCTTGATTCTGTTTCGTCCTACATAACAGACGCAAAGGGTTATTACTTCGATGACAATGTACGTAACAATAACTATGTTGAATTTCAGCTTGACAGAGCGGCTATCGAAAGCTTAATAGGTGCCGACGTTGCAGGCTTTGGAATGCGTATATTGAACACTCCCGGCGAGGGTAAGGTCGGTATGACTGTTTACGGCGACGAGGAAAGCGTCGTATATCCCGACGGACTTCAGCCCGATATAGGTTATCACTTCTTTGGTCTTGTAGAGGGTGCGATCGACGATCTGACTGTTTCGGACGAGACTGCGCCTGCTGAGACAACGCCCGTAGCGGACGATCCTGCAGAAACCGAGCCCACAGAAACCGAACCCACAGAGACCGAGCCCGCAGAGACCGAGATCCTTGTTGACGATAAGGGTTGCGGTGCTTCTGTATCGGTAATAGGAGCTTATCTTATCGCTTGCGCGGCAGCTTGCGTTGCTTTTATGAAGAAGAGAAGATAACAGTTACATAAAAACGGACGGTTTTTCGTCCGTTTTTTTTATTTTAGATAGCAATATCAATAAAATTTAACAGTAAAATTTGTATGGTTTTATCTTGTTAAAAAACTTGCTTTATTTGCTCGATTGTGGTAGAATAATACAAAAGCAATATAACTAGGTGAGGATTTAGTCATGAAAAAAATTATTTCTGTTATTCTTTGCATATTTATGCTTATCGGAGCGGCCTCGACTTGCATTTCTGCTCTCGACTATTTTGCAGGAGAGAAAGCAACTGCAGCGCCTACTCTTGACGGCACGATAAATGACGGAGAATACTCTTGGACATCCGGTAAGATCAATGCTAAGGGTGCAACCAAATCAAGCCCTATCGTAAATAAGCTTTACGCCTCGGTCGACGTAAAGGATAGCCTTGAGTCATTACAGTACTTTATAAGCTACGATGACGAGTATATCTACGTTGCTTATATGGAAACCGGAACCGTTACCACAGAGGTTTGGTTTGACCTTAATCCCCGTGCAGGTATGTCTAACTCGCAGGGTCAGATATTTACATACGTTGTCTGTTCTCCCGACGGAATAAGCAGAGTGCTTGCATACGAGTGCACGAGTGCAGGTGACAGAAGTGACCAGACTGCCAAGTACGTTGCAGAATCTGCAGGACTCGGACATGATGACGGAAAGAAGAATACCAATCATATAGAGCTCAAGTTCAAGCGTTCTGCACTTGAGGCATATGCGGGCGCAAAGTTTGATAAGCTTGGCTTCCGTAGCTGTGTTCAGCGTGCGAGCGGTGCTGAAGGCGAGATCTTCTACGCTGATGAAAAGAGTGAGTCTAAACCCTTTTGGTTCTACGATGCATACGGTCATCACATAATAAATCTTAACAATAACGGCGAAAACCCCGACGTTAACAGCGGAACTGTAACTGTTGACGGTCTCGTAAGCGAGGGTGAGTATGTGTGGTCTTCTGATCCTTATGATAGAAACGTTGGCGTTGGAAATGAATTCTTTGTAATGACACCCCACACAGACGATCAGGCGCTCACCGCACAGTTCTTTATGAATTACGATGGAGAATACCTCTACATAGCTTACAAGGAAAGAGGCGGCTATGAGACACCCTTCTGGTTTGACATCAATCCTTGTGCGGGAAAGACCGATACAACAGGTCAGCTTATGACCTATATCAAGTATACAAGAGACAACTCGTACGGCGCAAATAACGGAGTTGACGTTCTCTCACTTCTTGAGACACGTGAATATTCTGCCGACGGCAAGTATAACACCGTTGAGGGCAGTAAGTATATTACTGAAGCAATGGCATCTTGGTTTGACGACGGTATGAGAAATAACAATACCATCGAGATAAAGGTATCGGTAGCGGCTCTTGAAGAGTATGCGGGCGCCGATGTGACCAAGATAGGCTTCAGAGGAATACTTCAGGGCTACGGCGGAGAGGCATTCTTCTCAAGTGCGATCAGCCCCGTAAAGCCTATTGATTTCCATCCTAACAGAGCTTACCACGTATTCAGCCTTAACGGCAAGAATAACGTTACGAAGGATGAGTTTGAGCTTGATGCCAGCCACGTACACAATTATGACGGTTGGACTCGCTACAGTGAGACTCAGCATAGCGGAATGTGCACTGATTGCGGTATGACAGAGTACGATTTCCACGAGTGGGATCCTAACGGTGAGATAGTTAAGGCGGCAACTGAGACCGCTGAAGGAAAGGTACGATATACCTGTACGGTTTGCGGCGCTACTGATGAAGACGTTATTCCTATGACGAAAAAGGAAGAGCCCGCAACAGAGCCTGTGGTAACCGAGCCTGCACAGACCGCTCCCGCGGAGACAGAGCCCGCAGACACCGAGCCTCCTGTAGACGGTGAGGAAAGCGGATGCGGATCTACAATTGCTACTATTAGCATAGCACTTGTTGCTTCGCTCGGTATTTGTACAGTATTTGCTAAAAAGAGAAGATAAAAATTATCACAAAAAGGCGACTTGCGTCGCCTTTTTGTTCTTATTGTGTGAAAATTACTGTAAAACATTAAAGTAAATTATCGAAATCACTTGTTTTATTTAGTTGTATGTGATAAAATAAATTAAAATTGTAAACTCAGGGGAATGATATGAAAAAGATTATTTCAATTATCTTGTGTACAATGCTATTTGTTTGTGCTATGTCTACTTGCGTTTTTTCATTAAACTATTACGTCGGAGATGGCGACATAACTGCTCCCGTAACTGACGGAAAGGTTGAGGAGGGAGAGTATACATGGACGTCGGGTCGCTTTGATCCCAAGGTGGCAATTCCGGGTAAGGTCAACATTGTCGTTATGCCTCAGATGAACATAAATTCGCAGTTTTATATGAGCTATGACAGCGATTACATTTACATGGCGTACGAGGAGTATAATAGCACCTCAACACTTGTTTGGTTCAGAGTAAACCCTTGCGTGAGCTTTGAAAAAACCGAGGGTCAGATTGATTTTTACGTAAACTTCTCAAAGGGTACGGGTGCCTCAGGATCCGGTGATCCAGCCGCTTCTCTGGTTCGTGTCTATGCTTCCGCTGAGCAAAGAAACGACGTGTCCACCTCTGATTACCTTGCGGCTCTCAAGTGTGGCTGGAATGATGACGGAAAGGCAAATACAAATACTGTTGAGATAAAGATAAAGCGAGACGCTCTTGAGAAATATGCCGGCGGAGAGTTCGATCAGATCGGCTTCAGAGGACTTATACAAGGATCGGGCGACGGCTCAAAGGGTGAGGTTTATTTTGCTGATGAGAATAGTGATTTCAAGGCGTATGGCGGCTGGGGTCGTTATGGCTATCATATCATAAACCTTAATACAAACGGAGAAAATCCCGCTACGGCTCCTTCAAGTGTCTCTGTGGACGGTGTGGTGAACGATGGCGAGTATTCATGGGTCTCCGACGCGTTTGATAGAAACGAGAATATTGGAAACGAGATCTCTGTAATAACTAAGCATAGCGATAGCGAGAAGCTTACGTCGCAGTTCTTTATGAATTATGATGGTGAGTACATATATCTTGCATACAGAGAAAGAGGAGGATATGCAACAGAGGTGTCTCTTGACATCAATCCCTCCCTTGCAAAAAGCCAGATCCTGATCCCTATAAGCTATACGAGATCGAACGATGTCTCTTCTAATACAGGTGTAGATATCCTTTCGAGTATAACCCCTCGAATTTATTCGCAGAACGGAGACTACACGGAGGACACGTCTCTTATGTTCGTCATTGCGGCACAGGGCTCCTGGCGCGATGACGGAAAGAGAAATAATAATACTATAGAGCTTAAGATATCTGTGGCAGCACTTGAGGAGTACGTTGGAACCGATATTACACAGATAGGCTTCAGAGCTATCGTTACCTCCGACGGAGAGGCGGTATATTGCAGTGCACTTAGCCCTGTAGCGCCTCTTGACGTTCATACCGATAAGAAGTATCACGTCTTCGAGCTTAATGCTGAGAATGACGTTACCGAGAAGATCTTTGCGGTGTCAGCCGATCATCAGCACACGTTTGATAAATGGATTAGCTACAGCGAGACTCACCATAGCGCAATTTGCTCAGAATGCGGAATTCTTGAGTACGATTTCCATAGCTGGAATGACGGAGACGCGAGCAGCGAAGAGGGCATAATATCCTTTGAGTGTGTGCTTTGCGGAGCTGCGGCACAGGATACGCTTCCCGAGACTGCCCCTGCTATTGACGTTGAGCCCGAGGATAAAGGTGATACTGATAGAGAAGCAACCGAGACACAGAAGACCGAGATCCTTGTTGATAAAAAGGGATGCGGCGCCTCCTTCGCAGTTGTCGGTGTAACACTTGTTGCAACGATGGGCGTTTGCACAATATTTATATCAAAGAGAAAATAAATTTAAGAGGGAGCGACTCTGTGAGTCGCTCTTTTGAAAGGATAAAAAATGGCATTTTCAAAATTTTTAGATTCAAGACGTGAGGATGCAAGAGCACTTGTTCGAGAGCTTTCAAGCTCATTTAAGTACGTTAGTGTTCTTGGTAGCGACGTGCGCTCCTCTCGAATAAGTGCTGACCGACGCTCGTCGGGAGTAGGTGAGGGAAGTCTTTCTGAGTGTGGCTTTGTTATAAAAATGCACGACGGACGCTCCTTCTTTGAATATTCGATTGACGACATCGCGGGCGATAAAAAGCTCATAGCGAGCAAGATACTTAACGCTCTTGCCGTGTCGGATGAGCTTAATGATCTTATGCCCGAGCTTCCCATACCCCAAGACGAGCCTATGGTAAAATCCTTCTCTCGAGCAGGGGATAACGATAAGATAAGCGCAGAGGAGCTTATCTCCTTTTGCGAGCGCATGCGTGACGACATTTTGTCGCGCGACGAGAGAATACTTAACTGTCACGTCGGCGTTATGCCCTTTGAGGTTTCAAAGCTTTTCGTTACGAAAAACCGTGAGCTTGATCAAAATTATTCGTGGTCTAATATAAGTGCCTTTGTCATTCTGCGCGACGGAGAGAAGATGGTACAGACCTTTGACGGAACATACTCTCATTTGCTCAGCGAGGCAATGAATGATTTTTGTGAGATAATTCCTGCGCTTGTTGATCGCGCGGATAAGCTGACGAGAGCAAAGCCTATAGTGCCCGGATTTTATGACGTTATAACAGATCCCTCGATAAGCGGACTTATCGCGCACGAGGCATTTGGGCACGGAGTGGAGATGGATCAGTTCGTAAAGGACAGAGCACTCGCAAAGCAGTACGTTGGTAAATACGTTGCATCACCCATATGCAATATGCGCGACGGAGCGGCATCGACTGTGTCTACAGCCTCGTATTTCTTCGATGACGACGGAGTACTTGCGCATGATACGCAAATAATTAAAGACGGAATTCTCGTCTCTGGTATCTCTGATCTTGCATCGGCTTCTCAGCTCGGTACAGAGGCAACGGGCAACGGACGCAGAGAGTCTTATAAGCGCAAGGCATATGCGAGAATGACCAATACCTTCTTTGATGCGGGAAATGATAAGCTTGAGGATATGATAGCCTCTATTAAACACGGATATATGCTTTTCCAAACGAATAACGGTATGGAAGACCCGAAGAACTGGCAGATACAGTGCACTGCCGAGTACGGTATCGAGATAGTTGACGGAAAGCTTACAGACAACTACGTCTCACCCGTTGTGATGAGTGGATACGTCCCCGATCTTCTTAAATCTATCTCAATGGTATCCGATAGTGTAAAGATAATTGGAAGCGGCGGTTGCGGCAAGGGATATAAGGAATGGGTGCGTGTCTCAGACGGCGGACCTGCCTTGAAAGTGAGGGTGAAGCTGGCATGACGATAGAAAAAATTGAAATACTCCTTAAGGAGTTTGAGAACATAAGTGATTATAAGATAAATTCGACGAGAACGGAGTCTTACGAGCTCTTTTTTGTACACAAGGCACTTGAGACGGTGCGCGCTACCGACACCGAAAGCACTACGGTAACGGTTTACGTTGATCATGACGGAAAGCGTGGCTCATCGTCATTCTCGATCTACGCCTCAACTACCGAAGACGAGGCCAAGGAGAAGATCGCTGAGGCGGCAAAGAAGGCATTGCTTGTCAACAACGAGATGTACGAGCTTCCCGAAAACGAGGTGCTTGACGGAGAGCTTGAATCTAATTTTGCCGATTACGATATGTCAGAGGCGGGTAAAAAGATAGCCGAGGCAGTATTTAAGGCAGATACACTTGAGTTTGGCTCTATAAATGCACTTGAAGTGTTTGTCAATAGACATACCGCCACCGTCAAAAACAGTCGCGGTATAGATAAGCGTGCTGTGTCCTACAGTGCTATGGCAGAGGCAATTCCTACGTGGAATGAAGGCGAGTCGGTAGAGCTTTACGAGTGTAAGAGGATGAGTGTGCTTGACGTGGATGATATCACGCACGAGATAAACGAGAAGATGATAGAGGTAAGAGAACGTTGCCGTGCCGTAAAGCCCGAGGAAAAGCTTTCTTGCAGAGTTATGCTTGATGCCGAGGAGCTTTCGTCGCTTATGACAAATCTCGTATATGAGCTTAATTATTCCGCGGTATATTCACAGTCAAACTTCTTCTCGATAGGTGACGACGTTCAGAAGGATCCTAAGCACGATAAGCTAACGGTAACGATGCGAGGTGCGATCGAGGGCAGTGTATCATCGGCACTTTTTGACGTTGACGGTGTAACGCTTGTTGATACTGAAATAATTAAAGACGGAAGGGCATCGAGCTACTTTGGTGCTCACAGATTTGCACAATATCTCTCAAAGAATGCTACAGGCGCACTTTCCTGTATCGAGCTTGAGGCAGGATCTCTTACAGAAAATGAGATAAATAGTGCACCTTATTTCAGATGCGTCTCAATGTCAGGTCTTCAGGTAGATCTTTATAATGACTATATTGGCGGAGAGGTAAGACTTGCATATTATTTTGACGGAGAGAAGGTTATTCCGCTTTCGGGTATCTCGATATCGGGGTCTTTAAGTGCAGCACTCTCGTCGATGAGACTTTCGGAAAAGATCGTCACAACGGGACGTTATAAAGGTCCGAAATGTGCTATTTTCGAGGGTATTGAAATAGTATAAGCTTATAAAAGGGCGAAAAAATTTCGCCCTTTTCCTTTTTTGCAAATTTTATTGAGAAAAGTAACAAAAGGTGGCGTGTAATATGGAAAATTAATTGCTAAAAAGTCCCGAAAATCCTTAAATTCTATTGACTTGACAGGTAAAATATGGTATGATAAAAGGGAATTAGAATGTAATCTTAAAATGTAAAGGAATGTACTCCTATGACAAACAAAAGCAAGAGTGAATATAGGCTTCTCGGTATAGATATCGGTACTACGTCGCTTAAGGCGGCTGTCTTCGACGGTGAAGGAAAGAGACTCGCAGTCCGTTCGGTAGATTATACCCTTGATACCGATGCAGAGACGGGATTTATTGAATTTCCCGCAGACGAATACATAAAGATGTCTGAGGGCGTTATTGCCGAGCTTGAGGCAGAGTGCGGAAAGATAGATGCACTCTCGATCGACACGCAGGGCGAGACGCTTATCCTCGCTGATGCAGAGGGCAATGCACTTTGTCCTGCAGTAGTGTGGCTCGATAACAGAGCAGTTGACGAGGCAGAGGCAATAAAGGCAGAGTTTGGCAACAAGCTCGTTTACGAGGTTACAGGACAGCCCGAAATAACCGCCGGCTGGCCTGCATCAAAGCTTCTCTGGTTTAAGAACAATAAGCCCGAGATCTTTGAAAAGACAGAGAAGATTTTTATGCTTGAGGACTGGGTGCTTTATAAGCTCTCGGGTGAATTTGTTACCGAGCCTACGATCCAGTCGTCAACTACTTATTTTGACGTTACGGCAAATACCTGGTGGCAAAAGATGCTCGATTACATTGGCATTGATGCAGACAAGCTTCCTAAGATCGTTCCTTCGGCATCTGTTGTCGGTGAGTACAACGGGATCAAGGTAGTAAGCGGTGCGCTCGATCAGATCGCGGGAACGATTGGTTGCGGTGTTACCAATGAGAGCGTAATCAGCGAGATGACGGGAACGATAATGGCTATTTGCGTTATGACCGATAAGATGCCTGCATACAATCCCGACAGCATTATTCCTTGCCATATGCACGCGATAGACGGCAAGTACTGTCTCATTCTTTGGTCGTCAACGGCAGGAATGGCACTTAAGTGGTTCAAGAATAATTTCTCTGAGAACTTCAAGTTCTCGGAGCTTGATAAGCTTGCAGAGGAGGTCCCTGCAGGATGTGACGGACTTTCTATGCTTCCTTACTTTACAGGATCTACAATGCCCAAGTATAACCCCGATGCTAAGGCTGTGTTTGCGGGAATCACTCTCTCGCATACTCGCGGACACTTCGCTCGCTCGATAATGGAGGCGATTGCTTACACACTTAAGCAGGACCTTGACTACGTAGGAGCTGAGAAGGTAAACGAGATAAGAATTACCGGCGGCGGTGCTTCAAGTCCTCTTTGGGCGCAGATCAAGGCAGACGTTACAGGTAGAACGCTTCACGGACTTGCCGAGGGCGAGACTGCTTGTCTTGGTGGTGCTATTATGGCGGCTGTTGGAATCGGACTTTATGAGAACGTTTCTGCGGCGGCAGATGCGGTTGTAAAGACCAAGGGTGAGTACAAGCCTATGGGCACCGATTATACCGAAGCATACGAGAGATACTGTGCTCTCGATAAACTTATGAACTAATTTATTATTACATAGAGGTGACAAAAAATGTATAAGAATTATAAGATCAGAGCTCCTTACTTTGAGATTGGCCCCAAGTGCTTTATGTGGGGTGAGAGAATGCTTAAGCTCGCAAAGGCTGTTGACGAGATCGCGCACAAGTATGACCTTGACGTTATCGTAACTCCTCAGTACGCCGACATCAGACTTCTCGCTGAGAACACAAAGTACATTCACGTATATGCTCAGCATATGGATGCACTTGTACCCGGAAGAGGTCTTGGATCTGTTCTTCCTGAGTCTGTTAAGGAAGCGGGCGCAGTTGGCGTTATGCTCAACCACGCAGAGAAGAAGCTCACACTTGAAGAGATAAAGGCAACCATCGCACGTGCTGACGAGGTAGGACTTGCTACTATCGTTTGTGCTGATAGCGTTGAGGAGATCCGTCAGATCGCAGAGCTTGGTCCTAACCTTATCGTAGCAGAGCCTACCGAGCTTATCGGTACAGGTGTTGCAAGTGATATGGGTTACGTTCGCGATACTATCGAGGCAGTAAGAAAGATCAATCCCGACATTATGGTTCTTCAGGGTGCAGGTATTTCCGGTCCCGATGATGTTGCAAACGTCATCAGTGCAGGCGCACAGGCAACGGGATGCACAAGCGGTATCATGAAGGCTGCCGTTCCCGAGGAAGCTGCAGAGGAGATGCTCTGGGCACTCCGTAAGACCTGGAACGAGGTTCACGGCATATGATGGAGAGCGCACTTAATCAGGCTTTTGATGCATTTCGCATCGAGGCAGAATCTCTTGCAGAGACCGCAAAGGTTCTTGACAGAGAAGAAATGAGAAAGGCTGTTGAGGCTCTTGCTAAGGCTGAGAGAATTGCGGCGGCAGGCTGCGGACACTCGGGTATTGCGTGCAGACATTTTGCACACCTTATGTGTTGTGTTGAGCGTCCTGCAAGATTCCTCTCTCCTGCAGAGGCAGTTCACGGCGGTCTTGGATGTATGAAGAAGGGCGACGTTATGCTTCTCGCTTCAAGAGGCGGTAAGACAGACGAGCTTATGACTATAATCGACGTTTGCAAGGTCAAGGGTGTGACGATAATCGGTGTTACCGAGAATATGCAGTCTCCTCTCGCTACCGAGGCAGATATCGTGCTTGCTATGAAGGTCACAAAGGAATGCGATAAGTATAACTGTCAGGGTACAACAAGCTTTGCAGTTACAAGCGCTATCTTTGATGCACTTCAGACAGCTCTTGTTGAGTATACAGGCTATCAAAAGATGGATTTTGCTCTTATCCATCCGGGCGGAGCAGTAGGCAAGCGTCTTAACAATAAGTAATCAAAATTTTTTAATTATACATAAGGAGAAAAAACAATGGAATTCAAAGTTTATCAGAAAGAATTAGAGCTTCAGTCCAGAGGCTGGATCCCCACCTTCCACGACATCAGAAAAGAGATCCTTGAGATGGTAGAGGATTCCGGCATTAAGAACGGTACAGTTGCTATCGTATCTCACCACACAACCTGTTCCGTAATGGTTCAGGAGTGCTCGCACGATATCGACTCCTTCGATCTCGAGTTCCTTCAGCACGACCTTCTTGACATCATGAGAAAGATGATCCCCGACTTTGCTGAGGAGCATCAGTACCGTCATCCCGGTCCTATCCACGCTCAGTACGGTAGATACGTAAACGAGCCCGGTGACTACTCCAGCATGAACACAGACGGTCACCTCCGCAGCTGCTTCTTCGGCAGAAGTGAGACCCTCACCATCAAGGATGGCAAGCTCGACCTCGGTCTCTTCGCACACATCTACTTCATTGACTGGGACCACGTTATCGCTCGTCGCCGTCAGGTAAACGTTACCATCATCGGTACTGCTGAGGACATCAACGACAGAAAGTGGAACGATGGCAAGGTTATCGACACCAAGCACAAGTTCACTGACGAAGAGAAGGCATACGACATTCACTACGATCTCCAGCAGATGAGATAATTTTTACATTTTCAGCCTTGGGGTTATTATGCCCCAAGGCTGTATTAAGAATTGAGGATAATTATGAGAATTTTGCTTGACACGGCAAATCTTGAGGACATCAAGTATTTTAACACCTACTATCCCATTGAGGGAGTAACTACTAACCCCACCATACTTTCGTCTGAGGGGGGAGACGTTATCGCACTTCTCAAGGAGATCCGTGCGATAATTGGAAAGAACAAAGAGATACACGTTCAGGTCACTGAGGAGGATTACGATAAGATAATCGAAGAAGCAAAGGCACTTGTAAGTCTTCTTGGAAACAATACCGTCGTAAAAATTCCGGTAAGTGATATAGGACTCAAGGTAACGAAGGCGCTCAGCGAGGAGGGCTACAAGGTTACCGTAACTGCGGTGCTCACTGCGGCACAGGCTATGCTTGCATCCAATGCAGGAGCAACTTACGTTGCGCCATATGTCAGCCGTCTTGAAAATATTTGTGATGACGGAGTTCAGTGCGTAGCAGATATTCACAAGGTGTTCAGTGCGTGTGAGACGAAGACACAGATCCTCGCGGCAAGCTTCAAGACCGCAAGGGAAGTGCTCGACGTGGCTGCAGTGGGATGCCATTGTGCTACTGTCAGTGCTGACGTTATGAGGCGACTTCTTGCACATACAACAACGGATACCTCTATTCAAGGATTTAAGAATGACTGGAATAAGGCGTTTGGCGACGTTACACTCTTGTCTTTGATTAACAAAGAAAATAACTAACTCCCGAATTTTTTATCACAAGTTCTTTTGTACTTGATTTGTGTAATATTTTGCGTTTTTTTATACAAAACAAATTATATTATGTACACATACTGCACGAATATGGTGTATAATTGTACACGTAAAGCATAATTTTATTTTGAGGTGATGCTTTGAATAAAGTTAATTCAAATATCAACGTAAGAGGAAGAGGCGTTGAAAAGGCTATTGATATCAATTTTATCAGTTCACTTTATTATTTTGAATTTGACGACAGATTTGAGGATAGATACGAGTCTCATCCAAATTGGGAAATAGTCTACGTTGACAGAGGGCAATGCAGCATAGTGGCTGATAATAGTACGTTTATGCTTCAGCAAGGGGAAATGTATTTTCATAAGCCTTACGAGAAGCATATGCTTAAGCTTCAAAAGAACTCCCTCACAAACGTTTTTATTATGACCTTTAACAGTGACTCAGAAGCATTAAGGTGCCTTGAGGGTCGAAAGCTTCAAGCATCAATGACCACAAAGCAGTCTATAGTTGCGATAATTCACGAGGCGATGCTGTCATTTGGAGATCTTACCGTTCATAGGCAGAGTATTGACTATGAAAGCAAAATATGGGCAGGTGAGCAATCTATTTTGCTCCGCCTTGAGCTTATGCTTATTGATTTAATAAGAGAGATAACCGCTGAGACGCCCAAAAAGAAGCTATATTTTTCGAAAAAGACTATAGATGATGATTTTTGCATACGTGTTATTGACTATATGGAAGAAAAGGTCTATGATAGGCTCAATCTTGAAGAGCTCAGTCAGAAAATGTCCTTCAGTAAATCCTACGTATCGAAGCATTTTCAAAATATCTGCGGGTATTCGGTCATCGAATATTTCAATATGATGAAGATTGAGGAAGCAAAAAGATTGATACGTTGCACAAAACAAAGCTTTTTTGAGATTTCTGAAGCGCTTATGTTTGCTAATTCACACTATTTTTCATCCACGTTTAAGAAATACGTTGGTATGACACCTACACAGTACAAAAGATCCTGCAAATAGCAGATCAAAATTATAAAAATTTTTTTGGAGGAAAAATATATGGAAAACGTAATTAAGTTTGCCGTTATCGGCGCTGCCGAGAGAGGTATCGGTAGAGTGCATCTGAGGGGAATGGCTAACATCCCTTACGCAAAGTGCGTTGCAGTTTGCGATATTCACGAGGAGTTTGCTGTAGACTGTGCAAAGGTCTTCGGTATCGAGAAGGTTTACACAGACTATAAGGATATGCTCGCAGCTGGCGGATTTGACGCAGTTATCGTTGCAACTCCTGACCAGGTACATAAGGAGCAGGCAATTGCAGCTCTTGAGGCAGGTTACCACGTTCTTTGTGAGAAGCCTCTTGCAATGGAGATGGAGGACTGCCAGGCTATCGTTGATGCAGCTAAGAAGTCCGATAAGAAGTTCATGGTAGGACAGGTAGCAAGAAAGAACCCCCCCTTCGCACTTCTCAAGCAGCTTGTTGACAGAGGCGAGATCGGTGAGCTCTTCTTCGTTGAGTCCGAGTACGCGCACAACTACGATATCATCCCCGATATTGACAACTGGCGTCATGACCCTGTACATCTCCGTCACCCTGTAGTAGGTGGTGGATGTCATGCAATGGACCTTCTCCGTTGGATTGCAGGTAATCCTACTGAGGTTACTGCATATGCTAACCACAAGGCTCTTCCTCATTGGCCCGTTGACGATTGCACAATTTCTATTCTTAAGTATCCTAACAACGTTATCGGTAAGGTAATGGTTTCCATCGGTTGTCACAGACCTTATACTATGAGAACTTGTATCTACGGTACAAAGGGAACTATCATTTACGAGAGTGACAAGAATGCTCTCTTGATGTATAAGGAGTTCTACAATCCTATGACAGACAGAACAAATTATCTTCCTACAACGATCCCCGTTGAGATAAAGGGACACAATATGCAGGCAGAGATCGAGGAGTTCTGCGAGATCATTCATAAGGATCTTCCCGTAGAGTGCGACGTTATCGAGGGTGCAAACACAGTTGCTGTTTGCCGCGCTGCAGTTGAGTCTGCCGCTACAGGCGCTCCCGTAGCTCCCAAGTATTTTTCGTAATACGTAAATAATCAGTTTTTTTTGAGAATCCCACGCATTTTGCGTGGGATTCTCTGTAAAAATATTGAAAAAAATCAAATTAAGTGTTTACAAAAGAAGATAAATATAGTACAATATAGTATATATATATTATTTTATAGTAAAACACCATAGGAGATAAAATATGAAGGCAATAATTAATACGAATATTATTTTCCCTGATCATATGATACTTGACGGAACGATCCTTCTCGACGGTGATAAGATCGTTGACTTTGGAAAGAACGTCGATATCGGTGATGCTGAGATAATAGACGCAAAGGGTCTTTACACCGGTCCCGGTCTTATTGACATACATACACACTCTGATGCGAAAGCTTGGTTCTATGACGATCCTGAGGGAGCTGCAAAGACAGTGCTTGATGCCGGAGTTACAACAGTTCTTCCCACACTTTATTTCTCTCAGCCTGCTCCCGAGCTTATTCGCGAGGCAAAGGTGATAAGAGATGCAGTTGATGCAGGTAAGTGCCCCAATATTTTCGGTTTCTATATGGAAGCTCCTTATATGAATCCCAAGTACGGTGCAGACCGCGAGAACAATCCTTGGAATAAAGAGATTGATCGTGACGACTATATGCCTCTTCTTGAAGCATTCGGAGATTTCGTAAGAGTATGGGGAATCGCTCCCGAGCGTGAGAATATCGAGATGTTTGCAGAGGATGCGCTCAAGGTTAATCCTAACGTAGTCTTCTCGGTAGCTCACAGTGAGGCAGATCCTTATCAGGTAGCGAAGATGATGCCTTACGGACTCAAGCTCGCAACACACCATACAAATGCGACGGGTACGCTCAATAAGTATCCCGAGTGCCGTGGCGTTTGCGTTGACGAGGCTGTTTGGTACAATAACGATATTTACGCAGAGCTTATCTGCGATAAGATGGGAATTCACGTTGATCCTTATATGCTCCGCCTTGTAAGAAAGATCAAGGGCGACGAGAGAATAATCCTTATCTCCGACGCGTGCGTATGGGATGGCCCCAAGCCTGAGGGCTATGACGGAGTTGACGATATCAACTTTGACTTCTCAGGTGAGATCGCAGGCTCGAAAATCCAGCTTGCAAACGCTTGCCGTAATATGATGTGTCACACAGGCGCATCCATTTGTCAGGCATTCAGATTCGCGTCTACTAACCCCGCAAAGATGCTTTCTCTTCGTGACAGAGGTGAGATCGCAAAGGGTAAGCGCGCTGACCTTGTAATGGTCGACGACCGATTTGACGTAAAGCACGTCTTCCTCGGCGGCGAGCAGATAAATTAAAATAAAAATAAAAAAATAAATTACAAAGGAGAAACAAAAATGAGCAAATTTATTACCGATCCCGCAACGAAGTTCGATTTCCAGCCTCACGATTTTGTTCCTTTCAAGGACAAAAAGGTGTGCGAATATGTTCGTAGCCTCAGCGGTAAGGACCTCGAAAAGAGAGAGGCATGGTGGCACCCTGAATTTCAGGTAAAGGTTATGATGAACCCCCATCCCGTTCTCATTTCCACCCTCTTTACACGTCTTAAGGCTGCAAGCGAGGCAGGAAAGAGCTTCACTATGATCCTCGGAAATC